>NZ_DHDZ01000033.1:35894-174228 GCF_002399615.1 Pedobacter sp. UBA4863 | reverse complement strand
AGAAGAACTAGACATGGAGCAGGCAAAGAAAAAATCTACTTTCTGGAGCGATTTTTTCAATACATCATCTAGCGGTATCATTCGCGACAGTGTATTGTCGGTAGAAAACAATATACTGGGCAATTTGGTGCTCATGACGGGCTATATCGGTTGGAGATCAATGGAACTGCAAACGCCGACAGGCAAAAAGCATATCACTGACCAAGGTTTTATTTACCGTGAAAAAGTAAAAATAAAAGACGATGCAAGTGGACGCAGGCTCACTATGGTAGGTTTTCAGACCGATGCGCCATCAGAATTTTTTAGCACGGGAAGAACAATGTCTAATTGGGATATGAGTAACAGTAAAACTTACGGAAATGGTCAAAAAAGGGTATCTTCTTCTAGTGGCGATGTAATGGTGGTGTCCTGTGTTAATACCTTAGGTATGAAAGATCCAGCCACAGGTGAAAAAATATTTGGAACTAATATTCGTTATGTGGCTCAACGTTACAGTGCTAAAAATCTCCAAAAAATTGCCGAAACACCATTTGATTTTAAGTACAGCTACAAAAAACTGTACGACCAGCCTGCTACCGACGGCAGCAACGATATGTTGATGCTTTTTGCTCCCACTCACGGTGGCGTAAAACCATATTTTGCTCCCAATAAAAGCGAATACGAATACCTGCGTATAGGAGTAGATACCAAAACTAAGGAAAGGACAAAATTCATCAGCCCTTATGGTAGGCTCAATAATGTTTATATCTATAATTTAAATGATGAAACCATAATACTTGGTACAAGCAAAGCAGGTAACGAAGATAAATATGCTGATTTTACATCCTTTAAAGGTAATGACGACCAGTTGATAGTCATTCGTATAAAAAATGGGCAGAAAGCCGTGGTAAAAGCAACTGCTATGAAAAGTATAGGTGTCGAATTAAGTCGCTTTTCGGCTAATGGTGCCATTAAAACTGCCGAAAATCAAGTATGGATTGCCGGACAGGCTTTTGAGAAAAAAGAAAACGATCCCGAAAAATGGGGTAATATCTATGCCTTTAATATCTCTACAGACGGCAGCCTAGTTAAAAACCTTACTTTACCACAGGTAGAAAAAGCATCCGAAAAAATGGCTTCGCCAGTTTATTTGCTAAAACTTAACGATGGAGATTTGTTATGGGCTGCCTACGAAATTACCAAAAAAGGAAATATGTACCCAAAGTATGCTAAAATAAGCAATGGCAATTTAGGTACTGTGATTTTTCCAGGCGATAAAAAATACGTAGTAAGCGATAGATATCCAATGTACATTTCGCCAGATAATAAGGAACTGATTTATTTTGGCAACACCGAAGATAATAAACAGTTGTGGTTGCATAAACAAACTTTATAATAGACTGAATACATCTTATTACTGAACAATGTTTTCAGTTTTGTGCACCTAGCGACATTAATTTGTCGCTGGGTTTTTTATTCAAATGATTATCGCTTGACAGCCACTATCCCTTTTAATCTATCCTAAACTGTATCTTTGCAACCAATTCTATTTTAAATGAAAACCTATATCCAAAATTATTTTAAAGTTTATCAGGGCTTGTCATCACCTACTTGGATGCTGGCTTTGGTAATGTTGGTAAATAGGAGTGGAGCCATGGTAGTGCCTTTTTTGGGTGTTTATATGGTAAATCATTTAGGTTTTTCTTTAGAGACTGCAGGAATTTTGTTGAGCTGTTTTGGTATAGGCTCGGTAATTGGCTCTTCTATTGGGGGTTGGCTAACCGATAAATTCGGGCATTTTAAGGTTCAACTTTTTAGCTTGGTTGCCGTAGTGCCACTTTTTATAATATTACCGCTATTAAAAACCGAAATTACTTTGGGAATAGGTATTTTAATATTGAGCATGGTAAGCGATATTTTTAGACCTGCCAATTCGGTGTCTTTAGCTTATTATTCTAAACCGGACACTTTGGTAAGAAGTTTTACGCTAAATAGAATGGCCTTAAACCTAGGTTTTTCTATTGGGCCAGCCTTAGGCGGTTTGCTGGCAGCATTGTCTTACAATTTTTTGTTTTACGGAAACGCGGTTACTGCATTTTTTGCAGCATTAATTTTCTATCTATATTTTAGAAATAGGAAAGGAGTTATCGCTCAAAAAGAAGATACCAATAACGAAGCAATAGCCTATAAATCGCCTTATAAGGATGTTCCTTTCTTGGTTTTTTCTTTATTGAGTGTGTTTTTTGCCATTTGTTTTTTTCAATTGCTCAGCACATTGCCATTATATTATAGAGAAGTTTATCAATTATCTGAAAAAAGTATAGGCATAATTTTGGCATATAGTGGTGTAGTAGTCTTTAGCTTAGAAATGCTCATTGTGCATCTTGCAGAAAGAAGAACAACTGCGGCTAACGCAATTATTATTGGTGTATTTTTGTGTGGGCTGGCTTTTGTATCCTTGTTGATTGCTAAAGGCTTGTGGCTGTTATATGTTTCTATGTTTATTCTTTGTATAGCAGAAATATTGGCCATGCCTTTTATGGCTACCGTTACCTTACAACGTTCTACCATTAAAAATAGGGGAGCCTATATGGGCTTAAATTCCCTTTCTTTATCTGCCGGATTAATTTTTGCGCCTTATTTAGGTACCAAGATTGCTGCAAATTATGGCTTTAATGTGCTTTGGATTGGTACAGGTTTATTAATGCTGTTTACCGCTATTGGGTTTTATTTTCTGATGAAAAGAATGAAATTGGAATAGGTAATTACCGTGTAGAAATGGTGGTGTGATTTTATTTGCCTACAATAAAATTAGCAGGTATAAAAAAAGGAAGTCTTTTGAACTTCCTTTGATACTATTAACCCAAAATCTCTTTCACTCTTTTGGTTTGGTAATCTGCTAACTTTTGTAATGGGCCAGCAGCAAGCATTTTCATCATCATGTTCAAATCTGCCGAAATGATATGTTTTGCAGTGGTAGTTCCATCTCCGTTATCAATTAGGTTCCATTCTAACGATAGATCAAAAGGTGGTTTTTCTGTTGGTATAGCAACTAACTTTTGGTTTTCAACCCTTTCTGAAATATGGATTGCCAATTTAGCCATGTTCTGGATGGTAAAACTTGCAGTATCTGCCGTAGAAGACCAATTGTAAATGTTCTCTGGCATTAACTGTTGGTGGTTGTTTAAATCAGCAAGAAATTGATAAACTTGTGCTACAGGCAAATTAATTTCAGCGTTACTTTCAATAATTGTCATTTATGTTAGATGTTGTGTGTGGCTATAAATTTATACCATTTCGCCTTGTCCCCATTCAGCTGGATTTTCACGCCATTTGTTTAGGAATTCGATATCTGATTTAGCAATAATAGCATGTTCTGCGGCATAATCTATTAAAGCTCTGTAGTTAGAAAGTGTTGAAAATCTACATTTAGCAGCGGCAAAGTTATCGTCGGCTTGTTGAAAACCATACGTAAAGATAGCTACCAGGCCAGCTACAGATAAGCCAGCATTACGTAAAGCTTCTACTGCTTGTAAACTGCTTTTCCCTGTAGAAATTAAATCTTCAATCACTACTACTCTTTGGCCTTCTACAATTTCGCCTTCAATAAGGCTTCCTGTGCCGTGCTCTTTTGCTTTAGCTCTTACGTAAATAAAAGGTAAGCCCAATTCTTGTGCAACTAATACACCTTGCGGAATACCGGCAGTAGCCACTCCTGCAATTACATCAACAGCTCCATACTCTTCTTGTATAAGTTGTGCTAGTTTCTGACGAATGTAAGTTCTTACCGAAGGGTGAGATAAAGTTATCCGGTTATCACAGTAGATAGGCGATTTCCAACCCGATGCCCAAGTAAATGGATTAGCAGGTTGTAGTTTAATTGCTTTTATTTGTAATAAAAATTCAGCTACCTTTAATTCAATATCACTTTTATTATACATGGCACAAAAATACAGAATTTATATTAACGACAACACTTTGTTTATAACTCACAACCCTTCTTTAATAGGGGATAAAATTCAACAGATTGAGGAAGATGGCTTTGAGTTTAGGTCGTTTTACGAAAAAATAAAGGGTAGCAAGGGAAAGAACTATTTGTTAGTAACAAAAAATGCGACTGTGGTATTTAAAAAGATTAAAAACGATTTAACAGTTATTAAGGCGGCCGGTGGTTTGGTTGCCAATGCCCAAGGCGAGTTTCTTTTTATCTTTAGGCACAAAAAATGGGATTTGCCAAAAGGGAAAGTAGATAAAGGCGAAAAAGTAAAGGATGCGGCCGTACGTGAGGTTGAAGAGGAGTGTGGCGTTAAAATAGCAAAACGTAACGATAGCATTTGCAAAACCTATCATGTGTATGAAATGAACGGAGAACTTATCTTAAAACGAACTAGTTGGTATAAAATGAACGTGAAAGGTAGCCCGAAATTGATACCTCAAGTAGAAGAAGGTATTACAGCAGCAGTTTGGGTAGCTCCGCAAAACATTAAAGTGAAAATAGAAAACACCTATCCTTTAATAGTAGATGTTTTGAGGAGTGAGCATTTGATTTGAAATGCTTGAGTTAATAAAGTTTACCAATAAGTTGTAATTTCGAACGTTTGTTAATAATATGAAAAGAACAACTCAAATTTCAGCCCTTTCTGTTTTTTTACTCTTTACATTGCTCTTTGCTTGTAAAAAAGAGGAACATGAGCAAATGATAGATGTGCTGACTTCCAAGACGTGGAAATTTGGAATGAAAGATTTGAATGCTTCAACAAATCCCAGTGGGACTAATTTCTATTTCGCCGTGCCAGAGTGCGAACAAGATGATACTTTTTTATTTAAGGCAGATGGTACAATGATTAGAAATTATGGCCTTAAGAAATGTGATGGCGAAACTACTGCCAATAAAACGGTGCCCTTCAGCTTTAATAAACAAACAAAAGAGCTAATTATTGATGGTGTAAAGTATAAGGTAGTTGAAGAGAACAAAACGCAGTTTAAATACGTTCTTGTTACCATTACCGGCACTGCAATTTATTTACTGCAATAGCTAAAAAAAGCGCAAAGCCTCTTTAGGCACAAATTGACTTACATCGCCGTTGTTTCTTAAAATATCTCTCACAATGGTTGAGCTAATGGCAGAATATTCGGGCTTGCTTAACAGGATGATTGTTTCTACTTCGGGCATCATGCTTTTGTTAATTTGGGCAATGGCCCTTTCGTATTCAAAATCTGAAGCAGAACGGATACCCCTAACCATATAATTGGCACCAATTTTTTTACAGAAATCGATAGTTAAGCCTTGGTAAGTTTGTACTTGTACATTGCTATCGTTAACAAAAATGCTATTTACAATTTCCTCTCTTTTCTCGGCAGACAAGAAATTTTGTTTTGAACTATTTAAGCCAATACCTACCACAATTTTATCGAACAAAGGCAATGCTCGTTTCAAAATATCTACATGGGCAATAGTAATGGGGTCAAACGAGCCAGGAAATAAAGCGATTTTCATATCCAAATATAGTTTAATAGGATTAATGAGCAAAAAATAAGAAATAAAGATGATGTTTATAATAGGAGAGACGTTGAAAACTAGTCCCTGTTTTTTAACCCTTATTCTTTTATCTTCTTAAAGAAACTGAACGATGAATAGCCATATTTCCTTGTTTCGGTATATCCGGGTTGTTGGTTTAACTTAAGCGTTGACGGATGTTCTACAACTAAAACGCCATTTTCATTTAACAATTGATATTGTTGTACCAACTGTGGCAACAAAGGAATGTTAGGTAAATCATACGGTGGATCGGCAAATATAATATCGTATTTTTCTGAAGTTTGTGTTAAAAATTTAAAAGCATCTGCTTTGTAAATGGCAATGTTTTCTAAATGATGTTTCTCTTTCACCGTTTTTAACCAAGCCACACAACCAGGGTGTTTATCTACCGAGGTAATACTTTGTGTATCCCGAGAGGCAAATTCAATGCTAACACTTCCTGTTCCAGTAAACAAATCGAGTATGGTACATTCTTCAAAATCATAACTGTTTAGCAAAATATTAAACAAGGCCTCTTTAGCCATATCTGTAGTTGGCCTTACAGGAAGTTTTGCTGGTGCATGAAACTGCAGGCCCTTTAATTTACCGCCAACTATACGCATTGCTGTAGTGCAAGTAAGCTGGTGTAATAATGAGCCGGCATATCATCTAAAATATCGGTGTTTAATGAAGGTGTTGCTACCCATAAATTAACCTTTTCAAAGTATTGGGCAAGCAAATTCCACTTCTCATCGTCTTCGTGTATAATTCCGCACAGCTTTAAATTAGTTTGTTTGGTATTTATGTTTAACTCGTTAATAATTAATATGATATAATAGGTTAACTCATCTAAATTATCAAATTGATAACTTTGTGAAAAAGTAATTTTATTGCGGTTAATGTAGATGATTTGAAATGAACTAACGGAGAAATCTATAATTATACTAGCTGTTTCTATTTGGGCAGCTAATTCAATTAACCCTGCATTATGCTGAAGCTTAGTACTGTTTGGCCAATGTTCGCCAATTATTTTTTCTGCTGTTGGTGGCAAAGCGAAGATAGTTTGTACGCTTTGTTGTAAACTGGGTTGAACATATACATTTTCAACGTCTGTTTCAGTAAAAAACTTGGTGTAAAGAACCGTGTCGTTTTGGTTAAACAGTTCTTGCGGCACAAAAATAATATTCTGGGTATGGGCAGCTATCTTAACTTCTTTATAAGGGAGCTTTAAATAAGCATCTGTTTTTAAGCGTTCCTGTAATTTGTCGTAACCATTTTCACATTCTTGCTCATCGTAAACAGCAAGTAAGGTTTTTTCTGTGGCGTTTGTTATGGCATAAGAAAAAGTATCGGCACCTATTTTAACCAACAGGCTCAAATTTTTGCTCTCAGCTGGTTCAAAGTTCGGATCAATTAATAAAATGCTGTTATTGTTCATGTATCCACAAAAATAGTTTTTTTATTTTAAAATGAGTTTGATTGCCACAGATGCATAGATGTTTTTAGTGAAAATGAATTAAATTATCATATTTAAGCTTGCTGATTTAGTTCAGGTTAATAACATCTGTGGCATATTTTGCATATTTGCCAAATGGATAAAGCCAGTTTAATTGCACAATCGTACCCTTTTGCCCCAACAAAAGAACAATTGCGCTTTTGCAGAGAAGTTGCCAATTTTTTAAGCAAAACTAACGAAGAAAACTGCTTTGTTTTAAAAGGTTATGCCGGAACCGGAAAAACCACCTCGGTAGCGGCACTGGTAAAAGCTTTGCCAAAATTCGGACTTAAAAGCATACTGTTGGCACCTACGGGTAGGGCTGCTAAAGTAATGAGTAACTACACACAAAAAAAAGCCTTAACTATCCATAAAAAAATTTACAGAAAGAAAAGTGCCGTAAGTATAGATACGGTGTTTCAGCTGGCACCAAATTTAGCACAGGATACTGTCTTTATTATAGATGAGGCTTCTATGATTGCCGACGAGTGGAGTGCACAAAATGGTTCTTCTTTTCTGGGAGATTTATTGCAGTTTGTTTTTCAGCCATCGCCAGAAGGCCAATCTAAAAACTGCTACCTACTTTTTGTTGGAGATACGGCACAACTTCCGCCTGTGGGCAGTGTAAATAGTCCAGCGCTAAATCCCGAATATTTAAGTAGTAACTTTCATTTAGAGGTAACTTGTGTAGAACTTACAGAAGTGGTTAGGCAAGAAAAAAAATCGGGCATTTTAGCCAATGCTACCATGTTAAGAAAATTGGTGAGCAGTTACGAAAACAAGCCTAAATGGCCTAAGTTTATCACCCAGGGTTACAAAGATATCTTTAGGATGACAGGGATAAAATTTGTAGAAGGATTAGAATATGCCTACGGTAAGTACGGATTAGAAAATACCCTAGTGGTGTGCAGATCTAATAAATCGGCAAATATCTACAATAATCAAATAAGGGCAAGACTACTTTATAGAGACGAAGAGTTAAGTGGGGGAGACTACATTATGGTGGTGCGTAACAATTATTTTTGGCTGCCCGAAGATAACGAAGCCGCTTTTATTGCCAATGGCGATATGGCAAAAATTATTAGAGTACGCCGAGAAGAAGAACGTTATGGTTTTAGGTTTGCCGAAGTACAATTAGAATTGATAGATTTTCCTGATGTAGGTACAATTACCTGTAAGGTGTTGCTAGATACTTTACAGCTCGAAAGCCCAAATTTACCATACCAAGCCAGTAAAAAATTATATGAAGGCCTGCTGTTAGATTACGAACATATCGTTAACAGAAAAGAACGTTTGCAGGCCATTAAGCAAGATCCATATTACAATGCGCTACAAATTAAATTTGCCTATGCGGTAACTTGTCATAAGGCGCAAGGTGGCCAATGGGATGCCGTTTTTGTAGATCAAGGTTTTTTAACAGAAGACATGGTTGACCTGGATTTTATGCGTTGGCTATATACCGCCGTAACAAGGGCAAAAAAAGAACTTTTCTTGGTTAATTTTAGTAAGGATTTATTTGCAGGTAAAATAGCAGACGACGATTAAATAATTAAGCAGGTAGTTGAATGGTAAAAGTAGTTCCTTCGTTTTCGGTACTATTTACATAAAGCTCCCCGTTGTGTTGCTCAATAATTTTATGAGAAATATGCAGCCCCAGGCCAATTGATTTTTCGCCCATTAAGCCTTGTCGGCCAGCTTTAGAAAATTGCTCAAAAACATGCGCCTGCATCTCTTTCGGGATGCCTATGCCAAAATCTACTATTTTTATGAAAGCCGAATGATCCTTTTTGGTAATGGTAATATCTACAGGTTTGCATATACTCGAGAATTTAAAAGCATTACCAATTAAATTATCAATAACACGCTCTAGTTTAGATGGATTTGCATTAATTACAATATCTTCTTTATCAGCATAAAACCTAATTTTTCTATCGGTATTGGTTTGCCACTTAGCTGCTAAATCGTTCACAAAACGATTTAACGAGATAGGTTCTTTCGAAAAAATGGGGTGCTCTTGCTTGGCAGCTTCAATGAGATCGTTAATAATATTTTTGGCCTGAGATGCTGCATTTACAATCATTTTGGCCTCGTTGTTGCCTTCATTTTCAATTAACATTAAATTGCCCAAAGCTTCAATGTTATTTAAAGGCGACCTCAAATCATGAGCAACAAACGCTAAAATTTCCCCTTTTTGTCCGTTTAAGTGTGAAATTTGCTGATTTTTTTCTTCAAGTTCCTTAATTTTTACAAAATGTTTCGATTTGAAATAATAGCTGTATCTAGAAAATACCAGCAAGGTAACGCCAAGTATAATGGCAGCCATGCTATTAATTATTTTTTGTTGAACAGGTAAAGCTGGAAATACTAGCGCCAAAAAATAAATCAGCACGATATATGATACCACAAAAACAATAGTCCTAAATTCGATGACAAAGAACAAACTTACGGTAGCAATGCCAATTAAAAACATGGTAAGCATGTTCTTTGCGTTGTGTAACGCCATAATATAGCTTACACTAAAACTCATGGTAAGCATGTAAATGATAAACAATACAACAAGCCCTTTTCGTTGCCTTTTTGTAGATTTTGTGGGATTAAGCGCATACGTACAGGATGCAAAAAAGATTGCCGAACCAAAAAACTGTATCCAGATACAAACCGAAAGTTCTGTATAATAGTGCCACTGTACAACCTCTTTGTAAAAAACAAGAGATAAAAAGCGCATAGTGCAACTAATGATAAAGATAACACTGCTAATGGTTCTTACCTGTTTCAGATTAAGATAACTATAATGGTTATCAAATTCTGAAAAGAATTTGGAAGGTGTTTTATATGTTAGGAGCTTTAACAAGTCGTTTGTTTAGGTAAACAAAAGTAGCAAAAGCTTTTTGGTTTAAAAATTAAGATACTGTTTAATTGATGTTATTAAAATGTTTATAGATTATTGCTGAAGAGATAATAGAACTTATATCTCCGATAGAGCATAAGCAGTAAAAATCAAAAATATAGCCTAAATTACCTTTAGGTGTTTTTTGCATTATAAAGAAGATCTAGTGTAGATACTTTTGTAAAGTTTTTTATTGTAAACGATGAAGACGTACTAATTAAATATAAATAGATGAAAAAGCAGCCCAAGTTTTATTTGCCTATCGAAGAAAACACCATTAAAGTACCACGTTTCGAAGAAAGTGCCGGGTTTTACACCACAAAAAAGCGCAGTAAAATAATGGCAAAAATTAAGGGAAGTAACAGTAAACCTGAGCTATTATTAAGAAAGGCACTTTGGAAAGCAAATATCCGTTTTCGAGTTCATCGCAATGATTTGCCTGGCAAACCCGATGTAGTGATAGAAAAATATCAATTAGCTATATTCATTGATGGCGATTTTTGGCACGGTTACCAATGGCACAAACGAATGCCCAACACCAATAAAGCTTTTTGGATACCCAAAATAGAACGAAATATGCAGCGAGACCAGTTTGTAAATGTTGCTTTAAAAGCACTAGGTTATGTAGTAATGCGTTTTTGGGAGCATGAAATTAAACAAAATTTGGCTGCCTGTGTAAATCAGGTTAAATTGTACCTCGAAGCTGCTAAAAAAGAAAAGATACCAGAGAACTACGAGAAATAGTTTAAGTGTCAAAACTGTTAACCAACAAATAATCCAATGCTCAACAAGCTAAAAAATTATTACATTTGTAACGTATGCTATCTAAAAAGACCAAATATGCCATTAAAGCGCTAGTTGCGCTTGGTAAAAATATAGACATGCCACCTATGCAGATCTCTAAAATTGCAGAGGAAGAGCGCATCCCTAAAAAATTTTTAGAGCAAATTCTTTTAGATTTAAGGAATGCGGGTTTTCTATATAGTAAAAAAGGAGCTGGAGGCGGCTATAGCCTTAATAAAAAACCAGAAGAAATCTTTTTAGTACAAATTCTACGCCTTACAGATGGCCCTGTTGCCATGATGCCTTGTGCCAGTTTAAACTTCTATCATAAATGCGATGAGTGCAAAGACGAGGTAACTTGTGGTATAAGAAGTGCATTTATTGATGTACGAGATGCAACGCTTAAAATTTTGGGCCAAACTAGCATTGCTGATATCATTAAAAGAGAAGACACCCTGAAAATAAAAATTTAGTCCCACTCTTATATAAGCTGTTTGTCTCGCTTATATTCTTTTGTTTTTCATTGTTTTGTAAGGGTTTAACATCATTAGCCTCTTTTCAAAAATAAAGTTATACTGTTTTTGAAAAATAAATATCAAAATTAATAACTACTATTTCTATATACTTTATATATTTGGCGGATAAAATAGAATATTGCCTGCTGTTTAATTTGAAAGTTAAAATACCGACTGTTCTTACAGTTGACGCTAAAAGAGGTAGGCATATCATTTTAAAAGAAATTAAACATAGCTGTTTCTTTTAGAAGAGAAACGGTTTTTTAAATAGCGCATAACCAAAAAGCAATGCAAAGTTTTAGAACAGAACTTGAAAATCCTTTAGTACCGCAAGAAATTATAGATCTTGAGCATAAAATAAAAGCTTTTCGTGAGGGAAAGATACACGACGAAAAATTTAGGAGCCTACGCTTAGCTAGAGGTATTTACGGACAAAGACAGCCCGGAGTGCAAATGATAAGGATAAAAATTCCTTTTGGTAAAATTACCTTTAAACAAATGCTTAAAATAGCCGATGTTTCTGATGAATATGCTTCGTCTAACCTACATTTTACCACACGCCAAGATATACAAATACACTATGTAAGTTTAGATAGAACGCCCGAACTTTGGGCAAAACTATCGGAAGACGACATTACCATCCGCGAAGCATGCAGTAATACCGTTCGTAATGTAACAGCTTCATCTACAGCTGGCATAGATCCATTAGAACCTTTTGATGTTGGCCCTTATGCACATGGTTTCTTTAAATATTTTTTAGGCAATCCGGTAAGTATGGAGCTGGGTAGGAAATTTAAGTTCGGTTTTTCTTCGAGTGAAGAAGATACTGTCTATTCTTTCATTAATGATATTGGCTTTATCCCTAAAGTAAAATACCAGGACGGTAAAGAAATTAGAGGTTTTAAAGTATTGCTAGGTGGTAGTTTGGGCGCACAGCCCTACATTGGCCAACAAGTTACAGATTTTATGCCCGAAGACCAGATCATTCCTTTTTCTGAAGCTGTTTTACGTGTTTTTGATAGGTTTGGTGAACGAACAAATCGTAACAAAGCCCGCTTAAAATTCTTGCTAAATAAAGTTGGTTTTGCTGCTTTTTTACAAATGGTAGAGGAAGAGCGTTTAGCTACGAAAGTAAAAAGTTATCAAATAGATCGTGATATTGTTGCCGAGCCAAGCATTCCTGAGCCAATTACGGTTGAGGTAGAAATTCCATCAAATAAACAACTAGATTATCATACTTGGCTAGCCACCAACACTTTCGAGCAAAAGCAAAAAGGCTTTTATGGAGTATATGTAAAGGTGCGCACTGGCGATATGTCAACCGCTACGGCACGTAAATTTATTGCTGCCGTTAAGCCATTAATTGCCGATGACATGCGGGTAACCATTAGTCAAGGTTTAATGCTGAAATATGTACGCAAAGAAGCCTTCCCAGCTTTGTTTTTGGCTTTAGATGAGTTAGGGTTATCTGCACCAGGGCACAATAGCATAGCCGATGTAACCACCTGTCCCGGTACAGATACTTGTAATCTGGGTATCTCTAATTCTATGGAGTTAGCAAGAGTTTTAGAAAGCGTAATCTATCAAGAATATGCCGATTTTGTACATAATAAAGAAATTAACATTAAAATTAGTGGCTGCATGAACAGCTGTGGCCAGCATGGCATTGCACATATTGGTTTTCATGGCAGCTCCATGAAAGTAAATGGCAAAATTATGCCAACCGTACAAGTTTTGTTGGGCGGCGGTGCTGTGGGCAATGGCGAGGGTAGGGCTTCCGAAAAAATTATCAAAGTACCATCTAAAAGAGCACCACAGGTTTTAAGAACCATACTGAACGATTATAGTGAAAAGGCCAGTTTTTATAGCAGCTTTTTAAACTATTACGACGAACTGGGCAAAGACTACTTTTATCAACTGTTAAAACCTATTGCCGACCAAGAAACGGTAACCAATGAAGAATTTATAGACTGGGGACAAAATGAAGATTTTGTAAGGGCAATTGGTGTAGGAGAATGTGCCGGAGTAGTGATAGATTTAGTGGCAACGCTGATTTTTGAAACCGAAGAAAAATACGGGTGGGCAATAGAAGCCTATAACAAAGGTCTATGGGCCGATGCCATTTACAACGCCTATAACACATTAATAAGTGGTGCAAAAGCCATTTTATTAGATAATGGAAAGGGGCAGAGTACGCAAATAGGTATCATTAAAACCTTTGATGAGGAATATGCTTACAAATTTGGGATGAACAATTTTAATGACATGGTATTGCAAATCAATAAACATGAACCATCGCCACAATTTGCAGAAGCCTATTTAGCGCAAGCCAAAGATTTTTTAGACAAAGTAAAAGCATTTAAAAATATCGAATTGGTGAGCTGATAAGTCGGAAAACTGATGATATATACCAATCGTAAATCGTAAATAAATGACACAACAAAACATACATATAGTACCCAAAGTAACTTTATTAGGCGCAGGCCCTGGCGATCCCGAGTTGTTGACTTTAAAAGGGGTAAAAGCTTTACAAACTGCCAATGTAGTGTTGTATGATGCTTTAACCAACGAAGCTTTATTGGATTACGCCCCAGCACAAGCCATAAAGGTGTATGTGGGTAAACGTTCTGGCGAACATTCGCATTCGCAAGATGCTATTAATCAGTTAATGATAGATTATGCCTTAAACTATGGACATGTAGTGCGTTTAAAAGGTGGCGATCCCTTTGTGTTTGGTCGTGGTTATGAAGAGTTGGATTTTGCTGTATCTTATAACGTTCCTGTATCAGTTATACCAGGAGTTTCGAGTTCTATTGGCGTGCCAGCTTTGCAGCAAATTCCGGTAACGCACCGGGGTTTGAGCGAAAGTTTTTGGGTAATTACAGGAACTACTACCAATGGCCAAATTTCTGATGACATTTACCAAGCTGCAAATTCAAATGCTACCGTAGTTGTTTTAATGGGATTGAAACAGTTGCCGAAAATTGCCGAAGCATTTAAAGCCGCTGGTAAACAACAATTGCCAGCCGCCGTAGTTCAAAATGGTTCTGCCGAAAACGAAAAATTGATCGTTTCAACAGTAGAAAATATTGTGGCTCGGGTTCAAGAAGAAGAAATTCAAGCGCCAGCTTTATTAATATTTGGCGAAGTAGTGTCTTTACATCCATCTTTTAAAAGTGTAATTGCACAACATGCAGCCATCTCCTAATTTAAATACGGCAGCAGTTTTACCAGCCAGTGGTAACCAGCTTTTTCCAGCTTTTATTAAGTTGAATGAGCTGCGTACTTTATTGGTTGGTGCAGGCGAAGTGGGGTTGGAGAAACTAAATGCGATTGTTAATAATAGCACAGCAGCGCAAGTAACGGTAATTGCGAAAGAAGTACATACTGCAGTAGCAGAAATCGCATCTTTAAATGCTAAGGTTAAAATTAAACGAAAAACTTTTTCTGCTGAAGATTTAGAAGATGTTGATATTGTTTTTGCGGCTACGAATGACAATGATTTTAATGTTGAGTTAAGAAAATTGGCGCACCAAAAAGGTTTGCTAATAAATATTGCAGATAAACCACAACTCTGCGATTTTTATTTAGGCTCTATTGTACAAAAAGGTGAGTTAAAAATAGCCATTTCTACTAATGGTAAATCGCCAACCATGGCAAAAAGGTTAAAAGAGGTTTTAGATGAAGCTATTCCAGAAGAAATAGACCATTCTATTGGTCAGTTAAACCAAATTAGAAACAATCTTAACGGCGATATTAAACACAAAGTAAAAGTGCTAAATGGTATTACAGCCACTTTTTTAGAGAAAGAAAATAAGTTTAATCTCAAGAAAATTGTGATTTGGGTGCTTTCTGTAATTGCAACAATGGTGGTAGGGCATATCTTTTTATCGTTTATTCCATTTGCAAAACTTGGCGATGTAGCCGAAGGTTTGGCAAATGAGGTTGATAGCACTATTTTGTATTTTATTTTAGGCGGATTTTTAGCACAATTGGTTGATGGTGCTTTGGGGATGGCTTATGGGGTAAGTGCCACTACATTTTTATTGTCTTTTGGGGTTACACCTGCGGCGGCAAGTGCAAGTGTACACGCTTCCGAAATTTTCACCAGTGGCGTTTCTGGACTAATGCACTTGCGTTTTGGAAATGTACGTACAAAGTTATTTAAAAAGTTGCTGCTTCCGGGAATTATTGGTGCAATTGCTGGTGCTTATATTTTGTCGTCTTTAGAAAACTACGGCCACATTATAAAACCAGTGGTTTCTGCCTACACCTTATTTTTAGGCATTAAAATTTTGTTAAAAGCACTTTCTAAACCTAAAAAAACCAAACCATTAAAGAGAATTGGTCCGTTAGCATTTATTGGAGCGTTTTTAGATTCTATAGGTGGTGGCGGCTGGGGGCCTATTGTTACCTCTACACTAATTGCTCGTGGTGGTAATCCGCGTTATACTATTGGCTCGGTAAATCTAACTGAGTTTTTTGTAACGCTGGCAAGCTCGTTAACATTTATTATGATGATAGGCTTGGTACACTGGCAAATAATTTTGGGGCTTGTTTTAGGAGGATGTATTGCAGCTCCTTTTGGAGCTTTATTAACTAAGAGATTAAACGCAAAAACCATCATGATTATGGTAGCCATCATTGTTATAATTGTGAGTTTGCGTACCATTTTTGTTTTACTAACTAAATAGAGAGATGATTGGAGCTTTAAAACACGAGTTAGAAGGACTAGATATTGTTGCTAAGCTTAAATATCTAGCAGAAAAACACAAAGATAAAGTAGTTTTTTCTACCAGTTTTGGCTGGGAAGATCAAGTGGTAACACATTTAATATTTGCTAACAATATTCCAATTAAAGTGTTTACCCTCGAAACAGGGAGGCTTTTTCCAGAAACTTACTACGTTTGGAATAGAACGCTAGAGATGTACCAACAGCCTATTCATGCTTATTTTCCGCAAAGCGATTTGTTGCAAAATATGGTAGCAGCTAAAGGGCCAAATAGCTTTTACGAAAGTGTAGCGAATAGAAAAGAGTGCTGTTACATTAGAAAAATTGAGCCTTTAAAAAGGGCTTTAGCAGGTAACGAGATTTGGATTACAGGTATTAGGGCCGATCAAAGTAACAATAGAGAAGGGATGGGAGACGTAGAGTGGGATGAAGGTAATCAGCTGTTTAAGTTTCATCCCATATTTGATTGGACTTTGGATGACGTAAAGGAATATGTAAAGGGCAACAACATTGTCTATAATACTTTGCACGATAAAGGTTTTCCTAGTATTGGTTGCGCACCTTGCACAAGGGCGGTTAAAGAAGGTGAAGATTTTAGGGCCGGCCGTTGGTGGTGGGAAGACCAAAGCAAAAAGGAGTGTGGGTTGCATACCCCCAACCCCTAAAGGGGAGTTGGAACTCTGCCTCTCATAGATGTTTTCTCTCCTTTTTGGGGGAGAGATGCCGATAGGCAGAGAGGGGTTACAAGCCCCACAAAAATAAACCCGATAGAAGTGAAAAGTTTGTCAGTCTGAGCTTGTCGAAGACAAAAACTTGGAACGAATAGCGGGACTAATGAAGCCGAAAAGCGATGGACCTTGCTTTTCAAAATAAAAAAAGACATAACCAAGAAAATGAGTAAATATAATTTTGATTATTTAGACGAACTTGAAGCCGAGGCAATCCACATTTTAAGGGAAGTGGCGGGGCAGTTTGAAAAACCTGCTTTGCTGTTTTCTGGTGGAAAAGACTCGATTACGCTGGTTCGTTTAGCGGAGAAGGCATTTAGGCCTGGTAAGTTCCCGTTTCCGTTGGTACACATTGATACCGGACACAATTTTGAGGAAACCATAGAATACCGCGATAGAATGGTGGCTCGCTTGGGCGAACGTTTAATTGTGGGCTCGGTGCAAGCTTCTATAGATGCAGGCAAAGTGGTAGAGCAGAAAGGTAAAAATGCTAGTAGAAATGCTTTGCAAACGGTTACCTTGCTAGACACTATTGAGCAACATCAGTTTGATGCTTGTATAGGTGGGGCTCGTAGAGACGAAGAAAAAGCCAGAGCTAAAGAGCGTATTTTTTCGGTGAGAGATGAGTTTGGCCAATGGGATCCCAAACGCCAGCGCCCTGAGTTATGGAATATTTACAACGGTAAAATTCATAAAGGCGAAAATGTGCGTGTTTTTCCAATAAGTAATTGGACCGAGCTAGATGTTTGGAATTATATACGCAGAGAGAAAATAGAATTGCCGAGTATTTATTTTGCGCATGAGCGTGAGGTAATTACACGCAATGGACAGTTAATGGCTGCTTCTTCTTACGTAAATATGGATGAGGAAGATGTGGTAGAACGCAAGAAAGTGCGTTTCCGTACCGTGGGTGATATTTCTTGTACTGCCGCTATTGAGTCGGATGCTTTTTTGATTGATGATATTATTGATGAAATTAGTCGGTCGAAAATTTCGGAACGTGGCGCCCGCATGGATGATAAAGTTTCGGAAGCAGCAATGGAAGACAGGAAAAAGGGAGGATATTTTTAATCTAGTTGGTTAGTTGTTTTGTTTTTTAATTGGTTAGACTTTGTTCTTCCAAACAACCAAACAACCACCACCTAAACAACCAAAAGCATGAACATACTTAAATTTTTTACAGCGGGCAGTGTTGACGATGGCAAAAGCACATTAATTGGTCGTTTGTTATACGATACAGATTCTATTTTAGCAGATCAGTTGGAGGCTATTCAGAATGCCAATAGAAAAAATGATGATGGTACGGTTGACTTAGCCATTTTAACCGATGGTTTACGAGCTGAGCGTGAGCAGGGAATTACCATAGATGTAGCTTACAAATATTTCCAAACAGATCAACGTAAATTTATTATTGCTGATACGCCTGGCCATATCCAATACACTAGAAACATGGTTACCGGAGCATCTACGGCTAATTTGGCTATTATTTTGGTCGATGCCAGAAATGGTGTAGTAGAGCAAACTATTCGTCACTCGTACTTGGTTTCGTTGCTGGGAATAAAGCATGTAGTACTTGCTGTTAATAAGATGGATATGGTTGATTACAGCGAAACCGTATTTAATGCAATAGAACAGAAATATAAAACTTTAGCTGAGGAATTGAAACTACAAGAGGTAACTTATATTCCAGTAAGTGCTTTAAAGGGCGATAATATTGTGCATCAATCTGATAGAATGCTTTGGTACAAAGGAGATAGTTTGTTACGTTTTTTAGAAGAAGTAGAGACCAGTATGGCGCAACAGTCAGACAAGGCTCGTATGCCTGTACAATGGGTGATTAGGCCTCAAACAGACGAACTGCACGATTATAGAGGTTATGCAGGTAGGGTAGTAAGCGGTACTTTTAAAGTTGGCGATAAAATTACGGTGTTGCCATCGGGTGCTAGTTCTACCATTAGTAAAATAGAGTTTTTTAATCAAGAATTAGAAGAGGTTTCTTCGGGTCAATCGGTTACTATTCATTTGTCTAGCGATGTAGATATTAGCCGTGGCGATACCATTGTAAATTCATCGGCTTTGCCACAAGAAAGCAAATTGATAGAAGCCGATTTATGTTGGATGGATACGAAGGCTTTAGATACATCGATTATTTATTTGTTGCAACACAATAGCAAAGTAACCAAATGCAAAATAGCCGAAGTGATTTATAAAGTTGACATTAACACTTTAGAAAAGCATTCGGCAGACGAGTTTAAATTAAACGATATTGGTAGGGTAGTACTTAAAACTGCCGATAACTTGCCATTTGATTTTTATAGCGATAGTAAAGCAAATGGCGCTGCAATATTAATTGATAGCAGAACCAATTTAACCGTGGGCGCCACCATGTTTAGGGCTTTAGCTTAATATAAAAAAGGGATATACGGCTGGCGGAGGCTTATATCCCTTTTTATTACTTTGCTTCGTCTTTAGGTGCGCTTCGAGATGGGTCGTACTTTAAGCCTGGCGACAACCAATACAATAAAATCATTCTCGAATAACGAAAATTGAAGGGTGCACAAACTATCGTAGTGGCAAATAGAACGGTTAAGAAAGTCCAAACATTGTCGTATTCTAAGCTTAAGCCAAAAACATAGGCTGCTATACCAGCGGTAACCATTTCGGCTACGTTCATGGCATAGCTCACAAACATGGCCACATAAAAGTATCCCGGTTCGCGTTCAAACTTAAACCCGCAATGTGGGCAATATTCATTCATTTTTTGGGCTTTTAAGCTATAGGTATTTCCAATAAAAGCCTTTCCAACCCTGCATCTAGGGCATTTTGCTTGCGAAAATCCTTTCCATTCAGATACGTAGTATGTTGTTTCTTTATGCTGTTCCATGTGGTGTTGTTAAGTATTGTTTTCTAAATCTGTCGGGAGTTGTTCCCTCGTATTTTTTAAAGAATTTTACAAAGTAAGATTGATCTTCGAAATTGAGTTTTTCGGCAATTTCTACTACCCTTAAATCTAAATTAATTAGCAAGCGCTTGGCCTCTAAAATAATCCGGTCTCTAATTAATTTGCCTGCCGAAATCCCTAAGAAATCGTTACAAAGCGCATTTAAGTGATTTGGTGTAATATATAATAATGCCGCGTACTGCTTGGGCAATCTTAGCTCGGTATAATTTTGTTCAATTAATTGCTTAAAGTTTTTTAAAATAGTATGGTTATAAGGATTGGTTTCGGCATTGTTTTGCAAATTGCTTGATCTAGATACCTCTATAAACAACCGGAGCATTAATACTTTAACCAAATCATCATTAATGGATAATGCCGTGTTTCCTTCGCTCAAAATCTCTTCAAAAATTGAGATTAACTTTTGGCTAGTAATGTGGTCTAATATCAAAACCTGTTCTTCTGGTTTGCCGCTAAAAAAAACAAACTTAGCTAAGTATTCTTGCTCTAGTAAGAACGAGCTAAAATACGATGCAGAAAAATTGATCAGGTAACCATCGGGCTTAGTTTCAAAATTCCAGCTATGTACCTGTCCGGGTAACATAAAATAAATAAGATTGGGCTTTACATCAAATGTTTTAAAGTCTATTTGTTGCGTACCACTACCATGTGTAAAAAATACAAAGTGATAAAAACTATGGCGATGCGCACTATGTAAATGCTGGTATTGTTGTGCATAATGTCCAAATCTACTTACCAAAATACCATCATTTTTATAAGCTGTAAAGTTTTGGATATTGTAAACTGGAATAGTCTTTTTCATTTTTAATGCCTACGCCTTAACTTTTTGCATAGCCTTTGCTTTTAATACCAAGTAAATCCCTAAGAATTGACTTTACAAAAGTATTAAAAATAAAAATTTACTGATGGTGGTTTATAGTTATTAAAAAGTACTTTTTACTTTTTAATGTTAATTTTTGCTATTATTATACCATTTTTTATGGTTTTAAATACTTTTTTAATCAACTATTGAATAATTATTATTTTAAATGTCAATAAATTTTTTTAAAAAAATAGCAGATATATTTTTTTTTATCAAAAACTGCCGTATATTTGCTCTTGAGAGCGTTAATTTAGATGATGGGGGTAGGACTTAGGTTCTATCTCCATTTCTTTTTTTTAAAGCCTTTTGTAGAAGTGGTTTAGTGCTAAGAGGTACAACAGACCTATCAAAATTCCCCCTAAAATATCTGTAAACCAATGTGCGCCTAAGTAAACTCTAGAAATAGGCCCAGTAACAAACATTAGGTAAGAAAATATACTTACCATACGTCTCAAATACGATGGGATAGCGGTTAAGTTTCGCATTAAGAAAATTAAAAATCCAAAGAAAACCACGTAAGATAATGTGTGTCCACTTGGAAAACTATGGTTTTTATAGCTTTCTATTAACGTAACGTATTCATCTGTAGGCCGCGGCCTATTAAATAAGCGCTTTAAACTAAAGGTAATTATTCCCGTAAAAGAAATTGCCATCACAAATAAGGCCTCTCTTTTGTATTTAAAAAGCAAAAATATTAATGCCGTAATGAGTATAGCAGCAAAGGCAACGGGTACATTGCCAAAAGCACTAATAAATATCATTATTTGATCTAATACTGGATTGTGAAATTGCTGTACAAAATGAGAAATGCTAATATCTAGGTGATTAACAGGGTTATTTGTTACAAATAATGCCAATAATGCAACAGCAACTAAAAGGGCAATGCCATAAAATAATTTTGTAGTTTTTAGCATACTTAAATTTTTATAACCCTATAGGCTTGTTTAAGTTTTAATACTTCTATGGTACCAACTAAAAGTTTTTAGCGTAATACTAAAGATTTTGGGTATATGACAACGTTTTTTAGTACGAAATCTATATCATTATTACACTAAATGCAATAATGCCCAGAAAACATACGGCTAATAAAACACTGTAACAGAAAGTTAAGAACAAGAATTTAGAAACAGTGATCCACCTTGTGCTATTATAGAATGTTCTTAATGACCGATAAATGTACCAAGCCAGGTAAATTAAACCTGCAAATTCTATCCAAGAACTTACATCTATTACAAAGCCAGTTAGCCATTTTAAAGCTGTAGCTATAATAAAGCTTAAAAAAATAGCCGAATGGGTATGGAAAGAATAAATGAGGTGTTCGTAATAAAACTTCTTTTTTCTGAGGTAAACTAATTTTAAGATGAGTGCAAACAGTGGAAGTAGCACAAACATCATCTTTGGTATGTATTTTACAATATCTTCACCAATTTTTGCCATTGGATCTGGATATTTATTAAATTCAATGTTTTTTTTCGCTATATAATTTGCAATAAAGTTGTCACGCTCTTCTTTTGGCAAGGCCCGCTGATTTTTTTCGTATTCTTCAATGGTTTCTTCGCCAGAAGAAAATGTGCTAAACTTACTCTTTTTCTTTCTAGCGGATCCGATGTTAACAGCGGCACTTCCATTTTCCTCAATATCTTTTCTTACCTCTTTTAAAATACTGTCTTTCTTACTTTTACTAAGTGGTATGTACTTTAAAATCTGCCTCACTTCCTTTTCAGAATTAGAGACTATCGTATCGTTCTTGAGTTTTTCGGTTACTTCCGCATTAAGGCTGGCTTCTTCCTCCTTGTTATGGGTTCCGCTAGAAATAGTAATGAAAAATACAATGCTGATAAAAATATAAAGCTTAATAGGATGTAAGAACGAAGCTCTTTTGCCCGCTACATAATCTACGGTTAATTTTCCTGGTTTAAAAAGCAAGGGTTTAATGGTGCCGAAAAACTTATGCTCAAAGTGAAAATAATCTGCAATGGCATGGGTAATCATATGCCAGGCATCTTCCTTTAATTCTATATTTTCCTGACCACAATGTGGACAATAAGTTTCTTCTACGTGATGGCCACAGTTTAAACAATCTTTCTCTTTTCTAAGCTTTACGGACGACATTGGAATGTATAAATATTTTAATGGCTGATTTTGTTGATAGCTTCTTCTTCGGCACGAGTATGCTTATGCTTAAACATGATGGCGAAGAGTACAGTAACCACCAAAGCGTAAATGGTGAAAGACAGCCAGATATGTTGCCAATCTTTCATCAGTAAAGCTTTATCAAAACTGCCATCGCTTAAAATATTGATACCATGACTTTTTACGAACGATAATAAATGACTATTGTCTGTAGTAGAATCTACATAAGTGGCTACAGCAGAAATATTTTGGAAAGAATTAGTGAAGTACTTGTCAATCATCCAGCCAGAAACCAAGCTGCCAAACACGGCACCAAAACCGTTGGTCATCATCATGAAAAGGCCTTGGGCAGAAGAGCGAGTTTTAGCGTTGGTAGAAGTTTCTACAAATAAAGAGCCCGAAATATTAAAGAAATCAAATGCCATTCCGTANNGTAAAGAAACGATCAATTGCCCAACCAGAAGTTAAACTTCCCAAAACAGCTCCTACTCCATTGGTCATCATCATAAATAAACCTTGTGCAGAAGAACGAATTTTAGAATCGGTATTGCTTTCTACGAATAAAGAACCTGAAATATTGAAGAAATCAAATGCCATTCCGTAAACAATACAAGAAAGCACAATCATCCATAAATTACCAGCAGGATCTCCGTATGCGAACAAACCAAACCTAAACACCCAGGCTAACATGGCAATAATCATCACTTTTTTAATTCCAAACCGCTTTAAAAAGAAGGGGATAGCCAAAATAAAAAGCGTTTCAGATACCTGAGAAATAGACATGATAATGGTAGAGTATTTTACCACAAATGATTCTGCGTATTTAGGAAAGTGTTTAAATTCATCTAAAAATACATCGCCATAAGCATTGGTTAACTGTAAAGCTCCTCCTAAAAACATCGAGAAAATAAAAAACAAAGCCATTTTATACGTGGCAAACAACTTAAAGGCATTTAAACCAAAAGTATCTAGGAAACTGGCTTTTTCTGAAATTAATTTAGAAGGCTTACATGGAGGCAAGGTAAATGAATATAAGCCCAATGCCAATGCACCGGTTCCAGCAATATAAAACTGATAGGCAGAAGCCTTGCTCCCCGTTAAATTAGTTACCCACATTGCCGCAATAAAGCCAACAGTTCCCCACACACGAATAGGAGGGAAATCCTTCACTACATCTAAACTGTTAGATTTTAAGGTAGTATAAGAAATAGAATTGCTTAAAGAAATGGTTGGCATATAAAAACACATGGCCAATAACATCGTCCAAAAAAACGAGTTGGGTGTTTCTACTTGAGGAATATAGAACAGTACAAAAGCGTAAAAAATATGTAGTATGGCATATAATTTTTCTGCATTAATCCATTTATCGGCAATAATGCCCGTTAAGGTAGGCATAAACAAAGATGCAAAGCCCATGGTTGCAAATATGGCTCCGAATTGAGTTCCATCCCATTGTTTGGTGCCAAACCAATAGTTGGCAATTGTAATTAGCCATGCACCCCACACAAAAAACTGCATGAAACTCATTATGGTTAAGCGTAGCTTAATATTCATAAATAATTATGTTTTTGTTTAGTTAGTTTTGAATGGTTTGAAGATAGGATTTTTTTTACTACATCATAAAATTTTATGTGTAGTTATATTTAGAAACTGTTTAAAATTTCAATGGATAAAATAGCTAGGCAGATGAGTTCTTTATCTTAAATAAGTTGCCAGCAAGTGCTTCTTGTTCTACACTAAATTCACAATTTCAAATTTTCACTAGTTTTTAGGATGTTTTTTATGAGCTTTTTACCGGAGTTTGTAGATGATTTACATCAATATTATTTACCAAAAACCTCATTTTTTAATTGTTTCGTTGAGGAGATTTTTTACCTGTGTTTTCTATTCATTATTGTAATAGTTAATGGTTTAAATGTGTTTTTAAGTACTTTTAATTGAGATTTTGATAAATAACGGTAAAAATGGTTAAGTTGTATTTTAGCTCATTTATATTGACCAATTCAGTACCAAAAATATATATGAAGTTAATTTGTTCAATGTCTTTTGTTTATTTGTGTAGCACCAAATTTATAACATTCCTGATATCATTTTGCTATGAACAAAGAATTAAGATTAGTTTTCATCTTTAGCCTTACTTTACTAAATTCAAATGCAGTAGTTGCTCAAGATATTGAGTCGAAAAAGATAAAAGTATTTACTACAGCTAAAAATACAACTGAGCGTATCAGCAGTAATGCAACGTTACAATTTAGGCCCAATAAACAACCGTTAGAAACCGAGCCAACCGTTTTTATAGATACAGAACGTACATTTCAAACTTTTGTTGGCATTGGCGGAGCAATAACAGATGCAGCAGCAGAAACTTATGCCAAATTGCCAAAAACCTTGCAACAGGAATTTCTAAAAGCTTATTATAGCAAAACAGAAGGTATTGGCTACACACTTGCCAGAACCCATATTAACAGTTGCGATTTTTCTTCCTACAGTTATACCTATGTTAAAGACAATGATAAAGAACTTAAAACATTCAATATTGCCCCCGACGAAAAACATAGACTTCCATTAATTAAGGCTGCTACAGCAATGGCAGGTGGAAATTTGCCTTTATATGTTAGTCCTTGGTCACCGCCTGCGTGGATGAAAGACAATAACAATATGTTGCAAGGAGGAAAGCTTTTGCCACAGTACCGTCAGGTTTGGGCAAATTATTACATCAGGTATATTCAAGAGTATGAAAAGAGGGGATTGCCGATATGGGGCCTAACCGTACAAAATGAGCCGATGGCAAAACAAACTTGGGAATCATGCATATATACAGCAGAAGAAGAGCGTGATTTTATTAAGGAATATTTGGGGCCAACATTACAAAAAGCAGGTATGGGCAACAAAAAACTAATAGCTTGGGACCATAACAGGGATTTGATTTATCAAAGAGCAAGTACAATTCTCAGTGATAAAGAAGCTGCAAAATACGTTTGGGGCATTGGTTTCCATTGGTACGAAACCTGGACAAAAAGCAATATGCAATTTTATAACCTTAAAAATGTAAAAGAAGCGTTCCCAGACAAGGAACTGATCTTTACAGAAGGGTGTAAGGAAAAATTTGATTTAGACAGCATCAACAACTGGTCGTTGGGCGAAAGGTATGGACACTCAATGATTAACGATTTTAACGCCGGAACTGCTGCATGGACAGATTGGAACATCTTGTTGGACGAAACAGGAGGGCCAAATCATGTTAAAAATTTATGTTTTGCACCCATACATGCAGATACTAGAACAAAAAAACTGATTTACACCAATGCTTACTACTATTTAGGCCATTTTTCTAAGTTTATCCAGCCGGGTGCTAAAAGGATTATTACTTCGCCTTCCAGAGATATTTTACAAACTATAGGCTTCATTAATCCGGATGGAAAAATTGTAATTGTAGTAATGAATGCTTCAGATAACGATTTGCCATACCAGCTATGGTTCAAGGGGTATGCCGCAAAAACAAATAGCTTGGCACATTCCATTACCACTTTTGTTATTAATTAAACACATAGGTGTACCAATCTATTTTGTTTGCAATAATACCTTCTGATTATTTAAAATACTTATTTACAGCTTACAATATCATTATTTATCAAAAACAATAACAGTCAACAGCTCAATCTGCCAATATTTTTGCATATTCGTTTTATAATAAGCGTATTGAATCCTCCATGCTTATTTTTAAACCATATATTTACTTTCTATTCCCAATGCGGAGATATTGTATGAAGGCTTTTGTTGTATTTTTGTTTTTTTCGGCTGTATATTCTTTAGGATACGCACAAACAGGAGATGAGTTTGTACAGATGGAAAAACGTTTAGACTATTTGCTGCAAAATCAAGATCTTTTTATAAAAAAGCGACAAGATGATATCGAGAAGCTAAAGAACAGTTTAACACATCCTAAAGACAATTTTAAAAAGAATTATCAACTGTTAGAGGCATACAAGAAATTTCAGATCGATTCTGCGCTAACCTATGCCCTAAAATGTAAAACATTATCGGTTAACCTTTCCGATTCTATTAAAACAATCATAGATTTAGATGTAGCATGGATCTATTCTACCATTGGAAGATACATTGAAGCAGAAAACCTTTTGCAAAAGGTGAATAGAGCATCTCTGCATCAAAATCTACTACCAAAATATTATGATACCTATTCTGCATTTTATAGCCATTATGGACAGAGTAACAATCATACTGTAAACTATCATAAGAGCGAACTCTACCGAGATTCGCTTTTATCTGTATTGAACCCCAACTCTCATGAGTACCGCCTGTCTTACGCTACCAAAATTTTGTTTATGGGTAACCGGCAAGAGGCGAAAAAAAAGTTGTTAGCGTTGCTGTCTACGGCATCAATAGAAGAAAAAGCAACTGTCGCATACTTCTTGGGCCTGATTTATAAGCACGAGAATAACATTGAAAAACAGCAATATTATTATATCGTTTCTACTTGTGCAGATATTGAAACCGCTACTAGAGACAATGCTTCGCTACAGGATTTAGCACTTACCTATTATGAATTGGGCGATTTTGACAGGGCTTTTAAACTGATTGATAAAGCAATAAAAGATGCCATTGCCTGTAATGTGAGATATCGTATTATAGAAGGAACATCGTTTTACCCAATAATTAATGCTGCCTATCAAAAAAAGATTGATAGCCAGAATAAAAAGTTAATGATGAACTTAATGCTGATTAGCTTTTTATCGATCATATTGATAGCTGGCCTGATTATCATTTATAGACAAGTTAAACGGTTAAATAGAATTAAGCAGGAGTTGTCTAAAACTAATACGCAACTGCAACAGCTCAATTCTCAAGTTAATGCAACCAATACACAACTTTCGGAAGCCAACCACATTAAAGAAGAATATATTGCCCAGTTTTTTGACATGTGTTCTTCATACATAGAGAAAATGGACAGCATCAGGAAACATTTGCTCAAAAAAGCCACCACCAACCAAACCAAAGCATTAATAGAACAATTAAAATCAACACAAATGGTCGAAAAAGAAGTGGAAGAGCTTTACCACAATTTCGACCAGATATTTCTGAATTTGTACCCATCTTTTGTGGAAGAATTTAATGCGCTTTTAAAGGAAGACGAAAAAATACTTCCTAAAAAGGGAGAACTGTTAAATACCGAGCTGCGTATATTCGCCTTAATCCGTTTAGGGATAGATGATAGCATAAAAATTGCAAGCTTTCTTCGTTATTCTCTTCGAACAGTTTATAACTATCGTACAAAGGTGAGAAATAAAGCATCGGTGTCTAGAGCAGATTTTGAAGATATGGTTAAGCAAATTGCTGTTTTGGAACGTTAGATTGAACATTTAAATAGCATTTACAAGGCCTTAAAACCCTATCATTTATTCTCTTTTTAGTACTTTTTAGTTTTTAAGATAATATTTAAAATGTTGATTTTAAGTGTTTTGTGTTTATTTTTTAGTACTTCTTTACAACTTAGCCATACAATTCATCTTATCTCCGAGTAGTTTTGTTGTAGCAAATGCAGCTTAACCTAAACAGATTGTCTGCCCAACTTTGCATTAACCATTTATAAACCCAATTCAAAATCTAATTTTCGAATGAAGCATCTAGCATCTTTACGTTATTTGGTTTTGGTTATTTGTTTGACGGTACCCATTCTTCAGGCACATTCCCAACAAACCATTCAGGTAAGCGGACGTATAACCGATGAGCAAACCAAAGAAACCCTTATAGGTGTCTCGGTTTCTGTAAAAGGAAGCACAGGGGGAACCCAAACCGACACCGACGGAAAATTTGTGATTTCAGTCCCACAAAATGCCGTATTGAGAATATCCTACTTGGGATACGAAACTAAAGAAGTGGTGGCAAGTTCATCCACTTTACAAATTACATTAACACCAGCTACAAACATGTTAGAAGGTTTGGTAGTTATTGGCTACGGTACTGTAAAAAGGAAAGACGTAACAACGGCAATCTCTACAGTTTCTACCAAAGATTTGGATCAACGGCCAATTGTTAACGTAGCTCAAGCAATTCAGGGTAGAGCGGCAGGTGTGGCAGTAATGCAACCAAATGGCACTCCTGGTGCAGAAATGGCCATTAGGGTAAGAGGTACAACTTCTTACAATGGCAGTAACGATCCTTTATATGTGGTTGACGGCGTTCCGGTAGATAATATCAGATTTCTTTCTCCCAATGATATTGCAAGTATGCAAATCCTAAAAGATGCGTCTTCGGCAGCTATTTATGGTTCCAGAGCGGCAAATGGAGTGGTGTTGATAGCTACAAAGGCGGGTAGTACAGGAAATGCAAAAATTAGTCTTAACACGCAATTAACCTACAACGTGGTTGACAATCCGTTCCAAGTATTAAATACTTCGCAATACCGAGATCTGCAAAATGAAATAGGCATGATAAGCCTGCCTATGGGTTTAACAGACCAAACAGACTGGTTTAATGAAGCTTTCAATACCGGACGGATAGAAAGCTATCAGCTATCAGTTTCCGACGGAACGGAAAAACTAAAATATTTTCTATCTGCTGGCTATATCAACGAAAAAGGCACTTTGGATGCTGCCTTTTTCAAAAGATATAATTTTAGGGCAAATGTAGATAACCAGATTAGGTCGTGGCTAAAACTAAATGCCAACATCAATTATGCCGATTATGGTAGTAACGGTATTATTACCGGTACGGGAGCTAATAGAGGAGGGGTAGTTTTATCTACCGTAAATACACCAACCTATGCGCCCATATGGAACCCATTAAACGAAGCAGAGTATTACAATAATTTCTACGGTATAAACAACATTACCAACCCATTAGAGAATATGGCCCGTAGCAAAAATAACATTGGCAAAGAAAACAGGTTATTGGCTTCGGGAAGTGCCTTATTTACTTTTCTGCCTAAATTAACCTTTAAATCTACGTTTGCTCTCGACCGTAGAAATGCATTGAACACCACTTTTTTGGATCCTATATCTACATCGTGGGGACGAAACCAGTTTGGAGAAGGGTCGGATACCAGAAATATAAATACCGTACTCACATGGGATAATGTGCTTACCTACACTACCAGCATTAATAAGCATAATTTAGAAACTATGGCAGGTAGTTCGTGGACAGACTCTAAATATTCGAATAGTTATATCTACGGATCACATTATAGGAACGACCAAATACAAACCCTTAATGCGGCCAATAAAATTTCGTGGGATGGTACTGGAAGCGGTGGCTCTACATGGGCAATGATGTCTTATTTTGCCCGGGCAATGTATAATTACGATAGTAAGTATTTATTAACGGCAAACCTTAGGGCAGATGGTTCTTCGAAACTACACCCAGATAGCAGGTGGGGATATTTTCCATCGATTTCTGCTGCATGGCGCATTTCTTCCGAATCGTTCTTAGATGGTACGAAAAACTGGTTAGATGATTTAAAAATTCGTGGAGGTTGGGGCCAAACAGGAAACCAATCTGGTATAGGCGATTATGCTTATTTGCAACGATATAACATTAGTAGACAACGTTGGTTTGAAACAGGGCTGCAAAATGCACTTCCAACTATTACTCCTGCTAATTTAAGAACAAAAGATTTAACATGGGAAACAACTACACAGTTAAATGTTGGTTTAGACCTTTCATTTATTAAAAATAGGTTTTCGGTAACGTTAGACTATTATCATAAAAAGACAACTGATATGCTAATGTATATTACATTGCCAGAAGGGGCAAATGCGATAACCAGTTTGGCAAGAAATGAGGGCGAAATGACTAATAAAGGTTTTGAGGTAGCCATCAGCTCTAAAAACCTGACTAATAAAAGTCTTATTTGGGATACCGATTTCAATATCTCGTTCAATAAGAACAGATTGGACAAATTGGCTACGCAGCAAATCTATAGTACGGCGAGAACCAGTGAAACCGTAAACGAAGATGTAGTACGTAACGTACCCGGAAGACCTTTAGGTGGATTTTATGGCTACATTAGCGATGGTGTTGATCCTGAAACAGGAGAACTGAAATACAGAGACCTTAACGGTGATGGTAAACTATCAACCTCTGATAGAACCTACATTGGTGATCCTAATCCAAAATTTACCTATGGTATGACCAATAATTTCTCATGGAAGAACTTCAATTTAAGTGTATTCATTCAAGGAACTTATGGCAACGATATCTTTAACGCCAGCAGAATGGAAACAGAAGGTATGTACGACGGCAAGAACCAAACTACAAGAGTTTTAAACAGATGGCAAGTACCCGGGCAGATCACAGATGTTCCTAAAGCCAATTTTAATATGAAAAACTCAACCTATTTTATAGAAGATGGCAGTTATCTAAGGCTAAAAAATGTGTCGCTGAGCTATAATTTCGCTACTGATAAATTAAAGAAAGTGGGCATTGGCAAATTGCAACCTTATCTTTCGGTAAGCAACCTATTTACGCTAACAAAATATACTGGGATAGATCCAGAGGTAAACCAATGGGGAAACAGCGGTTCTGTTCAAGGTATAGATTGGGGGACTTATCCGCATAGCCGTTCATTTGTAGTAGGATTAAATCTCGAATTTTAATTGTAGAAAATCATGAAACATTCAAATATATTACCTGTTTTAATAGGCATATTAACAATTGGGCTGGCCTCATCATGTGAATTGGCAAGAGACCCAGTTGATACTTATTCTGATGTAACAGAAGGCGTTACAGCACAAGGAAAAGAAGTGGTCTTTAAAGATAAGGCGACAATTCAAAATTATCTTGCCTTTTTATATCAGCAAATGCGTGACCGCCAAGAGCATTGGTATTTAGATTTATTGCTTATTGCAGAATCTCATTCTGATAACGCTTATGCTGGTACAACCGGAGCGGAGGTAATTCCGTTTGAAAATAATTCTATAGAAGGATCTAACTCTGTAATCAATAGAGATTGGCGCAGATATTTGGAAGACATTGGCAGGGCTAACAGGCTAATTGTTTATGCAGATAGCGTGGCCGATAATTCCTTAAGCCAAAGCGAGATAAGTTTATTTAAAGCACAAGGAAGACTTTTTAGAGCATTGGTAATGTTTGATATGGTGCGTATTTACGGTTCAATCCCAGTAATTACCACAGTAGCGGGAGATATTACCGCAGAAACTATCGGTACAGTATATAAAGACTATTTTCCAAAACAATCACCAGAAATTGATGCTTATAGACAGATAGAAGAAGATTGTTTGTTCGCCCTTCAAAATGCACCAAATAATAATGCGGCAAATAAAACCATTTTCTCAAAATCTGTAGCTAAGGCGTTGTTGGCAAAAATATATGCCGAAAAACCTTTACGCGATTATACAAAAGTAATACAATATAGCGATGCTTTGACAACAGACGGCTTTGACATTATAGGGGATTATACCGACCTATTTGGAATGAATGCAGCCAATACAGATGCCAAAGTAAGAAATACCCAGGAATCTATTTTGGAAGCGCAGTTTTTGCCGGGAGCAGGTAACTGGGCAACTTGGATGTTCGGTCGTGATTTAGCTAACTACGCCGTTAATTTTACATGGGCCAAATGGGTAACACCTTCGCGAGATTTGATCCAAACTTTCCAAAACGAGGGAGACACTAAACGTTTTAGTGAATCTGTAGTTTATTACACCACCACTTGGAGCAATTATTATCCATCTACCAATTATCCATTTATGTACAAACTGCGTTCTGCATTTAGTAGCATTATTAAAATACGCTATGCAGATATTCTTTTGCTTAAAGCAGAAGCCTTGGTAATGGGACCAAATAAAAACTTGGAAGCAGCAGCAGTAATTGTAGATAAAATAAGAAACAGAGTTAACCTACAACCACTACCATTTAATGTAAGAACCAACCAAAAAGCGATGGAAGATGCCATTTTAAAAGAGCGTAGGCTAGAATTGGCATTTGAAGGGCAACGTTGGTTTGATCTGGTACGATTAGATAGAGTAGAGGAAATTATGAACGCAGTATATGCAAAAGATTCGGGAAGAAAGGCGAGAGTTTACCCATTTGTGAAAAACTCATACAGGCTTCCTATACCACAATCGGCTATAGACCAAAATCCAAATTTGGTACAAAATCCGGGTTATTAAACAGAAAAATATATGAAAAATCTTAATAAAAAAAATATGCTATATACTACCTTATTGCTCTCTAGTTTGTTTTTAGCCAATTGTGAGCGTAGTAGTTATCAGGCTTCTCTTGCGGATGATGGCCTTAAAAAAAGCGGAAATGTGGCACTTTACGTAACGACCAACAATCGCTCTTATGATTTTCAGAAACTTTATCTGGATTTCAGCACAAAATTCAACATGTCGCCAAATACTATCACCATAGATCCGGCCACGACGTATCAAACTATGGATGGTTTTGGAGCGGCAATTACGGGTTCTGCCTGCTATAATCTCATGAAAATGAGTAAAGCGGATAGAACAAAGTTCTTAACCGAAACATTTTCTGATAAAGATGGTATGGGAATGAGCTATGTACGTATTGCTATAGGTTGTTCGGATTTTTCTATGAGCGAATATACTTGTTGGGATACGCCAGGAAGAGAAAATTTTGGGTTGCAAAGCGAAGAAAAGCAATATATCATTCCAGTATTGAAAGAGATATTAGCGATTAATCCTAACCTAAAAATCTTGGGTTCGCCCTGGACATCACCTAGATGGATGAAAGTAAACAACCTAACCAGTTTGCAACCATATAACTCATGGACTGGCGGGCAACTTAATCCTCAACACTACCAAGACTATGCATGGTATTTTGTAAAATGGCTACAAGCGTTTAAAGCAGAAGGTATAGAGGTAGGAGCAATTACTCCGCAAAACGAACCTTTAAATAAAGGTAACTCTGCATCGTTATATATGCCGTGGCAAGATCAGTTGGCCTTTGTTAAAACAGCACTTGGGCCACAATTGCGACAAGCGAGCTTGGCAACAAAGATCTATGTTTTTGACCATAACTATAACTACGATGATATTGCCGAACAAAACGATTATCCAATTAATATATACAACGATCCAGTTGCTGCCTCTTTTATTGCTGGGTCTGCATGGCACGATTACGGAGGCAACAGGGCTGAACTGTTGGATATACATACCAAACGTCCCGATAAGGAAATTATATTCACCGAAACATCTATTGGCGAATGGAATGACGGAAGGAACTTAGGAGTAAGATTAACCCAAGATATGGCTACAATAGCTCTGGGAACTGTTAATAATTGGAGCAAGGCAGTAATTGTATGGAATTTAATGCTCGATTCCGATAAAGGTCCAAATCGATCGGGAGGGTGTCAAACCTGTTACGGGGCAGTAGATATTCAAAAATCAAACTACAAAGCTATCACACGTAATTCCCATTATTACATCATCGGGCATTTATCGGCCGTTGTTAAACCTGGTGCAACGCGTATTGGCGCTTCTGGTTATAATGCAGAAGGTTTGCAATACCTTGCATTTAAAAACACAGACAATTCGTACGCCGTAGTATTATTAAACGATTCTGGAGAAAGTAGAAAGATTACACTTAATGATGGTAAGAACCATTTTAGCTACGAAGTACCCGCTAAATCTGTAGTGTCATACCGTTGGACCAAATAATTGAACAGTTATGAAGAGAATTATTTATAGTTGTATATCCCTAGGGATTATTCTTTTTGCAGCGTGTAAAAAAGAAGAACAATCATATGCTTATTTTAAGGGCAATCCGGTGCTAACATTAAAATCAAGTGTAACATCTGCCCATTTTGGAGATAGTTTAGCTTTTAATGTACAGGTATCAGATACAGAGATACCGCTTTCTACAGTAAAGGTCCAATTATTTTATACAGACGACAAAGTTCAGGAAGTGACCATTAGAACAAAAGAAAACGGCGAATACTCGGGAAAGATTTATGTGCCTTTTTATAAAAATGTACCAGATGGAGCGGCTACCATAAAGTTTGTACTACAAAATATCAGTAAGAAAACCACAGAGCAATCTTTTGATATCAATCTTTCTAGGCCAGATTATGAATATCTGTCATTGATTACCGAAACAGGCACGTTAAGAATGGATAAGGTTGGGAGAAATGAATATGCCATCACCGCAAATCTTCCTTATCAGGTAAAGGGATATATAGAAGCTCCAAAAGTGGGCGCACAGGGTAATGTGTTAAATTTTGGCTGGCAAAATAATACTGTCGAGTTTGGTTCTACATCGCCAATTCCTTTTTCCAACTCATCTTCGGGTGTGTATACCATCCGTTTCAACACCTTAAATTACGAAGCTTCTCCTTTTATTGTCGCTTATGCGGTTAACGGAACAGTAATGAACAGGGTAGATGACAGTAATTACAGGGCCGATATCAATTTAACAAAAGATGCCGAAGTTGTTTTTGATGGTATACAGGATTTGACCAGCTGGTGGATAGATTCAGATTTCTTTACAAAAACAGGAGGGAAATTATTCTTTAATGCATTAAGCGGAAAATACAGAATTACGGCAAACTTTACCAATAAGTACTTTATAGTAGAGGCTATGGATGGCAATAATTTGGCTACCTTAAAAGGCGATGGTACTGGAGCAATATGGATAATAGGTACTGATATTGGCAAACCAAGCTTGGCAGCAAATGAAGTTGGATGGAATACAGACAAGGCATTGTGTTTAGCTCCAATAGGCAATAAGAAATACCGAATTACTGTGGTTGGTGGGCAAACCATAAAAAGAGATGCCATTAACTTTAAGTTTTTCCATCAAAAAGGTTGGGGTGGCGAGTTTACAAATGCAGCACTATCAACCACAAGCGATATTGTTTTTGTAGGAAGCGGAGGCGCCAGTGGCAGAGATCCTGGGAACCTTGGTTTGATAGCCGGAAAGACATTTGAGGAAGGAAGAACCTATGTGTTTGTAGTAGACCTATCGCTGGGAAACACACAGGCAGTTTTAACGGTAACCCCACAATAAGAGTTTATAGACTTACGAAGTTTAAGCATATATAATTAAACCTCGTAAGTCTTCAAAATACCTTTTTGCTGTTATATACATAACGGTATGGTCATCTTTTGCTTCAATAAAATTTATTAAACCAATAAAGTAAAAATTATGAATAGAAAATTTACAAAACTAACATTGTTTATTTTTGTGTCTATGCTGCTCTTTATGGGCAAAGCAAGTGGACAGGCTTATTATTTTACAGGGCCAGTTAAGAATACTAACGGTGGAGCCAATGTTGTTTCTGGCTATGTAACCAACAATGGTGGTGCTTTCGATTTTGCAGAAGGGGTAGTAGAAGGCTGGATAAAACCCGATTTTGATTCGGGCAATCCCTATGTGGATGATCCTTCTAATGCAGAAAACCCGTTTATATTTTCTGTGATGGATTGGGGAGGTCTACGTTGGGGCATAGCAATGAGTCCAGATTATTGGGGCATAGGTGCAATAGGACAGAATTGGGGGGCGCAGGATTGGAAGCCATATTCCTTTCAAAAGGGGCAATGGTACCATATTGCTGCGGTATTTACAGCAGATAACAAATTTAGGGTATATATCAACGGTCAACCAATTACAGATCCCGTATCGGTTGGTACAGACCAGACTGGTAAACCATTTAAAATTGGCATCAGTAATTCGTGGGAAGGCAAGAACTTGTTTAAGGGAGCAATAGACGAGGTAAGAGTTTGGAACGTGGCACGTACACAAACAGAAATTCAAACCAATATGAACACCACCGTTTCTACTTCAAGTACTGGTTTGCTTGCATATTATAAGTTTGACCAAGTAGCATCTGGTACTTTCCCTAATTTACCTAACGCAACAGGAAATACTGCTTTAGACGGAAATATAGGCCCTTGGGTATCAAATGCATCGGCGGTTAACAATGCTCCTACCTGGATAGCAGGCAATACCGTACTTCCCCTAGATTTTGTATCGTTTAAGGCTGTTAAATATAACAACGCTATTTTGCTTAACTGGCAAACTGCCAATGAGGTAAACACCAGCCATTTTAACGTGCTGCATAGCACCAACGGCACAAATTGGGCTGCGGTAGGTAAAATTGACACAAAAGGCTTGGTTAGCAATAGCTATAACTACAAACATATTGGTGCAGCAGTAGGAAATAACTATTACAAATTACAGCAGGTAGATGCCAATGGCGATTTTACCTTTAGCGAAATAAAAATAGTAGATTTTGCATTGTCAGCTGCTGCCGTAATGGTATACCCAAATCCAGTTACTGAGACTTTAAACATGCAATTACCTTATGTTGCTAAGGCAGTAAATTATGCCATCTATAGCACTAATGGGCAAAAATTAAAAGAGGGTATAATCAATTCGAGCTATCACGCTGTTGATGTTAGCACATTGACAAAAGGTGTATATCTTGTAAAAATTGATGGCGAAGCATCTGTTAAGATAATTAAGAAATAAATAATCTATTATAGAAGGAGTGTTGATTATTTACCTGCATTCCTTCTATTGATTTCATCCCTTATTCGGGCAGCTTTTTCATAAGCTTCCTCGGCAAGGGCTTTTTCTAATTTTTGTTGTAGTTCTTCTACGGATAAACTTTGAAAACCCGAAACAGGTATAGGAGAGGAGATTTCTTCGGTTGGAGAGTTGGTAATACCTTCCATGTTTTCTAAGAAAAGAAAATCATTTCCTTCTATAACAATACCGGCTGAGGCTAGAATAAATTCATAGGTGTAGATTACAGCATTAAACCTTACAGCAATGGCAATGGCATCAGATGTTCGGGCATCTATTTCTATTTGTTCCCCATCTTTATTGCACATTAATTTGGCAAAGAAAACACCATCAACAAGATTGTAGATTAAAACTTCGTTAACTTCTACCTGATAAGCTTGCGCAAATGATTTGAATAAATCGTGGGTTAACGGACGGGTAGGAGACATTTTCTCTATTTCGATGGCAATGGCTTGTGCTTCAAACGCTCCAATAATAATTGGCAATCTTCTTCTTCCATTAACTTCTCCGAGGACTAGGGCATAAGCACCAGATTGGGTCTGGCTATAGGAGAGGCCTACAATATCGAGTTTTACTTTCTTCATATACAAAATTAACCCTTATCGGTTTATGAGCGATAAGGGTCTGATTATACAAAGTTAAGCTTTATGTGCCTTTAATGCTGCAATTATTTTCGGAACTACTTCAAAAGCATCGCCAACAATACCGTAATCGGCTACTTTAAAGAACGGCGCCTCTGGGTCTTTATTAATTACAACAATTACTTTGGATGAACTTACACCTGCCAAGTGTTGTATTGCACCAGAAATACCGATAGCAATGTACAGATTAGGGCTAATGGCAATACCCGTTTGGCCAACGTGCTCAGAGTGAGGTCTCCAATCGGCGTCTGATACTGGTTTTGAGCAAGCTGTAGCTGCACCCAACAGATCTGCCAATTCTTCAATCATGCCCCAGTTTTCTGGACCTTTTAAGCCTCTACCACCAGAAACTACAATTTCTGCATCGGGTAAAGAAACCTTATTAGTTGCACGAACAATCTCTTTAACAATGGCCGTTAAATCGTTAGCTTTTATTTCAGGATTAAAGGCTTCGATAGCTATACTACTTACATTTTCCTTTATCCCAAAAGAGTTTGGATTTAAGGCAATCACTTTATTTTCAGAGGTTAAAGTAGCAATAGCGAAAGCTTTACCTGAAAAAGCTGTTTTCTTTACAGAGAAACCACCATCTGCAGTTGGTAATTCTACTGCGCCATCAACCAAACCTGCTTTAAGCTTTACTGCAATACGAGGCGCTAAGCCTTTACCAGAGAAAGAGTTAGAAAGCACTATAATGTTTGCAGCTTCTTTTTTTGCAGCTTCAGCAATTACCGAAGCGTAGGCTTGGTTTACAAAGTTCTTAAGCTGATCGGCCTCTACTTTTAAAACCTTACTTGCCCCATATTTTCCAAGCTGGTTAAGCTCACTTTCTGCAACGTTACCAATTGAAATAGCACTTAAGCTAGTACCTTGTTGGTCTGCAATTGCTTTTGCATAAGAAACAGCTTCGAAAACAGATTTTTTGAATTTTCCTTCAACTTGTTCTACATATACTAATACTGACATATTAATCTATTTGAAATCCCTCTATGGGATGATATTAACTAATTAATGAATTGTGTAAAATTCCCCTTTAGGGAATTTAGGGTTTTAAATCACTTTCGCTTCGCTATGCAGTAAACCAATTAAATCTTCTGCACTTTCTGCCGGAATTAACTTTACCGAGCCACGAGGAGCAGGTGTTTCAAATTTGCTTATTTTGCTAACTTCTTCTACGGCAACAGCTTCAACTACTTGTAACGGTTTGGTTCTGGCCGACATGATTCCTCTCATGTTAGGGATTTTAGCTTCGGCAGTACCTTCAGCACAACTAGCTACAAATTTGCCGCTTACGCTCACTACTTCTTTACCGCCTTCAATTTCACGCTCAATAGTTGCGGTAGCACCATCGTAATCCAACTTTTTAATGATAGATATAGATGGGATAGCTAATAATTCGCCAATCATAGCAGCTACTTGAGATCCATTGTAATCGATAGATTCTCTGCCGCATAAAATAAGATCAAATTCGTTTGATTTAGCATATTCAGCAATTTGAGTAGCCACAAAATAAGCATCTCTAGGTGCTGCGTTTACCCTTACTGCATCATCTGCACCAATGGCCAATGCTTTTCTAATAGTTGGTTCTGTTGCTACTTCGCCCACGTTAATTACGGTAACGGTACCTTTTCCACCTTCGCAAAGTTCAATGGCACGGGAAAGTGCAATTTCATCGTAAGGATTTACAATATACTGCACACCGGCGGTATTGAATTCGGTATTATCGCCCGTAAAAGTTATTTTTGTGGTTGTGTCTGGAACGTTACTGATACAAACTAATATTTTCATAATGATTTTTAGGTTAAAAAATTGTTATGCTTGCATAATATATTTGCAATGATATATATTCTAAATCTATTTTCATAAAATAATTTAGTATATCTACAAGTAAGTGTTTTATATCATTAAAATATGAGCACTCCGCAAATATTATGCGTTAAATAAATTATACAAATTTAATTAAAAAAGCAGGGATTAAAAATGCAAAACCAGCGATTAGCCAAATTGTTTGAATTTTTGGAAGCCGATCCAAATGATAGTTTTATACTGTATGCTATTGCCACAGAGTATAATGCACAAAATGATACAGAAAATGCGCTTAAATATTACCTTAAGTTAACACAAAAACACCCTGATTATGTGGGCACTTACTATCATTTAGGCAAATTGTACGAAAAAATAGGGCAGAAAGAGGAAGGGATTAAAACCTATCAAATAGGAATGCAGGCAGCTCGACAAAAAAGAGACATGCATGCTTTATCGGAACTACAAGGTGCTTATAACAGCGCCGCTGGTTTAGATTATGAGGATGATTAGTTCGTAGATAGGAATTAGGAGCTAAGGATCAGTTTGTAAATGACCAATAATCAATTATTCGATTTTCAAATAAGCTAACAAACAACTGCAATCGTAATTCGTAAATCTAAAATCGTAAATCTAAGTGGCTAAACGACAATTCTTTTTCATTAGAAATGTGATCTACTTTACCTTCTCCGCATTTGGTGGGGCACAGGCACATTTGTCGTTATTGTTGCGCTATTTTGTAACTAATATCAACTTTGTTACCGAAGAAGAATTATTAGAGTTGAATGCTTTAGCACAGGTTTTGCCAGGGCCAGCATCTACTCAAACATTAGTAGGTATTGCTTATAAAGTGGGTGGTTTAAAGCTAGCTATCATTACGTTTTTAATATGGATTTTACCTTCTGCGGCTATCATGACATTGGCGGCAATTTGGTATTCGTTGTTAGACCAAAAAGATAAATTAGTATCAGTTTTTGAGTTTGTACACCCGGTAGTTTTAGGCATTGTAGCTTATGGAGCTTTTAAATTGGGAAAACGGGTTTTAACTACACAAGTTTCCGTTTTTTTAGCTATTGGCGCTTTGGTGGGTACTTTAGTATTAAAAGAAGCATATGTTTTTCCTTTGGCCATATTAATTGGCGGCATGGTTTCTTCGGCTATTGGTACACCTACCGAAGAAACTGAGCTAAGAGTACGGCTTTTTGCCAATATCAACCCCAAAAAATTAGGATATTTTATTGGCGTATTGCTGTTTATGGCAATGCTAGGTGCTTTAATTAATAGAACTTCGCCATTTAGTTTACCTATTAGGTTGTTCGAAAACTTTTATCGCAACGGCATTTTTATTTTTGGTGGCGGGCAGGTTTTAGTGCCTATGATGTTTACCGAGTTTGTGCAAATGAAACATTACCTTAGCCAAACCGATTTTTTGTCTGGGTTTGCATTTCAGCAAGTATTGCCAGGCCCTACATTTTCGTTTACGAGCTACATAGGTGCGTTGGGCATGAAGCATGGTGGTTATGGGATTGTTGGACAATTAACCGGTGGCTTTTTAGCCGTTTTGGGCATTAACTTGCCGGGTTTAATTTTGGTGCTTTTTATTGTGCCATTTTGGAACGACTTAAAGAAAGTGAGTAGAATAAAATATTCGCTTTCGGGAATTAATGCAGTAAGTGTGGGGTTTATTATTGCCGCATTTTTTATGTTAATAGCGCCAATTGGGTTAAATTGGTTATTTTTAGCTATTTTATTGGCCACCTTTTTAGTGTTGAATTTTACAAAAATTAGCCCGGCGCTAATTATTATTGCAGGGGTTGTTTTGGGATATATTATATAATAAAAGTTGGTATTTTGTTAGGCAGAGCCTGTTGAAGCCCAAACTATCAACTATAAACTATTAATCAAATAATACAAGAAAGAAAAATGAACAAGTTTGTTAGAGAAGAAGTAAGTTTTTTAAAAGGGGCAAGAACTAGATGGCAAGAATTGAAATATGTTTTAGGCGTAATTTATCAGTTTTACAAAGGATTTAGAAAATTACATTTTGTTGGCCCATGTGTTACAGTTTTTGGTTCTGCAAGGTTTAAAGAAGATCATCCATATTATGAAATGGCTCGTAAAGTTTCGGCAGAAATATCAAAACTGGGTTTTGCCATTATGACTGGCGGTGGCCCTGGTATTATGGAAGCTGGCAATAGAGGAGCTAAAGATGCGGGAGGTTTATCGGTAGGTTGTAACATTGTTTTACCTCACGAACAGCACGAAAACCCGTATTTAGACACTTCTGTAAATATTGAATATTTCTTTGTGAGAAAAGAACTGCTGAGAAAATATTCTTATGGATTTGTAGTGTTGCCTGGCGGTTTTGGTACGCTTGATGAACTTTTTGAAACGCTAACTTTAATTCAAACAGGTAAGGTAGAAAAGTTTCCTATTATAATTATGGGTAAAGAGTTTCATCATGACGTTTATCTACATATCGAAAAAATGAAGATAGAAAAAACTATCAGCCCAGAAGATATGGATTTATTGCTGTTTACAGATGATATTGATGAAGTGGTAGATCACATTAGAAAATACAAAGAAACAGCTCCAATATTTAAGTTGAAATCGCCTAAAAAAGCATGGTGGATTTTTGGAGAAGAAAAGCCTGAAGCTAAGGCGAGTTAGTTAATCAAAATCAAGTTTGTTTGATTGAATGTTAAAGTTATATTTGGCAAATTTTTAACCAAACAAAAAATGAAAAAACTAATTATCGCATTCTTATTATCAATAGGAACATTCACAGCATTTTCGCAACAAAAGGGTAGTTTTGAATTAGGAGTAAATGTAGGATATAACGGCGCAACCGTATCCAATGGTACACAGACTAATTCTAGCTCTAGGAATGGTTTAAACTTGGGAATTTCTGGAGATTATTTTTTCTCTGATAGATGGAGTATTAAATCGAAACTAACTTACGATCAAAAAGGTTGGGATAGGGGTTATATACAAGATTTAAACGGACAAAGTTATACAACTGATTATAGATTAGATTACATCACTATTCCTGTTATGGCTAACTGGCATTTTGGTAAGAAGAGGAATTGGTATTTACATTTTGGACCTTACCTTGGTTTTCTGATGTCGGCGAAAGATACACGTTTTAATATAGATTTGAAGTCGATGTTTCAGTCTGTTGATGCTGGTTTGGATTTAGGTATTGGTGTTAAAATTCCCGTATCTCAAAAAACAAAATTATTTTTTGAATTAGATGGACAATCGGGCTTTGCAGATATTAATGCCCAATATCAAGCTAATAAATTTTTGAACTCTAGATCGAGCATTAACATAGGTTTTGTATTTGACCTGAAATAATAAGCACATTTTGATTTGTGAGTTATGTAATTAGCATTTAGCTTACTAAAAAAGGCCGTTATCGAAAATCTCGATAACGGCCTTTTAACTTATATAATGAGGGTGTAGTGTTTTTTATAGTAGTAATAACTGTAATTAAGTATCCTAAAAAATATATTTTTTTAAAACGGAGGATCATCATCCAACATATCATTCATACTCGATGGTCTAATGATGATATTTCCAGGATTGCCAAAGTTTTCTGAAGGCATCATTGCGCTATCGCTACCTGCAGAGAAGCTAGAAGGCGGCATAAAACTATCTTCTAAATCACCAAACTTCACATATTTACCAATAAATCTAAGCGGTACAATTCCGGTTTCGCCATGACGGTTTTTACCAATAATTACCTCACCAACACCAGCGTTTGATCGGCCGCTTTCGTCTTCCATAATACCATAATACTCTGGACGATATAAGAAGAGTACCATATCCGCATCTTGCTCAATAGATCCAGATTCACGCAAATCGGATAGCATTGGTCTTTTACCATTTTGTCCTGGTCTGCTTTCGACCGCACGACTTAACTGCGAAAGTGCTAAAACTGGCACTTCCAATTCTTTGGCTACAGATTTTAGTGCTCTCGAAATACTACCAATCTCTTGCTCACGGTTACCTCCGCCTTCGCCTTTACCATGCATTAACTGCAAGTAATCGATAATAATCATTTGAATATCGTATTGCGATTTTAACCTACGGCATTTCGCTCTAAACTCAAAAATATTTAGGGCAGGAGTGTCGTCAATTAATAAAGTAGCCTCCGAAAGTCGGCCAATTTTACTATGCAATTGCTGCCATTCCCATTCTGCAAGGTTACCTTTTCTAATTTTCTCTTGTTCAATTTCGGCCTCTCCAGAAATTAAACGGTTTACCAACTGAACAGACGACATCTCTAATGAGAATACTACGGTTGGTTTGTTAAAATCTACGGCTGCATTACGTGCTGCAGTAAGTACAAAGGCTGTTTTACCCATCGCCGGACGTGCAGCGATAATTACCAAATCAGATTTTTGCCATCCGCCAGTAATACGATCTAAATCTGTAAATCCAGAAGGAACACCTGTTAAACCATCGGTTTTAGTTCGTAGTTCTTCTAATGAAGCCAAAGATTGCTTAATGATATCGTCCATTTTTTGCGTATCCCTACGCAAGTTGTTTTGGGCAATGTCAAAAAGGTTCTTTTCGGCCATATCCAACAAGTCGAAAATATCTGTAGTATCTTCGTAAGCGTTTTTAATGATTTCGGTAGAAATTCTAATAAGCTCACGTTGGATGTATTTTTGCGAAATGATACGAGCGTGGTATTCGATATTGGCTGCCGAAGAAACTCTGTTGGTTAAATAAGTAACGTAATATGCGCCACCAATCATTTCTAAATTACCATTGGCTCTTAACTCTGAGGTTACCGTTAAAATATCAACAGGTTTCGATTTTTGAAACAGAGATTGGATAGCTTCAAAAATTCTTTTATGTCTTTCGTCGTAAAAAAGTTCTGCTTTCAATACATCAATAACTGCAGAAAGGGCATCTTTTTCTAACATCAAAGCTCCCAAAACAGCCTCTTCCAAATCGGTAGCTTGCGGTTGTATTTTATCTACAGTGCTAATGGTATTGGCTAGTCTATTCTTCCGGGCAGATACTGAAAATTTGCCTTGTCCTTTTTGTTCGTTATCGGTACTCATGAAGCAAAAGTAACTAAAAATAGAACCGTTTGTTTGAATAAGTTATTAGACGTTTGTCAACAAGTTGAATGCTAAACCGATGAAATTTTTTAGTATATTATAACCTCAAATTGAGTTGTAAACAATTCTGTGTGGATAAAGGGAAGTTGTGGCAGTGTGAAACTGCCAAAATGTTAAAAGTATGAAAATAAAATTATTATTCGCTCGTTCAAAAAGCTATTGATTACGAAAACTGCCAACTGAAATAACTACTTTTGCAAATTCAATAATAGCTATGGATAATTTTAGACGACCTCAGCGTAACGAACGCGTTAAAGAAAATAATGAATTTGTATTTGGTATTAGAGCTGTAATAGAAGCAATTAAGGCTGGTAGAGATATCGAGACTATTTATGTGCAAAGAGGTTTGTCTGGAGATTTGTTTTTAGAGTTAAAGGCCTTGTTGTCTGGTTCATTAATTCCGATGAGTGTGGTGCCTATAGAGAAACTGAATAGGATGACCCAGAAAAATCATCAAGGAGTTATTGCCGTAATTTCCCCAATTACTTATCAAAACATTGAAGATATTATTCCAGCTATCTATGAAAAAGGAGAGACGCCACTAATTTTGATTTTGGACAGTGTTACCGATGTGCGTAACATGGGTGCCATTGCCCGTACTGCTGCTTGTGTGGGTGTACATGCCATTGTTGTTCCGTTAAAAAATGCTGCCCAAATTAATGCCGATGCCATTAAAACATCTGCGGGGGCTCTGTTTTCTATTCCGGTTTGTAGGCATGCAAATTTGCACAAAGTGTGTTTGTTTTTACAAGATAGTGGCTTGCAGATAGTAGCTTGTACCGAAAAAACTAACGATTTTATTTATGCTCCAGATTACAGCTTGCCTACTGCCATTGTAATGGGCTCGGAAGATGAAGGTATTTCTAATGATTTGTTAAGGGTTTCGGATCATTTAGCTAAAATTCCGATGGCAGGTAAAATCGAATCGTTAAATGTTTCTGTAGCTGCTGGAGTTATTTTGTACGAGGCCATAAGGCAACGAAATCCATAATATAAAGTTATTTGATAAGTTTCCTGTAGGAGGGATTGATGTTTTAAATAAACTTACCTCCAAACTTAGTTTTTACATCAGCTACTATATTTTTCACATTCTGTTCTTCGGCACGCTTGCAAATCATTAGCGTATTGTTTGCTTCTACTACAATATAGTCGTGCATGCCTTGTAAAATAACTAACTTATCTTTTGGAACATTTACCATGCAGTTAGAAGAATTGTACATCATTACATGCTCTGCAGGTATAACGGCATTGCCCACGTAATCTTTTTCGGCCATTTCGTAGATAGAGGCCCAGGTGCCTAAATCAGACCAGCCAAAATCTGATGGCAGTACAAATACATTATCGGCCTTTTCCATAATGCCAAAATCAATAGAAATATTGGTACAAAGCTGATAGGCATTAGCTATAAAAGCCTTTTCATCAGCAGTGTTATACACAGCTCGGCCGCCACTAAAAATCTCGTGCATGTCTGGTAAATGCCTTTGTATAGCTTTATTAATTGATTTAACAGACCAAATAAATATACCTGCATTCCAAAGAAAATCGCCACTTTGAAGAAAGGATTTTGCCAGTTCTAGATTGGGCTTTTCGGTAAACGTTTTTACTTTATGGACCTCCTCGTTTTCAGCCAAAACCTCCTCAGTGTATTGGATATAACCGTATCCAGTATCGGGTCTGTTTGGTTTAATGCCCAAGGTTATTAAACAATCAGATGTTGCAGCAACTTCTATTGAGGTTTCAATTGCATTAATAAAAGCTTTTTGATTTGCAATGGTATGATCTGAAGGTGCAACAACAATTACTGCATCAGGATTGATTTCTGCAATTTTAATAGAGCCATAAGTAATGCAAGGAGCCGTGTTGCGCATTAAAGGCTCTGCTAATATTTGGTTATCGGCCAAATTTGGCAGTTGTTCTTTAATTAAATCTGTATAGATTTCGTTGGTAACGATAAAAATATTTTCGGGTAAACAGATGTTTAAAAACCTTTCGTAAGTGCTCTGTATAAGTGTTTTGCCAACGCCAAAGAAGTCGATAAACTGTTTAGGGAACTCTGTGCGGCTAACTGGCCAAAAACGGCTTCCAACGCCACCGGCCATAATTAATGCATACCTGTTTTTATTCATTTCAAGAGCAAATATATATATTTAAATGATATGGTTTTATTACAACAAATTTAGGAACTGAATCCATATAAAACAGCCGTTTTTTGTTAACTGTTATTTTATTTACTAACTAACAACAACTAAGGAACTAAGGTTTTATAATTATGTTTTTTAGCGGACTGTAATGTAACAATTACAAATTTTGTGACAGATTTTACTTTTTAAAGAGAATTAATTAGTAAATTAATACTTTAATTACTGCAAAAAATATGTTATTTTGAATAATAATAGCACACAATATTTAGCACAAGAAATGGACGTTAAGAAATCCTTATTTGATAACCTTCAAACTTTTTTCGGATTCGATAATTTTAAAGGTGATCAGGAATCGATTATCACCAACATATTAGAGGGGAAGAACACTTTCGTAATTATGCCTACCGGTGGGGGCAAATCTATTTGTTATCAATTACCTGCATTAATGAGCGAAGGTACTGCCATCGTAATTTCGCCACTTATCGCCCTAATGAAAAATCAGGTAGATCAAATTAGGGCTTTTGGTGGCAGTGATAGTGTGGCCCATTTTTTAAACTCTTCCTTAAATAAATCTGAAATTACACAAGTTAAAACAGATTTGTTAAACGGGCATACTAAACTGTTGTATGTTGCGCCAGAGTCTTTAGCTAAGGCCGATAATATAGAGTTTTTACGTTTGTTAAAAATTTCGTTCGTTGCGGTAGATGAAGCGCATTGTATTTCTGAATGGGGACATGATTTTAGGCCAGAATATAGAAAAATTAGGCAAGTAATAGCTGGGTTAGGAGAACATATTCCAATTATTGCATTAACGGCAACGGCTACACCTAAGGTGCAGCAAGATATTATTAAAAACTTAGGTATGACGGATGCAACGTTGTTCAAATCGTCGTTTAACAGGCCCAATTTATTCTACGAAATCCGTCCTAAGAAAAATATTGCCAAAGAAATCATCAAATACGTGAAATACAATCCGGGCAAGTCTGGCATTATTTATTGTTTGAGCAGAAAAAAAGTTGAAGAAATAGCAGAAACTTTAAATATTAACGGCATTAAGGCATTGCCTTACCACGCAGGCTTAGAACCAAAAGTAAGAGCAGAAACACAAGACAAATTCTTAATGGAAGATGTAGAAGTGATTGTAGCCACCATTGCTTTTGGAATGGGCATTGACAAGCCCGATGTAAGGTTTGTAATCCATCATGATATTCCGAAAAGTATGGAAGGCTATTATCAAGAAACAGGTAGGGCCGGTCGCGATGGTGGAGAAGGCGTTTGTGTAGCTTTCTATTCTCAAAAAGATGTAGAAAAGTTAGCCAAGTTTATGAAAGATAAGCCAGTTTCTGAACGCGAAATTGGCACACAAATATTAAAAGAAGTAATTGATTATGCCGAATCTTCTGTTTGTAGAAGAAAGCAAATTTTACATTATTTTGGCGAGAACTTTAACGAAACGGGTTGTAACTGCATGTGCGACAACTGCAAGAAACCTAAACAATATTTCGATGCAGAACCTCATTTATTGACCTTGCTTAAGTTAGTGGGCAGCACCGGTGAGAAGTTTGATGATGCCCATTTGCTAAATATTTTTATGGGCTACGAAACTGCTCAAACCATAGCATACGAGCAGAGTAAATTGCCAGAGTTTGGTTTAGGCAAGGCCGATGGAGAAATCTTATGGAAATCGTTGTTAAGACAAGCTGTTTTAAATAATTTCTTAGCAAAAGACATTGATAACTACGGCCTATTAAAACTTACTAAAATAGGTAACGATTATGTGAAAAATCCATATAGTTTAAAATTCATCCTAAATGAGATTATAGAAACAGCCAATGACGAAGATGAGGAAGAATCTAAACAAGGCACAGCTGCTTTAGATACGCAATTGCTACAGTTGCTAAAAGATCTGAGGAAAAAAATAGCAAAACAGAAAAATGTACCACCATTTGTAGTTTTTCAAGATCCTTCGTTAGAGGAAATGTGTACGCATTATCCAATAACCAACGATGAGTTAAAGCAAATTTCTGGAGTAGGAAACGGAAAGGCACTAAAATTTGGTGGACCTTTTATAGAGATCATCAAAAAGTACGTTGAAGATAATGATATTGATAGGCCAATAGATATGGTAATTAAAACGCAGGCCAATAAATCTGCGTTAAAGGTATCCATTATCCAAAATATTGATAGACAAATTGGTTTAGAAGATATAGCCCGCTCAAAAGGTATTGCTTATGCAGATGTACTTAAAGAGCTAGAGGCTATTGTAAACTCTGGAACTAAACTGAATTTAACCTACTATGTAGATGAAATGATTGACGAAGATAGGCAAGACGAGGTGTTTGATTATTTTCGTTCGGCAGAAACCGATTCGATAGATATAGCGTTAAAAGATTTGGGAGAAACTGATTACAGTAGAGAAGAAATTCAACTAATGCGCATTAAGTTTATGAGCGAATTAGGGAATTAGCATGCAAATCATAAATAGGCTTGTTTAAGCCATTCCACTCTTGCGCTATAACAAATTTAGCGCAAGAGTGGAAAAATACTGTTGTTATAAAGCTAGCAGTAACTTTTTAATTAATAATCGTTTATATTTTCATCACTAGAAAATCTGTTCTCCTATTTTCCTGTCTGCCTTCTGGTGTACCATTATCAGCAGCAGGCCTTGTTTCGCCGTATCCTTTGTAACTAAGCTGTTTTTTGGCAGCGCCATTTTCTAACAGGTAGTTGTAAACTGCTTTTGCTCTATTTTCAGAAAGTACCTGGTTATCCTTTAAACTGCCTACATCATCGGTATGCCCCTGTATCTCAACTTCCATAGTGGGATTGTTTTTTAATAGTTCGGTTACAAGATTTAATTCTACAATAGACTGTGGCAGTAAATCAAATTTATTGGTGTCGAAAAATATATTGTTCAGCTTTACTTTGTTGCCTGCTTTAATTTTTTCCATCAATATCTCTAAGTCTATTGGTTTATTGGCATCTTCATTTTTTATATCTAGGTGCTTAGAGTAAAGCATGTAACCATCGGCAATTACATTAAAAGAATATTTGTTGTTGGTAGGCGTTACAGCAATAAACTCTCCAGTTTCTGGATCTGTAATCTCGTTATAGGCTGTAGATTTTTTGTTTAAGTTAACCACAATTACATTTCCTTCTAGCGGTTTATTTGTGTCTTTGTCTCTAACTGTGCCTTTTACATAAGTAATTGGGTTTGGCTTTAAATGGTTGGGAAGTTTAAATTTATAGATATCTACATCTCCAAAACCTCCGTCTAAATCAGAAGAAAAAAGCCCTTCTTGCCCATCAGCAGTTACAATAAAGCCAAACTCATCGTTAAAAGTATTGATAGGATAGCCCAAGTTTACTGCCTTAGAAAAGGTGCCATCACTTTGTAGTTTGCTATAAAAAATATCTTTTTGCCCTAATCCTGGCCAACCGTCTGAAGAGAAAAATAAGGTTTGGCCATCGGCATGGATAAATGGTGTGCCCTCATCATAAGGTGTGTTAATGTTTGGGCCTAAATTGGTTGGCGTTGTCCAATGTCCGTTTACATCTAAATTAGATTTCCAAATATCGTAACCGCCGAAACCACCCGGTCTATTACTTAAAAAATATAAAGTGTTGCCATTTGCACTAATTGATGGTTGCGATTCCCACTCGTTAGTGTTAATTACATTACCTAGGTTAATTGGTTTTCCCCAATCGTTCCCTTCTTTTATGCAAACATAGATATCGCACCTTCCCACTCCATCGGGGCGGTTACATCCAGTAAAAAATAAATACCTGCCATCGGGCGATATAGATTGTGCACCTTCGTTATAGTTAGGTGTATTGATATTATTGCTTAGTGGTTTAGCTTTTTGCCATTCTCCATTTTTTTGGGTAGAGGTATAAAAATCTTCATTACCTTTTATATTTCTGGTAAAAATAATGGTTTGTCCATCGGCAGTTAATGCCGGAAAGTAATCTCTATATTCGCTATTTACATAAAAACCCATGTTAAATGGTTGGTAGGCTACCGGATTTTTAATGGCTTCTATAGAGAAATCACAATCTAAGATATATTTTTTTGCCTTGTCAATAATTTTTTGATTTAACTGCTTGCCCTTGTTTAAAAAGGTTTCAAAGCTTTGTTTTGCTTGTAAGTAGTCGCCAGTTTGTAGCTCAGTTTCGCCCAATAAAAAATAAACATTGGCATTTTCAACAGGAGCAGCGTTAACCGCTAATCTGTAATTTTCTTTAGCTTTTTGGGTATTTTTTAGCCTTTTGTAAATATCGCCCAACTGGCCATAAGCTTGTTGAAATTTAGGATCGGCTTTTACTGCCGCGTTTAAATGCTTTATTGCTTCGTCGAAAATGTTTTGCCTTACGTATTGTTGCGCATCGTCAAAACTATTTTGTGCTTTTTTAACTAACGATTGCCCAAAAGCTACGTTGCATATAATAAAGAATATAAAAAGTAAGTACCTACTCATGAAAAGTGAAAAGTTAAAAGGAAAAATTGGCTAAGCAATTTACAAACAATTAACCAACTTAGAACGATTATACTGCAAGAACTATTATGGAATGTTCAAGAATTTATGTGTTTGCAAAGAAATTTCCCATTTAGGATTGGCCATTACATAATCAACAATTAACGGTGTTATGGTTTTGGCCTTAGACCATTCTGGCTGAAGATATAATTTGCAATTAGGGCCAACCATTTCGGCATATTTTTCTGCCCATTCAAAATCGCTTTTGTTAAAAACGATTACTTTTAGTTCGTTGGCAAACGGAGCAATGTCTGGTCTGGGAGCTTTAAATTTTTTAGGCGATAGACAAATCCAATCCCATGAACCGGAAAGGGGATAAGCTCCAGAGGTTTCTATAAAAGTTAAAATTCCTTTGGCTTGTAGTTCTTTAGTTAGGTAATCTAAATTATAGATTAGCGGCTCGCCACCGGTAACCACAACGGCTTTGCCCGGAAAAGTTGATGCCTTTGCCGCAATTTCATCGGCTTTAGTGAGCGGGTGTAGTTCGGCATCCCAGCTTTCTTTAACGTCGCACCAATGGCAACCTACATCGCAACCGCCTAAACGAATAAAATAAGCAGCTTTACCTGTGTTATAACCTTCGCCTTGAATAGTGTAAAAATCTTCCATTAAAGGAAGTAAAGTGCCGTCTTCTGGAATTTGATGTGCCATAAATTAAGGCTGCAAAGGTAATTAATTATGCTACAATATGATAATATATGTATCTTGATAAAGTAATTTTACTACTAATAATGAAATGGGTTAAGATAGCTATTGAGTTGCCTCAAGAAGATTTTGTGAAATTAATAAAGTTAGAGGGCAAAAAAATATGTTTGGTTAAGCACCAACAAAAGTTTTACGCGATGCAAAACACTTGTCCGCATGCTGGCGGTATTTTAAGTGGAGGTTGGTGTAAAAGTAGAAATATTGTATGCCCAATACACCGTTACGAATATAACTTGGAGACGGGAAAAGGAGCGGAAGGACAACGCGATTATATTGATGTTTATCCGGTAGAGGAAAAAGCAGATGGAATTTATGTAGGGTTAAAAGAAAGTCTGTGGGAACGGTTTTTTAGTTAAGTAATTTTTACAAGATGATATTTCGATAATAACATTTCTAATAGCTAAGGCTATACCCAATAGCGTTAAACTAAAAAAATAGAAGATATTAGGTATTGTTTAATAATACGAACGTATGCTATAAAGTTTAGTTTAATAAATTAGCAGCTTCCTTGTCTATAAACCACTGCAAATCTCCATTTAAAGGTTTAATGATTTGCGAAGGGTAGTTGGCAACATCTTTTTCTGTACTTAAAACTTTTTGCAAAGCTTTGGCCTTATTGTTGCCAAAAGTGATAAAAACGATGTTTTTTGCTTGATTAATTAAAGGAGCTGTTAAACTAATACGATTGGTATTCAGTTTTTCTACCCAAACGCTGGCAACAGTAGCTTCGTTATTATTAATCAAATCTGTTTGAGGAAATATGGAAGCCGTGTGGGCATCATCGCCCATGCCCAACAAAATAAGGTCGAAAATAATAGGGGCGCCACCAAAATGTATATTTAGTCTTTTTTTATAATCTGCGGCGGCTTCTTGTGGTTGTAAATTGGTGTTTACGTAAAAAATATGATCATCTTTTAACGATAGGTTATCAAAAAAGTTCTCTTTGGCCATTAAGCCATTATATTCTTGTTCAAAAGGCAATACGGTTCTTTCATCCCCGAAAAAGAAATAGGTTTTGTTCCAGTCTATTTCATTTTTGTAAGTAGTAGATAGTAGTTTGTACAAACCTTTTGGTGAGCTTCCGCCAGTTAATACAAAATTAAACTGGTCTTTTTCTGCAATGGCTTTATTGGCAATAGCAATAATTTGTTTAGCCAATTGTTCGTTTAATTCTTCTTGACTATTAAATATGTTTAATTTCATGTTTTCTATTTGTTAGCGCCTAACACTCAATAAGGATAATTTACCTTATCTGTTGTACAGATTATCAAAATAAATGCATTAAAAAACTCATTACTTTTAATAATGAGTTTTTTAATTAGTGGAGCTGAAGGTATTTGAAAATATCTAATCAATAACCTTTAAGCCAGTTAGTTATATATTGGTAAAACGTGAGTGCCACGATTTACGCTAGCTTAAAATATACAAGAATGTGATTAACCAATAGCAGTTTTACCTGCGATAACAATCACTATTAATTTAAAGAACTTACATTTCCTTTTACAAAGGTACTAAGAAACATAATTTTTTCAATAAGAAATCAATTGTAGTCAGGCTGTAAGAGGTTATAAATAATTTTAAATTTCAATAAACATTAGATAAACAAGTTTGACATGAACCGAAGATATACCTGCATTTAAACAAAATTAAAAAGCACTAGTTCAAGTTTAATCAATTTTTCACTGTCTTGGTGATTGCGAAAAAGGAATGAATAGGAAGTTTCAAATCGTTTTCCTTCAAAGCTAAAACATAAATGATGTGATTTTAAAGTTTCAACCGCAGTGTTAATGATCTTAGTAAATCCTGAGGCCTTAGTGTTGAAAATTAAGAGCGCAGCTTTTCCATCTCTCCAAACAATATATCGGTTGAAAAGTTGATTAACGGCAGCTTTTAAATTTGCTTGTCCCGACCACAGCTTGCACTCCGCTACCAGAAGAACTTCTTTTAAAGAATTTCGTATTAAGATATCACTTTTTCCTGCTCCATGGAATGTCTCTCCTGTTGCCATGTGGTTATTAGATAATGAATCAAGGTAGTTTACAAAATAATCACGATAGCGCTCTTCATCCATTTTACATGATAGGTTTCTAAATCCTTCCAAACCAACTCCTAGCTTTATAATATAATCTAGAATTTGATAGTAAGCAATGTCACTGATACCAGAAATAACCTCATCCTTGAATATAGGATCCGCCGGACTGCGTGAAAAATAATTTTCTAAAGTCAAAGTAACCTCTTCCTGCACCTCAATAATATTGTATGGTCTTCTAGCATAAATAGTAAGATCACTATGGTTGCTCTTAGGTGTAATGTTAACCCTATCAACAGATTTGAGTTTTCTTATATGGTTAGCGACAATATTTAATAATTCATTGGATCTCAAATAAACTTTTAGCCAAGAAATGTTCTCCTTATTCTTGACTTCCGTTTCAAATTTTTGTCCTGAAATGGATATTATGTTTTCTGTGGCACGTTTTGGATAGACTATTTGTTTTAGTTCTATTTCAGAAGTTTCCTTTTGCTTTTGAAACTCCTTCAAAATTTTTTGACATATATTATCATTTGGAAAATCTTTTGCAACGTCATAAAGATAATTAACCGCAACACGTGGATATAGTATATGTATTAATTGAAGTAAGTGTATTGGATTTAATAGATACTTCTTTTGTGTATGGCACATTAGTAATATATCCAAGTCATGATTTAGGTCTTTGATAACACCCTTTTCATTATTTTTCACGTAGTTGAATAAATCATTTATGAATATGTTTATCGCATAGTGAATGTTGGAATCATTATCCAATTTATTTCCATTCTCATGCAGTAATGTGATTATTGCGCCATATTCCTTTGATTGTAAATGTTGATATATTATTTCCTGACTAAACATTTCCTACTTATAAATTATTAGATATGATGGCAACAAGAAAAGCCTATTTTGATTTTATTGATTTCAAAAATATAACTTACATTAAATAATCTTATCTTCTAATAAGTATTTCATAAAAAGAGCACTTGTATAGGCGGCAAATTTCTTGACATTGGTACCTCCTGGGGCATCTTCTTTCTTCCATGTATGATCCATAACTGATTTGAAAATAATTGGGATTGTTGATCCATAGTTAGCCAACTGGCAGGCTCTGGCTAAACCATATGACTCCATTTCGACAGCAGCAGCCTTTCTATGTATTGCCTTTATGACTTCTTCGAAGTAGCCTTTCTTATTAATCACCATCGTTCCCGATGCCATAGGTTCTATTGCAATCGTAATTTCAGGGGGGTTAGTACTAAATCTGAAATCTTTCTTGATTTCACTATTTATTTTAGATCTTATATCTTTCAAGTGCATATTTAAATCTTCTTCGACTGATGAATTCAAATTTATCATAGCATCTTGCTCCAGTTCAAATTTTTCGATTTTTACCGTTATATGTTTACCTTCCGTGTCAAACAAAAGTGTTGGATCAATTGCGTTTTTGTCCTTATCATAAAGTAGAAATGGTTGGTCTTCTTTGTTTTCATCCTCTAGTAAGTCTAGTAAAGTCGGATGGTCAGATAATTTGCCTTTTTGGAATGCGAATACTTTTTTAGCGACTATAATATCTCCAAAGCTATATTTTTCTGCACCTCCGCATACACCAGACATAAGTAAGTATTTAGGGCTAAACAGTTCAAGAATCATCGCTGATACTATGCCTGCTTCGATAGGTCCAGTTTCATTTAAGAAAGTGGCAATTACTTGAATTTTATTATTAGATTTTAAATATCCAACCCTAAAAGTTTTAGTAGTAACCTTTATAACTTCATCTTTTGGGAAATTAAATATCTTTTCAAGCTCTTCAAATTCGTCCTCATATAGCGCTGTCAATATCGCATAATCAAAATGTTTTTTAGTTACAGTCTCAGCTTTATTTTCAATGTTTATTCCTAATTTTTTAGAGTTTGAAATCTCCCCTTTAGTCTGTCTCACAAAATTGCCGATTCCCGTATGGATGTTGTCGTACGAATACACTGTAATTGCATTGTTTTCACCATTTTCATAAATCGCCTTTTTCGAAGTAGAAGAAACATAATAGACAGCCAAATTCGGAAACTCAGCCAATATTTTGGAAGCATTAAAACTAGAAAGACCTTTGTTTTCTCTTGCATGGTCAAGATGCACGAAAAAGAGAAACTTTTGTTCTTCTGCGAAATCCCTTTCCATTGTTGTTTTCATCTTGTCCAAACTATCTATTAATATGGCTTCTTTGAAAACCTGAGGAATGAGTTTTTGTTGGGTAATATCTTTACTGAAATTTTCCTGCGTATCCCAAAAAAGTAGAATTGTTTGCTCTAATATTTTATAATCCATTGTTTTATATTTTTGAAAGCTTAATCGTTTGAATAAACTTTTCGTTTTCTTTTCTTGCTTCGTAAAAAGTATCTATGGGAAGCGAATTTATTAGTGATAATTTGTTGAGTCCTTGCCCGCCACCGTTTTCTGAAATGGACTTTATATCATTTGAAATTGTAATTATTACCCAATTGTTTACTTCTTCAAGTTTTAACCTAATCCCTTTTTCTTCATCGGCATATCTGAAATTTGATGCCAATTCCTTAAATATCACCTCTCTTAAATATAGTTGTGGAATATTTATTCTGGAACTTGGGAGACTGGAATTAATATTTATCGTTAAACTAGGATAAATGGTGGACAGCATTGATTTGAACTTTTCGAACTCTGTTCCAATATTCTCTACAGTGATATTGCTGAATAGCTTATTGGTTTCTGATCCATCTAAAATGAACTTATGAAAAAATTCATTTATGGTTTCTATAAGTAGTTCTACATTGCTAAACTCTTCATTATAAATTGCATCATCGACAAGCCCCACTAAATCAGCTAACGACTTTTTGCCACTGGTGTTATCGTTAATATAGTTGTGTGTGAAAAAGTATGACCTATAGCTATTATAGAAATTTAAAAGGTTCGCAACAAATTGGGATATATTACTCCAATGACGGTGAATTACGGTAAGAATTTCGGACGTTGGTTTTCCATCGGTTTTAAATTTGGATAATAGCCTTAGTTGAGATGCTACAATTTGTTTGTCATTATAAATATATTCATTATGGAAAGCATCATCGATTACACGCCCATAGGCATTCTTCATGTTCGCTAGAGCATCTAAAAAATTTTCTTCATGAGAAGGTAGAGATGAAATGAAAATTGAAAATCGCTTTAAATGACGTTTTGTATCAGGATTTATGTCGCTACTCTCTTTAAGAACTTCAATAAGATGTTTAACTGTTCCAGAAAATGGTTTCTTATTTTGATCTGCAGGGTTAATAGGAAGGTACTTTAGAAGCCTGTAGAATATATAATATAAGTCTGATTCTTTTGCAACGAAATCTTTGATGATTGTCTCAAGTCTATTGGTGGTTAATTTATCAAATAGCGTTCTTCCGCTGAATACTATAAAAAATAAATGTATTATATTTTTATTTGACCATTTATAATACAAATCATTTTTAGATAATTTTTTTCTGTCATCTCTCTCTGGATTTCCAAATAATATAGTTTGTACGAAAATTTCTATTTTCTCGGTCACATCTGGTAAAACAGTTTTTACCTTTGAATATAATTCTGGTTCATGAAGAAATACTGCACAAATTGACTCAATCATTTTAGTTCGGTCGGTAGCTTCCTTACCCTCATAACGCTGAATAAATTTGTCGAAAAATTCAAAATACTCAGTGTAATATCTGTAAGATGTGATTTTACCAATTTCTTCTTTAACTAGTATTAATTCTTTAATAATGCTGATGTCATCTTTACGCTTTAATAGATATCTATTACTTTCATCAGTTATGTCTTTTAGTGATAATTCAATGAGAATGTTATTCGCTATTGACTTAATTCTGCCAGGAAGATTAGGTATTTGAAAAACATTTTCCAACCATTGCTTTTCCCTTATTATAGGACTTTCCTCTATATAATAGGTAGGGATATGCCATTGAACACCAAAAAATACATGAACTGGAATTACTCCCGCTTTTCCTGTAATAGTATTCAGTCTAGTGAAAAAGTCTTTTTTATGATCATTTAATCTGCCTATTATTGACAAGACAAATATTTCTTTAACTTTTAATGCAGCTATTTCATCAATCATTTGCATTAAAGAATCACCAGAGCATGATCCATCGTCAATTATAAGTGCCCGTTTGCCAGTAGTTAATCCGTACATGTACTTCGGAGGATGAGGGAAACGCCACCCTTCGTTTGTACTAAATCTTTCTAGCTCTGCAATGGTAATTGCGTGGTTCTTAAAAATTTCAGATCTTAATATTTCAAAATCAAGCTGCTGTATTGCCGATCCCTTTGGATAAAATATTAAATCTACTTCCTGAGATAATTTTCCTTTTAACTTAGTGAATAAATTAAGAAATAACTCTTTTGCTGTTGATAAGTTTTGTAAAACACCCCCCATATCAAAAAAATAAGGATGAATAAGGTTGTTAAATTTAAAGTATCCAGCCTTTACTTGACTTTCGTCTATTATTCTTATAAATTCATCATTTTCCATTAATACTCGGTCCGCCATCGAATTTTCTTTAAGGCTTTCCATGATAGGGGTATTTGTATAAGGATTAACCCTTAAAACTTGAATTTCATTATTAGCAAGTTTGTCACTAATGCTTTTTCTTCTGAATTTGGTCATTTTCATCTTAACAACAGAAATAACCTTCTTTCTAACTTCCTCGATTACAGTTTCAGGTTCAAAATCTTCGTCCATTGCATCTACAAGAACAGCAATTTTTTCTAATCTGGCTCCAATTTCATTAAGTCGATTACATATAATATTTGTTAAATAGCCGGTTGAAAAAAGATCACATATTATGACGACCTTATCATCCTTATTGATTAAATCCGATATGCTTGAATCGTAAATAACTGAGTGGTAATTATCTAAATAAATAATATTGGGCTTTTGGCCAATCTCAAATTTAAATTGCTTAACTATTTGCTGACTACTGGAGGTGACACATATAAACTTCAACGTTTTGCTTATTTCCAAATGACGATTAATCTCCATTTGTAAAGCGGCGGCCAATATTTTGCATTCTTCAGAGTTGCTTATTGCATCATATAATTGAAGATATTCATGCTGATAGTAATTTCCAGGACATAAAAATACCCGATCATTTTTTCTAATGATATATTTTGAAATAATGGATTGAACAGTATCTGAAGTTGAATCTTCATTTCTTTTTTCAAAGTAATTCCTTATTTCATCTACGCTGATATAAGAGTGTAAGTTTCCATGAAAATCATAAAAGTTTATATTACCAGTAACTGCATTTGGATCTTCAAAATCACTTCTTCTAAGGTCATTTTGCTCTAATAGTAGGTCATTAAGTTTCTTTGCATCTTGTTTGTTATATACTCCCATCCAGAATATATCAATTCCACCTTCTATCTCTTTAATGAATGGGATTGGATGCAAACGATAGCTTTCCACATGTAAGTTTAGCTGAAGAATTTCATTGTTGAGGTTCTCAAGAAATTCATCTGGCGGTGGATTTAATACAACAATATTATTTTCTGAATTGACGTTATAGTCAGATATCAAAAAATGAATTATTTTTTTTGTTATTCTTTCATCAATATTAAACCCACTAAAATCGAAATAATGAATTTTACCTTTATTTCCATTCCTTGAAATTTCTTTAACTATGGAATCGAACAATTTACTGTAGATTTCACCTTTAGTAATATTGCCATCGTCAACAGACTTAAGAAACTCATAAAGGTTAATGTAGTTTGCCGTTAATGGCTCCTTATGCTTGAATCTCGATATATTCGGAACTGAGATTTTAGAAGTATCGAATTTTTGAATGCTACTTCTTTCCGGTATAAATATTGTTATTAGAGTGCCCGGGAAAAAATTACTATGGTCCCCAAAAACGTTTGCATCTTGAAATTGTTCTGAAGTATTTGAAAAGTCAAAAAATATTTTACCATAATTACTTCTAGCAATTACAAGTCCGTTGAATCTTCTGACGATGCTTAAAAGATCATAAAGACCGCGTGGTATAACTGTCTTATCTAAATATCTTTTATCTAGAGGGTCCTTTGACGAGTCATATTGAAATGCTAGTTTCAATATCTCCGAATCAACTTTCTCTTTTGTTTGAATTTCGGTAACACCACTATTTCTACGATTATATTCCTCTCGAAGGGTAGAAACAATTCCGGGTCCAAAATCTAGAAATGAAAATTGGAGAATAGATTGGTTGAGAAACTTTTTAGAATGTTCGTCATAGTAGAAGTTTTTGAGTTCTGGGCTGGATTCCTCAGTAAAATTTTTGCTTAATATTGCCTGAATTTTATTCTCTTCCATCTTTCTCAATTTTGGTACTAGAGAAAGGCTTAAGAATGCATATTTAGGGGATTGAGTGAAAATTGATTGTGAAACATGGTCCAAGAAATTTTCGTACAATTCTTTTGTGATAATTGAGCTTAAGGTGTGATTTTCAAAAGGCATATTACAACTATGCAGTCGAAGCACTTCATTAGTAGCTTTGCTTAACGAATAGGTTTCAGATAGCATTTCTCCAATTATGCGATTATCATAGTTAGCAATGCTCTCTAATGTAATAAATGGTGTTATACCATATCTATTATAAATTTCGCTATTATTTTGTTTTATAGAAAAGCGTCTTTCTAAATCTCGAACAATGTTGCCATGTATGTCAAAGTATTTGTGAAACTCACCTTCGGGTGCTATTTTATAAATTTTCCAAACATTCCAAATTTGAGATATTTGGTTTACAACCCTGCGATCAATATTGGCTGTAGATCCATTTTTTAGAAAAAATACTTTAAATTTCGCATCCTCTTCTACCAAGTATTTGAATATTGCAGTTAACACTAGCATTTCCTGATTCGACATCCATTCTACTTCTGAAAGATCAAATTCATAATAGCCATCATTTTTGTTGACTGAATAAAATTTGTAAAATCCATCAACAAAATTATCTAGTTGATTACCGCTAAATTTATTGGGAAATTTAAAATTGTAGTTTTTCATAGTGCGTTAATTAGGATCAATTACTATTAGACCCTCTTTATCTTATCTCGCTTAATTGTCTTGACGTAACTTATTGACAGGCTCTGACCCTCTATCTGTAAATGAAACAGACTGATGGAAAATTCTAAAATATTCGCAGATTCTACGTACGCACTCTTTAAAAATTACGATATCTCCGGCATATGCTGTCTGATATATCATTAGTGTTCGTGTTAAGACTTCACCTTTTCTAGCTGATTTGTACTCATTAAATTTTACATTAAAATACCACGCTTCACATAGCTTTTTTAAGCTATTTGTTGTCCTTAAGCAATCTGCATGTGTTTCACAACTTATAGTAACCTCAAGGCACTGATAAAATTCTCCATTATACATATTGGAACGTTTATACTTCTAATATCGAAGTTAATTTGATTATTTAGCCGTGATTTTTAAATTTATTTGAAAAATGTATTTAATAAAGTGGCTAACTTTCTGATTTATCTACAGTTTAGATTTTCGAATCCATAATCGGCTTGAAGGGTTTCATTTGATTACTATACAGATATAATAATTGCATTTTTATTTTATGCAAAAAATGCTATCAGTGATTTCATCAAGCAATTCCTCCTGTCTTATTTCATTTAGATATTGTTGATGAATAGCTAGAGAAGTATGCCCGAGAAGCTCCATTGTAATCATCGGGTTATTGATCTTGTCGATTGCCATTCTAGCGAAAGTGTGTCTTGCAACATGGGACGAGAGTGGCTTAGATATTCCCGCCATTCCAGCTATTACTTTTAGATGTTTATTGACGATAGTAGTACAGCATTCTTTATGTTTTAGTCGAATACGATCATTCTCAAATTTTGTAATTCTTTCATTTGGTTTCCAGGTAAAGAAGGGGAGGAGGCGGTTGTATTTTCCCATGTATTTTTCTACTATTGGCTTCGCAGCATCGATAATCTTTAGAGAGTATCTTTTACCTGTCTTGCCATCGGTGTAGTTGAAACGTCCATCTTCAAAGTCGCTGGAAAACGCCTGCAGAAGGTCGCCAATGCGTATACCACGCAGATAGATCTGGAGAAGGAAAAGATCCCTTGCGGCAGTGATAAGGTCGTTGTCAGGTAAGCGGAGATCTTCGATGCGGGATAGTTCCTCTCTTGTGAGCTTCACCTTGATCGACTTTTGTGTGGGGATGCGGATATTGCGATGTTCCTTTGTAATACCTTTTTCTGAATACCTGCCGATGATTCCCCTTAACAGCTTTATCTTTTTCTGGATGGTAGAACCTATATTTCCCATTTCCCTGAAATGGTTTACAAGTTGTTCGATCCATTTTCTGTCTATTTCGAGGATGTCTATATTAAGGTCTTCTATCTGTCGTTTTAGCGCCCGCACCTTATCGTACTGGCCAGCTTTATGCTCAGTCTCCATCCTGGTAAGTTCCAGGTCCATTGCACTGCCTATGGTCATCACCGCCTGCGGCCTGAATATTTCAGATCTTGACCTGGTACCGAGTTTTATTTCGTAGAGTTCCTTTTCCGCCTTCAGGTACTCAACCGTCAGGTAATGGTTGATCGCATCCGCATTTGGGGCAGAAGATCGGAGCCTTTTGGATCTGTCGTCCCAATCTCTTTTCCGGCATCTGGCCAGCACCCTGCGTCTTGCCTTTCGGTCGATGGTATACTGGAGCATGATGGGGTGGGTACCGTCTGAATAGGTCTTATGGATGTAACAGACAAGGTTGAGGTTTATTCTCATATTGACATGGCTTTGGGTTGTTTAGCCAAAACGAGTCTGTGCGCAGTTATATTTCACATCTGTATTGTACAAGAATGCCAACTACGAGGAGTACAGTTATACCGCAGAGAAAGTTGGTGTAAACATTTGCCAAAGCCCGGTGTAAACAGGGTGTAAAAAGACGCACTGGAACTAGTGTGTTTTTGTGGATACGTGAGAAAAGGAAGTGCCCTGGAGTATCCAACAACGCACTTTTTATGTTTGGGTTCGGGAGATTCGGGACAATTTTAACCTAGCTATAATGTTCTGATTTTCAGTATCTTATAGCTAGGTTTTTTCTCAGTGGAGCTGAAGGTATTTGAAAATATCTGTTCAATAACCTTTAAGCCAGTTAGTTATGTTCTGGTAAAAAGTGAGTGCCACGATTTACGCTAGCTTTAAAATACACAAGAATGTGATTAACCAATAGCAGTTTCACCTGCGATAACAATCACTATTATTTAAAGAACTTACATTTCTATTAATACAAAGTTACAAATACCTTTTCTTATTGCAACTTAAAATAAACTTAAGTATATCATTCAATGACTTCCTTATGAGAATATAGAATAAGTATCGTTTTAAGTCATATTGTTTATGAGTATAGTAAGTGTATTGCCTATTTCTTTTCTATCGTTAGTAGAGGTTTGTTTACTGTTTAGAATAGTTTTGAGAGTTAGTTTGTTGATTCCAAATCTTATCAAATACAAAGTCTAAATACTGGCGTTTGAAGTCTGGATCATCCGTGAATTTTTTATACAAATCCGTGTATTGGAAAATCACATCTTGCATCAAATCCTCCACCTTTTTATCAGAAGTGATTTTAGCGTTCTGTTTGTCACTGTTTTTAACAGCATTGACTGTGGCCTCATCACGGGCAAAATCGGCTGGTAATTGCTCGAACAGGAATTTCTTTACCTTATCATCATCCGTCCAGTTATCTATGCCAAACTTTGTATTAAATTCTTTGAGGATAGCATCCAACTCATTAAATCCAAGTTCTCCTTTTTTACCCTTCATTACTGGCGGAGTAGGGGCTAATTCTTCATCACCACTTAGTTTGATGTTCTCCTTTGTTGTTCGGGTTAGTCTGTAACTATCCAGGTCTATTGCTTCCAAAATGCCCTTGGCTAAATCCTCAATTTCTTCCGGCTTAATTTTAGGGATCAGGAATTTCAGAAACCAATACAACCTTTCCCAGTAAGAATTATTGAAGGATAAAAGCTTAGAAAGAAATGCATAGATTCTAAAGAAGGATTTCGCCTTTACATAGAAATCAATCTGGGCATCTTCATTCAGTTCAGTTTTAAACTCCGCAACGCACTTATCTATGATTGGGTCTAATTCCTGCCTGTCTGCTTCTTTGAAATATAAGTCAGTGAAGTTGACCACATCATCCTGAGAATAGACCTGAGCATTGTCTAAGGCATCTTGTAAATCATTGAGTTTATTAGCATCTGTTTCTTCACTTAGGATAGTGGTGGTATAGAAAGGCTCAAATGCTTTTTTAATATCTTCGGTGGTATTGAAGAAATCCATCACGAATGTGTCTTCCTTGTAAGGTTTATAGGCTCTATTGAGTCTTGATAAGGTTTGTACTGCCTGAACATCAGCTAATTTTTTATCTACATACATGGTATGCAATAGTGGCTGATCGAATCCTGTTTGAAACTTATTGGCTACAATCAGGAAGCGGTATTCCTTTTTCTTGAACTCTGTTGGAATGTCATTGCTTGGGAAATTGTTTAATCTGGCTTCATCCCAATTTTCTCCATCTATTTCTTTTGTGCCTGAAAATGCTACAATGGCTTTGTATGGTGAGTTGATTTCTTTCAGATACTCGTTAAAAGCCTGATAGTAAAGAATGGCGTTTTTAATGCTTTTACAAACAACCATTGCTTTTGCCTGACCATTGATGAGCTTTCTAATGTCCGCATGGAAGTGGTCTAACATGATTTTAGATTTTTCCATGATGGAGAAAGGATGACTTTCTACATAAGCACGTAGCTTTTTGTTGGCTTGTCGGGTTTCAAACTCCGGGTTGTCTTCAACAGCTTTATCTAATTTATAGTAGGATTGATAAGTGGTGTAATTCTTTAGCACGTCAAGGATAAATTCCTCCTCGATGGCCTGCTTCATGGTGTAATTATCAAAAGCTATGAATTTACCTTCTCCTGTTTTTTCTCCGAAGGTTTCCAATGTTTTGTTTTTCGGGGTTGCCGTAAATGCAAAATAGCTCCCGTTTTTCAGCATTTTGCGGTTCTCTATCAAGTCATTGATAATATCCTCAGAGGTGGGTGGTTCGGGTTCATCACGGTATGGAACTTCCTTGTCGGACAGCACCCAATTCATTTTACTGGCCGTTTCACCACTTTGGCTGCTGTGTGCTTCATCAATGATGATGGCGAATTTCTTTGCCTGTAAAGCTCCGATTTCATCTATGATGAATGGGAACTTCTGAACTGTGGTCACAATTATTTTCTTTCCATCTTCAAGGGCTTGTTTTAATTGTCGGCTCCCTTTATCAATCGCCTCAACAACACTACTTACCAGAGCGAATTGCTTGATGTTATCTCTAATTTGCTTATCCAAGACACGTCTGTCTGTTACTACAATAACACTATCGAAAACGGTCTCAGTATTCTCGCTATCGTGTAAACTCACCAACTGGTGGGCTAACCAAGTAATTGAATTTGATTTGCCTGAACCAGCCGAATGTTGAATGAGGTATTTCTGGCCAACACCGTTTTCTTTGGAATGATGCAGCAGTTTTTTCACCGATCTGAGTTGGTGGTATCGAGGAAAAATCAGTTTGCGTTTAACTTTTCCTGTGTCTTCATCTTTTTCTTCAACAATTTGAGCGAAGTTTTCCAGTATGTTGCTCAGGCTATCTTTGGTCAAAAGATCTTTCCAAAGGTAATCAGTTTTTAAACCTGCGGGGTTTACCGGATTGCCTGCACCATCGTTATTACCCTTGTTGAAGGGTAGGAAAAAAGTCTTTGTGCTGTTGAGATGAGTGGTCATGTAAACCAAATCGGCATCTACAGCGAAGTGAACCATACATCTGCCAAAGGCAAACAAGGGTTCTTTCGGATCTCGGTCTGTTTGGTATTGGCGTATGGCATGTTTTACATTCTGACCCGTCCATTGGTTCTTTAATTCAAAAGTGCTGAATGGCAAGCCATTGATAAACAAAACTATGTCTAAAGAGTTGCTGTTCTCCAGACTGTAGTACAACTGTCGGGTAACGGAAAAAATGTTGCTGCTGTATTGCTTCTGTGTTTTATCGTTGAGGAGTGAGGTAGGTTTTTTAAAATAAAGCTGTACTCTTAAATCCAAATCCTTGACCCCATTGCGAAGTATTTCAATGATACCTTTCTGGCGGGTTTGGTCTGAAAGGCGTTTCAAGAATTTGTCTTTGCCTCTTTTGATGATGGTATCATGGGCATTGGGTTGCGATGCTGCCAAAAACTCGAACAAAAGCTTTTCATTGATGCAGAGGTCACGGTCATAGTCGGCACTATAGCTTGCAATAAAGCCATTGTGATTGATTAAATGCTTTTCTATGATAGTTTCCAAGCCCTTTTCTGATGTATCTGTTGTATACATATTTCTACACTAAAACTTTCTTGATTGTCGTGAATATTTGTTTGCAAACATCATTAGCTAAAATCTTTTCTTGATTTAAGTAGTCTGTTTGTGCAATACAAACTGTATTTGTCATTCCAGATTTTTGCAACTGTCCTACAGTTCCGACTAATGACTTTTTATGACTGTATTTGACCTTGTTTACTTTAAGCAACACAGTACCACTTTCATCATAAGTTAGCTTTTCCTTGAATAGGTTGCAGGATGTGTGGATGCTTAGGAATTTTTCTGCTTCACCAAAAATGTCATCATTATCTTGACGCATTAATGGAATGATTACATCTTCTAAATTTCCACTGTCAGTTTCACCTTCTTTAAAGACATACAAGCCAATCTTGATGTCCTCTAATACTGGAAATTGGCTAAAGTCTGGTATGGGGTCGAATGAGGCTTTTTTGAAAACTTCTTGACATTCTTCAAATACTTCTTTTGCCCTCTGCTCATATCCTTTATCGTCTGCATCCAAGCAATAAAGGACTGAAATTGTGGTATTAGGTAATGCCTGAATTTGGTCCTCATCAGGCTCATTCAAGTCATTCAATCGTTGAAGTAATTCCTTTCTTTTTAATGATGAATCACCACCAACTGTATAGATTATGACATAGTTGGTATCCTTAACCATGACATATTGTGGCATAAAACGAGTGCGAGCTTCTTGAATGTTTACAGAATCAACATCACTTAGGCTTAAATCTTTTAGAAAAAAATTGGACAAGTAATTCGGATACTCATTGATTTTCTTTTCTTCCCTTTTGAGACCGTTCGCTTTTAATATCAGATACAAGAATGCTGCATCATGAGAGCCTTCTGTAAGTATGTACAATAAATTCTGAGCCATTATCTTATATCAAAATTTATTGAATCAATTAATCTTTCTAAACGGCCTCCTTCAATGTATTTGCAGGCTATTTCGCCATCTACTTCCGATAGGGCGTAGGCTCTTATAAAGTCGTTATGGTAGTCATTCTTAACAAAGGCATCTATACACTCTTTGCTGTGGGTAGAAAGGAACACCTGAACATTAAACTGCTCTGCTGTTTGTTGGATAAACTTGGTAAACTCAATCAATAGGGACCTGTGAATAGCACTATCAACCTCATCAATGCATATCACACCGTCTTTGCTGTAAACCATTAACAATGCTATCTCAAACACCCTTTGTAAACCCTCTCCATACTTGGTAATATCTACCACCTCATTTATTCGAGAAGAAGAAACCATAAACCTGCTTTCGCCTTCATCACTAATCATCTCAATTTTCTCAATGCTTGGGTCTAAATGAGTTTGTATAAACTCTACCACTCGGTCAAAGTATTTCTCTTTTACTGCATTGGCATGGGCTTTTTTGAGTAATTCAGTATTGTACCTGAATGGGCTGGTAAAAGTAGCGGGGCAAAGCACCTGAGATTTTGAGAAACGAAGTTCCGGTTCTTTAGTTGTATATAGGTGAATGGAACTCTCTAATGTGATGTCTTTTACTTTTCCTTCTGATTCTATGGTAGAGAGATAGCCTGACTTTTCAATATCATCTTCGGTTTCCGTTTTTGTGAGGTACAGACTGGTTTCAGCCCCATTGAATGAGCCTTCCAATTCAATGTCTGAAATGAAATTTTTGTGAATCCATTTAGAATGAAAATCTGAATAGAATTTGCCTCTGTATTTTTCCAAATCCAGAAACGCATTGATGTCATTCAGTTGGCTCAGTAGGTAAAAACACTCCAATAGGGAGGTTTTACCTAAGTTGTTGCCACCTACAAATATGTTGACCTTAGACAGGTTCTTAACTCTGATTTTGCGGAGCTTTCTGTAGCTGTGGACAAATATTTCGCTGAAATGATTATCAACTGGGGTAAAGTAGCTTGCCAATCTTTTGTCATTGATGGCTACAACTGCTTTACTTGAAGGAATTAATCGGTCTAACTTGTCTTTTAACCTTTGTATTTCTCCATAATCGGGTTCAGTTAAATGCTCGCTAAAATTGAATGCAACTTGTACCTCTTTGCGAAGGGTATCTAAAGCATTTCTTAGCCTGTTTTCACCAATTACATCACTGTAAGAATAAGCCTCAGCGATGCTACGGCTTTCTTCCATCAATTCTATTGCTTTTGGGTCGCTTATGAATTTGGCAATATCTTTTATTTGCCTGTATTGGCTGATAATCGCTTCTTTGGTTGAGCCCCGTTCATTACCATCTTCATCAATTTCAATATCCTCGGTTTGAGATACCCAGCTAAACAGTCGTTCTAAGTTTACCGCATTATGGGCGGTCATGTTTTCATTGCTCCACTCAATCCAGCTACGCATTTCCGGTGTTGAAATTACCGTTTCAAAAATGGTGTACATAGGCGATTCAAATTGGTCGCCATAGTCGCTTTGCTTGTATTGTTGGATGAGGCTAAGTGTTCTTAAGCCTCTACGCAGTTTCACGGTAGATATACCAAGCGCATCACAAACCTCTTGCTCTGTCTTGTTATAAGTACTTATTAGGTCACTTACCAATTGAGATTCGTTTACTGCACTCCATCTCTTTTTACCACTAATGTGGTGGAGCCCCATAGCGATTAAGTGCTGAATTGGCTCTTCATCTTCTATCAATACCAGGTTGACACTTTTAAAGTCGGATTCGGTAAGGCGACCTACATCATTGCCCTTTTTAAATTCGTCATACAAGTACTTTAAAGTGGCAATACGTCTGTTGCCTTCTAGCACCAAGAGGTTTTCGCCCACCTCAGTGACCTGAATCTGGTCAATATCCAAAAAGCCATTGGTGGTAAAGCTGCTAATGAGGTCTTTTACATTTCCATTGTTTTTGCCAAGGATAAAATTTAGCGTTCTCTGCTGAACACGGGTATCAGCAAGGTTGGCTTGATCTACAGGCTTGTACTCTGGTCTGTCCTTGAACCTGTAGTTGTTAGGGTCAAGTATCAGACGGTCTATATGTCTGGTTATTCTTTTACTTGGCATTTTCCAATACTATTTTAGTGTGAACCTTTACATCCTGTTTGCCCAATACCGCTTCGGCTATCATGGCTTCCCGATACTCTTTGATGAGTTCTATTTCTTCTTCTGCTTTCGCAATGGCCTGGTCTATTTTGGCGGTTTCGGTTTTGATTTGGGCAATAATTTTGGCTTGCTCTTCTTTTGGCGGAATAGGTAATTTTAAGTTACCAATGAAACTCCAACTTGCTCTTGGCATTTTAGCACCATAAGTTGAACTGTTTACAACTTCTATAAAATCAGAAGTCATGAATCTTTGAAACAAATATTCACTTGTAAAATATTTACTATCAGGCGTTAGAACTAAAAGCTCGCCTACAGAAAAACCTTCCTCTTTTGCTACATATGCCTTAGCTAAATAAGGCCTTAGCTTATTGAACAATACATCTCCCTTTTTAAAGAAGTTACCTTGGCCTTCAAAATCAGGGGTTTCTGTTTCAACAAATTTCCCTGTCCAATTATCAATATTCTCTAAGGCTATTTTTAAGTACTGTTTACCTTCTGTGTCAGATGGAATTGGATTAGCATTAAGCGAAACGCAATATTTAAGCTTTCTAAGCGTCCAATGCTCAGGAATATTGCCCAACCATTCAATACCGCTATCCTTTAAGGTTACATCAGAGTTAATTCCTTTGATTACCGCTCGGCTGATTATCGTCTGCCTTTGTTCTTTCAGCAATTCAATAAAGGCTTGCTTTTTCTGGATGAAATGCTTTATCTTTTTGGACTTGGCTTTTATGTAATTCACTATCTGGTCTTGCTCATCCTTTGGAGGAACAGGAAGTTTAAGCCATTTCAATTCTAAAAATCCAATACTCTGTCTCACTCCACCACCGAGACTATAGAAGTACTTCATTATGTCTAAAGCATGAAGGAAATAGTAATAAAAGGCTGAGTTGAGTTCTGGATTTTTCAATTTTAATCCAGTATAAGCAGACGTTATTATTCCTATTTCTTTTACAAGACCGACCCTTAAGCTCTTTTTATCATTTTGTAAATCTGTCAGTCTCAAAACAATATCCCCATCATTTACAATCTGATAGGTTTCAAAACTTGCTGGCAATAAGCCCATATTACTTTCAACATCCCTTCTTATAATATTTCCATAACTTAATGAAAGAACATTAGAAACAATATTATTCTCATTCTTCGTCTTATTATCCTCAAACAAAGCCCAAAGAGGGTATGCATTCCAATGATTTGGAATATCGGCTAACCAATTATGTTTATATGAAATGACTTTCATTAGTTATTTACAATATCTATTAACAAATTCTCCGTTTCTTTCTCAATCAACAGAATATCAGTTTTTATTTCTTCTAAATCTCTAAGTGTTTCAAACTCATAGAAATACTTGGCAAAGTTTATTTCATAGCCAATTTTGGTTTCGCTCTTTTTATACCAGGCATCCGGCACAAAAGGGATAACCTCTTTGGCAAAAAAGGCATCAATGTCGTCCTTTAAAGGAATGTTTTCCTTGTCTTTAAGTGCATTATCGCTTCTCGGTTTGCCTTTGGCATCTTTGATGATATTGCCGTTTTCATCACGCTGTGGGCGGTGTACGATTATCTGGCTGTAGCCAAAGTCCTCATTATCGAGAATGATGCTGTGCTCATTGTTCTCAAAATTTAAAAACAGGTCGGTAATCTTGCGGATATGGTCTTTGCTAAACTCTACTCGCTTTTTGCCCAATGGCTTGCGCATTTTACTGTAGAAAGCTTCAGAAGTTACATTGATGAGTTGTAGTTTACCCTTACGCTTTTCTTCCTTCTTATTGTTCAGGATAAAAATGTAGGTGGGTATGCCCGTGTTGTAAAACAAATCGTTGGGTAGGGCAATCACCGCTTCCAATAAATCATTCTCAAAAAGATACTTGCGTATTTCGGTTTCTCCTTGTCCTGCATCGCCAGTAAACAACGCTGAACCATTATGAATGGTAGCTGCCCTGCTACCCAATTCGCTATTAATTTTGAGCTTGGAAACAATGTTCATTACAAACAGCAATTGGCCGTCATTTACTCGGGGAACACCTACGGTAAAGCGAGGATCTATGATGTCTTTTTTATCCAATATGGCATCTGCATCTACTTTCCATGTTTTCCCATAGGGTGGGTTACTAATCATGAAGTCAAATTGGAGGTTTGGAAAGCCGTCTTTGCTCAGCGTAGAGCCGAAGGCAATCTTCTCCGGGTCTTCATCTTTTATCAGCATATCTGCTTTACAGATGGCGTAAGTCTCTGGGTTTACTTCCTGACCGTACAAGTGGAAAGTAGCTTTGGGGTTCAATTTTTTGGCAAAGTATTCCGCTTCTGTAAGCATACCACCACTACCACAAGCAGGGTCGTAAATGAGATAGGTTCCGTCCTTTATCTTTCCTTTGAGCGGTTCGAAAATCAGGTGGGTCATTAAGCGAATGATTTCCCTTGGTGTAAAGTGTTCTCCCGCTTCTTCGTTGTTCTCCTCATTGAACTTGCGTATAAGTTCTTCAAACACATAGCCCATCCCTAAATTGGTCAAGCTTTCCATCACCACATTGCCGTCTTTATCTTTGACAGGCATTGGACTTAGGTTAATAGTGCTTGAGCAGAATTTTTCAATCAGAGGGAAGGTAATGTTGCCTTCTTCCAAGGTCTCCAATTGGTTTCTTAACTTAAATTTACTGATGATGTCCTGCACGTTGCTGCTAAAGCCATCCAGGTAGGTTTCTAAGTTTTGGCGGATGTTGCCCGGTTCGTTCAACAACCTTTTGAAGGTGTAGTTAGAGGTGTTGTAAAACACATAACCGCTGGTTTTGCGCAATTGTGCAGATTGGTTGTCAATCTTAATTTCATTCAGCTTTTGGTGCATCTCCAAAACTTTGTCTTTGGTTGGCTCCAAAATGGCATCCAGTCTGCGCAGTACGGTAAATGGTAAGATGATATCTCTATACTTTCCACGGGTATAGACATCACGTAACACATCATCAGCAATACTCCAGATGAAATTAACGATAGCGTTATGTTGTACTTGGTTCATTCTTATTTGGTGTTTGCTTGGTTTATATCCTTTTGAGCGATTTTCAAGGCTTGTAATGCCTGATCTTCGTCTGTTACAATTTCCTTGATTTGGTCTGCTAACCACAAAGCCAATAATTCCTGTTCGCTTGCTTTGAGGATTTCGGCAATTTTCAGTACCTGTTCCCGTTTAGCTTTCCGCCCACCACGTTCAATTTTGCTAAACATGGGGGTGTCAATCTCAAGGTTTGCCGCTAACTGCCGTTGCAACAATCCCTGGCTTTCTCTAAGCTCTCTTATTCTTTCACCGAAAAGCATGACCTGTTAATTTATGACTTGTCAATATTTGGCTAATATAAGAAACGCAAACTGTAGATTAGATAGCAATAGAAATTTAATAATGATAGATGTATGCTTTTTGACTATCTAAAGCACGCCTTCATTATTTAGAAACATAGTCCAACATGAATGTATTTAATAGAAGCACCCATATTTAGGTTTTTTCTAAAAGCAATTTTAGACCCTTTCTTTGATGGGATAGGGTTAGCTATATTTTCCTTTTAATATCAAATGTTAAATCGAACCTAGCTGAACCTGATGCCAATATGAAAGCTGTGATTTAATCGCTCTTAGTTGTCTTAATAATGAATGTTTATCATCAACATTATTGAACACATACTTTTCATTAAGATATATGGCTGTTTCCCTCGGAATATTAAGCTCAATAAATTTCCTAGTGATAGGTAAAAACGCACCTAATTCAATAAACCGAGTAAACATTGCTTCCGGTTCAGAAATGTCGTAAATTGGCTTCAGCAATAATGGTAATCCGTAAGAGACTTTATTTTGTAAATCGCTAATCGTGCTTTCCACTTTCGTAGCAGTATCATAGTATGGATCACTAAACAATTCAAATAAGGATTTTTCTTTGAGCCACTTATCTGTTAGAATGCACATTCGCATTATGTGATCAATTTCTCGTCCATTTTTATCAAAAGCATTTTCAATGCCGAAATACCTGCTGTAGTAAACAGAAAAGTCTTGCTTCAATAGAAGCAAAATAGCTTTCAGTTTATTTGCAATGTTATTTTCAGAAGCGCTAGTCGGTAAAGAGTAATTTATTTTCAGACTATTTAGTTTGTCAAGATCAATTGGATCCCAATATCTGTTTCTTGAGCACACTTCTCTTGGAACCGCGAGGTTGTTCATAGATGCGACAATCACCTCAAGTTCTTGGTCGCTTAATTTGATACCTACTTTTTCCAAAAACTTAGGCGAATTTTGGCCATATCTTAATACTGTTTGACGCAAATATGTTGTTAGATATGAATATTCTTGATTGTAAGGGGTTGTGCCTATATTATTTTGTAGATCGTGAGATATCATCTTATAATGTTCAGTATATCTGCTACCGTATCCAACACTCAGTTCTTTTGAGGTATTTTTAAAGATGTCTAATTGCTCAGTTTTGTCATCCTGGAAACTTTGTTCGTCCAGGATAAATGTTCTTCCAACAAAATCTTTTAAAAGTCTTCCAGCTCGGCCACGTAGATTAGCTATCTCGTAATTGGACAATTTGACCTTTCCCTCGCCACTTTGGACGAATAAATTTGGGTTTCGAATGATTATATTTTGCACTGGTAAATTCACTCCTTGAAGAAGTGTTGTGGTCGATACAATAGTTCGAATTTTCTTTTTTCTTATGGCGTCTTCAATTAGTATGCGTGCATGGAATGGTAGTTTTCCATGGTGATATGCAACACCTTTTTTGATAGTGTTCGCTAATGGGAATTGAGGATGTACGGTTGTAGAAATAAAATCCGACAAGCCATTTAAAAACTCTCCATTTACAATGTTTTCATCTTCACCTACTGCAAATGCAATTTTACTACACTGATTTGAAGTGGGCGAAAATATCAGGCTACATTCGTCATTTTTAAACGATTGCATTAATGATTTTACGTAGCCTAAAAATACTTCGTCATATCGAACTTTACCGTAACCTTGGATTTTTTCGGTGTTTGTTATTTGTACTTTTTCAACTGAATCCAGTAAATCAGAGTAAACATTAAAGTAATACTTCGTTTTGATTTTTGATATAGAATAGGTTAGGTTTAATACTGGGGAGGCGTCGGTTTCGTTTTTCTTTGCAGCAGAACCAAAAAGAGCCTTCCCGAGCTCGTCAATTTTAACAATCTTGGGTCCTGAAATCACTACGTGATCAATATTCGATGAGTTTCTAAACTCAACAATTAAGTCATAAAGTACCTTAGAACGCTGATCGTCAGCCTCAGCCACCTTTTCAACATTTTGGATTTCGTCAATTACGACAATTCGAACTTCTGAAAAGGGAATGTCGCTTTGCGAAAAAGCAGCAATTGCCTTTTCTTGCGTTAAAACATAAATAGATCTCGAATTTGTTGTGGCAATATTGAAAGTTGACTCAATAGAATAATCTAAGTGGAAATCATCTAAAGTTTTTCGAAAGTCCATCATTACCTGAGAGACGAGGCTTAAAGTTGGAACAATATATATAACCTGACCTTCCTTTTTTATTATTAGATCTATTGCCTTAAGAAGAATTATAAACGATTTCCCTGCAGATGTCGGCGCAGATATACCCACAATATTATTATTGTCAATTGAATCCCATATTTCCTTTTGGAATTCACTAACTAAAAATCCTTTTTCACCAATTTTTATTTCAGAAACAGCTTGCTCAATAGCTATTGCAAACTGGTTTATCAAACTTACAGATGAGGAATATTTGTTGTCTTGATAATTATCATCTACCATAATTGAAGAGGGCGCAAATCCAGCTCTTGAGAGAAACAGAATAAGGTAGTTTTTTAACCCATCCCAAGATAAATCTCGATATGTCCAAATAAGAGCAGATATGGCTACTATTTGTCTCTTGTGTAACTCTGTCGGGTTTACCGATAAATCATTTAAAATGGATATGGCTTCGGTTAACAAGTCTATATCAAGTACAGTAGGTTTACTAGTGTCAATAAGATTCAGCCTTTGAGCATTTGCCCAAAGTTCGAATTGAAATAATCGCCTTAAAATTTCATTTGGAGTGCTCATTTACCTATTAATTTCTGAAATAGCTGGATTAATGAGTCAAGCTCCCAGACTGGAAAAATTATGTAGTTGAACCGGGGATGAAGCCCGTTGTCAATTAAATCAAATAGCTTCTTATCAACATTTAATCCTCGATCTTCAATTATTTTAGTGATATCAACTTTAATTTGTGACTCAGAGCTTTTTTCAAGTTTATTTGTTTCTTCATAAGTGATAATAGATACTAAATGAATTTCTACATCTTTTAGTGTTCCGTTTTTGTAATCCCTTGCAATTGTGATTAATTCGTCGCTAATGAATGAGTCATAGATATAAAGACCTAACTCCTTTCTATGATTACTATAAGTTTTTAAAATACTTTCAATAGCGTCTTTCAATGCAACATTGAAGCGATATTTACTTGTGTATGTCTTTGCTTCACCTAAGAAGAATAAATGTTTATGGTCCTTATAACTATAGTGTATAGCGTCAGCGCCAAATCTCTCCATTTCTGCGGAGGTGGTAATCGGCATTTTTCGCAGGAGGGGAACAGCATTAAAAAATGCCTGTAAAAAATTGAATAAAAGTAATTCACCAAATTGTCCCTGAAGTGTAACTTCTCTTGTATCAGAATTTCTAAATTTCTCAAAAGTTTTGTTGGCGAACGCCATTTGAGCATTTATTGTTGAACGACCTTCGGTAATTAGACCATCTAATATTGAAGTCGCTTTGGAATTGCTATAAACCCACTCAGGGATTGTATTTACTAATTCAGTACAAAATTCTTCCCTATATTCTTGCAAATCGACGAAGTTGATACTTGTTCCCAAATGATCTTTGTTAGGGACAAGATTGAAAGACTGTTGTACCCAATGCACATGGTTCATGAACATTTTCGTACAAGACAATAATTTTTCTAACTCTTCTGGAGGCATCAATAATATATATTCTATAGTGCTAATTTACAAAGTTTTTGAGGTGGCATATAATAAAAACTATAATTAAAGTATACTAGAGTAGAAATTGTATGAAATTTCTATCCGAAAGCATTCATTGCAACAAGTAGCATTTAGAGGTGAATTTGGTTTATTTACAGATTGAAATAGCTATTATTGGATTAAAAACTAATTTCCAGAATCCCTTGCATCAAAATTTTTAGAGTAAAGGTATATCTGAGAAATTGTTTTCAGAAAAATGCTAGTTCTTCTTTATAACCAAATAGCTTAGGCTAGGGTCATTTAGCAGCTTATCAACTTCGATCTGAATAATATCCGTAACATCCTTTTTTATCTGAATGTAATTTTGTTGAACTGCTAACTGGTCTATGCTGCGAATTTGTGGAATTGTTTTAAATCCTTGCTCTTCCATTTTAAGCAGTTCATGGTTATTAATGATCTCTGAATGAAAGGTCTTTAAGGTTATTTTGTTATCCGGGTCGTCGGCCACCATGCCCACGAATTCACCCGAACTAAGCCCCGAAATTGAGGACTGAGGAACTGCTGATTCAAGCTGCTTACTTCTGCTAATCGATGTATCCTGGCTGTTAATTGAAAGGCTTTCCCTGTCCTGCATGATTTTTCCAAACCTTTCAGAAAGTGTCTTAGCGGTATCTCCGGTTACTTGGCCGGAAACTATGTTTCCTACAATATTGGTAATCACATCTGCTTGCTCACGACCATAATCCTTGCGCAATTGACTAAAGTCCTGAATACCCAAACAGGTGGCCACCTTATTGCTACGTGCTGTGGCAATTAGACTATCCATATTGTTGAGATAAATTGTAGGGAATTCATCGAAGACCAAGCTTGATTTAAGCTTGCCTTTCTTGTTTACCAGCTTCACCAACCGGTTAACATATAGGGAAAGTACAGCGCCATAGATCTGTATCTTTTGAGGGTTGTTGCCCATGCATACCAGCTTGGGGTTATCGGGGTCGTTAATATCCAAAGTAAAGTCTGAACCTGATAATACATAGTATAATTGAGGGGAGGATAGGTGGGCCATGGCGATTTTTGCAGAGGCAATCTGACCTTCCAATTGTTCCATGACATCATTGAGGTAGGCATTGACGAAAGGATTGATCAAAACCTCAATTTCCTTTTCTGTTCTTAACAGGCTAAACAGGTCATCATAATCGGCCTGCATCAGCTCGATGACATGGGGCAGGGTACAGAACTCACCATCCCGGTATTTGCGCAGAAACCAGATGATGGCCGTGAGGAAGTTGATTGGACTTTCCACAAAGAAATCACCCTGTTTTTTAATCCATTCCCGGTTAAGTCCGAGCAGGATCGTCCTTGCCGATTCTGCGGCATCGGTAATGTCCAGCATTCCCGAAGGGTCAAGGGGATTGCACCTATGAGTTCGGGAAAGGTCATCAAAATTAATTACATAAAATTCAGATGCTTTCTTGTACCGATGTTTGTTCTTCAGCCATGTGTTATAAACGATGATGGACAGGTCATCGAACTTAAAGTCATAGACGAACATGCTAAACCCTTTCTGTATGTGCTGGGTAATAACATGGCGGATGACAAAGTATGATTTACCCGCACCAGGAGTTCCCGCGACCAATAGGCCACGGAAAGGGTTGATGATATTGATCCAGCTATTTCGAAGCTTCCCTTTCAGGTTGTATCTGGCCGGAAGGTTGACAGAATATTCGTTCTCCAGCAGGCGTTCCTCCTGCGGAAAGGTCTCATTTTCCTTGTTGAAGATATCCTTATCATTGAGTTTTTTCTTGATGATACGAGAGAGGAACATACCTCCTGTCAGTACCAAAAGAAAGCCGATAGAGCAGCTTCCAATATAAAGTATCGTAATTATATCTTGTGGTGCTGACCACATCAATAAGACAGCGCTTGAAAAATATAACAGCAGACCAGTCCCAAGATAGGAGATTGCCGTTTTGATCTTCAGCTTTTCGTCCTTTCTTCCTTTAGCTCCGATGAGCGAAATTGAAAGGAAGAGTAGGGCAATGAGCTTGGATTTGATAAAGCTGCTGAACAAACCAGTTCGTTGGATATTGCCCAATAATCGGTCGGTAAGTTCGATGGTCAGCTCCCAATCCAGAAAAGCCTGGTAGCAATAATAATAGTAGTGAATGCCCAAAATGATGATGGCAATCAACCTTGTCATGTCAAGGATCTTCCTTAACGCCTCTGTGTTCTCTCCCGTCTGCATATCCTTTTGTGTTTAATTGTTAATCGTTGGACTGTTTCCTGCGTTTCTTTTTCTTTTTTCCCTTTAGCTCATAAGGGGTTGGATTGTAAGTGTGTTCAGATTGTGTCAATAGGTCGATGAGATTATTCCCGATTGAATGTTGCAGTTGTTGATCTGGACTCCCAACAACTGCACCCAAACCTTGGTTGTTTACATTTGCTGATTGATATTGGTTTTGTTTTGCAGTACCGGAACTGCATCTTTCCAGGATACCTTTTGCACTATATGGCTTTCCAAGTTCACTGCCTTTCAGTGCCACTTTCCTTTTGTGGTCAACATAGGTCAATCCATAAACCTGTCCCTTCGCACTGGTTCGTAGGATTATATCTATTCCCGCGCTTTTCAGATAGGCAGACAGGGCGTTGAAATTTGGTGAACTGTTGTTGGTAAAATAGCGGTCTATCGTATGCTTAAGAGGTGATCTAAACCTTGCCCTGTTCGCCCTGTTCTTTTCAAACATGGACTCCAGATATTCAAGGGTAGGGCGCTGACCAAACCTGCTGGCCTTGATGGGGACACCTACTGGTTTGCCCTCTCCGTCCAGTATCCTATAGAGCAGGCCACCAAACCTGTAGACCATTGATGTTTCCCTGCACCTGTCGGCAGTCACGTTGTACAAGTTAAGCACCGCATTCAGTTCTGCAATGGAGGTATAGTTATAGGTGTTCAGCACATTGGATAGAACTACGGCAATGGCCTTACGGCTTTCCATTTTCCCGTAATCGATCTTTTGGGAATAAGCAGATTTAAGATTATAAATTTCCTCTTTTCTACCTTCAGCTTTTACAAGTCCATATTGTTCTTCTATAGCCTTTCTTGCCGGTTCGGAAAATCTCTTTCCGATAAGGTGGGTGTCCATTCCCTTACCTTCTAAATTTACCTTTACAGAAAGGATATGGACGTGCGGATGTCCGGCATCAAAATGTCTATAGACCAGGTACGGCTGCCTACCAAAACCAATGCGTTCCATGTACTGTTTCGATATCTCTTTTAGCTTGTCATCAGAGAGCTTTTCCGATGGATCAAAGTTCAAAGAAACATGCACGCTGTTCACTTTAATACGGCTGTTCATTGCTACAAAGTTCTCCAATGTACGTAGCCTTTGGCGGGAACTTAGCCGTTCAAATTCGGTGTGGAAATTGGCTGCCAATAACCCAATGGCTTCGCCCTTTCCGATCTTGTTTTCGTTATAGAAAAAGTTGTCGTTCAAGGCATCCTTGATGCTGATCCTGGCTACCATTTCGCTCCCTGTTCCTCGATGAACAACTGTATCTTTTCGATGTGCCTGAGCAGTGATCTTTTGTCGAGTTCATAACTGACCAAAAGCTTTTCGATACCCTCGGTCCTAGGAGTCATGTGCAGCTTTTTGACAAGCTGGTTAAAGTTGTTGCCAATGCCGTTAAGTTCCGATCTTAGCCTGATTGCTTCTGCCATAAAGTCGTCCATAGACTTATTCCGGTAGCTGGCAACGATAGGTTTTTGGAAGATCATTTTGCGAATGAAATCACTTAATTTTCTGCAATTGCTAGCCTTCCATTTTTTTTCAATCTTTTCAAATTCCACTAAAGTCAGCCTAACCCCGACTATCCGATTTCTCTGGTTTTTTCCTTCCATCACTTATCTATTTCACTTACCAAATTCATTCAAATCCCACTAACGAGTTCCGAGTGGCCGGTGGGCAAGATTTCTGTTGTTTAACAACAGTACATCTTGCGGATTGCAAAAACACCCTGCAATCCCCTTTAGACAATCAGAGGGATATTCCTATTGTCGTAAAAATATCATAACTGCCTGTAAGCCGTCTTTGGTATTATTTTATGTCAACTCATATTAACTTTCGATATCCACCATTCATTCAGATCCTTGAAGCCAGAATACATTGTGCTTTTATCCGAATACCGTTCATTTGCCTGTTCCAATTCCCGGCTGCAAATTTGTCCGGTTTCATCCCTGTCCAGATATAGGTCTACATTTTCGTAACCGTCCATAAATTCTATTTGTTCATTGATGAACGAGATGGAATTGAGGATAAGATAATCGCCTTTGTCAAGTTCGTCCTCTCCGAGATTTGTAGCATGGGAAAGGAAATCAAAGAAGCCTTCAAAAACTGATAGTCTTTTTGAACCATTCAGAAACCTCGTCACTGTTTTAGGACTGCTTGCCCACTTGAAAAAGCTACTGCGCAGCTCATATCCTCCAAGGTCATTGGGAAAGCCAATGGCGAAGTATTTCTTTTCGTAGAGTTCAAAATTAACCTGTGCACAGAATAGCCTGGCGACCTTCCATGAAATTCCCCGTTCTTCGAGATACTTTTTAAGACTTGGGTAGGAGAGTTCTGATACTTTTTCTATTAAGATTTTTGGAACTTGTTCAGAAGATATTTCAGTAGAGTTTTGTTGGATAGTTTTTCCGTCAAATGGATTCTCGCTTTCCATGAGCTGGGTAAATGTCCACTCTTTTAGACGAAGGATAAGGTCTATCATATCGCCGCCTTCTCTAGTGCCAAAGTCATACCATCTATTTAGCTTTTGGTCTACCTTGAACGATGCCGTGTTTTCATTTCTCAAAGGAGAAAGGTACCAATAGGATGACCTGTTTAACTTTTCGGGTAAATGCCCAATCATGTTCAGGTAGGAAACAATATCCCTATTCCGAATGTCATCAATCTCTTCCCGTTCCCAATGTTTCATAATCCCCTCGCTTTACTGATTGGTACAAAACTATACAAATGCCAATTGATTGCATTAACACGACCAAATTTTGACTATGTGCAATACGGATAGGCTAAATAAATTTGGACAGTTTAAAATTAAAATACCTAAAGATGATGGAACAAAAAGATGCGGTGAAATGGATGGATACGATAATGAGTATCCCAGGTATGAACGAGGCTGTAAAAGTCGATCTGAAAATTTCAAGAAAGAATGTGTTGATCGTAAGCGCAATTATTGAATACGGTCTTGGTGCAAAGGGCAATGATCGACCAGCATTGTTGCAGGCATTGCAGAAAGCAGAAGTTGAATTGATCAGTACCATAGCGGAGGATTTGCTTGCAAAATCGGGACTGAAAGAGTTCAGTGAAAAACTGAAGTCTCTTTAATTTTGATGTTCGGTCGGCAAAGTGCCGACCGTTCTTTTTTAAACAATTCTGTACATGTTGCAGTTTGGCTCATTAACTGCCAATTAACATCTCTCATCATTCCACTTATCAAATTTCATCCTAATTTCAGTTCATCATCATCTAAAAAAATCATCATGAAAAAATCACTACTATTAGTGTTCGTATTGCTTGTACACATTACCTCAATTGCACAATGGTCCCTGTTAGGCAACCGAACATTTTCTCCAAATATTATAAGGGCCCAATCAATTGCTACGGATAAGATGGGAACGCCCTATGTAGCCTTTTCAGATGGCGGTATCAATAATTTGGCAACTGTTATGAAGTTTAATGGAGCTAACTGGGTTGTCGTAGGTAACAGAGGGTTTTCATTTGACCAGTTTTTGAGCAGTTCAATAGCAGTTGATAAGAACGACAATATTTATGTTGGCTATCCAGAAGGAACTGTGACTACAAGAGCTACCGTAAAGAAATTTAACGGTAGTAGCTGGACTACGGTTGGGACGGAAAGATTTACCCCTAATTCAGCCGGTGGACTTAAACTGACATTAGATACCGGTGGTGTACCATACATCGTATTCATCGATGGTACTACTAATTCACAACCATCGGTTATGAAATTTGACGGAACCAACTGGGTACTGGTAGGAATACCCGGCATGTCTGCTGGAACTGCAAATGATGTGGATATTAAATTCGATCATCAGAACACCCCTTATGTAGCATATCATGAGAGTTTACTTGGTACATCAAAGGTTTCGGTGAAAAAATTTGACGGTAACAGTTGGGTTCAGGTCGGCATCCCAAGATTTTCTCCAAATAATTCCATATTTATTTCACTGGCAATACATCCAGATGGAAGTCCCTATGTTGGTTTTTTGGAAGCTGACAATAAACTACGCTCTGGCGTAATGAGATATAATGGCTTGTCCTGGTCATATGTTGGCGGTACTGAAATCCCTATTGATACTACCTATAAACCGACAATTGCCATAGACCCTGACGGAACACCATTTATGTCTTTTACCGAACGCAATTTCGGCTATAAGGCAACGGTAGTTAGATATAGCAATGGGATTTGGAAGCCTGTAGGACGTCGGACATTTACTAATGGCAACGCTAGTGAAATGGTGTTTACAATCAGTAAGCTCGGGTCACTTTTTATATGTTACCAAGACTCAACAGGAATATCCAATAATGGCTGGTATGCTACGGTGATGACCTTCAATTGTCCACAACAGACTACTGCTAGTCTGTGTTTGGTAACAACGGATACGGTTACAGGCAACAATACCTTGATTTGGGACGCCAGTTCCTATCAGAACATAGATTCTTTCAGGCTTTTCAGGGAACAGAATGGAAACTTTATACAGATCGCAAATGCGATGGGAAATGTAGGTTCCTATATCGATGCATCAGCTTCGCAACAAGGTCAGCCCTTTAGATATAAGCTGTCTACCTTTGATAGTTGCGGGGGATCAACTGATATATCCACATCACCGGCATTCAGGCCAGTCAGGGTTAACTATTCCCATGTGCCGGGAGGAATGGCTTCCCTGACGTGGAATGCTTATGAGGGAATTGTAAATCCAGTCTATCATGTGAGAAGAAGTAACAACAACGGCTCCTTTCAGACCATTGCAAGTTTTCTAATAAGTGGCCTGGATACAACGTTTGTCGATAGCTTTCTTCCTTCTGGCAACAATCGATACCGCATAGAAGCAGAACTTTCCAATCCATGCATTATTAATGGCGTGGTCTATAATCGCACCTATTCAAATATTGATACGGCATGGGCGACCAATGTTCCAGGGTTTAGCAAGATTTTCAGAATTGATATTATGCCAAATCCAGCATCTGATATGGTAAAGCTTACATCTTCAGAACCGATTACAAAAATTGAGGTAATTGATATGGCGGGAAGGGTTTTAATCAGTGAGGTGATGGGAAATGAAATGGAACATATTTTCGATATTTCGATGCTCCCGAATGGAATAAACCTTTTGAGGATCAATGGGCAATTCTTCTATAAAATTGTCAAACAATAATAAGCGGGTTGATGATATGGTGAATCTTATAATCACTTATTTCATCTATACACTACAGCGTTTCTTTGCTTCTTTCTTTGCTGCGCCTGACAAAGAAAGAAGCGCCCCTTGTGGGCGCTTTGGGAAGGCTATGCAACTGGTATCGGCTGTGTCCTGAATGTCTTGAGGTTGTGGAAGAATCCTTTATTGAACAACATTCCCTCACGGAACATCTGCCAGAGCAGAGAACCGCCAAGCTGCGCCAATGTGGGGTTGATGAACAAGTCCTGTTTGCCGAGTGCTTCGGCTACCGAGCAGCTAGGCATATTGTCCGCTGATTCGGATGCCCTTAGCAGGTCGCCATATTCCTCGGTCACAAAACGCATGTCGGGGACGGTCTGATATTTTTGGCTATTTGGCTGCTTTATCCTACCCACCGTAGCGAGCAATACCTGCCCCGTGTCCCTAGCGTTCCCGTAGTCTATCCAATATTTGGGTGAATGCCTTTGTATGTCCTTTTTGTACCTTCCGAGTATCTCGGCAATGTCGAACCGAGCCTTTACGGAGTCCACGCAGGAAATGGTGATTTCCGCCATCGCCAGTTCCTTTTTATCGGCTATTGCCTGCGCATCAAATTTTGCCGTTACCGCTTTCCAGTCCGTCCCGAAAAATCGGTTGACACGGTTGATGAAGACAACGGACTTATGCAATCCGACCTCGTCATCGGTAAATGCCAGCCTTCCCCTGTTGGCATGGGAGATGACATCATCGTCAAATAGCCTGACCATCAGCCCAGGGTGTCCGAGTTCGAGCAGTGCGGTATGTGTCTTTGCCAGTGTGCCAAGCACTTGGCTTCCCGTGCCGCCCGCACCGATAAGGTTGACGATAATAGGGTTGGTGGGATTGAGCAGGTAGCTGTCCACGATATGTACCTTCTGTTTTTCTGTTGCCGTTTCCATCATAACAAGTTTTTAAGAGTGAAGCCCGTAGCCTGCAATACCTTCAGCGGGAAACTACTGCCCGTTTCGACCTGCTGCTGCCAAAGCTGGACGATGTTGCCCTTTACTGGGCTATGGTTGCCAATAAGGTGGCTGAAATAGCTGTTCCAAAAGTAGTCCTGCCATGTGCCGATAAAATCCTGCAAATAGGTACTGGAGTCTATTTCCACATCCACCGTTCCCATGCAGATTTTCCCATCGTTATAGATGTTGAACAACGGGGCGTGGCAGAGTGGGGTATCCCTTTCGGGACGTTTGTTCCTGCTGAGCGCAAAGAGGTACAGGTTTTTCCTGTCCGCTTTCCATACCAATGGCGGAACTTTCGCCATGCCACAGGGGATGCCCAGTCTTTCGATAAAGTAAAGCTGTACCTCGTGCGCAGGAGTGTACCATACTACCGAGCCGTAGGGGCTGACCGAAAGCACGTTCTCGGGCATCATCCCCTTTGGGAAAAGATAGTTGGTGGATAGCTGCCCCACCTGTTTGAACTTTTCCGCCAACCGCTGTATTTCCCTGCTGCCCAATGGGTGGGCATTGATGGGGCTGCCATTGGGGGCAATATCGTAGCTTTCGATATAGATGTCCTCCCTGTTCTTTTGCTCGTAAAAGAGCAATGCCCTAACTGGCAGGTATTCCTGTTCAAATGTCTTGGTGATGTTCCTCATTGTCCAAAATATTTAGCTGTTCCGTAAGTCTGTCCAGCAGTTCAAAAATCCTTTGCTCAAAATCAAATCCGTGTGCATCTTTTTCCTGTGGCTTGTCGAACCACTGGATGCTCTTGGGTTCGTCCGTGTAGCCGATTTCCATAAAATAGGAATTGACGTATTCGTACAGGCTATCGTAGGTGCTGTCGTAGCAGCTCCAGTAAAAGGACACGTACATATCCAACTGGATTATCTGCCCATCCTCCTCCAACTGTTCCCTGTCCAAGCCCCCGATGTCTTTGCAGATGCTACTGCACAGGGAACGCTTGGGATATTGTAGGGCAAGCTGCAACAGGTCATCCGCTATTCCCAAAAGCACTTCGTCCGCCTGCCCCGTTTGGTAACAGGCATTGATGGCTGTGCGCAGCCGCCTGCTCCTGAACGGTGTGCGGAGATAGTCCCAAAGGAGTTCTCCCTGTGCATCGCACTCCTGTAGGTCTGCCCTTTGCTGTTCGGTATATTCTCCATCCTCCCAACCGTCCTCCACCCATTCGTTCATCATTTCGTAGACCGAGCCGATATAGCCGTTCCGATGGTAGGGCACGCCCACGATATGGTAGAGGTAGCGGAACAGTTCAAGCAGCAATTTGACCAAGTTGCTTCCCGCCTCCCTTTCCATCAGACGGCAAAGGGGACGGATAGGGATATAGTACAGGCAATGCCCCGTCCCAAGTTCCCGAGTGGTGGCGATGGTCGCCCTGCGCCTGTAGTCCTGCCCGATGATGACACTGAACTTTTCCCCCTTCAGTAATTCCGCTACTGCGGCATAGGCGGTGGCGATGTTCTTCGGGTAGGAGAGGTGCGCCACATCGGGCAGGGGGATTTGGTACAGGTCGCACAGGTTTTGCAGCGAGCCGAAAAACTCCCGTTCGAGCCTTCCCGACATATCGGGTGGCGTGAGCCAAACGGTGTCGAACCTGTGTTTCAGAAAAACACTGCCGTTAGCTGTGGCGGTGCGCTGCGCTGCCTGTTCTTTTTCACCTCCGCTGCATCGGGCAGTTTTCCGAGGTCTTGCAGATAGCCTGCAAATTGCTGCTGCTGTTCCCATTGCCTTGATTTTTTTTTAATCCTTATAATCCTGTTCCTGTTTTCCATTGTCTATCCCTTTGTTCCCATCGTGGTCTCAAAACGGTAGCAGACCTTGTCGTCCCGAATTTCGGGGCCGACAATCCTTGCTGTGGTGAGTATCGGATAGGACTGTGAATAAAAGTTGAGTACCCCTTCGGGGGTGTAGGTGGCAGAAGGGTCTGCCAGTTCTATTTCGGTGTTGCTTTCCGTAAAGGAGAAGCAGCGTTCCATCTGTGTTGCCAGTAACATAGTCTTTGCGTTTTAAAGGTTAGCTGAAAAGGTTGGGTGCGAACTTTGCCGATAGTTCCGACTTGCGTCTGCGGATGGTTTCCTCCTGTTCGGGATATTCGTTTACCTCCGGCACTTTCATCCAAGCCTCACGGTGCTTGCCCTCGGCTTCCAGTTCGTCCGCTTTTTTCATCGCTTCCTCAAACTTCCTCTCTTTGTCGGTCTTGGATTTATCCTGTTTTTCCTTCCTGTCCTTTTCCATCTTTGAACTGAGCCTTGCCTGTTCCCTTGCCTTGAGGTACTGTTCCATGTTGGTGAACAGGGCATCTGTCTCCTCCAGTGGTCTGCCGATGTGTTCAAAGAATGCGCTGTCCAGTTCCTCTGCCGTTCCCTTGAGCAGTATGGGCGGGACAATCTTTGCTGCGCTGTCGCCCAAGGTGGTATTGACCACCAATATGGATACAATAAACCTTTCGGGCGTTTCCCTTGCTATCGTAATCTTCCAGTCGCCCTTAACCTGTAGGGCGGTGATGGATTGAAAAAAGTTCATCATGACTGTTGTTGTTTTCCGTTCTATAAATATTTCCAAATCCCTATGCCTGCTGCCAACAGCAATAGCAGGTTGGCAAGTATCATGGCCAATCTTTCCAAAAGCGTGATGGCCAAGGCACGGGTATAGCTGCTAAAGTGCTGCAATCCCCCGATGCCCCTGCGCCTGAAGCGTTGCCTGCCTACGATGAAGCGTATCAAAAGTCCCACCGCTGCCATTGCCAATGGCAGGATGGGCATGGCCGTTAATTCCGTTAGCTGTTGCATTTTTCCTCCCTTTTTAGTTGTTCCAATTTTTCGAGTACGTCCGTCCAATACCTTTTCCTGTTTCGGTCATATTCGGCATACCCCCTGTTGGTATGCCGATAGCCCGTAAATTCCCTTGCCTTTGCGATGGCTGCTTCCAAGTCCACGACCGTTATTTCCCTGCCGTCCAAATCCGTGATTTTCACAAGCTGTGTTTTTAACCGAACAATAGTTTCACCGCATCGGCAAACCTTTGGTTCGGGTGCTGTCTTGTGGTGGTGTAGAGGTTGAGGCAGTGTGCCATGACCAGTGCGAGTTGTCCATCGAACAACTGGTCGCCGAACAGTTGCCTGTTTTTGTGCAAGTCCCTGCCATACCTTTTGACAACGGTAGCTATGTCCCTTACCAGTGAGAGCCAAAAATCGAATGTTACTATTCCGTGCTGCCAACGTTTCCTTTCGATGTCCTCGTGTTCTGTAATAGTATCGCAGACGCCCTTTACAAATTCCAGTAGCTGCGGTATCTCGCTCGGGAACAACTGGAACATCAGCTTTGCCTTTTCCACGTTGTTCATTTCTTCCAGTGATTTCATGATTTTTGATTGATGGCAACCGCCCGTGGGGACGGCTGCCGATGAAACAATAGGTTAATTAAGCTGTAGTGCGTCCGCACCATGTTTGGCAAACTCGCTGCACAGGTTGAATGCCGCCTGTCCCTTCTGCTGCCCCGTGCCACCGCAAAGCAGGGAGTTTATCTTCTCCTCGCTAGAGCCGTAGCTGCGCACGTTCTGAAAGTATCCCGTGATGGCGTTGTACGCCCCGAACAGTGTTCCCTTGGTGGTGTCCAGTTGTTGGGAGTCCGCCATCATGCCGTAGCCGAATGCGCTGTAGACCTGATTTTTGTACACTGCCGAGTTGTCATCCATGCGTCCCTCACGGATATTGGTCAATGTTTCCCTGTTGGGCGCAAGAGCCACCTGTATCAACTGCTGCACCTGTTCGTCCGTGATGCGCACCTTTGTCCACTGTTGGAATACCTGTTCCATTATAGGGGAGATTTGGTTGACCATGCCCATGAACCTGTGCGCCTCCTTTAGCTGCTGCGCTGCGCTTGCCGTATGGCGTATGCGCAGGATATTGGAACAGTTGTTCATCGCTGCATTGAGCGTATTGTTGCAGACGATACGCACGGGCGTAAAGGCGATGGTGATACTTTCCTTTGCATCGTGGGAGGTGGTAAGGAACAGGTACTGTTCGATGACATCATCGTTGGACACCTTGATATAGGACGGCAGTTTTGCCGAGATGAAGATGCGTTCCCCCTTGCCGAGTGCGCCTGCCGTTTCGTAGATGATACCCTCGCCCTTTACTATCTCGTCAAAGAATGCGAAAGCGTCCGTGTTCTGAACGACCTCGTACTTTTCGCTCAGTCCGTCACCGAGTATCTCCTCGTTGTCCTCCCTAAAGGTGTAGAACGATGTACTGGATATGATTTCCCTGCCCGATGGCATGTGGTAGGTGTGCGGAGCCTTGATGACCGTATAGTCCAACTGCGCCTGTTGCAGTACCTCACGGCTTGACAGCATTTCCTGTGAAATCTGCCCGAACCCGTGCCAAGCCTTTTCCTTTAAGCTGTAGAATGAATACTTTCCTGTTTCCTCGTTGAAATTAAGATTATGCATGACTGTTGATTTTTGTCTGTAAATGATTGTTGTTAGTTGCTTACTTAGAATGGCAGGTCGTCCACCTGTTGATTGCCACCCGTTGCCTGTGGGACGTAGTGTGTTGCGGGCAATTCCGCTTCCTCTTCCCGTTTTGCATAGGCTGTGACCTTCACGCTGTTGACGTGAAAGGTGAGGCTGCCCACTGCCTGCCCGTCCATGTTGTTGTAGACGTTCATTCCGATGCGCCCCGATACCTCCACGATTGCCCCCTTGCGCAGTACCTTAGCCGCTGCGCTGTTCAGCCAGTAGGAGCAGTTGATATAGGTCGTTAGCTTCTTTTTCTCCGTGCTGCCCTTCGGTCTGTAGCTGTCGTTGATGGCGATGCTGAAACTGACCACCTCTTTGTCCCCTTTTACGCTCCTGACGGTCGCATCCGCCGTTAGTCTTCCCGTGATTTCCATAACACTGTGTTTTAAATGAATAATTGTTTTTCGTTCCGTTCCTTTTTAGCCGTCTTCCCCAAAAGCTGTTTTTCAAAAGAAAAAACGGAAAAAAAGAAAGCACAGGAAGTGTGTCCGTGGGCGGAGCCAAAAGGAAACGGAATAAGTCCCGCAGGGTGGCCACGGGCCATTATGCCGTAGTCTTTTGGCCGCTTTCGGGAAGGAGGAAAGTACGGACACAAACTTCGCTGCCCTTTTTGTCCGTTTCGATTGAAAAACAACCTTTAGCAGCAACCGCCTTTGGGAGTGGAGGCCTGTTCGCGGCACCGCAGCGCAGTGGGGGGCTGCGATCTGGGCGGAAAAGCATTCGGGAAATCTAAGGAAGCACTGCGTGTGCCTTTGGCACTCGGTCAGTGCAAGCTTTGGAAGTCAGGCGCAAAGCATAAGTGATTGCAGCGGCATCTCCCGATATTATCGGGGATATAGCGTAAAGCGCGGACCGAAGGTTATGCCCAGAAAGGGGAGTGAGTATTTATTAATTAGGTGTTAACGCTTGCGGGTTTCAAATTTATATGTATAAATTAGTTCCAAATAATTAAACGTTCACATATTAAATGCTCTAAGCCATGCCAAAAGTCAAAGTCAAGTATGAGCTTACGGTAGATGCTACCGTAACGCTGGAGGCCCTAGCATTGGGAAACCAGGAAATCGATTACAACACGACAACCAAGTACAAGGGAACCCTTGAAAAATCCGTTTAGGCAGACAGCCACCTAACCATTGAAATGCGTTTGAGCGGCCCCGCCGGGAAGTGGAAGCTTGCCGTTTGGGTAAGCAGGGTTAATGAGGGAATTGAAACGGGTGAGTGGATACCATTGTACGGGAATGGAAAGGATGTATTCGAGGGAAACATCAAGAACAAGGTCAGGATTACCGGTAACCATAAAATCCTCTGGCCATGAGCAAATACCTAATTATCGGGGTGCTATTGCTGCCCATGTCCATCAGTGCCCAGATACTGAACCAGGATGCCAGTGGGAAGAGTTCCATCGTTACCGGAGGAAGCTCGCTGAATATAGACATTGCCGAAGGGCTGATGAAGATCAACCATTATGGATATTCCAAGGATAAGACAATATTATACGGTTTTGACCTGCAGGGCAAGAACGAGAGCAATATCGCCACACTTTTCAAGGAAGGCCAGTTTACTCCAAAGGCAGAGCTTTCATTTCTTATAGGGAAACGGTCTGTCAAATTTAGCGAACCACTTTCGGCAAAGCCTGTTGACAATACGGAATTGCAGAAGCTTGGCCCTATTGCCGATGAGGTGTATGAAAAGTTGGTCAAGAAAAATTTTACGGGATGTAAGGACGCCAATGATGTGGAAACTGAAAATTCCAAAAAGTTCAGGAAGGCTCTTGATGACCTGCCCTTGCAGGGGTATGAGAATATAATTGTAAATATCTACGGCCTTATTTCCGGCCTGGACGCCAAGGACACAGAATGTAGCCCGAAGCTCAAAGCGCAGGCAGAGCTTATCATCAATGGTATTAGGGGCGAACTCATTTTTAGTGAGATCGTGAAGTTGAAGGAGCAGATCGAAAGTCGTAGGTCCGCATCTGCTGAATATGTTCCCAATACAACTCTTTTTTCCTACCTGAGAGCAGGTTTCACGGGCCAGGAGTTCAAGTTCGATAGGGGGAAAGTTTTTGGGAGCTATGAAACCCGCTTTTTGGACACCTTAAACCTGGGAGGCTTTGTAGAAATTGGTCTTACAAGGCAATGGAAGATGAACTATATCGGTTTCAATGTGGGGTATAACTATACCAATAATTTCAGTTCGTTGGAGGAAGATGACTATTCGTTCAGTAAGGATACCGCACTTACCGATGGCACCCTGAAGAAGTCCAAGTCCTTCAAGGCATATAGCGGTGATTTTGGTAAGTTGGGCAAGGTATATATCAGTTTTGACTACCTGAAGATGATCGATCTGGGTGAAAGCCACTATATTATGACAGGGTCCTATTTCCGTTCCAATATTTCATTAAAGTCATCATTGGAAAAGAGCAATACGGTGCTGGGTATTGGGGTCAACTATATCAACGGTGCGTCCGGTAGGTTCCTTGGCGGAGTGTACCTGCAAACGGATGATCTTTTTGGGAACAGGGATTTGGGAATGGGAAAGAGTATTCAGTTCGGCGTTACCGCAAGGTTTAGTCTTGGTTCTATTTTCGTCTTCAAATAGACCGATTTATTATTGCGAATAGTTTAGATACCAAAAGGCAGCACATAAATGCTGCCTTTTGTCTTTACCATTTTGTTCTAAATATCCTATCTTTATTTAGCCAGAAATTTTTTCGGTAATGTGAATGTATTAGCAATTTCCAATAGTTGTTCAATCGCTGTTGGGACTTTATCAATATCAATTTTCATAGCAATTTTTTTAGCGAACAGAACTTTGTCAAATTGTGCCTTTTTCTTTTGAAAAAGGAATTTTTTAACGTTCGATAGAAAATCTTTTGAACCATCAAAATCGGTTGCAACAATTGTTTCTCCCTTCGGATACATTTCATTCAGGATCTCGATTGAAGTATTTAGGTCAAACAAGTCTTCAAACGTCCCTTGTTCTATAAATATTATACTGTACTTATCCTTATTGCTCCTGATCATACGTTCTATGTCCTTTCTTTCTTTTTTCGCGTCGGAGTCTAGTAAACATATAATTTTAAGTTTTGGATTTCTGGAGCTGAAATTTTGAAAGTCCGTAGCAAGTTTTTCTTTTGATTTGGAATTATACACTTGTATGGCGCTTTCTTTTAATATAAACCTTTTGCGAAAAGCCAATATTGGAATAGAGGATTCTTCACTTTCACCTTCAACTAGAATCAGGCAATCAGGGTTGTTAACTTTGTTGAGGTTTGGAAGGAAGCTAAATACTTTCGTAGTGAAATCTTCTTTGTAATTTTGTTTAAATTCTGAAAAATAAGTAAGTCCTATTCTTTTTGATAGTTCAAGGTTTTCAAGCAAGTATCGATAAGCCAAAATTTCTTCAGGTAGTTTTATTTCCTGTTTTTCTCCGCAGCATGGACATATCCATGAATCTTTAAAGTTACCGATGTGTTCAGCTACCAGCTTTCTGATTTGTTGAAAATCCTCCAAATATTCCGCAAGTGCTGGATTATTTTCAAATCCATCTATTCCATGTCGTTCAAAAGTTTTATGGTATATCTGAAATAGCGACAAGTGCAAAGGTTCTGGCATCCCAAAATTTGGGATCTCTGGTTTTTCCATGGAAGGGAAGGCCTCTGCTAGTTTTGATGTTTGAACTTTTATAAAATTATTATATCTGCTGTAAAATAGTCCAAGTTCTTGCAGTGGAGGGAAACTCATAAGCCTGAAAAACAGGTGAAGTTGTTCTTTTCGTGTTGATGGCACCATGTCTGAAGGAAGCAGGGCCGACAATTCATTAGGCAGATCAATTTTATCAAAGCCTAATTTGGTAATGATTTCATCATAATTTTCTTCTAACTGGTCTTCTGAAATTTTCAATAAGCTAGTCAGCTTATCTAATTCTTTTGACGTGGAATATTCTTCAGTAAATTCACATATCATGACTGAATATGGCGTACATTCTATTTGCCATTCAAAATTATATTTTTGGTGTGGGAGGTACTTGGTATATAATGTCTCCAAGATGGCTTTCCAGAGCATCTTATAGATATAGAACTTGTCGGTAATTATCAGTTCCTCATCAGCATTAAATTCGCTATTCTCTTCAGTGGTGATTTTGATATGTGATGCTACCAGGAAACTGAGAATGGAGTCTGTTTCAAAATAAATTAGCCTATCAAGGGTGGCTTTTATGATAAGCGGGTAAGTCGTTGAAATTATTGGTTTGAAGTCTACCATTTGGAGAGCGGTTTACATGTGAGAATGTTTTAATGTTTTATTTCAAGAATTAAAGTTAACCTTTAATTCTTTTGGTCTCAATCCAGCCATATACCATTTTGGCTATGCAGTTTGATATCTCTATCATGGCGATAGTCGCTTCGATCCTGGACCTATGGGATACCTTGTTGTCTATTTTGCCTATGAAAGTAGTGAGCGTACTATCTTCCTGGGACACCGATGTAGCATTTGCGATGTGTTTGTCGCTGAAATGTATGAAGCCGGAAGTGCCATCGTATAAGTCTGAGATCCATGGGTGATCTACCGCTGCCATTTCCTTAAGGTAGGCGTCAGTCATCAACTTTCCGTTCCTATCCTTCATCTTCCGGATGATGCCGCCTTTCCAGACTTCCGTAGCAAATGTGTGAGGTTCATTGACAAGCCAGGCGGCGGACAATCTTAAGTAATTATCCAGATGTGGCCTAACGAGGTGTGCGGCGGAAAGGTAATTGGAGGTCGCAATGAGTGTTTCAAAGCCAAAGATCAGGGACAGGCTCCTGTTAAGGACGCCTGAAATGTAATAGTCAAGTGCATATGTTCCCTTGCCAGATGTAATCATGCAGGCGGCCAATTTTTGGAACTTCTTTTCGTATTCCTTAAGTGTCTCCATGTATGTATTTAGAAATCCACTTAAGATTTCCTGCTTTTCGGTATCGGGAATTCCTATTGGTTTTTCGATTAACCTTGCCCAATAATTTCTTGACGAGATAGAGATCACATACAAGTCATTATCTACGAACCAGCCTTTTTCGGCGGTATTGTCCTCCAGTACCAACCTTCCCAAACGCGTTTGTTTGATCAGGTCGGAAGTAGGCTCTTTAGCAAGAAGAACGGGTTCGTCAAGTTCGGGAAAATGTCCCTCGTCAATATTGTACCATTTCATATTAAGTGATGATAGCCTAACATTTCATTGTGAAAGCTTGTATTATATCTTCTAAGTATACGGTTATCCTTTGATAGTTTAGGGCTGTTGTTGAAAAATATCTTAAATTTAAATGACATAATTCCGAATTGGAAAGTACGTTATACTAACCACGATCATACCGCTAACAATAAGATGAATTGAAAAGTTATCGGCTCTGGCAACGGAATACAATGCTTCGCTTTTAACAGGACTAAACGCGTTTGAATCAATTTGTATGCTTGAGATGGATCTTATCTATTTACTTGCGTATCTTGATTTTCGCTTTGATAGAAAGGACTAATTTTTTGATCTAAGCTAATCGCTCCATTAGGATTGTCCTTCGGGGGAGCTGTAAAATTCATTGATGCCCTCGGAAAGCTGCCTTTCATAGGAAAGTATGTCAGCGGGCACAAATTCGGGCATAGCAAAAATAAGGTCCTTGCCATTGTCGCTATGTATATGGAAGCGTTGCTGCTTGCCGCCGACCTCGGTGAATACCTGTAGCAACTGAATCTTCTGAACGTTCATATTGATCATCCTAAATAGCCTGCCGTCAATTACCAGTTCAAATTGAGTCTTCATGCCTCAAATGTACCAATTGGCTAAGGAGCATTTAAATATTTTCAATTTTTCATTTCGGGATGTCGCATCGAAATGTATTTTGGATTTGCGATATTTGGATAGATGTTATCAATGAATGAATGGAAGAATTTGAGATCAGGTATAATGACCTTGTGTTGAATGTAGCCGAGCACATGGTGGGCAATGACAGGATATTTCGCGTGCTGTTCGGCAACGGAAAGCCTGCTTTGATCGTCACCCGAACGACAGCTCCAGGAAACCAAACCTTCTGGACGAGTATTCCTGAAGGACGCCAACAGGAGGCCGAGGAGATCGGCGAGCTTATTGCAAAGGAAATCAAAAGGAGAAAATAGATGTGCTATTATAACCGGCAAAAGGTAACCAGGTCAGAGTATATCAGGCTGAAGCAGCTAGAGAAGGCCATACTTAACTATGATTTTTTGAGCCGTGACCTACAGGTTGGCTTTGACTATGGCCTGAATGCCGTACTGCAACGAAAGTATGGGGTAGAGGATTTTGATATCGTACAGATGGAATGGGGCTTTATCCCGCCGTATTGGAAGAATCGGGAAGAGGTTAAAAAATACCGTGAGGGATTTAAGGACAATCAAGGAAAGTGGGTGCAGTACATTACGCTCAATGCGACAGCGGAAGAAATGTTGCTGCCAAGGAAAATGTACCGTGAGGCCGCCCTTAAAAGGCGCTGCTTGGTTTTATCGACAGGTTTTTTTGAATGGCGACATGTATTTCCGCCTAACAAAAGGACAGGCCTTCCGACCAAGACGGCGGTAAAATATCCTTACTACATTTCTGTCAAGGGGCAGGACTATTTCTATATGGCCGGTATCTGGCAGGAGTGGACCGATCAGGATACGGGCGAGATCGTCAAGACCGTTTCGGTAGTGACTACGGAGGCCAACGAACTTATGACGGAAGTTCATAATAGCAAAAAACGCATGCCGACAATACTAAACGAGGAACTGGCCTATGAGTGGATGTTCGGTGACCTGAGTGAAGAACGTATCACCGAGATAGGAAAGACAAAGTTTCCTGCAAAGGAAATGGAAGCCTGTTCTATCGCAAAGGATTTCAGGGAGAAGTTAGAACCTGCCGAGCCATATACGTATGAGGACCTACCTGCAATTGAGTTGAGTCTTTAGCTTAATAGAATAGTATAAACAACAAATTTAGCGCCCTTTTACTCTTTTATAACTATGGAAATACACTATCTCTGGATAAAGAAATATAAATCCCTGGAGAATGCAGGAATTAACCTTTCCTCCCGTTTTATCTTTGAAATGGAAGAAATACCTATTGTTGATGGAATAGGTGTGCCTAGGCAGTTAGTTATTAAGTTTAACCCTGATTATATTCCAAACTTTTTTGAAGATCCGAACATAAAAAATGTTACGGCAATCATTGGCAAGAATGGTGCAGGTAAGTCTACGATCCTGGAATACCTGAAATCATTTCTTCCCAAAGGATTAGAGGCTCGTATGGGGGAAGATATAATAGCTTACTCCCTGCTTGATGGCCAGAAAGATGTTTTTCACTTATACATTCCAAGTCATTATGTGTTGTCCTTGAAGGATGAGACAAAATTATTTGACAGATTGAATTATGATGATAGGCCTTTAGAGTTTGATGGTAAGGTGTCTGATGCGGATTTTATCTTCTATTCCTATTTTCTAAATTATAAGGAAGATGTTACCAATTGGCATGGACTGATAAATATTTCAACTTCTGCCCTTTTGGTTAACGAACGTAATAGAATCCTTCAGGATAATACTACAGAGGGGATAAAATTCTCTTTGCTCAGGAAAAATTCCGACCTCCAAAACTTACGTATCAGCGAGATCGCAATGGCTGTTCAGTTTCTAGAGGATAATCTAAAACAGAAGTTACCTTTCGATCATCCGGAAGAATTGGTGATTGAAATTAACCTTGATGACCTATCCTACTTTAATGAGCACAAAGAGCAAGATGACGTTAAGGCTTTATTTTCAAAAGTAGTGGGGTTGGTAGAACGTGGTGGCCAGAAGCAGGTAGTGCTAAACAATCTTTTGCTTGCTTGCCTAATTAATTTTCTAATTGACCAGCGTAAATATGCATCGCCTAAGATATTAAGTATGCTCCCACAGCCAGTGGAGCAAGATACTCTTAAAGATTTTGTATTTAGGTTCTTTCGTAATGTCAGTGAAATGGGATTTGAATACAATAATCATATAGTAGATGTTAAAAGGTTCAAGGATTTGGTGCAAGCTATCGAAGTGTTTTATTCATTTATCGAAAATTTAATTAATTCAGGCGCCATCAAATTAAATAGAGATAATTCCAGGTATATGCTTCTTCAGATTTCTGAAAAGGCTTACGAGAATTTTATGAAGTTCAAGTCGTACTACTACGAAGTAAAGGGAATTGATTCATTCCTGGATTTCGATTGGCGTGGTTTGAGCAGTGGTGAACAGTCCTATCTTTCCCTAATGGCCAGGTTCCATCATGTTAGGAATCATTCTCACTATACCTTAAAAAAAGATCTGGTTATATTGATTGACGAGGGGGATGCTGGTTTCCATCCAGAATGGCAACGACAGTTTTTTGATACTACTCTTAATTTTCTAAAGAGGGTATTCGGTGGACATCGCCTACAGTTGATTTTTACTGCTAATACTCCATTCCTTTCTTCTGATCTTCCAAAGACAAATGTGTTGTTTTTAGAAAAAACGGATGGGAATGCCTCTGTTTATCATTCTAAAGAAAATGACAGGGCGCAAACTTTTGGTGCCAATATCCACACACTTTATTCTGATTCTTTCTATCTCGATGGGATTTTGATGGGTGAGTATGCCAAGAAACGGATCAATAAGATTATCGCATATCTGAACAATCCCAATGAAATATCGGTTAATCAAGGCTACAAGGATGTAATCGATATTATTGGGGAGCCTTTGATCAGGCATAAGCTTCAGAGTATGTGGAACGAAAAATTTAGCCTTGATGAAGAATTGGAAAGGCTTGAGGAGCGCATTAAGGAGATTAAGGAAATGAAGAATAATAAAGACCAATAAGATGATAGGCTGTAGGCATAGTTTAGCCGATCTGGATAGGATGGCAATAAAATTCCGACAAGAAATTGATAAGGAGTTTAAGCTTCGTAGGCGGCTTTCCTCTTGGCCTACAGGTGATCCCTTGAAATCATTGATGGATTATCTATCGGGAAACTTCGATGTTCTAATAAGTGGAAGGCCCAAGGATTTGGAAGGGTTGTCCAAGGTGGCGGATGGACACTTTTCCTCTGGCGTTATTCAAATGATTGGATATTTCCCTTTTCCTAATCATAAATCAGGAAGGCCGTTGAATTTGAAGGAGCAAGAGAAGTATGCTATCAGGTTTCTTAAATTAGAACTGAAAAAAGTTTTCAACTATGATACGGATCACAATTCCTTTGTTGCTGGAAAAAATGGTGCTTTGGCATATCGTCATGCCAAGCGCCTGTCGATAAACACCTGCCCGTATTGTAATGCTCAATTTACATACACTATCAAGACGATCCGCGGAAAGGCGCGGCCCCAGTTCGATCATTTTCTGAATAAATCTCTATACCCTTATTTAGCGTTGTCCTTTTATAACCTTATCCCATCCTGTGCTACATGCAACTCGGGAGGGATAAAGGGGAGCCAGAAATTTTCGGTGACCTCACATCTGCATCCATTTGTGGATAGTATTGAAGGATTGTTTAAGTTTAGGACCAATATTACTGCGGTAGATTTTCTAGTCAGTTCTAAAGACTTTAACCTGAAACTGCGACCTGTCCCTGGTGCTAATAGCAGGGAAAAGAAGCGTGCAACAATAAGCAAAGAAGCCTTTGCGATAGAAGACCGATATAAGTTTCACAAGGATATTGCGGGCGACGTTCTTACCATGGCATATGTCTATAATAACTCTGCAATAGAGGGTTTACTTAGTGGATTGGTGGAAAAAAGTGGTAAGCATATATTTAAATCGAAACTTGAAATCAAAGAAAACCTGTTTGGTAATTACCTTCAGCCAGCAAATTTTCATAAGCGTATCCTTTCTAAGCTTACTGCCGACATTGCAGAGGAGTTTGGTATAAAGGTTTAATAAGATTTAAAGGAAATAGTGTTCCACTTTTTGGGATATCAGTTCCTGAAATTCCATTGCTTCATAGGGGGCAGGTCCCTGCACAACGAGCCTGTCCCGTTCAAAGTCGTATGACATCAGGAAGGTCTTATCGCCCGTCCATTTAAACAGATAAATCATTTCTCCCAGTAGCTCGTTTTGGGCCTCTTCAAAATAGATGTCCCTGTTGGTGCCATTGATTTCTATCGTGATCATTTCCATACCATGAATTTACTTATTATCCCCTTAAATAACAGGCGCTAAGGTATAATGTTTCACCGTTAAACACTCCTGGGGTCTGAATGCACGGGCATCTTGCCGATCTTTTCCACCTCGATGGCGGGATAGCCGAAATCAAGCACTACCTTGCCCTGTACCAGGTAGATGCCATTGCCCCGTAGTGGAAAGGCTTTCAGTGATGGCGGGAAATGAACGGTATCGAAGAAGTCCCCATGTATATCGAAGAAGGTGCCGAACTTCATCTGTTTGCCGTTCTTGGTGGTCACATGCTTATCGCAAACGAAATCGCCGACCATTCTCACTTTTTTGCCTTCCATCTCCTTTAGGTCTTTGGCAAAGGCATCACCACGGTAATCCGATTTGGCCAGGTCGAACAGCGAAGCGCTTACCGGGAAATTGATCAGTTCCAGTTCGTCATAGATGTCCTCCAGCACCGATGTTTCCAGTGCGGGGAGCTTCGGCTTCTTTACCTCGCTTGGGGTGGCGAACATGCCCGGGTCGGTCTTTGTCCTCTTTACCCCGCTGAGCAGCAGGTGTGCCTCCCAAAGAAGTTCCTTCTTGCCCGTTCCGGTAAAGCGCAGGGCGCCCGAACGGATCAGGATGACCAATTGCTCCAGGCTGATACGAGTACGAAGCACAAAATCATTGAGATCCCGGAAAGCCCCGCCGATTTCCAGTTCTTGCGGTATGAACTCCGCGTACTGTTTTTCAAGGTTCAGCAGGCTGTCATAGCCGAGGTAGATGTCCCTGCCGATGATACGGGTATTGAAGCGGCTATGGTTCACGCAGGGCAGGTGGATGTTTCCCCCGGCCTTTTGGGCCTCGTTGATATAGACCTTGCGCTGGTAGAAGCCTCCATAATTGTTGATGACGGCCACCATAAACTCCAGCGGATAGTAGGTCTTGAGAAAAAGGCTCTGGTAGCTTTCCACTGCAAAAGAGGCCGAATGCGCCTTGTTAAAGGAATAGCCTGCGAAGCTTTCCATCTGCCGCCATACCTCGCGGCTGATGCTTTCGGGATAGCCCATTTTTTTACAGTGCGAGAAGAACTTGTCCTCGATCTCCTCCAGGTGCTTTTTGCTGCGGCTCTTGCCGCTCATCATCCTGCGCAGTACGTCGGCATCAGCGAGGTCAAGCCCGCCAAAGTGGTGGCCCACCTTCATCACGTCCTCCTGATAGACCATCACGCCATAGGTTTCCTCCAACTGTTCCCTGAATACCGGATGGATATAGTCCACCTTTTCGGGGTTGTGGTGCCTTTCGATGTAGGCCTTCATCATCCCCGAAGAGGCCACGCCGGGACGGATGATGGAGCTTGCCGCCACCAATGTGAGGTAGTCCTTACAGTCCAGTTTGGCGATGAGCTGACGCATGGCAGGCGATTCGATATAGAAGCAGCCGATGGTATCGGAGCTGCGTAGCTGCTCGGCAATCTTCGGGTCCTTGAAGAACTTTCTTGGCTGGTGTACATCCACGACCTTTCCGGTATTCTCTTTGATGATCTCCACACTGTCCTTGATATGGCCGATGCCCCTTTGGGAAAGGATATCGAATTTTTCAAAGCCGATGTCCTCGGCCAGGTACATGTCGAACTGCATCGTGGGCAGGCCCTTGGGCGGGTAGTCCAGTGCGCAGTAACTGGTGATGGGCAGTTCTGAGATGATCACGCCCGATGAATGTATGGTCCGCTGGTTCGGGAAGTCGGCCATCTGGTTGTACACCGAAAGGATGGTGTCCACCACCTCGTTCCTGTTGAGCATGTTCTCTGGTTCCATGACCAACCGGTCGATCTCCGATTTGGGCAGGCCGTAGACCTTGCCGAGTTCACGGACGATCGAACGGGAGCGGAAGGTGCTCATTGCCCCGAGCAGGGCGGTATTGCCCGACTGGTAGCGGCGGAAGATATAATCGTACATCTCGTCCCTTTCGTTCCAGCTAAAGTCCACGTCAAAATCAGGTGGTGTCTTACGCTTGGGATTGAGGAAGCGCTCGAAATAAAGGTCAAGCTCGATGGGGCAGACATCGGTAATGCCCAGGCAGTAGGCCACGATGCTATTGGCCCCGCTGCCACGGCCCACGTAGTGGAAGTTGCGCGAGCGTGCATGGCGGCAGATGTCATCGGTGATCAGGAAGTAGGAGGAGAAGTTCAGGCTGTCGATGACCTCCAGTTCCTTCATCGCCCGTTCCCTGGCCAAACGGTCACTGCGGCCATAGCGCAGCTTCAGCCCATCAAGGGTATATTTTTCCAGTAGCATCCTGTCATCATAGCGGGTGCCGGTAAAGGTCTTTTTGTTCTTTACCTCCGTAAAATCAAAATCAAAGCTGCATTCCTGTAGCAATTTGCGGGTAGCCCCGATGATCTCCGGAAAGTCGCGGTAACTTTCCATCAGCTTTGCCCTTGAGGGGAAGGTCTCCAGTTCCGAGGCCACCTGTGAAGGGTGCAGTTGGGAGATCAGGATATTGTGGTCTATAGAGCGCAACTGCCGGTGCAACTGGTAGCCCTTCTGGCCGCCGAAGGTCACCGGCCGCCAGATCACATAGCGTTCAAAGTTCTTTCTCGGCTCCAGTGCGATTTTGGTGAGGTTCTCCGGCCTGATGCCGATATATTCAAATTCACGTAGCTCACTAACCTTCCTGCTCCCAAAGGGGTAGACAACAAAGACATGGCTGAAATCAGGTGGGCTGGCGGGCAATGGCCTTGCCTCCCTGTTTGCTGCGGTCATCAGTTCGTTGATCTCCCGAAAGCCCCTGGTGTTCCTGGCAATGGCGATATAGAGCAGTTCGTCACCATTACGGAACTCCATTCCCGCAAGGCCGTTCAATCCCTTGTCGCGGCAGGCCTTCACAAATTCAAGCACGCCGGTGCTGTTGTTGATGTCGGTCAGTACGGCGGTATCATGGCCTCCCCGCAACATGCAGGTGGTCAGCTGGTCGATACTGATCGTTCCGTACCGTAGGCTGTAATAGCTATGGACATTCAGCAGCATGGCATCAGAGGATTATGGCCCTTTTTACGGCATCGGTTCCAAAGCGGTTACGGATGGCATCCATCGCCATGGACAGGTTGATGTCACGGCCCGCATCGTTGAAAAGGTCTATCTGGTAGTTGCCCGTGATAAGGTCACTGAACTTTACCCCGATCAGGCGGATGAGCATACGGCGGCTGTAGAGCTTGTCGAAAAGCGCCATGACCTTTTGCATGAGCATACGGTCGGAACTGGTAAAGGATATCCTTTCCTGTTTGGAGCAGGTCTCAAAATTGGAGTAGCGGATCTTGAGGGTCACGCAGCCGGTGAGCTTGCCATCCTTGCGCAGGTCGAAGGCCAGGGCATCTACCATTCCCGCCAGGGTCTTGCGGAGCAGTTCCATGTCGATGGTATCCTTCTGAAAGGTCTCTTCCTTGCTGATGGACTTGCGCTCTGAATACGGCACTACAGGCGAGTCGTCCAGCCCGTTGGCCTTCTTCCAGATGGTGATGCCGTTCAGGCCGAGCACCCGTTCCATGATGGAGGCCTCCATCTGCTGGATGGTCTCGATACGTGCGATGCCCATGTTGCGGAGCTGGATATAGGTCTTTTCGCCGATCATGGGTATCTTCCTGATGGAAAGCGGTGCCAGGAAGCCCTTTTCGTTCCCGCTTTCCACCTGCTTCTCCCCGCAAGGCTTTGCGATCCCGGTAGCGATCTTGGAAACGGTCTTATTGACCGACAGCCCGAAGGAGATGGGCAATCCAGTTTCGCGCATGATGCGCTGGCGTAGTTCCTGTGTCCACTTCCAGCAGCCGAAGTACTTGTCCATGCCCGTGATGTCGAGGTAGTGTTCGTCGATGCTTGCCTTTTCCACCACGGGGGCATATTGGGTGATGATATCGGTCACCAGGCGGGAATAATAGCTGTAGCGGTCATGGTCGCCCCTGACCAGTATGGCCTCGGGACAGAGCTGGCGGGCCAGCCTCATGGGCATGGCGCTATGCACCCCGAACCTGCGGGCCTCATAGCTGCAGGCGGCCACCACGCCACGGTCGGAACTGCCGCCGACCAATACAGGTTTGCCAATAAGTGCCGAATTTTCCAGCCTTTCCACCGATACAAAAAACGTATCCTGATCACAATGCACAATATGCCTCTCCATAGGATTTATTAATTTAATTCATACATTTGTTGCTAATGGCAACAAAGTGTTGTTTTCAATAGTAACAATTGGAAATGGGAAATCAAAAACAATTTTGGGTGGGCAACCTCAAATTTTTGCGGGAGCGCAAAAAAATGACACAGGATTTTTTGGCCAACGAACTGAAAATCAGCAGATCCAAGCTGGCTACCCTGGAGAGTGGACGGACCACCAATCCTCTGCTGGAGGATGTAGTGAATTTTTCAAGATATTTCAAGGTGAGCGTCGATACCCTCATTACCGTTGACCTTTCCAAGATAGGGGAGCTGCGGCTGCGGGAACTGGAAGCGGGCAACGATGTGTACCTAAAGGGGGGAAACCTCCGGGTGCTGGCCATTACGGTGGACAGGAGCAACAGGGAGAACGTAGAATATGTTTCGGTGAAGGCAAAGGCAGGCTATAAGGCAGGCTACCATGATCCGAGCTATATCGCGGAGCTTCCGAAGCTGAGCCTTCCCAACCTGAAGACCGGCAACACCTACAGGATGTTCCCGACAACGGGGGATTCGATGCTGCCCATTCCCGAGGGCAGTGATATCCTGACCAAATATGTTACCGATATGGGGTCGATCAAGGCGGGTACGCTGTGTATCGTGATATTGAGGGAGGAGCAGGACTTCGTATTCAAAAAGGTGACCGTCCTGGAAAAGTCCTTCCTGCTGGAGTCGCTCAACCTCACCTATGAACCTTATGAGGTTGCGGCAGAAGACGTTTTGGAGCTATGGGAGTTTGAAAAGTTCATGAGCGGAAATATACCTGAGGGTAGTGCGGACATGGATACCGTACTTCGTTATATCAAGGAGATGCAGCAGGACATCCACTTGATTAAGGCTAGGGAAGGGAAATCCAAGTCCTAACCGAAGCCCGGTCTCAGGGTACGCATGGTAATGGAGAACCTGATCTCCTGGACGGGAGCGGTGCTGTGTTCCCAATCTTCCCTTGCCTCTTCCTGCATGATGTAGAGTGAGCGCCGTTTTACAGTTTGGGAAATCACGGACTTACGCCCCTGCTTTGCCTTGTCGTAGGGGCGCTGCTTAAAAGTACAATCGGACTGTAGGGAGAGCCCAATGATCTTATCGAAAGGCGGGGCATCACGATGCCAGTTGATAACAGCGCCAATCGGGTATTCAGTGACCAGTACCTGCGCAACGGAACCTTCCGGCAGTGAAAACCACTGCTCTACCTTCCGCACCAGGAATATCATCTGTTCAGGTATCGGTTTCCCCTTGGTGATGGTGCGGGTGTCGAAATGATAACTATAACCGAAGCTTTCCACCTTGCGTTTGGCCTCGTAACCTTGGAAGATCAGGGTGTGCAGGTCCATCCCGGAGATCATCTCCAATAACTTTTGCTCCTGCTCCTTGGTGATAAAATCGGGATAATAGCTGAAGCCATAGGGCATTACAGGTCCAATGGGAAATAGCGTTTCCATACCAGTTCTTCTACACAATTACAGTACCAGCAGGCTAAAATGTGGCAGCGAACCAGTCCCGGAAGGAGCGTGAGCGTTTCTGGCTGATGACCACGTCCTCCTTTAGGGGAGGCGATACCTCCAGTCGGAGCTTGTTATGTTCCAGTGGTTCAAAGAAACGGCAGGCGGTCCTGCTGACGATCACCCTGCGGTTGGCTCTGAAGAAGGCCACTTCCGGAAGTATTTGTTCTATCTCTTCAAGCGTCTGCGGTACCATGAAATCCTCTCCCTCTGTACTGCGCAGCATGTTGAAGCTTTCACCCCTAAAGAAATAACCGATCTGTTGCAAAGGAATGGCAATGCGCCTGGTCCCCTTGCTGACGATGAAGGTCTGTACTGTCTTGGCTTCGCCGTCTGGCACCTCGCTATTATCCATTTTGTCTGCTAGGCCACTGGAAAGATCCTCGTAACGGCTGTAGAAATAATAGGCGATATAATAGCCGTTGATGGCAACGATGAAAATAGCCACGAAGGGAAAATCATATTGGAGGTACAGCGTTTCATGGATGTCTATACCGAAGTACATGAAATAGAAATTAGCCAGCAGGAATGCCGCTATGATAGGCATGGCGATACCTGCGCAGACCTGTAGGGCGATACGCTCCGGCGTGCGCTCCTTCCAGTCAAAGCGCCTGTCCAAAAGGATGGAGATATAGCGGACCAGCGAGATGACAAGAAATGCGATGATGGCACTTCCCAGTACTGAAACATAATAATACGGCATTACCAGCAGCTCGAAGAAAGTCTCCTTCTCGCCGAAGGTAACGATGAAATGTGCGGATATCAGGGAGAGGGCAATGCGCACATAGATGTCGTTGTATCTGGATTGTCTAGGTTCGTTCACAGCAGGGTAATTGGTTGATCAATAGGGTCTAAGTTTTCCAAGGACAAACAATTAGTACAACGAATTTGTTCTGAAGTTAGTATAACCAATCTAAATACTGTCATGGCAAAACAAAACTTTACCACCACAGGAGTGGCGCTCAAGATGGAAGAGCTCTACGCCCTGCCTTCGGCTTCACTGCAAATTGAAATCGCAAACGTAAGGTCCGGCTTTTCGGCCTGGATCAATGAAAACTTCAACCTCAGTACGGCGCAGCAGACCTATCTTTCCAACATGGATGCAAACTTCCTACAGGCAGCATCGGTAGATCTGGCGATAGCACTGGAAAATGGACTGAGCGTGTCATTGGACACTACCGGAACGGTCTCGGCAAGTAAACTGATCAGAAAACAGAACACCATCGAACTGACCTGGGATCCGTCAAATGGGGTAAGCGCAACGGGCGACCTGACCTTTGAGATGGTCTATCTGTAAATAATCGAAGAAGCGCTTCTAAGGTTTAAGCTCCTTACGTAGCGCTTCTATTGTTTGGTCTTTTTCCTTGAGCATTCGTTCATAAAGTTCTACGACCTTATCTATAGGATTAAAAAGGTTCTGTACAGATTGGTCGTGGAAATTATTTATGTTATTGAAGACTTTATCAACATTTAGATTTTTTATAGCGTCCGCTTCTACACCTAGAGCAGTCGCTAATTTTTTTAGAGTTTCCTCATCAATCTCCTCACTTTGCTCAAGCTTGGAAATCATCTGCCTAGATAAACCGACCTCAGATGCAAGTGCTTCCTGTTTCATTCCCCGTAGTTCCCTAATAATTTGAATATTCCTTCCTATGTGGGCTAAATTACGCATGACTTTGGACGTTTAAATGCTGGTGGCAAAATGCTACCAGTGATTGGCATTTTGCCACCCAAATTATTCCACTTTCAGAGATTTAGCAAATTATTTTGTGCTATTAAGTTTGTAACCCAAACGTATCTCGACCATGAAAACAAGAAACATCGCCATTGCTGACGACCATCCATTACTACGCAAAGGCCTTTCCAACTTCCTCTCTAAATGCGGATTTAACGTAGTTATCGAAGCTGCTAACGGTAAAGAACTCATTTCAGCCTTAAGAAAAAATACAATCTTACCTGATAGTTGTATCGTGGATATGAACATGCCGCAAATGAACGGGATGGATACATTGGCTTCTGTCAAAAGACATTGGCCGGCCATCAAAGTATTCCTCTACAGCATGCAGGACGATTCTGAACTCATGAACCATTGCAGGAGACAAGGTGCAGATGGCTATATCCTAAAGGGCACGAATGACGATGAGCTGTTGGCGATGTTACGGGAATAAAAACATTTGCCGTACCGTTAAAAAACGGTGTTTTAGGATTTAAATAGATATTATGTTTGCGCCGTCTATATCCTAAATCCTTGAAAAACAACAATAATTGTTAAACAAAGCTCTGTGCGACAACACTGCTTCATCCTCATTTACTGCTTTGCGTTTTCCTTATTTTCCATGCAGGCAACTGCACAGGAAGAAGGAGGAATGGTGTATTTGAAAGGGCAGAAGTATTTAGATGTCAATATAAGGGCCAGGGAAAAACTGAACAAAAGGGTAGCAAAGCAGCAGGAAAAACTCCTTAAAAAATTAAAGAGGAAAGAAGAAAAATACTTAGCTAAACTGAAGCGCAAGGACTCGGTATCCTATGTGCGCTACCAACAACAACCGCTTACCTATGATTCCATTGCAAAGTTAAATAGGAAGGACAGTGCAGGTACGCTAAACAAATACACCAAAAGAGGCCGGTCCGGAATAGACAGCCTGAAAGGTGTCAAGAAATTCCTACAGGACAAGGCACATCTGCAAGGTAGCTCACATCAAAATGAACTGACTGCTTACGATAATAAGTTAAGCCAGCTGAAAGCACAAGAAGATAAGCAGACCGCCATTAACCAGCTGATACAGCAGCGTACCACTAACCTTAAAAATGCCAATAAGGGCAGCAACATTAAAGTCGGTGGTCTGACCGATATCCAAAAACTGGTCTTCTACGCCAAAGGTAAAATGGGCGCATTTGAGCAGATCAGCAATGAGCCATCCAAAGGGGAAGAAAAGGCGCTGGAATTTTTGCAAGGACAGGAAGGCTTCGACAGCTACCTGAAAGGCGGAAACGGAATGGCGAGCCTGACAGGCAAAAGCTCTACAGAACTTGATAATATAGGCATCCAAACAAAGCAGCAGATCGAAGGTCAGCTAAAAGAGCGGTTCGGTGGTAATCTGTCAGGCATTGGGCAAACTATGAGTGGCCAGATTAAAGACTTTGATAAACATACCAAAGGTATCACCGATGTAAAGAACAAGATCAAACATGCAAAGCAGGCCAAACAATCCTTTAATAAAGCAGGGAACATCCAAAAGCCTGAATTCAAAACAAACCCAATGCGCAGCCTTCCGTTCAGCAAGCGGATTGAGAAGCAATTTAATTATCAAACAACAAGGCCGACAATAGATGGCATGCCTGCTATCCTGCAGATTTCGGCGATGGCTGGCTTTAGACATACAGCAAGCCTGACCTACGGATTAGCACTGACTACAGGCATTGGCTTGGGCCAAAACTGGAGTACTGTAAAATTCAGCTTTGAAGGGATCGGCTTCCGGACCTATGCGGAATGGAAATGGCAATATGGCTTTGGTGCGTATGCAGGCTATGAGCGTATGTACAAACGTGCCGCATTTACAGGAAGCGAAACAGCATCAGAAACAACGATCACCAATAAACATAATAACTCAACCTACAATGAGTCGCTAATGCTGGGCATAACCAAAACCTACCGTATCAATGAAGATTGGAACGGTGGCGTGCAGCTATTATACGATGTCTGGTGGAAAGAGAAAAATCTTCGATCACCAATTCAATTAAGATTTGTAACAGGGAAAAACAATTGACTTTATATGTTAAAAATTAGACTAGTTTTTTATTTCATGCTGGCTGGCTTGTCGGTACAGGCGCAGGCTTTGCTTGGTGTGAAGGATTCCAAAAATGCACCGGAGGGCGACCAATTGCCTAATTCGACACATGCCAATACCGGCGATGAGTTGTATAATGTGGACCTCTATACGGGAATAGGCAGTACGAGGATCCCAATATATGATTACCAGATCGACGGGCTAGACCTGGGTGTATCCTTGTCTTATTCCAATAAAGGTATCAGGGTCGATGATGTCGCGTCCTCGGCAGGCCTGGGATGGGAAGTACAGGCTGGTGGTAGTATAGACAGGCTGGCGCAGGGGCTTGAGGATGAATTTTCAATTCCGAATTGGGATGGTTTGTACATTCTGGGACCTTGGGTAGATAGTACAATTTCAGCACATAGGGATTACGCCACCGATATATTCATTGCAAATCTTGGAGGCAGGACCGTAAAGTTTGCAATGCAAAAGTATAATGGATTCGCTTTTACCATGCCGAAGAGTGAATTAAAAGTATATGCAAGGCATAGTTCGGCTCGTATTATAACGGACGGGGTTTGGCCCCAATATGGCACATTGCCAATTGATACAACAAGTTTTACCATTGTAGATGAAAAAGGGAATAGCTTCTATTTTATACAGGGAGATCAGAACCATAGGATTACAGAGGGAGCTACAAACAGCCACAGCTTGTATGTCACCAATAAATTTGTGCTATGGCAGGTGGTAACCTATACCGGGAAAACTATCAAATTCAATTACAGGCGCACTAACGTCGATTATGCGCTGTATAAAGAGGAGAAAGTTTGGGAGCGAGGGGGTGCGGGATTTGTGCCGGAAATAAAGGATGTGAGATTTGATGGATTTATTTCTGAGCTTTCTGATATCGAGTATCCCAACGGTGTAAAGGTGTATTTTAATACTGATGACCAGAACCATGCTCGTTGTGATTTGCCCGGTGCGGCAGTATTATCGTCCATAAAAGTTGAAGGAGCATATGATAATAACATAAAACATAGTATCACCTATCGATTAAATCAGAGTTATTTCAGTACCCCGAATAGTACAGATACGCGTACAGAAGTGCCGCATAGAACATCCTGTTCTGAACTTACCATCAATTCCCTTAAGGGTGGTTCCAGTTTAAGGTTAAAACTCAATAGTATTGACCGTCTTGATGCAAATGGCAATGGAGAACGTTTTTTTACATTCGATTACCATCCATCGCCTCTGCCTAAACGCCTGTCGCCGCAAAGGGATTACTATGGTTATGCCAATAATGGACACGTTTTCCCGTTAACGACTAACAATGGGGATTATAACCTTTCCATTCCGCAGCATACAATTGTCGTATTCGTGTTCGGTACGCCAATAGCAATAACCTATGGAACAAACCGCACCCCTGATACCACTACTAACCTGGATTACCTGCAGGCCTGTATTCTAAAAAAAATAACGAACGGACAAGGTGGTGAAATAGAATTCAGGTATAAAAAGCCGGTATTAGCAAATGTTGATCCACTTCAAATAGAAACCTATCGTGGTTACAACAGAGAAAATTTAATAGTACCCAATACAATTGACCAGGATAAAAGTGGCAGGGATGCAACAGACGGCCTGGTTGTATACCAGGTAATTAAAAAAGATGGCATCAGTTTGCAGCATACGCTATTAACACAATACGATTATAGTGACGGGCAGCGATTTCATTCCGGAGGATATTTCTGGAAGCCCGTATTGTTGGAGAACGATCAAAACTCTAATAACTTTCTTTTGAGGGAAAGGCAGTACTTCAATTTTTTCCTTTCTCCGCAGCCGTTCTTCAGAGGTTCCAATCACGGATTTTCCAGTGTTACGACAACAGTTCATAACCAGTATACATCAGAGCGCCTATCTAAAAAAATATATCAATTCTCTAATCTCAAAGTTCCTACCGACCTGGCAACACTTTTTGATCCTTCTAATATATTTACCAACCCTAAATTCCCGGGCAGTGCAAATATCACGCAGACGACAGGTTTATTGTATCATACGGCTTATGTACTCAGTTTTAATACAATTCTTATGGGTTTAGTGATGTCTGAGCAGGAATATGATATGAATGACCAATTAGTTAGTTCGCGAGTTAACAAGTACCATGCAAACGGTAAGTATCCGGATGGTTTACCTCACGCGTTGGCAATACAGGCAAGGGATTTTATATTTAATAAACCCTGTCCGCAGCCTGGTTGCGATACAACTGTTATATCAACTATGGGAGGGCGTGAAGGTGGTGGCGAAGGTATGAGCAACAGCATCTGGCGCATTACTAATTCTACGGTTACCAATTATTCTGGCAGTACTCAGTCGAGTATAAAATATAACTATACCTATGATTTTCGTGATAATGTGAAAGCCATAACATGGACGGATAGTAAGAACGAAACCTACCGGAAGGAGTATGACTATACTTATGACTGGAATTTGTGTACCCATTGTAATCCGGATACGATGCAACACCGTATCGTGGAAAGGCTTGTGAAAGTGGATGTGAATAATGCAGCAAATAACAAAATCATCAAGACGAGGCTAAAAGTTCCGCATCCTTATACAGAAAAGAACCTGACCTTATTCCCGTATCCTAATCGTGATAATAAGAAACCGGACTTTCTTGCCTATAGCAAGAAGATTTGCCAGCTACGTTTCCCTAATGAGTATGAGACCTTTACTAATGCACCCATACTATATGACAGTAACTATAGATTGTCAGAAGAAAGGGCGCTTGGCCTGTGGTCAGGTTCGCTACCGTCATTCGAGCGTACCAAACAATTTACTATTTATGACTCAAGTGGCAACGTGCTCGAGACAAGGCTGAGAAACAGGCAGATATACACCGCGTGCGTATGGGATTCGGTGGCAGACAGGAAAATTGCAGAGATCAGCAATGCCAAATTCAATCAAATTGCCTATACGGGTTTTGAAGGCCTTACACATAGCGCTTCGGACCTATCAAGAGGGAACTGGGTCTTCTCGCCATCAAGGGTAAAAGCGCCGACCGGATCATCAAACAGCAGCCGTGCAATTGCCGGCAGATATATATATGAGACACAATCTCAGTCAGACAGTATTATAACTACCTATGCACTGGAGGCCGGGAAAGAATACAGGTTGTCTCTTTGGGCAACGAGGTTGCCTTATGTGTTTCTCGGCAATACAGATATCGGCCTGGGAACGGAAATGCAGCTTCAGGACGGATGGACCTTATATTCAAGGACCATAGTTGGAGACGGTAACCGCCTGAAGATCACTCAGAAATTCGGTACTGCCGCTCTTGATGAGCTCCGGTTGCATCCTGTGGATGCCAGGATGAAGACCTGGTCCTATATCCCGTTACTGGGAATGACCACGGCTGTAGATGAATTTAATAATATTACCTATTACGAGTACGATATGCAGGGCCGCCCGACGATCGTAAGGGATATCAACGGCCATATCCGTTCGCAGCAAAAACAAATAAACCAAGGCTTCGACAATTAAATCCATCTACAATGACCAAATCTATATATCGCATAATGCTGGCAAATATCATCCTGTTATTTGCTGCAGCATTGCAGGGCGCTGCTCAAAACATACCTAATGGAGGTACAGATCCGGTCTCGGCTACGCCGTCTTCTGTAAGCTTCCCGGTATACGGAATAAACACCGGCGGCTCGGAATTCAACTATATCCGCACATGGACACCCCAGGCACCGGTAACGGCAATAACAGCAAACAATACAGGTTATTCGCGTATTGGAACAGCGTACCGTAATGGTTTTGGTACGGTGTACCAGTCCATTAAACAGTCTGTTATGGGTAATAGCCATATCGTAACACCGGTTGATATCAAGCCTGGGCTCACGAGTTATGGATTTTTGCCCTATATATCCGATCAGAAAAAATTCCGCCTGCAGCCTTTTGCAGAGCAGAAAACCTATTACAACAGTAGCTGGAATTCCGATAAGGTTGAAAAAGATTATACCTATAGTAAACAGAAACTGGAAGCGAACAGCGGTGTACTATATACTAAAAGCTATGCTCCTGGTGTAAGCTTTGTAGGTAGTAACCGGGGAACAACATCTTTTGCCAATTTTAACAGTGCCGGTGCGGATAATGATATCCCGATAATCAACCTGATAGGCGACCTGACAACCGGAGGCAAACCTAAAAAGGTGGGCACTTATCCCGCTGGGCAGCTAACGGTAAAACATACCACCGGGGAGCACAATAGTTATGTAAAAGAGTACTACAATAAAAATGATCAGTTGCTCTGCAAAAAGGTGAAGAATGCTACTGAATGGCTGGCAACCTACTATGTATACGATGACCTGGGTAGGCTGGTATGGCTGATAACGCCGGATTGCGAGTTCAACATACATACAGGGGAGATGCATGACCTGGAACTGGCGGGTAAATGTTTTCATTACAATTATGATGAACAGGGAAGGGTAAGGGAACGGAAAGTACCGGACAGGGATGGTTATGAATATACGGTTTACGACCCTTTGAACCGCCCCGTAATGTTTCAGTCGCCGGAGCTGCGGGAGCAGGGGAAATGGGCATTTACCATTTACGATGGCAGGGGCAATGTGGTGATGTCTGGCCTGATAGAATCGACAAGGCAGCGGAGCCAATGGCAAAGCATAACCGATGGCAGTACGACGCTTTTTTCGGGTAGCTTTTCTGATAAGATCCGCAACGGCTTTGACGGCAATTACACTTTTACGCCCGATGGCGGCGAAAATATAGAGGTGCTCGTGTACAATTATTACGATGAACATAGCAAAATGCCTGTAGATATGCAGTTGCGCACGCCCGAAAATTTTGCGTCTGATTTTGTTACCTCTACCAAATCCGTTTATCCTGAAGTGTTGCAGATCCATAATTATGGCAAACTGGTAGGATCGCGGGTAAAAGTGATGGATGGCTTAAACAGTTGGATACGCAGTGTGTTCTTTTACGATCAGTTTGGCAGAGCAGTGCAGACGCATACATCGAACCCTGATGTGCCCGCAACCGACGACTGGGATGTGGCCGCAGTACAGTTTGATTTTTCCGGAAATAAGCTGGTGGACATTACCAGGCATGTGAACCCTACGGGCATAGGCCCGGCTTATGTTAAGGTGGTAAACAGGTATCATTACAACCATGAAGGGCAAATGGTAGAGCATGTAAGCAATACCAACAATACGGCATGGCTGCCAATGGCAACATACAAGTATGATGATATGGGCAGGCTTACCGAAAAGACACTCGGTGGTATAGAAGACCAATCATTCACTTATACAATCCGCAATGAGCTGAAAAGTATCAATAAGGACTATGTGCTGTCTCCCAACTCATCGATGGCCAGGATGAACTATGGCGAAGTGCTGTGTTATGATTATGGCTTTGCGCAGCGCAGGTACGATGGCAAGCTTGCCGGATATATGTACCGAGGTGCCGGCCTTGCTGCGCCTGCCCGTGCGTATGGTTATAATTATGATGAAGCAGGCCGTATGACCCTGGGTTATTTTTCGCAGCGGGAGCCATACGGACCTTCATACCCGATCAATCCGTGGTCGACAAGTCCTTATAATGATGGCTACTCTGCGTATGGTATCAGCTACGATAAGAACGGCAATATGCAGACGATGTCGCAGAATGGTATAATGCTGTTTCAGGGAGGTAATCCTATAGTGCAGCCTATCGATGAGCTGACCTATAACTACTATAGCAACAGCAACCGCCTGTCGCATGTTCAGGATTTGACCAATATGCGGGCCTTTAATGATTTTGAGGATAACAATACGGAGGGGTATGACTATGAATACGATAAGAACGGGAATCTACAAAGAGATTATAACAAGCATATTAATGAGATCACCTACAACCATCTAGACCTCCCGTTGGTCATTATTGCCGATACGGGTATGATCGAGAATATATACGATGCCAACGGCGTATTGTTGCGTAAAGAGATCAATTCGGATAATGCGCAGCTTACATCGTACAAGTACTGGGGGCCGTTCGTGTATCGTAACGATAGCCTGCTGTATATGCTGCACGAGCATGGCCGCACGCGTGTGGTTGTAGACAGTAACAAGTACTACAACGACTTTTTTGTAAAGGACCATCTGGGTAATGTACGTGGGGTGATTGCCCAGGAGATAGTACAAGGACTGACGAAATACAATGGTTCTTTTGAGCTTGCGGCGGCTAATGTAGAGGAGGGGATATTTGAAGGTATTTCGCAGATCAGGGCGCATAGCCCGCTTGGTACGCCCAGCGACCTGATGAGCGGGCGGCTGAATGGCAGTGAGCAAGACCATCGTATAGGCGCAGCAGTACTGCTGCATGCTATGGCGGGCGATGCATTTGAGCTATCGGGCTATGGCTATTACGAGAGCGATGAAAACATCAATACCTACGCACCGGCTGAGGATATGCTGTCGTCGTTGATCGCAACCTTATCGGGTGGTGTAATAGGTACCGGGGAGCTTGAAGGTGGCGGGTCTACTACGCAGATCATCAATAATCTTTTTACTACAGCGAACTATAATACCTATGAGCAGCTAAAGACTGCCGCTACTGACCCTGCCTATCCACGGGCATACCTCAACTACCTGGTATTTGATGAGAACCTGTCGCTGATACCTGAATACAGCAGGGTAGTGCAGCTGCGGACGGCATCAGGGGCCTGGCAGCTGATGAACCTGCCGGCGGGCGACATGACGATGCCGATAAACGGGTATGTAGGTATCCACTACAGTAATGAATCGGATGTGGATGTATACATAGACAACCTGCATACGATTCACTACAAAGGCAAGCTGCTGGAGGAACAGCATTATTATCCGCATGGGCTTACGATAGCTGGCGGCGGGCAGAACACCACACCGCTGGTGAATAAATACCTGTACCAGACAAAGAACCTGCAGAGCGAGCTGGGAATGGAACTGTACGACTTCCACGCCCGGCAGTACGACCCGCAGATAGGCCGTTTCTGGGGTGTAGACCCTGCCGACCAGTACCCTAGCGGCTACACGGGCATGGGCAATGACCCCGCCGGCATGATAGACCCTACCGGCATGCTTGCAGCAGGGGCCGGTACATACTCCGGAAGAGCAGATGAAGACCTAACAATTGTCTATAATGACAGCTATATGAGTGGCGTGAAAATGGCCTGGGATTTTAAGACTGGCTATGTGGTAGGCGGCCAGCTGGAAAGTGATGACCAAAGGGAAGAAGTGTCTAATGCAGCTGATGTAGGGCGGACAGTTAATGGTAGCATTGAAATTGGGAAAGTGAAAAGAATTAATTTTCCTGGTACTACTGATGATGCGCAGCTAAGTGGAAGCGAAGCAAATGAAAGACTACATTTGTCAGAAAGGGGATATGAAATGTTAGCTAATTATGAGAACCCAAATATGAGTGGTTTTAGAAACGGAAGATTCTATATTGAAGATGTTGGCGATGGAGTAAGAACTATTGGATTTGGTTACGTAGTTCAATCTGACCAAGAAGCAAAAGCCCTAGCAAATGGTATAACAATTGGAGAAGCTGTTGCTTTGATGAGAGGAAAGGTTGAAGGATTCGAAACAAAAGTAAAAGCTGTGATCGATGTTCCATTATATCAGCATCAATTCGATGCATTAGTTATTTTTACCTATCAATCTGGATCAACATATAGTGGTCTTGCAAATGCTATAAATGGAAATGTTAGCATGAGCTTACTTCGTAATGTATGGTTGTCTTATGATCGTTCAGGAGGAAAATCCTGGCCAGGGATAAGAAATCGAAGAACAGACGAATTTGAATTATATATAAATGCTGATTACAAAAGGGATCACTAATATGAATAAGAAAATAATTTTAATGGTATTGTCTGTTTTGGTTGGCACAATACAATTAATTGCAATGCCAGATAAAGATTCTATTTACACACTAAAACAATTTCTGACATCATGTTGGCAATATAAAGATATGGTGTATGCTTCACGGGTTGGTAGATATACTCAAGAGGATGCTAAACAATTTGAAGGACGAACTCTATGTTTCAACAGTAATATTTTGGATGTATTAGGCGACACTATTGTGAATTCAGAATATTCCATCAAAGAAGAACCTACAGAAAAATTTACTGTTAGAAACTTTCAGGTATATAAAGATTTAGGCAAATGGTTTAAAATTCATTGTCCTTCGCTGTATGTTATTAATCTAAAGAATGGTCGTTCTGTTAGCGGCCAAACTGGAAATGGAATTAAAGCTTACCCTTATGAATTTGCTTATGATGGAACATTTCTTTATATTCCAATTGACGGAAGCTTATTTCGATTTGAAAAGTATAAAAAGGATACTGTTCAATTTGTGGGTGAAGGTTCAGTAGTGAAGGAAATAGAGCTTACAGGAAGAGAAAAGCAGCTTCACTTATCCTACGAATTTTTTACGGATGCCGATGAATTGCAGATTTTTGATCAGAATAGTAACATGCTGCATAGTACAGGTATCAAGAGTACAAAATCAAAAGCTAGTATTTGTATAAGACTTCAAAACGTTACTAGAATTATTATGAAAATAAATAGTGAAATGTCCAAATCTCGCTGGAAGTTGTGGTATTTAATTGAATAGGTTTTTTTCATATTAGAAGCTGTTTCACCTTTTGAAGCAGTTTTTTAGATTGGTGATACTTTTATGATATATGACTTGGGAAAACGTAATATGATAAATACAATAATCCTGATGCCTTGTGATTCAGTCCGGTTTATTTTGACATACAATGTAAATCAAAAAAAGTGTCGAGTTATTTGAGATGAAACTGGAGCCTGTAGAACAACGCAATAGCATGTTATCGAATTAGTAGGACTTTCTGAGATTTATACATAATCGGAGGCTTAATAGGCCTCCGATTTTTTGTTATTGATACGATTATAAGTTAGACTGAATAACTTTACATTATTGGACCTTCCATTTCTTGCCCAAGCTCAATCCTACAAAAACGCTCCCTGTAAAATTGCCTGGCTTTAGTTCTGCCATGATCGGTAGCTTGTCAGGATAGTAAGCGCCATTGGCACCGATGGTGATTGTCTGTACCAGGAACTTGCTATTGCCTAACTCCAGTGCAAAGCTGATTTCTCCAAATACTCCCGGTACCGGCCTTATCTCTCCAAGTCCTTTCGAGAAACCTGAAGAGCCAAGTATCGCGTTATTATTGAGAAATTGCTCTTTGTTGTGGTCACCATACTTTTCCTCTTTCTGTACAGGTGGCTGATTATTAGCAAAGTCAGTATACACCAGTTTCAGGTAATAAGGTTTGAGCAGTGCCAGGCTAAAACCTCCGCTGTAGCGGAAGCTCAATGAAAGGTTTCCTTCGATGATCCCCGGTAACAGTAATCGCTCCCTGCCATAACCTAATTGAAGGGTGTAGAGATTATTGATCTTCCCGTAGACGAATGCCGATGATTGCCCCAGTTCAGGATAGGCCGTATTGTTGCGTTGCTGCTTGATCTGTTTTTCATGTTTGATCTCTGAAAAAGAAAAATGGAACAGATGGTTCTGCGTTGCGCTGATACGCTTGAGCAGGTAAAGGCAACCACTCCAGCCATCGCTGTTCAGTTTACCACCCACGGCAAAATGATGGGTATATTTTTCTTCCCTGCCCCATTGCTCCAGGTGGTCGCGCCATTTGCGGTAGCTGCTTTTCCCATCGCTGATCTTTTGTGCGGCTTTTTGCTTTTTGTCTTTAGGGCTATCCCAAACGCTGCCTTGTGCATGAGCATCACCGCAAGCGGCTGTAATTGCTATAAACAGCAACAGGATACGGGTATAGCAGCGCAGATGGGCTTTCATCGAGGATCGTATATTTCTACAGGCAGAATGCTGCAAAGTTCAATAAAATAAGGGAATTTTGCGGCTGAAAATACTGTCTGCCAGATCATTGATGCCATTTAACCGTAACCATATCGCATACTTTATCATCTCTATGTTGTTCTGCCACCTGCCGTTTAAAGCAGCAGCCCAACCGGAGCAGCGCTACAACCGTATCCAGTACCATAAGTACAAATGGAAGGTCGTGCACAATAAGAGCTCTCATATCTACTTTCCCACAGGCTATGACAGCCTATGCGCCTTTACGGCAAGGGAACTGCCACTGGCGATCAGGACGGTAAAATATAATATGGCGACCGGCCTGCTTAAGGAGCTCAATATCATCATCTACCCATCGCCCGACCAGCAGTATGAATCAAACATCGGTCTGTTTGAGCAGGAAAGCTATGCACTACCTACTTTTATCATCAAAGGCAGCAGGGTAGTCGTTTCTTACAACGGCAGCTACGAGCAGTTGAAAGTACAGCTTTACGAAGCCGTAGTGCGTGCGATTTGGGAAGCACAGGTAAAAGAAAGCCTGGGCGACCAGGCCAAAGGAAGTGCCGGGAAAGAAGATATTCCCTTTTGGTTCAAAGAAGGAGCAATCCGCTACTTTGCCCACAAATGGCCGCTACATGCCGAAGACCAGCTGCTGCGGTCTTTCAGGAAGAATGATTTTCAGAACTGGCAACAGGTGATCGCTTATCAGCCCCGGCTCAGCGGACAGGCATTCTGCTACTTTCTTACAGAGCGGTATTATCCGCTGGCAGTTACCCAACTCTATCAGCAGCTCAAAAAAAAGAACCTGCAACGATCTGCAAGGCTGGTGACCAAGCGTAGCCTTGACAGCCTGTATATCCAGTGTTTTGCCTTTTATAAAAGCAGGTTGGAAGCAGTAACAGATACTTCGAGTAAAGACAGTATTCACATTGCTAAAAAGACCGGCGTACTTCGGAATGTACTCGTCAGCCCGGAAGGGCAGTATATTGCTTATGCCGTTACCCTTAATGGCAAACGAACCATTTACAGCTACAACATCCATACAAAATCGAACAGCAAGATAACCAGCTACCCGCTGCCACCCTGGCTGAATGACCATAGCACTGATCCTTATCCCCTCCTAGAATGGGCGGATGCCAGTACCATTAGTGTGTTTCGCCCTTATAAAGGCAAACATGTCATCAAGCATTACAATGCTGCCGGTGGTACGCAGGGAAAAGATGTTTTATTAGGCATAGACGGCATCAACAGCTTTCAACAGCAGGAAGAGAACAATTACCTCCTTAGCGCCTACCGCAGAGGCCAAAGCGATATTGTCACCTATGATGCGGTAAAGCTCCAGTACAGGCCCTATACATCAGACCGCTATGATGACGCGCATCCAACAGGAAACAAGGGGCAGCTATTCTTTAGCTCTCAAAGGCCGGATACGATCAGCGGGTTAAAAGACAGCATCAAACAAAGACAAGGTATCTATATCCTGAAGGAGGGTAAGGTACTCCCATTTGTAACAGATACGACTGCCTACATCAGGTGGGATAAACCGTTCCCACTTCCGGATGGCAGGCTGCTGGCGACCAACACAATGCAAGGCAGTGAACGCTTTACCATCACACCCAGCCTGCAACAGCCGGAAAAATACCAGATCTTGTCGCAGTACGAACCCTACCAATACCTGACGAATGAGGAAAAGATCGCTTTTTACCAAAGCAGCGGCAGTATCATCAGCATCACCAAACAACCAGTGCAGCAATGGATAGATGCCAACAGGCACACAGATACCACCAAAAGCCCCTGGCTACATGACTATGAACGCAGGAAAGCAGAAGATGCACGTATCGATTCGATGCTTCGCGCAGCACGCGATGAAGAGCCGTCTTTTCTGGAGCAGGTACTGATGCCGAAGAACGCTAAAGAAAGGGCACAACGCAGGGAAGACTCCATTATCAATACACAGGCGTATCATCCTAAGAAAGTAAAACCTTATGTCCTGCAATTGCATAGCGCCTATTTCTCGGCCAGGGTGAACAATGATTATTTCATCAACAGGTACCAGCCTTATATCAACTACCAGGGGCAGTTCAAATTCCCGGAAGTGAGCGGTATGGTACAGGGCGGCTTTACCGACCTGCTGGAGAACCATCATATCAATATTGCCTTTCGCCTGCCTGTAGGCTCAGAGGGCAGCGATTTTTTTGTACGGTATGAGAATAAGGCAAAGAAATGGGATTGGGGAGCTGCATATTTCCGCAAAGTGGAAAGCCTGCGCCCCGATCCAAAAAGGCACTGGGTAAACGAGGATGGCAAGCTTTATCCAAATACCGCCAAGGTAAAGACCCATTACTACGAGCTGTCTGCAAAATATCCCATTACATACGAGCTATCAGCAGGTATACAGACAGCGGTAAGGCAGGACCGTACTATTTTCCTGGCTACAGAGCAGCATAGCCTGACTTTTGAGGACATTAAAAGCATTTGGTCGATCAATACGCTGAGCCTGAACTGGAACAAACTGACCCCAACTATTCCATTGCTGTACAAAGGCGTTAAGGTAAGGGGGCTGGTAGATGTATTCAAAGCATTTTCGCAAAAACAGGAAATCGTGATGGGCAGTACTGTAAAACTTGAATACCATCAACCAGTATACCGGTATATCACCATAGTCGCTCAGGCGCAGGCAGGCTTTAGCGCAGGGCAGGGAAAGGTGCTGTACAATATGGGGCAGGTGGATAATACCTTAACGCCGAGAATAGACAGCAATGTGCATTTTCCACAAGAGTCTCCCTATGCATTCCAGACGCTGGCCACGCCACTAAGAGGGCATTTGCAGAACAGTATGTACGGAGACCGATATGTGCTACTGAATGCGGATGTTTATTTCCCCATATTCCAGACACTGATACCAATGGAAACGCCATTGCAATTTATCAATCTGCTGCAATTGGGTATGTTCGTAGATGGCGCCGCTGCAAAGGAAAGCTGGAATAAAATAGCACCTGACAGAGGCTGGGCATGGTCTTACGGGTTAAGTGCAAAAACACAACTGGCTGGTTATCCCTTGAGGTTCGACATCGCATGGCCGGGGACATTTAACAGTACACCGTTGTGGTATTTATCATTATCGCTAAATTAAAAATCAAATGAATAGAGCATTAATGTTATGGGATTTAGCCATGAGCGATCTAAAATCTGCTGAGATTTTGTTTGAAAAGAAGCAATATAGAACATCAATCTTCCTATTCCAACAAGCATCGGAGAAAGCATGTAAGTCCTTTATTCTTTCTCAAGGTGGTAACGATGAAGAATTTCTCCGTAAAAAGTTTGGACATAGAATTGAAAAAAAATTTAATTCTGATATTTTAAATAGTGGAGATATTGTTACGAATATATAGAAATTTCTGGATCAAATTTCCTATCCAAAGGATTCAGAAATGATAAAGCAAATAGCTGAAATGAATCCAAAGATGATAGAAATGAAAGAGTTCATTGAGCGAAAGTTCAATTCAAAAGTTCTAGAGTTTTCAGCTTACGAAATACGTACATTTTTATCAGTAATAAATGAAGCAAGGACACTGACGATAGATATCAGTGAAGGCATGAAAGAAAATTTTATTCAAAATTTTTACCCAAATATTTCATCTGAAGATTTATCATCCGTAAACAATTTTATATCGACAGAGCTACCAGCTATCATTGAAGTTGCAAAAGCAGTTGGTATATTTTATATCTGTGCGCTATTAACAGCCAGCCATTGTGATTTGTCCAGATATCCTGTACGCGACAAGGATCCGATTAAATATTATTCACTTAAAAATCCACTTGTGAAATTCCTGCCAGATCTTATGTACCTGCTTAGCTTTGCTCTAAGGAGATTGAAGAAAGTTATAGTTGCTAATACTTAAATTTCACATTCAATTAATTTATAATTAATTTTAGGTCACCAAACTAAAAACCTGACCTGTGGCCCTAAAATTTGACAATAGCGAACGCGAGCTATTGCTGGAACTTAAATCCGGCAATGCGCAGGCTTTTGAGCGGCTATACCACCTGCATAAAAGGAGGCTAACAGGCAACCTGCTGCGGCTACTAAAGTCCGAGGAACTGGTGGAAGAGGTACTACAGGAACTGTTCCTGAAAATTTGGGAGAAACGGGACTGGATCAATGAAGAGCAGCCTTTCGGTGCCTATCTGTACCGCATAGCACAGAACCTGGTCTATGATACCTTTAGGAAATCGGCCCGCGACCAAAAACTTGCCGACCACCTTTCCGCTAATACCACCGAACTGTACCAGCATATCGAGGAGAACCTGATCAGCAGGGAGGAATTGAAACGTGCGCAAAAGGTCATCGATAACCTGTCACCAACCTGCAGGACGGTATTTACACTTTTCAGGATCGAGGGCAAAAGCTATAAGGAGATCAGTGAGCAGCTAGGTATTTCAGCGCCAACAATAAACGAACATATCCAAAAGGCCAACAAAGTTTTGCGCCAGCAGTTAAGGCCATCTACCGCACTGATTACCGCCATCGCTTCGCAGATTGTAACCACATTTTAAGATAAATCCAAACCGACCCATTAGTTTTTTGTTTTCAAGCGTACAACTATAAGTTGTAAGAAATAAATAATTAACACTTAAAACCCAGATCATGAAAAAACTCTACTCTCTCAAACACCTATGTTTAACCATTTGCCTTATGTTGGCCAGCGTTTATGCCTTCGCTGCCACAAGGACGGCAACAACGAACGGCAACTGGTCAGCCCCTGCTACCTGGGGCGGCACCGTCCCGGTCAACGGCGACAATGTGGTTATCCCCGCCGGACGAACCGTAACCTTCAATGCCACCAATTTCACCACGGGACACCCCTATATCGATATCAGCGGCACGCTGACGCTTTCGCCAGGGCTGGACTTTACGCACTTTGAGCAGACGGTGTCCTTTAGGATCAACAATGGGGGCAAACTGGTGGCTGGCTCCACCGATCAGAACTTTAACATTGGCTGGGGCTCAGGTATCATGACCATTGATCAGGGCAAGAAGCTGACCGTATTCATACAGGGCGGGGGGCAGTTCCAGATCAATGCCCTTCCGCTGAACGTTGGAGAGGATCCGCTTGGAGAACTAAACTACGGACTGTTTACCACCTCGCCACGCACGACCTCTTTCTCTCTCGAGGGTGTAGCCAATGATGGACAAGGCAATGCGGGCATTGTCTATAACGGTTCGGGAATCAGTGATCCGATCGGTGTGCTGCCGGTTGGGCTGGGCAGCCTTTCTGCCAGTTTAAAGGCGGGAAAACTGCAGGTGGACTGGACAACGCTTAGCGAGGCCAATAACAGCAAGTTTGTGGTGCAGGCTTCTGCTGATGGCAGTGTATGGCATGAACTGGGAACGGTAAGCTCTAAAGCCAGTGATGGGAATTCCTCAAGATTGTTGACCTATAGTTTTGCAACCATTTTGGGCGGAACCGTCCTTGCGGGCTTTGGACTGTTGAGCCTACTTATGCTCCCTGCTACCAGGAACCGTTTGGCAAGAGTTTCCATCCTGCTGTTGGTGCTGTGTGCTGTAATTTCCTGCGCCAAGGATGAGGCTGGAGATACGAAACTGGAAGCTTTGGGCAGAGGCAAAGGACAGGTCTATGTGAGACTTGCCCAGATAGACAAAGACGGTACCATTGCCTATAGCGACGTGGTACTAGCCAGAAAATAACTGTTTATTGCTTATCTGATAGAAGCCTCGGCCATTGGTCGAGGCTTTTGTTTTATTGTCAACAGAAAGTTGGGAAGGCAGTTGTTTTCTTTTATTGAAAAAAAATCAACATCGACCCATTAGTTTTTCAATCCCGTGCGTAATCATAGTAAACAGCACATTTTGGAAACTTCACCTGAACTACACCAAGCATTTGAAAACTACCTATCCGGCAAACCATCGGAGCAGGACCTGTTAATGATACAGGAGCATTTTAAGCGGGACGTTACCAACGAGCAGTTAATGCAACTGATCCGCGGGGAATTGGAAAGCGTAGCAGAGGAACAAAACAGCGATGCCATAGAAAGGGTCGTAGGCAGGACTGACGGTTTCATCAGGAATTTCGTTGAAGAGAAAGCAAAGCAAATGCACCAGCCCTTCAGGGTCGGGTTAAAGGGAATAGCTCTAATGGTGGCCTCTGTAATTGCGGTAGTGGTAGCCATTATGTACTATCAGCTCCAGTCCAGTCATGATATGGTGAGGGTTGAAGTGCCGCTGGGCGAGAAAAGGGAAATCACGCTGCCGGACAATTCCAAAATGTGGGTGAATGCAGGAAGCCGGGTGAGTTATCCCAAAGCTTTCGCGGACAACCAAAGGATTGTTACCGTAGAGGAAGGGCAGATCTATTTCGATGTTGTGCATGAAAAGCACCGTTCCTTCATCGTAAAAATGAAGGATGCCACCGTGAACGTACTAGGTACAGCTTTTGAAGTGAAAGCCTATGCCAACGAAACCGCCTCATCGGTAACCGTATTCTCCGGTAAGGTAGGGGTTATACCAGCCAACAAGGGTAAGACTGTCTTCCTTTTGCCATCTCAGAAAGTGAACCTAGAGGAAGAACAGGTCACCAGCACCAGCAAAGTGGCCAGAGCTACCGACATCGCCGCATGGAAGGATGACCGCATTGCCTTCGAGGCAGAGGAGTTTGCCACCATCATCAGAGCCATCGAGCGTCAGTACAATGTTACTATCAAGGTCGAAAGGCCGGAACTCAATAAAGAAAAGATCACATTAAGATTAGAAGGACAGTCGCTATCCTCAATTATGGAAGCCTTGAGCTTCTCCAACCATTTTACATACCAAACAGCCAATGAAAGGGAAATAACCATCAAGTAAGTACCGGGGAACACTGCCAGGCAGGATTACCCAACAGTTTTAGACTAAGTTAATAATTTAATTCAAAGCCCGCTCGCACCAGCCTTCGAAAACCTGTGCGGCGGGCTTTAGGTCCAACATCAATTAAACCCAAACAAATATGGTAAAAAATTACCGTAAGCGCTATCCCTATTGCCACAAGCTCATGAGACTATCGCTACTGACCCTATTCTTACTGGTACTCGTACTATCGGCGCTGGCAACTGGTCTTGCCAGCGCACAGGACATCACCCTGGACATGAAACAGAGTCCGGTCAGGGCTATATTCTCCGCTATCGAAAAGCAGGCAGGGGTGAGCTTCACCTATAACGAACAAACGATCTCCAAACTACCCCCTATAGACATCCAGACCCAGCGCAAGCCATTAACCGAGGTACTTGCAGAACTGGAAAGAAGACTACCCATCAAATTCAGGCAGATCGGCAAGACCATTGCCGTCTCCTCTAACCAAGCAAACAAAACCCCATCAAACGAACTATCGCTATTACCAATCACAGGTACCGTAAAAGATGAGAACGATAAACCCATTCCCGCAGCAACCATCAGGGTCAAAGGGAGAGAGAACTACACCATTACAGACAATAATGGCAACTTCACCATCGAAGCACAGCTCAACGAAGTTCTATTGATATCCTATATCGGCTTCACAGTTCTGGAATACCGAATAACCAATGAAAATCCAGTTTCTATCAAACTAAGCCCTGATACAAGTACATTACAGGAAGTATCTATTGTATCTACAGGTTATCAAGATATTCCAAAGGAAAGGGCTACAGGATCATTTTCAATGATAGAGAATGAACAGTTCAACAGGCAGATATCTACCGATGTCATCAGCCGTCTGAAAGCGATCGCACCAAGTGTCCAGTTTGATGAAAGGCAGGGAGATGAACAAAAATTCAGTATCCGTGGAAGAAGTACAATTATGGCTAATACTCAACCTTTGATTGTCCTTGACAATTTTCCATTTGATGGTAATATCAACAACATTAATCCGCATGATATAGAGAGTATAACACTACTCAAGGATGCAGCCGCAGCGTCCATTTGGGGTGTTCGAGCAGGCAACGGAGTATTGGTAATCAAAACAAAAAGTGGCAGAAAAAACCAGTTGCTAAATATTGATGTCAGCACAAATTTGACGATCAAAGACAAGCCAGATATTTTTTATGACCGGGCCTTTTTGACTTCGTCAGAATACATTAATGTGGAACAAATGTTGTTTGATAAAGGATTTTACAATAGTGATCTTAATAATACTACGACCAGACCAATTATTTCACCGGTTGTTGAAATACTAGCTAGAAAAAGAAGCGGGACTTTATCTGCTGAAGAAGCCGAAAGACAATTGAATGAATTTCGCCTAATTGATATTAGAAACGACCAGAGCAAATACTTTTACCGTAATGGAGTAAATCAACAGTATGCTGTTAATTTTCAAGGTGGTGCGGATAAAACAACCTTCCATTATTCAGCAGGCTATGATAAGAACACGGGTAACATAATAGGTAATGGCTATGATAGGGTTACACTGAATGCCAATCAGAATTTTGATCTTTCCAGCACATTAAGGATTGGTACTCGGTTAATGGTAACCAATAGTAATACAGCAACTGTTCCGGACTTTAGCAGCGCAGCCATTTCAGGAACCAAAAGTATATATCCGTACGCAAGGTTGGCAACTGATGCGGGCAGTCCACTTGCTGTACCAAATCAATATCGTCAAAGCTATCTTGAATCCCTTTCAAATACGCCCTTATTGGATTGGCTATATAGGCCGCTTCAGGAGCAACTAATTTCAGACACACGGTCTAAGCAATTGTATTTGAGGTTATCGCCTGAAATACGATACATCATACTTCCGGGCTTATCAGCAGAAGTTAAATACCAATATGAGAGAACATCAGGAAATTCAAGGAGCAACCAATCTGAAGACAGTTTTGCTACCAGGGATCTGATCAACAAGTTTACTCAGATTTTCGGCAGCACTGTTACGCGGCCTATTCCTATTGGCGGAGTTCTAAATTTGTCAAACACTGACCAGTTTAGTCATACGATTAGAGCTCAATTAGGGTATGATAAGTCTCTGGGTAGGCTTCATGAACTTACAGGTATTGTTGGCTATGAGATTAAACAATTTAAGCAGGAAACCAGATCAGTAAGGCATTATGGATACAATGATGAGTTAGAAACTCTAAATCCGCTTATTAATTATAATCAGGTATATCCATATTTTGTATCGGGTTCCGGTTCAATACCTAGTTCTGGTAGTCTTTCTTCAATTATTGACAGATACATTTCCTACTTTTCTAACGGGGCATACACGTTCAATAAAAAATATACATTTTCTGTTAGTGCCAGGATTGATCAAAGTAATCTATTTGGCGTCAGAGCAAATCAAAAGCAAGTGCCTCTTTGGTCTGCTGGAGCAGCTTGGAATATTAGTTCTGAATCATTTTTTAAAGTCCCTTTAATTTCTTACCTGAAACTGAGAACAACATTTGGGTATAATGGTAATATTGATAAGTCAGTTACTGCATTGACAACAGGGAGATATCAGACTGACAGTTATACAGGAGCCAGATATGTTAGTATTACTAATCCAGGCAATCCTGAATTAAGATGGGAAAGGAATAGCTTGTTAAATATTGGGATTGACTTTGGCATCTTTAATAATAGGATAAGTGGAAGTATTGAGTATTATCAAAAAAAGGGAATTGATCTAATAGGAAACTCTATTGTTGATCCCACTTTAGGCATCTTTAATAATATGAGTGATCCAGTAATAAAGGGTAACTACTCTAATATGAGAGCCGAGGGACTCGATCTTCAGTTTTCTACTGTAAATTTCCATGGAAGATTTAAGTGGAATTCAAATATTCTACTGAGTTATAACAGGGATGAAGTTACCCGATATAATGTTTTGTCAACAGCCAGTGATTATTTAAATTTTGGTAATGGCCTTGATCCTCTGATCGTATCTCCATTAGTGGGAAATCCAGTGCAGGCGATTTACAGTTACCGATGGGCTGGACTTGACCCTTTGACTGGAGACCCTCGAGGTTATGATGCAAATGGAAATATTTCTAAGACCTATACTGCATTAACAAATATTACACCTGACCGACTTATTTATAATGGCACGGCTATGCCTACTTTTTTCGGATCGTTTATGAATACTTTCGGATGGAAATCATTCAGTCTTTCTTTCAATGTCAGTTATAAGTTTGGTTACTACTTTAAGCGTTCCTCAATTAGTTATCCCAGTCTATTTAATAATTGGTCTGGGCATGTGGACTACTTAAATCGATGGCAGAACCCTGGAGACGAGTTAAGTACAAGCATACCTTCAATTGCTCCACTGCCGATTGTTGCAGCAAGGCAAACATTTTACCAAAATTCTGAAGTATTGATTAATAAGGGTGATCACATCAGGCTGAACGACATTCGATTGGGATATGAGTTGAAATTGAATAACAAAAAATCTTTAAAGGGAATCCAACTATTCATCTATTCAAATAACCTGGGAATAATTTGGAGGGCTAATAAATACGGCCTCGATCCTGATCTCTCAGTCAGCACATTACCATTACCTAAAACAATAACCTTTGGATTAAGTACTAAACTTTAACACCATGAAATGTTTCAATAAAATTTTCAATTTATCTATAGGAATAAGATCTGGCTTGATGCTAATGCCCTTATGGTTAGGCTTGAATCTATTGTATTCATGCAAAAAAGATTGGCTTGATGAAAAACCAAGAGCTTCAATCGTAGTACCAGTTTCACTGGCTGATTTACAAGCAATTTTAGATAACTCTGCATTAATGAATGGAACTCAAGGTGGTTCTACACCAAATGCTGGAGAAATGAGTGCTGACAATTACTACATGACATATAATGATTTTTTAACCAGAACAGAAATCGAACAAAATACTTATATCTGGCAAAAAGAGATTTACGCAGGTTCAACGTCTTTCGATTGGAATAAGTCGTACCAGCAAATTTATAATTCTAATATAGTTTTGGAAGGACTTCAAAAACTTAGTAATAGCGATCGATTGACTTCGACCTACAATACAGTAAAAGGTTCAGCATTGTTTTATAGAGCATATGCATTTTTCAATCTAGCACAGATTTATTGTTCTCCATATAATCCGGCAACAACAAATACTGGTTATGGATTGCCTTTAAGGTTAACTTCGGATCCAAATGAAATTCTCACTAGATCTACACTTCTTCAAACGTATGATAGGATTATAGACGATTTAACTCAGGCAACGGAACTTCTTCCCGAAATTGTTCCCTACAAGACCAGGCCTGGAAAAGCTGCAGCCTTTGCTGCATTAGCGAGGGTCTATCTGAGCATGAGCAATTTTGAAAATGCCCTCGTTTATTCAGGAAAAGCACTAGCAATCTCAAATTTTTTGCTGGATTTTAATACCCTGACTTTAACTGCAGCCTATCCAGTAGCGCGTTTTAATAATGAGGTGGTTTTTAATAGTGTACTTAATGGTAGTCTGATTTGGAATACTTATGGTAGGGTTGACAACCAATTGTTTCAAAGTTATGCAAGTAATGATCTAAGACAATCTGCATATTTTAGAACAAACACTGATGGAACCAAAGCCTTTAAAGGAAGCTATTATGGGTCGCAGTTGCTATTCTCAGGTCTTTCTAATGGAGAGCTGTATTTGACTAGTGCTGAGTGTAAAGCCAGAAAAGGTTTATATGTAGAAGCACTAGCAGATCTGAACAAATTACTTGTAAAACGCTGGAAGAATGGAACATTCGTACCCATAACTGCTTCAAACAGCAATGATGCACTAATTATTATTCTTAACGAAAGAAGGAAGGAGTTAGTTTTTAGGGGATTAAGATGGACTGACCTAAGAAGGCTAAACCAAGATCCAAATTTTCAAACGACACTCGTAAGAATTTTAGGTACGCAACAATATAGCCTAGTGCCCAACGACCCAAGATACGTTTTGCCGATACCAGATGATGTAATCGCGGCAAATCCAAGTTTACCTCAAAATATTAGATAAATATGAAAACAATAATAGCTATAATTCTATCTATAATCGTTTCTCAAAATTTAATCGCTCAAGATTCAGCACATAATGGTGTTAAGGTTGGAGATCAAATACCAAACCTACTATTTGCGCAGGTAATGAATTATCCATTACCATCAGCAAACATTTCATCCTTTAAAGGAAAGCCAATTATCCTGAATTTTTGGGCTACATGGTGTGGCGTTTGTTTAAAAACAATGCCAAGATTGGATAGCCTACAAAGAAAATACAATGATCGAATTCAAATTATCTCACTGACACTAGAGAATGAGGGAGTAGTTAGAAACTTCTTAAAAAAGACGGATGATCAGATCCTTAAAAATACTATTCTTCCAATCGTACCTTCAAGCAAAGAAATAAATAGAATTTTCAATTTTAAAGCAGTACCCCACGAGATTTGGATTGATGCAAGCGGAACGGTATACGCTATAACTAAAGGCGAAGATGTTAACGATAAGAATTTACAATCTTTTCTGGCAGGAGGAATTAACAAAATGATGCTAAAGAGAGATATTAAATATGATGCAGAAAAGTTGTTTTTAGGTGGCGGCATAATATCTGATAGTATTCCGGTAGAAAAATCTTCAGTTTTTTTGCCCTATATGAAAGGATTAGGTAGTAGGCGAGGAGTTCGCAAAAAGGGAGACTACCAAAGAGCATTTATGACTAATACTAATATTGGAATGTTGTACCAAACGGCATTTAGTGAGGGAGATCCCTATCTCATTCCTAGAAATAGAGCAATTATAGAAATGAAAAATCCAGAGCGGTTATCTACATATATACCTTGGGACAAAAGTAAAAGCCATCAGTCGGAAGAATTAACAATAACAACCACTTTTAGTTACGAGTTGGTAATGCGGAAAGATATCCCTCAAAGTAAGTTTTATAGGCAGATGCAAAATGATCTAAATGGGTTTTTGGGAGCGAAATTTAATATTATTGGCAGTAGACAGCTTAGGAAAGTAAAGTGCTTGGCAGTTGTTAAGATTGGAGATGTTTCTAGTTTAGAGACCCAAGGAGCAAAACCTCAATTCCTCAAGGATGGAAACGGATTAAAGATTGTAAATATCCCAATAGACAGGTTTCTTTCTGAACTTGCAATCCTCCATTTACAAAGCTATAGTACACCATTAATTAACGATACTGGTATAACAGAGAATGTGGATCTTGAAATTAAGGGTAAACTTTCCAATCTGAAGTCACTTAAGACAGGATTAAATAAATATGGTCTGGATATAATTGAAAAAGAGAAGGAAATTGAAATGGTGGTAATTTCAGATTTGAAAAAGCTTTAGAGTGCTGTCATTTAATCTGTACATATGTAATTCACCCTTAAAAAGGACATATAAATAGTTGTCTTTAACAAAGAAATCATCAATTTTCTTTTTATTGTGCAAAGGGATGTAAATACTCCCTTTGTATTTGTTTTCAGATATCTTGTATATATCGATTACCCCATTTTGATCAAAATCTGTATTTGTTTCGTTATCTGCTTTCAGAGTTGAGTTGACATATAAAATCCCATTTGAAATGCTACTAAGTCTATTACTAGCTGCTGATTGGATAATATTCTCTCTTTTGATTCTTTTACCTGTTTTAACAAGTTTCTTAGTTTCCCTTCCTTTAAATGTATCAATTGTTTGACACGCCATTAATAGATTTAAGTTTGTGTCTATTCGCAGATATGAATTTCTGTAAAAATATATGTAGATAATTTCATTACACGATTTATCAAATAAGAGTTTACCATCACTATTGGTTGAGTAATAGTTTAGTACTTTACCATTAGAAGTACAGAAGTTGTTTTGGAGGTTGATTATGTGTAATTCCCTATGCTGAAGCGATGAGTCTAAACATCCATATAGAAATTTGTTGTGCTTAATGGGGATATATTTATTGAAAGTATTCTTAAATGAGTACGTTTGAAAAACCATAGAGTCAGAATTCATTTTCAGCCTTAATAATATGGGAACATTACCACCTACAATTTCTAATTTTTGATTAGTATAAAAAGTGCTAAAATTTCTATTTAGTTTCTTAATGTAAGGGAGTTTGTAAAATACTGTTCGACTATTTCCGGAAAATCTATTTACTGATTTTATCATGCCAGGTGTATTATTACAAAGTATAATCGCTGTTGAGTCTAAACCAGCAATGTGATTGAATTGTGGGTCTATCTTCCACTTCTTTTCCAGTGAACAGGTAATTAGGTGCCGATTAAAACCATTGGCAATTCTATTTGTTGAGCTGTTTTCAGCTTTATTGAGCATTGCAATAGCTAAAACAGAAAGTATGGTGAGAAAAGGGATTATTATGTATATTCTTTTAATCATTCAAAATAATTAAAGGGTGGCACATGTGCCACCCTCATGATTGATTACTGTAGCTTGTTGATATAGTCAGGATTCATTTCTTCATCGTAGATTACGCCACATTCTGCAGGGCCTTCGTCACATAACAATTCTACCTCGGTACGGGATGACGGCTCATCATAGTCTTGAGTATCAGGGTTCCATAGAAAAGCGGTTTCCGTTTGTGTGTTGCTAGCAATTGCTGTTCCAACAGCGAAAAGGAATGCGAATGCCGCAAGGCTCAGTTTGAACTTTTTCATTTTGATTTGTTTTTAATGATGATGTTTCGCCTACTCTGTTCGCAGGTTTTCGGCTAACCCTGATTGCGCAATGTTTTTATGTAAAGGCAATTTGCCTTGCGTTTTATTGAATAGATATATAGCGAGAAGGTTTATTGTTATAATAGCTAGATTAAAAATGATATGGCCTTCCCATGACATCTTCTGCAATATTCCTCCACAGCTACAGGGTATATGATCACTGAAATTCAAAATGACTAATAGGTATATTGTAAATGATGACATCAGGAATAGAAATGCATATAGAGCAAATTCTCTAAGGCCTGCAACAAAGAGTTTAGCGGCAATGGATAATTCTAAAACTGGTACAGCCCATGATACAGTATTGGCATAATCAGCCAGTATTGGTGATTTACTTAGCTGGACTTTAAAATTTGAGTAGTCCATCAGCTTACTTACCCCAGCATATATGAATACTAATGCTAAAACGGTACAAAGCAATTCCAAAGTAATTCGGCGTTTCATGATGGTCGATGTTTTCAGAGTGATAGGATATTGTATATCCTATTTGTTGATGTAAAATTAGGTAGTGATTTAATTCGAGGTGTTGCAGTTTAGCTCAAATGTGTTGCAGATTGGCTCAAATATGTTGCAGTTTAGCTCAAAATTGAGATTGTCCATCGTTAAACAATGCTTGAGGTGTGTAGCCAAAATGCTTTGTGAAAGCCCGGCTGAAACTGGTACGGTCAGTGTAACCTACTAATTCAGACACTTCAGAAATCTGATATGTGTGCTGAGACAACAGTTCATGTGCTTTTTCCATTCTTGCATCATGTACATATTTTCCAGGGCTGATCCCATAGACAGCGATAAAGTACCGCTTAAAATTGGCAATACTTTGTCCCATTAAATTTGCCAGGTGCATTACAGTAAGATCATTCTGAAGATTTACATCAATATAGTCCTTTAGCTCCTTAAACCTGTCTGCTTCTGATGCCAGGATCTGTCCTTTCCCTTTACTATTTAGCATAAGCCTTAAATTTTATTACAGCGCAGCAGTATGTGTTGAAAATGGCGAGGGTATAACTATTTATTCATCATTCTAATTGGTGAGTTTTTCAATCGAAAGGGTAACAATTGTTCCAAAACCCTTCTCAGAGTTTATGTTCAACACACCATCTAATAATCTTGCCCTTTGCTGCATCTGTTTCAGTCCCATACTTTCCCTTGCAAAACCACTGCTTTCAAATCCTTGCCCATCATCCCGTATCGTCAACTTAAAGAACTGATGCTGATATATGATCCTTACGGTAACCATTTCTGCATGGGCATGTTTTAGAATGTTGTTCAATATTTCCTGGACTATGCGATATATGATCAGTGCCTTGTCAGGGGCAATAGCAGTTTCATCCGAATCGATCTCAATATCATAATTGATCTTTTTAACCGTCTTGATATATTCCAACTGCCTGGATACCATTCTGAATAAGCCGTTTTCCCTAATGAGGTCACTATTTAGCGAATAACTGATTTCCCTTGCATTAAGGATCAATTCGTCAGCAAATTCATGTGCCGCCTCGATTATGGTGATCTGGGTATTGTCTGTTGCCAGTTTGCCGATCTTTCGGAGGTGCATCTTTATCATCGTACTTAACTGCCCAATATTGTCATGTACTTCCTTGGAAATGATGGTCATCAAAATTTCTCCTTCCTCAACCCGTGCCTGCATTTCCCTTTTCTCATTTTCAAAGCCAAGCTTTAGTTTTTCCTGGTACTGTTGTTTTTGCTTTTTAAAGAATGCCATACTGATCAATACCAGGAAGGTGGTTAAGATCGCAATACAAATGGTCCCGACGATCAGCAGTTCAATTACAACACTATGCACTCCCATGCCTGAGGTTTAAATAGGGTAACCGTATAAATAGGATCGTGAAGCATAGATTGGTCAACAGGCTGGTCAAAAAGATGATATGGTCTATGATCCATTTATGTTTGGGCAGGGCAATGGTGAGGTAATCATAGGATACCCAGTTGAGCATGGTCAAAGTCCAGTACACAAGGAAGACTAATGAGATCCATATATGCTGGTATCTTCTTGGCATTACGCCGAGTGCTGTTTTGTAGATATAGGTCAAACAGAATATAATAGTCAGAAATCCTTCAATGGTCAGAAATATACTACTTGTTGCATTGTTGGGGTGATAGGCTAAATGATAGGCAATGCCACTTAAAAAGATAATTCCGGCAAGTATATTGCCTATCCATTTTCTTTTTTTAACAAGGAAAAGTTCATTGAAATAGAGGCAAACCAGGGTTGCCTCTATGATGCTATACGTGTTGTAAACAGGGATATTGTTCCGGAACCTATAGGCAGCATATATGCCTAAAATTTCAGAAGATAGGGACACAAAAAGTAAAAGCAGGACGATTTTTAATGCCCTGTCCATGTGCCTAAGGTTGTACAGGCCGATGGCAATAGCTGTAGACAACATAGTAACAACCATTGTCGCCATTAGGTAGAAACTCATTGCAGAGTGGTGTTAAGAATTAAAAGGTTGTTCCCTGACGTTCCTGTTGGGCAATTCGATGGACAGGAGGTCGACCTGTTGACTGCGGTCTGGTCTGGAAGGTAGACATAGTTTCCCGCGAGATCAACTCCTGTTATGACCAGGGTAATTCCATTTTTCCGGTAGCCGCAATTGATATTTTGACCCCCTCCGTGAATGTACTGCGGGGTATGAGCCAAAAAGATCTTCAGTTGTTTTACGCTTGCGCCTATTGCAGCGCTGTCGAATAGCGCCTTAATCGGTGCCGCATCAATAAAGAAAGAGCGGACGTCTGTGTCATTAGCTGCCACGTTGATGCTGCTTAGATAGCTGGATACCATCATGTTTGCCGTATCCCTGGAGATAATGGCAGTACTTGTGACATTAGTAACCTGCGCTGGGTTTTGTGTATTCTGGTTACATGCGGCCAGAACTAGAATGGGTAGTAAAATGCCAGTTGTTTTTTTCATGGTTATATGTATTTGATAATCTATTCTTTAAAGGGGATAATGCCGCTCTGAAATGCAAATAGGGCAAGCTCAACCCTCGATGAAATCTTTAGCTTGGCGAACAGTCGGGTTCTATGTCCTTCAATTGTTTTAGCCGTTGTGCCAAGCTTGTTGGCAATCTCTTCGTAGGTCAGATTGGTAGAGGAATACCTCAACAGCTCTTCCTCCATCATACTGAAATCGTAGTTGACCTTCCGTTGTTTGTCGCTGAACAGTTGGAACATGGTCGATGAAGCGGCCCCTGAATAGTAATAGCCATTTTCCTTTATACTTTTCAGCGCTATGCTGATCTCATCGGTATCATCACTCTTTAAGAGATATCCGTTTGCTCCGGCAGAGATCATGGAAATGATCAGGTTCTCATCATAAAATGCGGTAAGTACAAGGAACTTCATTTCAGGGTATCTTTTGCGCAGTTCGACCAAAAGTACCCGGCCCGGCATTTGTGGCATATTGATGTCCAATATGCAGATGGCAGGGAGAACCTCTGAGTGGGACAGTTTTTCCAATAATTCAACACCATTGTCTGCTTCAATGGAAATATTGAAATTAGGGTCTGTGGCATTGAAGAAAGCAACGATGCTCTTACGTACCATTACATGGTCTTCTGCAAATGCCACAGGAGTTTTCATTGACGACATGGACGAAAAATATGTCAAACCCAATTGATTTCATAGGGGGAATTGTTCCGAAATATTCGTGGGAATTTCCCCTTTGAGTATCGGAAATGTTGTTGTTATTTTATCGTCTTTTTTTAAAGATATATTTCATTTTTACTTCATTTTAATAAAATCTACTTCAGCTATGATTTGAAATACTCTACCTAAAAACACCAGCTAAATCCTCTTTGGGGGATAAGGCCATGTGATAAATTTGCTTAACGAGTAAAGAATATCTGTGTAGTTATGAAAGCATATTTTGAAAAGCTCTACAATCAGGTGAGCCAGGCGATAGAGACTGTAGATTCAGAGGTTCACTGTCCAATTGATAGGGCTGAGAGGTCTAGTTCAGTAGTAAGGGAGAATATCGAAAAGCTCAAAGAGTATGTAAGTAAAACTGGCTTTGAAAACAATGAAGAGGAAATATTTTTCTTTAAAGAAATCAAACCTAAGTTTTTTGCTTTGCTCATCATGTATGTCAAGCTTTATGATATTCATACAAGGATGCCTATTCTAATAAAGGAACAAAGGAAGCTGCTTAAAAAAGAGCTAGAAAAGATCCATCAGTATTTCGATAATCAACAGGAGTTCTACCGTTATTACCGCCAACGTGGTTCCTATATGGACGAGTCATATTTTTTACGTGACAGATATGATATCAAGTTGTTGCCGGACATTTCCTACCTGGATAGCGATACCACATTCAGGACAAGTAAAGACTATCAGGTTGCCAAGATTATGGCGTTTGATCTGTTGAATGATAGGCTTTCTATACTACTGAAAGACCTGGACTACCAAGAAAGTAAAGATGGTGCAGAAATTTCACTTGCATCATTACCATGGACTGATACTAAGGCTGGCCTCATAGAAATACTCTACGGCCTGCAATGTATGGGTTCACTAAACAATGCCAATGCTGGCCTGACACAGATTGCAAGGCTGTTGGAAAGCGCTTTCCAGGTTGATCTGGGTAACTATTCCCGGGGCTTCCAGGAGATGAGTATTAGGAAGAAAAGCAGGACTCCATTTTTA
>NZ_DHDZ01000033.1:0-35774 GCF_002399615.1 Pedobacter sp. UBA4863 | reverse complement strand
TAGATAGAATGAGGGAAATGTTGATTAAGAGAATGGAAGAAATCGTATGATCTTCAGTGCAGAATAATTTAGAATATTGAATTTTGTTAAATGATCTGTAGGATCAGTTATTGCCGTTTCGTGTAAATTTTCAATTTACTAGTTCTTCTCGCCGAGCAATCAAAGGGCAGTCCCACTTCCTCCAATTACCCTGATGCCATCCTCCAGCTTTTTCCAGAAACGCACATATCTGAATTGCTGTTTAAATGCTGCGCCATCATATTCACCTTCTAAACCAACAATTAATTGGATCACTGCCGTATCCTCTATAATATTCAGTGTTTCTACAGCAGGGACAAAAGCTGAAATTTTCAGTCGTCCATCCCGATAGGTATCCAGATCAATTTTTTTAGTAACCACCTGTCCTCCGGGCAGAACAAAGAGCAGGTCATCATGTAATAAGATGTCAAGTGCCTGTACATCGCCATGCATTATAGCATTACGTAAATTCTCTTCTTGTAAAAGGATTTCTTCCCATGTTACGAAAGTTTTCATGATAAAAATTTAGTTGTACAATATTCTTAGTAGGTAGACAAACTTAATAAATTACTTATCGATCCGTAATAATTCATTTTACCGAATACGGTATAAACTCGGTATTTCTGAATATTTGAATAATTAATGCTACTAATCCTTCCAAATCCAGCTCATTTACTGCCTAAAATAAATCTTACCGACTACGGTACAGATTGTGAATTTACCCTTCGGCATCTTCCCACCTTTGTGTTGTCAGCGGAGCAATAGTAGCGCTGGTGATTTGAAAACCTAAATATTGAATTATGCTAAGTAATGTGACATGGGCGGAATACCTGGGAGCGGTTGGGGTATTGGTAGTTGCCTATTACCTGACGATCGGATTGAAGTACAGAAAAGACCTTACGGGTTTTATCCACTCACTGAAGAACAGGAACTATAACAGTGCCGAAGAAACTGAAACGATAATTGAAGATACGGAAGATATTTCATCGATGGATGAACTGGAAGCGGTGGTACAGGACCTCCGCTACGCTATCCTGGAAAGGGCAGGCAAAACTGCCACCAAACAGGAGCTTTTGGAAAAGTTCCAGCAAAGGCTGGCCAACTACAGCGGGCTGCGCAAGCCTGCCTACCGGGTAGCGATCAATAATTACCTGATACAACATAGCCAAGAGCTATGCGGAGTGGTGCTCAGTGAGGGAGAGTTGGAGCGTATATGGAACACACTGCTCCGCTAAAAATTACCTGGACCGGATAGGTTGGAATTGGTGCAGACAGGATCGTGGAGGTCCGGCCAGGTAGGACAGTCCCCTTTCTTCCCCGTGCGCAAGGGCAATGGATATATAGGGTGGGATAGCAAAGGCGGCTGTCGATTTCCGCGCCTCTCTGCAAATGGCAGGGAGGAATTGCGGAAACAAAGAAGAAAACGACATCAGAACATAAATCAGTGAATATGAAAAAGTGTGCAGGGCAAAAGCAATTAAGGATAGCGGTACTATTGGTGATGGCGCTGGCCATTTCCAATAGCCTACAGGCCCAGGACGGGCTGGCGGGCATCAACGAGGCAAATATGAAGGTCAGGAGCTATTTCGATTCAGGAACCAGCCTGATGTATGCCATCGGCGCCATCCTTGGGCTGATCGGTGCGGTGAAAGTTTATCAGAAATGGAACAGCGGCGATCCCGATACGGGAAAGGTAGCGGCCGCATGGTTCGGTAGCTGCGTGTTTTTGGTCGTAGTGGCCACGGTCATCAAATCATTTTTCGGCGTTTAGTCAAAGGTTATGCAACAGCTATTGATCGAAAAACTGGGCAGCTATATCAGCATCAACAACCCGGACCTTTTGGCCAGCCTGCAGGAAAGCTATTCGCTCAGGCAATATTTGGAAGACAAGGTAGAGGGCATTGCCCCATATATGGGCAGCCTGCTTTCCGAGCAACATGCCAGACACACCATTATCGAGCTGTGCATGGCAAGGCTGACCGAAGAACTGAAACCCTCAAAGTACAACTACCTGTATGTGATAATGGCAGAGGAATTCGAAGAAGCGTTCGCAAGATTTAGCAGGATGGGCGTACTCACCTATGAACTGCTCAATATGCTGGAACCCTGCCTGCCCGTATTTGAAAAACATGGGTTCAGTACGGCAAATCAAGAAAGCAGGGAACTGCGCTACGAGATCACCGGCACAATGGTCATCTACCTGGAAGAACAATAACCAGCATTTACGGAATAAAATAATTGGACTGCAAAACGCAGTAACGGGCAGCTATTGCCCTGAAGTGAAACGGAAAAACGTGCAGTATGGCTTACAATTCTCTAAAAAAGTTAACGGCGAACGTAGAGGCGATCAGGATCGCATTGGAATGGGAGCAGGGGAGAAAGCTGTCGGCTGGGGATATGGCCATACTGCAAACGTTTTCCGGATTTGGCGGTATCAAAGCCGTGCTTTTCCCAAAGGCGCCCATCGAAGAATGGCAGAAGCTGGGCGCATCTGAAGCCGACCAGAAACTGCATGGCAAGATGATGGAACTGCATGAGCTATTGCAGGCACATCTTTCAGAACCCGATTACCGCAAGGCCATCAGTTCTGTAAAGAACAGTATTCTTTCCGCCTTCTATACCCCTGCATTCGTTCCGGATGTGCTCTACAGCACACTTGCTGCAAAAGGCATCCAGCCCAGCAGTGTCTATGAGCCGAGCAGCGGATCGGGCGTATTTATCAATAGCGCCACAACGCATTTCAATAAAGTTCAAAAGATCACGGGTGTCGAAAAAGATTTTCTCACCTCTAAGGTACTCGCTGCCGTAAGTTCGGTAAGCGCAGTCCCGGTAAAGGTCTATAATCAGGGACTGGAGGAAGCACCGACCAATGACGATGGCAGGTATGACCTGATCGTCAGCAATATCCCATTCGGCAATTTCACGGTATATGATCCCGATCTAAGGGATAAAACTGTTACCGATAAGATACACAACTACTTTTTTGCAAAGGGGCTACAGAAGATCGGCAATGGCGGGCTATTGGCCTATATCACTACCGATGCCTTTCTGAACAGCAGCAGTAACAGGGAGGCCAGGGATTACCTGTTTGAAAGGGCGGACCTGGTGAGCGTAGTGGTGATGCCCGATAACCTGATGAAGGAGACCGGTAATACGGAAGCGCCCAACCACCTGCTCATTGTCCAGAGAAATGACAACAAGCAGGAATTGAGCCTTACGGAAAAACTACTGCTCAAAACCACTGAAGCGGAGAATGAACTGGGCAAATTTACCATCAATAGTTACCTGAGATCTGTTCCAGAACTGATCGTGGGCAACCGTGTATCAGCGGGGACCAACCAATACGGCAAGGTCAACCAATCCGTTTGGCAGGAAGGTGAACTGGAGTCCATCAGCGCAAAGTTGTCCCAAATATTGGAAGAGGACATCGCTACCAATTTCAACCCGGAGCGTTTTCAGAACCTGCAACTGGAGTTGGGCCTGAACATGGCCTCAATGGAGCGGGTCTTTACTTTTCTGGAAGTTCCCAAAGAGGAAACGGAAGGTGCTATGGTACAGTTGGGGCTTTTCGATACGGTAGAGGCACCTGCGCAGAGCAATAAGGCACAAGCCTACCTCAGTCTCAATGACCGCGAACGCATCAATGCGGATACCGCAAGGGTCATCAGTACAATACGGACTGCGGCCAATCCCACGCATGACAGTTTTCTTCTGTTAACGGCAAAGTTCAAGGGCAGTTCCAAATACGTGTACCGACTGCAATCCAATGTATCGGAGATCAAATTCACGCCCACATGGCTGAATGCAACGGAGCTGGGCAATGTCATGGACCATCTGTCAAGTGAACTGCGCAAGTTCGGCTACAGGTATAAATATGAAGGTGACAAGACCCTGGAGGCTGGCTTTCGGCTGGAGCAGGGCCATACGGGAAGGGCGAGCGGCCTTAAAAGCTATTACAGGGACGGAACACTGGTATTTAACCAGGGCCAGCTTGGTTATGTGACCATGCTGGATGAAAACCTATCCGCAGATTTCCACCCGGTGGACATATCTGTTAACCATCATGGATTTTTTGAAACCTACATCCGTTTAAGGGACAGCTACCTCGAACTGGCAGCAAAGGAAGTTGACGGGTCAGAGGTAACGGAAGCTGAGCGTACGGCACTTAATCAGAGCTATGAAGCATTCAGCCAGCGTTTCGGACAGCTCAATACAGCATTCAACCGCAGGCTGATCGGCAATGACAGCGCCTATGGCTTTACGATACTTTCCTCCCTGGAAAGAAAGGAAGGTGAGCAGTTCGTCAAATCCGATATCCTTCATCAATCGGTCCAGAAGACCGATGAACTGTTCCGGACGGAAGATGCGCTGGAGGCACTGGCCTATTGCCTGAACGAGAAAGGGTCGGTTGATATCGCCTTTATGTCCAGCGTAACCGGAATGGAAGAGGAGCAGGTCGTTCGTGACCTGGGCAATCATATCTACCTCAATCCTGCTAACGGTCAATGGGAGACCGCCGACCATTATCTCTCGGGCAATGTGGTGGCCAAACTGCAACGAGCAGAAATCCATGCGAAGGATAATCCAGAAAATCCGCAGTACCAAAGGAGCCTGGAGGCCATAATTCGTGTACAGCCGGAGAAGATACCATTTGAACTACTGGACTTCAACCTCGGTGAGCGTTGGATACCCGTAGATTTTTATAACCGCTTTGCAACGGAACTGTTCGAGACGGATACGACGGTCACCTATTTCCCATCTGTGGATACGTTCAAAGCAGCTGTCAGGGCAAATAATCCTAAAGTACTCCAGGAATATGCAGTGGTGCCGATCAATGGCAGGGCGACCTATGGCTATACGCTACTAGAGCATGCCCTGGAGAACACCGCACCTTTCTATACCTATGAGGTATCGGATGGGGAGGGCGGTACGATCCGCAGGCCGGACAATGAGGCGATACAGCTAGCCCACCAGAAGATAGAGAACATACGCAACCAGTTCCTGGACTGGCTACAGGAACAGTCACTGGCCGATAAAAAGCTGCTGGAAGAACTGTATAACGATACCTTCAATTGCTATGTGCTGCGTGAATATGATGGCAGCCATCTGAAGTTCCCGGGCCTTGACCTCAAGGCGCTGGAGATCGACGATCTGTATTCATCCCAGAAAAACGGGGTGTGGCGCATCATCCAGAACCGTGGTGCACTGGTCGACCATGAGGTAGGACTGGGCAAGACCCTAACGATGATCGTGGCAGCCTATGAGATGAAACGCCTTGGCGTAGTCCACAAGCCTGCCATCCTTGCACTGAAGGCCAATGTGGACGATATCAGGAAGGAGTTCCGTAAGGCCTACCCGAATGCAAGGATACTGGCGCCAACGGAAACTGATTTTACACCCGCTAAAAGGCTAAGGCTTTTCCATGAGATCAAGAACAATAACTGGGACTGTATCATCCTTACCCATGATCAGTTCGGCAAGATCCCGCAGTCTCCCGAAATACAGGAGCTGATATTCGGGCAGGAGATCGATAATATCGAAGCCGACCTGGAAACACTCAAAAGAATCGGCGGGGATGTGTCCCGTTCAATGCTCAAGGGGATGGAGGTCAGAAAGGCCAACCTGGAAAACAAGCTTAAGGCTGTCCGGGAGCAGATCGAGGACAGGCAGGATATGGAGATCAACTTTAAGGAATTGGGCATCGACCACCTTTTTGTAGATGAATCCCATATGTACAAGAACCTGACCTTTACCACGCGCCATAACCGGGTTGCGGGCCTGGGCAATGTGGAAGGTAGCCAGAAGGCGCTGAATATGCTTTTTGCGGTAAGGACATTGCAGGAACGCTTTGAAGCCGACCTGTGCGTGACCTTTCTTTCCGGAACACCCATCAGCAATAGTCTAACGGAAATGTACCTTTTGTTCAAGTATCTCCGTCCAAGGGAAATGGAGCGCCAGCAGATACAGAACTTCGATGGCTGGGCTGCCGTATTCGCAAGAAAGACCACAGATTTTGAGTTCTCGGTGACCAACCAGATCATCGCCAAGGAACGTTTCCGCCATTTTATCAAGGTGCCGGAGCTGGCGATGTTCTATAACGAGATCACCGATTATAAAACGGCCAGGCATATCAACCTGGACAAGCCGGAGATCGAGGAAGCGCTCATCAATATCCCGATGACGCCGGAACAGTTGGCCTTCAGCAAAAAGCTGATGCATTTTGCAAAGACGGGTAACGGTACACTATTGGGGCGTGCGCCGCTCTCCGATAGCGAGGATAATGCAAGGATGCTGATCGCTACCAATTATGCCAAAAAGATGGCCGCAGATATGCGCCTGATCGATGAAGCATATGCCGACCATCCCAACAATAAGGTCAATACCTGCGCCAGGAAAGTGCTGGAGATATACAGGGAGACCAACGAGCATAGGGGTACGCAGATAATTTTCAGCGACCTGGGCACACCTAAGCCAGGCGAGTTCAACCTCTATGATGCCATGAAGGAAAAACTGGTCAGGGATATGGGCATACCGGCCCATGAGGTCACTTTTATCCATGACTGGAGCGATAAGAAAAGGCCTGAACTGTTCAAGATGATGAATGAGGGCACCATCCGGATACTCATCGGAAGCACTTCAAAGGCAGGCACGGGACTGAACGTCCAGAAGAAGATTGCGGCCATGCACCATCTGGACATCCCCTGGAAGCCATCGGAATTTGAGCAGCGTAATGGCAGGGGCGCAAGAAAGGGCAACCTGCTGGCCAAACTGTTCCAGAACAATAAGGTCAGGAACTATATCTACGCCGTGGAGCAGTCACTGGACAACTATAAGTTCAACCTGCTGAAGAACAAGCAGACCTTCATCAGCCAGATGAAGAACTCCGAGCTGAACGTGCGCAGCATCGACGAGGGTTCCATTGACGAAAAGAGCGGAATGAATTTCGCCGAATATATCGCCGTTCTATCGGGCGATACCAGCCTGTTGCAGAAGTCCAAGCTGGAGAAAAAGATCGCCGTGATGGAAGGGCTCAAAAAAGCGCATTTCAGGGAGATATCCAGGTCTAGGTACCAGCTGGACAGCCTGGTCAAGGACAGGGAGAACTGTAGCCAGACACTTGAAAAACTTAAAGTCGACGAACAGTCCTATACCCAAAGGGTGATGCCGGACAAGGATGGCGCAAAACTCAACCCCATAGAGATCATCGGCAAACAATTTATCAGTGCCGAAGAAGTAGGCATGTACCTGATTGGCCTTCAAAAGAACTGGAGGTCGGGGCAGCCCGACAGGGTGGGTACGCTGTACGGTTTTCATCTCCATATACAGGAGCAGCACTTTTATGCAGGAACAGATAACGGCAAGGAAACCTATATCAGGGACAACACCTTTTATGCCGAAAGCCCCGATACCGGGATCAAATATACCTATAACAAGGGCTTCCCGAATATGGATAATCCCAAGCTGGCCGCCCGACATTTCCTCAACTCGATTGACAGGGTCATTGTCCTAAGGGAAAAATATGAAAAGGAAATGGGCGAGCTAAGTTCACAGGTGGCTATGACCGAAAAGATCGTGGGCAAGCCATTTGAAAAGGAAGGGGAGCTGGCTGCTATGAAAACAGAGCTGGCCTCACTGGAAAGGGAGATATCAGTGAAGATTCAGGCAAGGATGATGGAAGAGGAACGTGCGGAGGATAAAAAGCTGGAGCTGAAAGAAAAGCCGGAGGTCAGGATAGTTCCGTTGATCTCCCCGGCCAAAGCTGTGAATCTGGGAGAGATAAAGCTACTACATCAACCACACATAAAACAGCCGGAAAGAAAAAGAGGGATAGGGATTTAAAAGTTTAGATTATGGCAAACAGTATTTATAAGATCAACAAGGGCATCAATAAGTCCATTGAATTTAAGGGATTGAAGGCCCAGTACATATGGTACCTGTGCGGTGGTGTACTTGCGCTGCTCATCATTTATGCAGCCATGTACATCGCTGGTATCCCATCGTATATCTGCATCGCTATGATCGCGGTGCTGGGAACATTCCTGTTCATCAAGGTATACGCCATGAGCAGGAAGTATGGAGAGCATGGGCTTATGAAGGCGTTAGCAAGGAAGAGTACACCCAAAGCCATCAGGAGTTATTCCAGGAAGCATTTTGTTAATCCTAAACAACTTATGGTAAATGGAAAATAGGATCGATATCGGCTATAAGGGTCTTTTTTACATTGACATGGATTTTGGTAAGGTCATAGCGCATGCTGATCCTTCTAATATCATCGCTTTGGAAAAATTGCCCTTGCATGAGATCAAGGGAACTAAGTCCTATATAGAAATCAATTCGCAATCTCTGATCGAAAAGGAAGATCCGTCCAATATCATCCTGTTCAGCGATATGCGGGACCATGGTACCCATTATACGATGTGCTACCATCCCGGATACAGGAACTGGCCATGTGAACTGGACCCGCCAGCGGAAAGTTCAACCATTACGATACCACCATTAACAGTATTGGACCCTGAAGGGATGGCCAAAAAGTATGGGGTTTCTATTGAAAGTCTCAAAGCAATGACCGACCTGGAACTGCTCAACCCGAACTACAATGGATTTCTCGAACGGGTTTCGGGAAAGTTGCCGGAGATCGATATCAATGGTGAAAGGTTTATTGTCGATCTACAGAATGGAGAACTAAGGTCTGTAGAAGATCAAAAGTGTGTACTCCTGATCAAAGATCTTGAACCCGGTTTTTTGGATAATGATTTTTCTTACAGCTTCCGGTATGATCCCATCAAGCGAGGGGTAATTAATAATGATATGCCAGTTAGCAATAAACAGATTATAAAAGTTGCGCTCCCACCAACTATCGAGCTCGACCCGGTTTGGGTAGCGCGGTCAATGGGGCTTCCCGACAAGGAATTTATCAGGGATTATCCCATCAAAAAGGAACTGAAAGCAAGAGTAGAAAGGTTGCGGGAGGCCATTAAAAAGGTTGTCCATCCAAGAAGGGCAAAGCGCAGAAAGTTATAGCAGAAGAACGCAAATTGGCATGTCGGACAATAAAAAAGCCAGGCATGGAAATGCCCGGCAGCTCTATTCTATATGAAAGAATGTAGCCCCGGGATGAAGATAATAGAAAATTGATTGAAGTAATAATAGAAGAGATATGGAAAAGATGATGGAAGAACTGTTTCCCCTTTCCGGAATAGAACATGATTGTATCCTGAGCAGGAAAGGAGATATTACCATAGTATTCAAGGCCCGGTTGCCGGAGATATTTACCATGAGCGACCAGGAATACGAAGCATTCCACCATGCCTGGATCAAGGCCATCAAAGTGTTGCCAAGGCATACAGTCCTGCACAAACAGGACTGGTTCATCCAAAGCAGTTTCAGACCGGATTTTGAAAGGTCATCAGGTAGTTTTTTGTCAAGGAGCAGTGACCATTTTTTTAACGAGCGTCCCTATCTGGACCATAGCTGTTACATCATGCTTACCCAAAAACCTTCAAACAGAAAAGCTGCCAGTTCTATGTTCAATAGTCTGCTCCGCAGATCCATTGTACCGGAACAGACGGTCAATAAACAAATGCTGCAGGACTTCCTGGATGGTGCAGGCCAGTTCAAACGAATCTTGGAGGACAGCGGATATGCAGTGCTTGAGCGATTTAAGGAGCCGGACCTGCTCAGCCAAAGGCGGCAGGTAGGCATTATTGAAAAGTATTGCTCACTTTCGGACAACCTGAATAATATCCTTGTCAGGGATATCGATTTTAAGGATGGCATCCAGGTTGGCGGCCAGCATTGCCAGCTCTATACGCTTTCGGACGCCGAGGACCTGCCGTCATTATGTGGCTCACGGATAAATTACGAAAGGTATTCAACGGACAGGACCAAGTTCAGCGTAGGGTTCTCCTCAACACTGGGCCAACTGCTACCCTGTAACCATATCTATAACCAGTACATCTTCATCGAAGACGCACAGAAAACACTATCGAGACTCGAGTCCAAACGCCTGAGGCTACAGTCGCTTTCTGCCTACAGCAGGGAGAATACCATATCAAGGGATGCGACCAACGACTTCCTGAATGAAGCAATCGGACAGCAGCGCTTGCCGGTCAAGGCACATTTTAATGTGCTGGTTTGGACGGATCATAAAGAAGAGCTGAAGGACCTTAAGAATATGGTTTCCTCTGCATTGGCGCAGATGGATGCGGTGGCCAAGGAGGAAACCGTTGGAGCGCCGCAGATCTACTGGGCGGGCATGCCGGGCAATGCGGCGGACTTCCCGATGAACGACACTTTTGATACGTTCGCAGAACAGGCTGCCTGCTTTCTCAATCTCGAAACGGGCTATAAGACCTCACTAAGCCCGATAGGTATCAGGCTTGGCGACCGTCTGACGGGAAAGCCAGTGCATGTCGACATCAGTGATGAGCCCATGAAAATGGGTATCTGTACCAATAGGAATAAATTTATCCTCGGGCCATCGGGAAGCGGTAAATCCTTTTTTACCAACCATATGGTGCGCAGCTATTATGAACAGGGCACCCATATCGTCCTGGTGGATGTAGGACATAGCTATAAGGGGCTTTGCGATATGGTCAAGGGCTACTACTTTACCTATAGCGAAGAAAATCCCATCAGGTTCAACCCGTTCTATATCGGCGAGGGCGACAGCCTGGACACCGAAAAAAAGGAAAGTATCAAAACCCTGCTACTGGCGCTCTGGAAAAAGGATGATGAGGAGTTTAAGCGAAGCGAGTACGTGGCACTGTCCAATGCCATAGGGGGATACTATGAACACCTGGAAGCCAACAGTGAAATATTTCCCTGCTTCGATAGTTTTTTTGAGTTCCTGAGGGATGAATATGTGGACATACTCCGCTTTGACAAGGTTAAGGAAAAGGATTTTGATATCGACAACTTCCTTTATGTGCTCAGGCCTTATTATAAGGGTGGTGAGTTTGACTACCTGCTCAACGCGACAGAGAACCTGGACCTTCTACAGGAACGCTTTATCGTTTTTGAATTGGATAATATCAAGGACCATCCGATACTGTTTCCGGTGGTGACCATCATCATCATGGAAGTGTTCATCAATAAGATGCGCAAGATGATGGGGCAGCGCAAGATGATCCTGATCGAAGAGGCATGGAAGGCGCTGATGAAGGAAGGCTTTGCAGAATACATCAAATACCTGTTCAAGACGGTAAGAAAATACTTCGGGGAGGCCATCGTGGTTACACAGGAAGTAGAAGACATCATTTCCTCGCCTGTAGTCAAGCAGGCCATTATCAATAACAGTGATTGTAAGATACTGCTCGACCAAAGCAAATACCAGAACAAGTTTGACCAGATCCAGGAACTGATGGGGCTTACCGAAAAAGAAAAGGCACTCGTGCTTTCTGTGAACAAGGCCAACGATCCTTCAAAAAAATATAAGGAGGTGTTTATCAGTCTTGGCGGGATGCTCAGCAAGGTTTACCGCACCGAGGTAAGTATCGAAGAATACCTGGCCTATACCACGGAACAGTCCGAAAAGGTCAGGCTGGCCGGTTTTACCAAACGTTTTGGTGGAGACATCAGAAAAGGCATTGCGGCAATGGCAGAGGAAATCAGGAATGGAAATCTAAAATAGGAATTATGGGAAAGTGTAGAATATTAAAAGTAGGAGCAATTCTAATGCTGCTGGTGTTCCAGTCCGCGGGAAATGCAAATGCCCAACTGGGACTGGCAGATATCATTGCCGGGGCGATCAAGAAAGTGGTCAAGGCGGCTGACCTGAAGATACAGCGTCAACAGAACAAGGTTATCTGGCTACAGAACGCACAAAAGACGCTGGAGAATAATATGGCCAAAATAAGGCTTAAAGAAATTTCGGACTGGACACAGAAACAGCGTGACCTGTACAGCGGCTATTATGATGAACTCAAAAAGGTAAGGGCGGTCATCAGCTACTACCAGCGCATCAAACAGGTAACTACGGTCCAGTTGGGGATCGTCCGGGAATACAAAAGAGGGATGAACAGCTTTACCCTTGACAACAATTTTTCTGCATCGGAACTGGATCATATCTCCAAAGTCTATTCCGGGGTGCTATCGGAAAGCCTGAAACACCTGGACCAACTGAACATGGTGGCCAATTCTTTCCGAACGCAGATGAGCGATGCCCAGCGGCTGGAACTAATCGAGGATGCGGCGGTGAAAATGGAAGTCACCTATCGTGATATCGTCCGTTTCAACAGGCAGAACGTGCAGGTGAGCTTTTCAAGGGCCAGGCAAAAAGGGGATATGGAAACGGTCAGCAAACTTTACGGTATTAAATAGTGCAGGGATGAACGGGATACTTGAAGCGCTGGACGAATTTGTTTCCGAAATGAATGAAAAGGGGTATGACCGGATGTTCCATGTCAATGCAGAGTACACAGGTGGATTGAAAGAAAGCATGCTGGCCTACATGGAACAGGTCGTATTGGGAAGGGAAAAGGCCCTAGATAAGGGGATAACCTTATACACCTATTTAAGATGGGATGGCACTGATAAAGATCATATTGATGCATGGATGCCTGTGGAACTGAAAAATGGCAGTTTTCATGTCCCTAAGATGAGCATTACACTCGGGAACAGGTACGGCAGGATCAGGAGTGTGGAACTAGAACTGAAGGACAAGCCGGTCCCCGCAAAAGCGGCCGTCATCGCAGCTATAGTTCCTTCCGGTCAACAGGTGAAAAAGAAAAAGGGTTTTAAACTTTAAACAAACGAGATGAAAGCAATAACAATGATACTATTGGTCTCCCTGCTTGGTTTAACTGCGGTAAAAGCCCAGACATGGGCAGAGTGGTTCAACCAGAAAAACACGCAGAAAAAATACCTCATCGAACAGATCGCGGCACTGAAGGTCTATGGCAGTTACCTGTCCAAGGGCTATAGCATTGCCCGGTCGGGACTGGGAGCTATTGAAGGATTTAAGGATGGAGAGTTCGGGTTGCACCGTGCTTATTTCGGTTCGCTGGGCACCGTACATCCGGCCATTGCAGGATCAGAAAAAGTGAGGGAAACCATGCTGCTGGAGCAGCGGGCTATCCAATACCTGGAGGCACTTTCCAATAACTGCCAAAATTCTGGCCAACTCGTGCCAACGGAAAAAAGATATACCAAACAGGTATGTACCAAATTTTTAAGGGAGGTAAGTGCTGCGCTCGATGAACTGGAAGACCTGACCACAAATGGCAGGCTCCAGATGAGCGATGACCAGCGGATAAAGCGGCTGGACCTTATCTGGGAGCAGGCAAAGGGCCATTACAGGTTTGCCAGGAATTTCCATGCCTCCACGATGAACCTTATTTCTGAGCGAAAAGCGGAAGCTGAACAGCTCAAACAATCAAAAATGATCAACGGGATAAAATAAGATAGTGATGAAAAGGATAGTCGTAATGATAATGGGCATGTTCCTATGCTATGGAACGTCACAGGCCCAGAGCCAGGAGGTGCAGCAACTGATCCTCAATGTAGAGAAGCTGTCCCAACTTAAGCAAGTGCTCAGTGACATGAAGCGCGGATACCAGGTGGTGAGCTCAGGCTATGGGAGTATAAACGATATTTCACAGGGAAATTTCAGCCTCCACCAGGCTTTTATGGACGGACTCATGCAGGTAAGCCCGGCAGTCAGACGTTACCGTAAAGTGGCAGATATTGTCAATTACCAGTTGATACTGGTCAGGGAATACAAAAGGGCGTACGAAGGTTTTCGACAGGTCAACGTATTCAGGCCATCGGAACTGCAATACCTGGGCGGGGTCTATAATAACCTGCTCAAAAGAAGCCTGAATAATATGGAAGAGCTGACCAACGTGGTCACTGCCGGAAAGCTCAGGATGTCGGATGATGAGCGTATCAGGGCCATCGACAGGTTGTACCTGGACATGCGGGACAAGCTACAGTTCCTGCGCAGTTTCAACAACAGTACCTCAGTCCTGGCATCACAAAGGCGGCATGAACAGGTGCAGGGCGGGCAGCTCAAAACTATCTACGGGATCAGGGACTAAAAAAACAACAATATGAAAAGAGTGGTAACTGCCATCGTAATGATGGCAACAGGGATGTTTTGTCCCATTATCGTCCATGCACAGGACGGGATAGCCGGCAGCATCAGTGGCCTCAACGGCGTACTGGACCAGCTATATGACGAGATGATACCCATGTGCGGGCAGCTCATAGGGGTGGCGCAGGGGATAGCGGGATTTGGTGCCTTATGGTACATTGCCTATCGTGTTTGGCGCCATATAGCCAATGCCGAACCAATTGATCTCTATCCATTGCTCACGCCATTTGCCATGGGAATCTGCATTGCGGCATTTCCGGCTGTGCTGGGAATAATCAACGGTGTGATGAAACCCACGGTAACTGCAACGGCCTCTATGGTCCAGGGTTCGAATAAGGCCATCGAAACACTGCTTAAACATAAGGAAGAGGCATTAAAGAACAGCAAGTACTGGAAGATCTATGTGGGAGAGGATGGTAACGGGGACCGGGATGAGTGGTATCGCTATACTTATGAAGAGAACCCCTCGGATGAATCCCTGTTGGGAACGCCTGCCAACGACCTCAGGTTCGCATTGGATAAGATGGCCTACCGGATGAGAAACTCCGTGAAGCAATACCTGAGCGAACTGCTACAGATCATCTTTGAGGCGGCGGCCCTCTGCATCAATACGCTCAGGACCTTCCAACTGGTGGTGCTGGCCATACTCGGCCCATTGGTCTTCGGGATAGCGGTATTTGACGGGTTCCAGCATTCGCTGACTTCATGGATCGCCAGGTACCTCAATGTATTCCTATGGCTGCCGGTCGCCAATATCTTCGGGGCCATCATCGGAAAGGTACAGGAGAAAATGATCACCCTGGATATCGGCCAGATCGAAGAGCAGGGCAAGACCGTGTTCAGTGCCAGCGATACCGGGTATCTCATCTTTATGCTGATCGGTATCGTCGGTTATTTTACCGTACCATCGGTAGCCAATTTTATAGTCAATGCAGGTTTTGGTGGTGCGATGCAGCAAAAGGTCACCTCTATGTTCTCCGCAACCACCCATGCTGCCCAGAGCGCAGGAATGGCTACGGGGGGCAGGGCAATGGAAACGACCGGAAACATCCTTGCCGCTCCCAAACATTTTATGGATGGCTATAGCGGTACACCCGACAACAGCCACCAGGGAAAGAAGATCAGCGGTAATACCTAACACAAAAACCAATAGCATATGTTCCAGAAAATGAAAAATATTGATACTGCATTCAGGCATGTACGCGGCTTCTCGATGCTGATCATCACCTGCTGTTTCCTGCTCAGCGCATTTGCCATCTATACCAGTTATACCATGGTCACCGAAGCACAGGACAGGATCTACCTGCTGGTCAACGGAAAGGCCTTGGAAGCAATATCGGCGGGCAGAAAGGACAATATCCCGGTGGAGGCCCGTGACCATATCACGACCTTTCACCAGTTCTTCTTTACCCTTGATCCGGACGATAAGGTCATACAGGCCAACCTGACCAGGGCACTATACCTGGCCGATGGCTCAGCAAAGCGGGAGTATGATAACCTGAAGGAGAACGGCTACTATTCGGGCATCATAGCGGGCAATATCAGCCAGCAGATCACCGTGGACAGTATCCAACTGAATATGGACAGCCATCCCTACCGGTTCAGGTGCTTTGCCACACAGAACCTGGTCAGGGCCACCAGTACGGTTTACCGCTTGTTGGTCACAGAAGGGCGGCTCAGAAATGTTTCCAAGAGTGATAACAACCCACATGGATTCCTGATCGAAAGATGGGCAACGGTGGAAAACAGGGATATCAAAATTCAAAACAGGCAGTGATGAAAACAAAGATCAAAGAAACAGTTGAGCTAAGGCTATCGAAGCTATGCGAGAGGTTGAACAGGTATGCGAACAGGCTTTGCAGATGGCAAAAGATCCTGGTGCTCCTGTTGTTCGTCGGGATGGGCAGCGCCTTCTTCATCCACAGGATGATCAGAAGCCCGGGCAAGAAAGGTATGGAATGGTCGGAGATTTCTGTACCCAGACTACCGACCGATAGTGTCAAGGTAAATAAGTAAAACAAAGCAATTAGGTTTCAATTAAAACAGGAAAAATGAAAGAAGAGAAGAGTATCAGGGGGGAAAGGCAGAAAAAATTTTTGCTTGTATTGCCGCTCATCACATTGCCATTTTTGACGATGATATTCTGGGCGCTCGGAGGTGGTCAAAAGGGAATGGCCAGTGAAACTGCAACAGGAAAAGGGATCAACCTGGAACTGCCCAACGCCAGCTTCCAGAAGGAAAAATCATTGGACAAGATGGCCTACTATGACGATGCCAATGCAGATTCAGCTAAAATCAGAGACCAAATGAAGACCGATCCCTATTACCAGCAGCCGATGGGGGAGGCGCAGTTCCAGACCGGCATTGGCGGTCTTGGCTATGTTAATGCGAACAGTATGGGCTATGCTAATCCCAATGAGGAGAAGGTATATCAAAAGTTGAGAGAACTGGACATGGCCATGAACAGCAATGCCCAACAGTCAGGCGGTTATAATAAGGCTACTCCTGCAACCAACAAGGGGGAGATAGAAAGGCTGGAAAAAATGATAGCCGCAATGGGCAAAACGGAGGCCGATCCCGAAATGCAGCAGATCAATGGCATGTTGGAGAGCATTCTCGACCTGCAACATCCGGAGCGCGTACAGGAAAAACTCCGCCAGCATTCGGAAAGCAAAAAGGGACAGGTCTTTGCCATTAAAAAGGGCAGGCCGAAAGATCCACTTACCACACTGGAATCAAAGGTAGGTACTGAAAAAAGCGGCAATAGTTTTTTTTCGCTTGATGAAAACAATGAAACTGAAGAACAAAACTCTGTGACTGCGGTCATCCACGGGGACCAGACCGTTGTCTCGGGAGCGACCGTTAAGCTGAGGCTGACCGATGACGTGTATATCAACGGTGTATTGATACCAAGCGGCCAGTTCGTATTTGGCGTGGCCAACCTTGCCGGTGAAAGGCTGGGCATCAAGGTGGATGGTATTCGCTTCGGCAATTCCCTTTTCCCCGTTTCCCTTTCAGTATATGATATAGATGGCCTGGACGGTATCTATATACCCGGCGCGATCAGCAGGGATGTGGCCAAGTCATCGGCCGACAGGTCGATACAGAATATTGGGATGGCCACCTTAGATCCCTCTTTCGGGGCACAGGCTGCCGGGGCTGGCATTGAGGCCGCCAAATCGCTATTCTCCAAAAAGGTCAAGCTGGTCAGGGTCAATATCAAGGCAGGCTACCAGGTGCTGTTGAAGGATGAAAAGCAAAAACTACAGAACTAATTTTTAAACCATAAAAATTCCAAGTGTATGAAAAGGAAAGTGAAAATGATGTTAGGGATTTTGGTGATGCTGCTACAGGCATTTACCGTATTCGGACAATCCGGGACAAGTGTAGACAACTCGGTTATCCAGCCGGTAAGACTGGCGGTCACCTACAGTAAGACCACCAATATTGTATTCCCCTATGCGATCAGGAGTGTGGACAGGGGCAGCCAGGACATACTGGTGCAGAAAGCTATCGGCGTAGAGAATATACTCCAGGTGAAGGCAGCGGTCATTGGCTTTAAGGAAACCAACCTGACGGTGGTCACTGCTGACGGAAGCCTGTATTCCTACCTGTTAAGCTATACGGATAAACCAACAGCGCTGACCATTAGGGTAACTGCAAAAAAATATGCGCCTGAGCAATTGGCCGTATTCTCCAGGGATGCAACTACGGGAGAGGTGGAAACGAATGCCGGTAAGGTTTTCGATAGAAAGCCCACTGTAAAAAGGCTAACGGAAAGCCAACATGATATCGGCCTGCAGGTGACCGGGGTATTTGTATTTGAACAGTATCTCTACCTGCAATTAAAGCTGGAGAACAATTCGCCGATAAATTATGATATCAACCTGCTGAGGCTATTTGTACGCGATAAAAAGCGTTCAAAGCGAACTGCCAGCCAGGAGATCGAGATCACGCCGGCCTATGTACAGGGCAATGCCGATAACATCCGAAACAACTCGGCGCAGACCGTTGTACTGGCCATTCGGAAACTTACCATTCCCGATAAGAAGGTGCTTATCATCCAATTGATGGAAGCAAATGGCGGCAGGCACCTGGAACTGTTACTGAAGAACAAACATATCCTGAAAGCAAAAGCTGTACGCTAATAACGATTACCGGAAAAATGATGTGGTGTGGGAAAGGAGTTGAGGAAGTATGACATCGTGTACGCAGACCCTCCGTGGAACTACAGGGTTTGGAGCGATAAAGGAAAAGGGCGCAGCCCTGACAACCATTACCAAACACAAGGCTTGGATTACCTCAAGAGTATGGACGTAGGCGCTATCAGCAGCACGAATAGTGTACTGCTGTTATGGGCAACCTTCCCATGCCTGCAACAGGCTTTTGAACTGGCGCAAAGCTGGGGATTTACCTATAAGACGGTGGCTTTTACCTGGATCAAGCAGAACAGGAACAATGACAACCTGTTCTGCGGAATGGGTTACTATACCAGGGCGAATGCGGAGATCGTGCTGCTCTTTACCAAGGGAAAACCCCTGAAAAGGCTATCCAAAGGTGTAAGGCAGGTATTGGTCAGCAGAAAGGGCAGGCATTCGGAAAAGCCGGATGAGATCAGGAAGCGCATAGTGACATTGTTCGGTGACCTGCCAAGGGTGGAACTGTTTGCCAGGCAGGTGGATGGGGACAAGGGAAGCAGTTTGCAGGGATGGGACGTATTCGGGAACGAGGTGGAAAACTCAATAGAGATACCAATTACAGTTAAGATCTAAAATTTAATAGTTATGAAAAAGGACAATTTGGAATACCTGAAGGAACAGATCAAGTTCGCAGGTTTTGGGGATGCAATGGATGTGAAATTGCAGGAGATGCTAGAAAAGGGGCAGCCCGAATTTACCCTGGCTCATGAGCATAGCTTTGGCAGGGACAAGGTGGAGGCTCAGCTCCACTTTAACAAGAGTGACCAGGGCAACTACTTTTTCAATAAGTATGAGCTGATGCTGAATAAGGAGAATGGGGAAGCGGTAAAGCAGGTCTTCCACCAGAACCCTCCGAAAGAAGGCTTGGTAAGGACAGCGGATGATCCGGAAGGCACCAAACAATGGATCAATACCAATATCTCCCTTAAAGAGGCATTTAACCTTTTGGCAGGCAGGGCGATCAATAAGGACCTGGTGAACAGGCAAGGGGAAGCCTACAATAGCTGGGTGCAGCTCAACTTTAAGGAAACCGAAGCCAGCGGCAACTTTAAAAAGGAATACTTCAGTGAAAAGTACGGCTATGATATGGAAGCAGCCCTGAAGGTTCATCCCATCAAGGAATTGGGCAATGATGAGGACAGGAATAAGCTGATCGAATCGCTACACAAGGGCAACAGGCAGCAGGTGACTTTTACCATCGGCGACAAGGAAGAGAAAAGGTTCCTGCAGGCCAATCCTAAGTACAAGACCATCGATGTCTATGATGGGAATACCCGTGTCAGACATTCACAGGGAAAGGAGGCCAAGGAAGGACAGGAGCAGGGCAAATCGATGAAGGCATCAAATGCCGGGGAAGATGGCGAAGGTGGTCCCAAAGTTCAAAAGCCAAAGCGTAAAAAAACACAGGGTATATCCTAATACTTGAGACTATGATATCAGCATTCAGCAGGTTAAGGGCAGAACTGGATAGCTGGCATAAAAGGGAAGAGCGGTTTGAGAAGCTCTTCCCCAATATGCTCCAGGAGAACCGGCCATTCCAGGAAGAGAAGTGGAGGTATGCTTCCAGCGTCATACATCGATATAAAGATGTACGGGATGATGATGTGGCAGTATTGTTAAGATTGGTCAGACAGCAGAATGCAGAACTGGAAAAGAAACTCTTTCCGGGATTTTGGAACAGGCTGTTCAACAGGATGGTCAACCACTACCGAATGTCAAGGAGCCTTGGAGGTATCCAAAATCCAGCGGTACACGATCCTTTACGTGCGCTTAAAGCTGCATTGGTAAAGAGCGGGTTTGAAAGTGTGATCAAAAAACTGGAAGAGCAGGTCCAGTCGGATAAGAAAGAGCTGGTACTACAAGCTTCCAGGAACTTCAGTGCGGAGGATAGGATGGATTACAGGTTAGAAATAGCACAGGATAACGCAGGGACATATTTTCTAAAAGGTCTGCATGCAGAACTGAATGGAGCGGAGAAAACAACGTCCGCCTACTTTTCAACGGAGGATTTTACGGAGCTGTCGTCATCACAAGCCTATAATTTTCTGAATGGCAGGCCGATTGTTTCGACCTATGAAAATGAACAGGGCGAAAGGCAGATGGTCTGGAAACAGCTTGATCTGCTTCAATCCCAGGCAGAAGGGAAAATGCAGGTCAATGAATTTCACCCAACCTATGGGTTTGATATTACAAAGGAATTGGACCGTATTGAAAAAAACTGTGGCCATTCAATACCGAGACAGGAAGTCCTGAAGTCAATGGAAGAGGGCAGGCGAATGGCAATCGAGCTTTCACTGAATGGCAATAAGGTCCAATGTTATTTACAAGCAAATCCGGCAGAGAAAAGGATCGATATCTATGATGCCAGTCAGCAAAAGATTGATATTGACAAGCAGGAGGCTATTACTGTTGGGCGGGTGATCGCCATCAATTCCAAACAGGATAAGATTGCAGCCCCGGTAAATAGGCAGAAAATTGTGCACAGGAACAGGAGAAAGCTGGGCATTTGAAGGTGCAGATATTGATTTAGGATAATGGAACTGGCCAGGATGATCAACACATTTATCAAAAATGCCGAAAAGGATCCAAGATTGTCTCCTTCGCATATCAGTGTATTTATTGCATTGATTTTTCAATGGGAGAGGATCGGACAGGTAAAAAGGTTCAGGGTATTTAGTTACGAGGTGATGCCTATGGCAAAAGTCTCCAGCCGTAGCACTTATTTTAAATGTGTGGGCGATCTGAACGATGCCGGATATCTAAGATACCAGCCCTCGAAATATAAGCATGAGGCGAGTAGTATAGAGTTTATTGGTTTAGAATAATTGAATTTATGGGTATGGAAATAGTGACGAAGGAAGATCTACAGATATTAAGGTTCCAGCTTCTGGACGATCTCAAAATACTGCTTGGTGCGGTTGGGACCAAGGAAGATAAACCGGAATGGATCAAGAGCGGGGAGGTAAGGCAACTTCTCAAAGTTTCACCGGGCAGCCTTCAAAACCTGAGGGTGAGCGGAAAGCTTAACCCGGTAAAGATACAGGGCACCTGGTATTATCGTTTATCAGAGGTTGAAGGATTATTTAAAACGGGGGAAGAGAATGGAAGGTTCAGAATTTAGAAATTTGAAGGTTATTTTGAATCGTTACGCTGCTGATCCGAGGCTTAACGTCTGGCATTTGGGCATACTGATGGCCATCGTACAACTGATGAAAACGGTGGAGTTTAATATTCCCATCAGTGTTTCACGGAAAAAGATCATGGAGCTTTCCAGAATAGGGAACTATGTGACCTACCATAAATACCTTTCGCAACTCAGCGATTTTGGTTACATACTTTATAATCCTTCCTATCATCCGGGTCTGGGAAGCCAGATAATACTTACGATTGAGACAGGAAAATGAAAGCCAACTAATAGTAGTTGGCTTTCATTTTTATCCTATGTGACCAAGCCGCTTTCTTAGGGCTTTCATGTCCTGGCTGATCTTAGTGTCCAGTATTTTTGCATAGTGTTGTGTTTGTTTTATAGAGCTATGTCCCAACATCCTGGATACAGTTTCAATTGGAACGCCATTGCTTAATGTAACCGTTGTTGCAAAAGTGTGCCTTGCGATGTGAAACGTAAGGGTTTTTGTAATACCACAAATGTCTGCGATCTCTTTAAGATAGGCATTTAATTTTTGGTTCGATGGTACAGGCAGCACAGCACCTGTTTCGATGCAATACGGATGGTCGCGATATTTGTTTACAATTTCCAGTGCTGTCGGTAATAGGGGTAACCTTGTTGCAGTATCCGTTTTTTGCCTTGTGGTAATGATCCATTTTTGTTTGTCAATCCCTGTGATGATTTGGTCGATCCTTAACTGTTTAAGATCAATGTAAGCCAAGCCTGTATAGCAACTGAATAGGAACATGTCAGCAATTTGGCCAATTCTATCTATGGCAAATTTCTTATTCTTAATCCGATTTATTTCCTGTTGCGTTAAGGCTGTTCTGATCACCTCTCTTTTTGTAGTCTTAAATCCAAGAAATGGGTCTCTTAAAATCCATCCCTTTTTTAATGCCTCAAGGACAATCTTTTTAAAATTGGAGATATATTTCATGGCAGTATTGTGCGCACAATTTCTGATACCCTTTAACCAAAATTCGTAGTTGGATATAAACTCATAATCTAAGTCCTTGATATTTATATCGTCACAGCAATATTTCCATTCGATAAACTTCTGCAGGTGTTCACAGGCTGTAGTGTACCTGATAAACGTGCCGGGAGCATATTCTGTACCCACCAATAGTTCCATTTTGGAATTATGGTCCTTAAAAGCCTGGATGATCAATCTGCCTTTTTCCTCTGTACCGTTTAAATAATCTACGAGGAACTGGGCGGTAACCTGTTTTGAGTTTTCGATCAGTTTACGTTTAGCTTCGTTGATCTTTAGTGCGAGGGCATCAAGATAGCTGTTTAATGCTTTTGCATCCTCTTTTGTACCAATAGCCCTACCAGTTGCCTGGTTCCATTTCGTTTGGTCCCATTTGCGTTTGGTCGATAGCTCTTTGGCTTTTCCATCGACCGTAATTCTCAGGTATACAAACCTGAGGTCCTCATTTTGATTCTTTGGTTGTTTTAAAAAGAATAACAACCCATAGCTTTTCTCCAACATAACACATCAATTAATAGGTTAAACAAAGTTGGAAATGCTAAAGCTCTTTTACAAGATGTAAACCTGCTGTACTGGTTGATTTACAATTACTTGTGATGTTAATCGTGCGTCTTTTTTTTCAAAGCAAAAGACGCACGATTTACGCTAATAGATTTTGATTGTTATTGAAGATTTTGGGTAATTCTGCTGAATGCAAAATGCCTGCAAATCTAGTATTTGCAGGCATTTAAAGCTTTTGGTTGAACCATTTGGCGGAGAGACAGGGACTTGAACTTAATTTCAAAACCCTTCTCCAGTGCGGTTTTTAGATCATTGAAACCGAAAGTGCCACGAATGACGCACGATTTCTAGATCTTTCCTTGTTAGTCTTTCAAGCAGAAGCCCCGAGGTTGGTCGAGGCTTCTTGTGGAGCTGAAGGGAGTCGAACCCTTGTCCAGTTGTGTGATAAATTATGCTTTCTACGTGCTTATTTTCCAATTGTTTTTCGAGATGCGTCTGGCTGGAAACCGACCTTAACAACATCCTTAGATACTTTATTTCGCAATTGTATCGTACCTCTACAAAAGCTAGCACGGTTATTTCGATGCCTCTGATGCTAACCTAACTATGCGGCAGTTAGCGAGACAAAAGCTTGCGTAATTCTAAATTAGGCAGCTAAGGCGTAGTTATTTTCGCCAATTATTGTTTTGAACGTTCTCTTTAAAGTGCTCACCGTACAACGCACTGCATGCTTACATACTCAGCGCCACCCTGTCAAATCCAAGAACAGCCCCAATTATTTAAATAAGAAAGTTAAAAATTAAGGACAAGCCTTTAATTTTTGTGTTTTCATTCCTTATTCTTGGTAACAAAGGTACAAATAAAATGCCAAATCTTAGCTATATACCAATATTGCGTATCGCATTTGCACTTATATTAAAGGAAATTAAACGGTTATTTTTGAAAGAAAATTAAGAATCACTTCTCCCCACATTGGTCTTGTAACCAAAAAAGCCCCTGCTGGGGCTTTAATTATGATGGCGGAGAGCGAGGGATTCGAACCCCCGGACCTGTTACAGTCAACAGTTTTCAAGACTGCCGCATTCGACCACTCTGCCAGCTCTCCGCCGCAAAAGTACAAAAACGGGGCAATTCTGCAAACTTTCATTAAAAAAATGTTGTACAAAATTTAGTTACCTATATATTAGGTATTGAGCAATAGTCGTTTATGCTTTAAATAAGTTAGAATAATCAGTAATTTATAAAACTAAATACTGATAAAAACGGGATAAATTTTATCCCTACAGCAAATAATGAGCAAATCAAATGTTTATCTTTAGCATTTTATTATTGCCAAAATGCAAGAAACTGGAGATGAAATACCAACGAAGCTTAATTACGACCAATTGTTGCCTATTATTAACAATAGTAAGACAAGCAGGCTGGCATACGTAAGTTCGCCAGTTAACTTGGTGCTCATATTTAGTAGGCATAGGCATTATCGGCATTTGGTTATAGAATTGGTTGATGCAGCCCAAACCAAACAGGGTAAGCTTAAAAATCCCTTTAAAACGGTTAATCCCTTAGATTTACTGTGGCAAACAGAAGACCAACAGGAATTAAAGTTTTTTGCCGCAGTAAGCAAGTTCAAAAATCATTACCAAGAAAATGAAAGTAGTTCGGATTTGAGTGCTTTAAAAGCCATTGTAAACAATCCACTAAAGCTGCCGGTATATCAACACGATGAAAAAATAGCCACTACGGTAAATGCCAGTTCAGTGCACAAAGTGGATTTAACAATGCTAAAATCAGATTTTGAACTACACGTAGATGAAAGAGGCGACGATTTTGCACTGGAAGGCACCTTGCATCTTGGTGTGAAATCATTTGCTCTAGCAGGTGTTGAACTAAAATATCAGTACTTTATACAAATACAACAACAATTATATCTCATTAAGGACCCATTTTTTCTTTCCTTGATCCATTTTTTTAAACAACATCGAAACCTGTTAGTAGTAGATCGGTTGGTTTATGCAGATTTCCAAGAAAACATCCTCCAAGCTTTAGAAGAAAAAATAAAAATCAATTATTCATATCTCAAACCCGCTACCCAAAAACAAATAATAGAACAGGGCTTCGATTTAGACAACGAAAAAATTATTTATTTAACCGAATCCGAAGATTTTGTACTGCTTACTCCTGTAATGCGTTATGCAGCCTTCGAAATTCCAATTATTTCTAAAAAGCAACTTAGGGCGAAAGATAAGAAGGGGCAATTGTTTACCGTACAACGAGATGAAACCACCGAACTACAGTTTATAACTGATATTTCTAAAATGCACCCTTATTTTGAAGAACAGGCAACTCAGTTTTCTGAACAGCGTCAGGCCGATTGCTTTTATCTTCATCGTAAACATTTTCTGTCGCCCGACTGGTTTTTAGATGCCTTTGACGCTTGGCGAAGTAAGGGAATAGCAATTTTAGGTTTCAATAGCCTAAAAGAAAATAAACTAAGTGCATATAAAGCAAATATCTCTATCAACGTAATAAGTGGTATAGATTGGTTTGAAACCGCAATTAAAGTGCAGTTTAATAAACAAACGGTTTCATTAAAACATTTGCATAAATCTATCAGAAATAAGAACAAATTTGTGCAGTTAGACGATGGTACATTGGGTATTTTGCCAGATGAATGGTTGAGCAGATTTGAAGGTTATTTTGGTGCTGGCGAAGTGATTGAGAATACTTTACGCACACCAAATATTAATTATTCGGCGGTAGAAGAACTTTATGAAGAAGCTGTTTTAAGTATCGAAACAAAAGAGCGCTTGGCACTTTACCGTTCTAAACTGGAAACTTTTAACGGTATAACCGAAGTGCCTGTACCAGCTATGCTTAATGCAACTTTGCGGGGTTATCAAAAAGAAGGCCTTAATTGGTTAAATTTCTTAGATAGCTTTAATTTTGGTGGTTGTTTGGCCGATGACATGGGCTTGGGCAAGACCATTCAAATTATTGCCTTTATCCTTTCGCAAAATGACAAAGTAGATCAAAATACTAATCTTATTGTAGTTCCTGCATCCTTGGTGTTTAATTGGCAACAAGAAATAAACAAATTTGCCCCAAGCTTAAGAGTTACCACTATTTATGGTACCAATAGGGTAAAACAGCTTCAACAATTTAATCGTTATCAAGTAGTACTTACTTCTTATGGTACATTACTGGCCGATATAGCTTGGTTAAAAGAATACCGTTTCAATTATATTTTCTTAGACGAATCCCAAACCATAAAAAATCCAGATTCACAACGCTATAAAGCGGCACGTTTATTACAATCTAGAAACAAAATTGTATTATCGGGTACGCCGATAGAAAACAATACATTTGATCTGTACGGACAACTTTCTTTCGCTTGCCCGGGTTTATTGGGTAGCAGAGCTCATTTTAAGCAGCAATATTCGGTGCCAATAGATCAGTTTAAAGATTCTAGCAAAGCAGTTGAATTGCAAAGGCGTATTAAGCCATTTATATTACGCAGAACAAAAGCACAGGTAGCCGAAGAGCTGCCAGATAAAACTGAAATGGTGATTTACTGCGAAATGGACAGTAAGCAACGGGAAATATACGAAAGCTGCCGCAACGAAATTAGAGATTACCTCATGAACCGTTCGGAAGACGAACTAAATAAGAGTAGTATGCACGTATTACAGGGCATTACTAAACTTAGACAAGTCTGTAACTCGCCAGCATTGCTTGGCAAAGAAAAGTTCTATGGCAATTCATCTGCCAAAATGGATGTTTTATTAGAGCAGATAGAAAGTAGATCGCCCTACCATAAAATATTGGTGTTTTCGCAATTTGTAGAGATGCTTAATTTGGTAAAAACAGAGTTAGAAACAAGAGATATTAAGTTCTCTTACCTCAGTGGACAAACAAAAAACCGCGAAAAAGAGGTCAATGATTTTCAGCAAAATGACAAGATCAGGGTATTCCTCATTAGCTTAAAAGCAGGAGGGCAGGGACTAAACCTTACTGCAGCAGATTATGTTTACCTTATAGACCCTTGGTGGAACCCCGCCGTAGAAAACCAAGCAATTGATAGGACTTACCGTATTGGACAGCATAAAAATGTAATGGCGGTACGGCTAATATGTCCGGATACGATAGAGGAAAAAATTATGCTCATGCAGCAGAAAAAGAGAGATTTAGTTACCGATTTAATTAAAACCGACAGCTCCGTTTTTAAATCACTTTCTAAACAAGATTTACTCGACTTGATTTAATCATTATATTCTCTAAATAATTAATTATTAACGATGGTAATAGGGTTGCTTAGTATTTTATGAATTGGGCATTTATCGGCAATAATCATCAATCGTTTGCGCTGTTCATCATCCAAATCGCCTTTAAGGGTTATTTTTCTTTCAATAATAGTGCCTTTGTCCATTTCATTTTCTGCACATATTGCCAAGTTTACTACAATTCCTTCTAAAGGCATTTGTTTACGGTCGGCATACATTCTTATGGTTATTGCGGTGCAACTGCCTAGGCTTGCTAATAACAAAGCTCCAGGAGGCATACCTTCGTTTGTACCACCAAGTTCTTCAGGTTCATCGGCGTAAATAAAATGTCCATCAGCATATATTTTAGTTTTATACTTGTTATCGTTTAACTCAACAACTGCGGTAAGCTGCTTTTTTCCCATTTCTCTGTCTTTTTGTTTTTCTGTAAATTTATATAATGGAACAACAAAACAACACAAACAATAGACTTAAAGTTTTTCAATCCTTTGTAGGCAAGGAAGTGCAAAATTCGCCATCTAACTTTATGAACTGGTTAAAGCCAACGGTTATTAGCGCCGAAAAAGGGGCCTTACATTGTAGTTATGTAGTACGTAGGGAAATGACCAATCCTCATGGAATTTTGCATGGTGGTATTACTGCTGGCATTATAGACGATTTAATTGGGGCTACTGTTTATACACTTGGATTGCACAACAATTACACCACAGTTAATAATAGTATAGATTATTTTGCACCTGCTAAAGAAGGAGATGTAATTACCGCAAAAACAAGCATTGTAAAGCAAGGCAGAGCTATTATAAATGTACAATGTGAAGTCTTTTTAGAGTCGAAAAATCGATTAATAGCCAAAGGATATTCGAATATGTTGAATGTGGGCTAATTGCAATAAAATTTAATTAAAAATAATAAATTTTAATAAAAAATGTGGTTTTGTAATAAAGTTTGCATGAAAGTGCGTAAATTCATCCAACAATCAACTAATTAATTAACAACTATGAACAGAAAATTTACACTAATTATGTTAGGGTTCTTGTTGTTGGCTATGGTTACTTACGCCCAAAAATCAATTAAGGGCAAGGTAACAGATGCAGCCAATGGCACAGGTATTCCTGGCGCAGGCGTGTCGGTTAAAGGACAAACGGGCAACGCTGTGGTAACCAATTCAGATGGTAGCTTTACTATTAATGTACCCTCCAATAATTCAGTATTGGTATTTACGTACATTGGTTACTCAAGTAAAGAAGTAATGGTGGGTGGCCAAAGTACTATTAATGCAAGCTTATCTTCTAGCAACCAACAGTTAGACGAGGTAATGGTAGTAGCTTATGGTACTGCTAAAAGAAGCACTTATACAGGTGCGGCAGCTACCATAAATACTGAAAAAACAAAGGAAATGCCTGTAACTACTTTCCAAAACGCATTAGTGGGTAGGGTTTCGGGTGTACAAGTTACCAATGCTTCCGGACAAGCAGGTGCTACACCAAGTATTCGCGTAAGGGGTACGGGTTCTATTAATGCTTCTAACGAACCTCTTTATGTTATTGATGGCGTGCCTGTTATTTCTGGTAATGCCGGACAGATGAGCGATTATACTCTGGCAACTGTGAATGTAATGAACACTATCAATCCAGCGGATATTGAAACTATTACTATCCTAAAAGATGCGGCAGCGTCATCGTTATATGGTTCTAGGGCAGCCAATGGCGTAATTTTAATTACTACAAAGAAAGGGAAAGCTGGTGAACCTAAAATTGAGTTTAGAACATCGTTAGGTTTAACACCTTCTTGGGCAACAGATAATTATGAACCTGCAGGTGTACAAGAACAGGTGGATATGCTGTATCGTATATTTCATGATTATAGAACTTCAAATGGTTATACAGAAACTGTAGCAAATACTTATGCACTTACACAGCTAAATAATAAATTCAATAGACATGGTTATAAGTTCTCAACTGATGGTACAGGATTGGCAGAACAAGTACTTATCAAAGGAATGACAGATGGACTTGAGAATAGGGAGGGAAGGTATTTTGATTGGAATGATGCACTTTTTAGAACGGCCCAATATCAAACCAATGATTTGGCTGTGAGTGGTGGTACAGAAACGACAAAATTTTACTCTTCATTCTCTTATACCAAAGATCAAGGGAGAGTAAATATTAATGATTTTGATAGGTTTTCTGGCCGTATTAATTTGAGTCAAAAAATAGGTAAGTTTTTAGAAGCTGGTACCAATGTGAGTTTTACGCGTTCTTCACAAACTGGATTTAATGACACTAGGAATACTGGCGCTAATTATTTTATGCAAACACGTAATTTACTTTGGCCTTTATATTGGCCTACAGATTATAAAACAGGTCAACCATTTACAGCAAGGTATGGTAGTTTGGCACAAAATAATGTTTATTATGATCAACAATGGGACAATCAGACCATTACTAAAAGAATTATAGCTAACCAGTATTTACAGGCTAATATTTTAGATGGTTTAGCATTAAAAACAGTTTTATCTTATGATAATTCCCAAATAACAGACCATGTTTATTACAGTGCATTACATTATAATGGACAAGTTAATAGTGGTAGTGTTAATGAAATGATGACAAACTATAATAAGTTAGTATCTTCAAATACTGCTAATTATTCAAAACAGTTCGGCTTGAATGGCTTAAGCTTTCTGGTTGGTTTTGAAACGGAGAAAAACCTTACAGATTATCAACGTGCTACCGGTGTTGATTTAGGCAATAGCGAGTTGCAAAGTGTATCTACAGCCGGTACTGTTTCGTCAAACGCCTACAATTGGGGAAATTCAATGGTATCTATGCTATCAAGGCTAGAGTATAACCATAATCAACGCTACTTCTTTTCGGCATCAGTTAGAAGGGATGGTTCTTCTAAATTAAGCCCATCAACTAGATGGGGAACATTCTGGTCTGTAGCTGGATCTTGGAAAATTAATGACGAAAACTTTATGAAAGACTTAACAGTAGTGGATAATCTTCGCTTACGTGCTTCTTATGGTACAAATGGCACCTTGCCTGGTTCTGATTTTGGTTGGAGAGAATTAACCTCATACGCCATAAAATATTTTGGTCAGCCAGCAGGCTTACTTTCTACCTTATCTAATCCAGGTTTAAATTGGGAGTCTAGTTATTCTGCCAATATAGCTTTGGAGTTTGGTTTGTTTAAACGCTTCACAGGTACTGTAGAGTTCTTTAATAGAGATACAAAAAATTTATTGCTCGGGGTGCCAATTTCTATGACTACAGGTTTTGGTAGTACGCTAAGAAACATTGGAGAAGTTAATAACAGAGGTATTGAACTAGAACTTAATGCTAATATTTTAAACAAGAATGGCTTTAAATGGGATGCAGGGATAAACGCCTCTTTTATTAAATCGAAGGTAATGAAGTTATATGTACCAGAAGGTGCAACAAAAAGTAACGATATTATTTGGAATGACCCAACAGGTGGTGATGCCAGAGCTCAATTCCTATATCAAGAAGGTAAATCTATGTTAAGCTTTTATGGCTTTGAATGGGGAGGGGTACAGCAAACCACAGGTAAGAATATTTATTACAAAAATGGAGCAGATGCAGATGCAAAGGATTTTATGCATAATGGTCGTTTAGCAACCAACGATTTTAATAAAGCAAATAGGGTAATTATAGGCGATGGCACACCAGATGCTTATGGAGGTTTTAATACTGATTTAAGTTATAAAGGTCTCTCGTTAGGATTGGTATTTAATTACAAAATAGGTGGTGATATTTACGATGGCGCTTATAAGGATGTTGCGGATGACGGTTACTATTGGGAACGTATTAGGGCACAAAGTGTTTACGATAACATGTGGACCCCAGAAAACACCTCAGGCACCTTACCTAAATTAGATGGAAATGACCTAACAGATCCAATGCAACACAGTAGCAGACAACTACATAATGCTAGCTTTTTAAGGTTAAAAAATGTGTTATTAGCGTATAATTTGCCTAAAAAAATAGTTGCTAAAATTGGGGCTGCTAATGCTAGGGTATATTTTAACGGTACCAACCTTTTAACGTTTTCTAAATATAAGGAAGCAGATCCAGAAGTAGGTAATTACAGCACAAGAGGTTGGGAAACTCCGTTTGGAAAAACTTATACCTTTGGGTTAGATTTTAGTTTTTAATCTTAAAAGTTGAGTAAAAAATGAAAAATATAAAATTAATATTAGCAACTGTATTATTGTTAAGTACAGTTGCTTGTAAGAAATTCTTGGATGTAACACCAAGTAATTCGGCAGATGCAAATAAAGCGGTACAAACCCCTAGAGATGCCCAAATCATTATAAATGGTATTATGAACCAAATGACTGATGCAAGTTATTACGGAAGAAATTTTATCATGTACGCTGATGCAAAAGGAGGTGATATGGCTGTCTTCTCGATGGGAAGGGGGCTAGATGCCTTGTACACTTTTAACCATTCAGTAAATAATAATAACTATTCAGGGTTTTGGTCGCAGATTTATTTCTGTATTCTTGAAACTAATTATTTATTAGAACAAATTGCCAAACTGGAAGCAGCTGGCGCTACTGGTTTTAATATAAGCAAGGGACAAGCTTTAACCGCAAGAGCTTTGATGTATTTCGACTTAGTAAGATTGTATGGAAAACCTTACACCCAAGACAAAACCTCTTATGGAGTTCCAATTGTACTTACGCGTTTAGGTTTCGATGCTAAACCACTTCGTGCTTCGGTAGATGATGTTTATAAACAAATTGTTAAAGATTTAACAGATGCTGCACCACTATTACCTAAAACGAGGTCTGATGGTTACATTAATTATTATGCTAATAAAGCAATAGCGGCTAGAGTATATTTAAATATGGATGATAAACCGGCTGCTTTAACTGCGGCAAAAGAAGTAATTGCTGCAACTGGTATTTATTCGCTTTATACCAACGCTAATTGGGTAAATTCTTGGAGTTCTCAGTTTGGGAGCGAATCTATTTTTGAGTTAAAGGTCAATCCTCTTGAAAATGATCTAGGAACAGGCTCTTTGGGTGTTTATCAACGTAATAAAGGAGTTGGTACTACTTCTGCATTAGGATTCTTCTATGCAAGTACAGGCTTTTTAAGCACATTAAATGCTGGTGGTAATACGGATATAAGAAGAGGTATTATGGCTAGAGATGAAACTTCGGCTTCTCGATTAGGTTCTTGCTACAAATATTCGGGTGGTATTCCTGATGGTAACTCAAGCAGCTCGAAAATGCCAGGAGATAAAAGCACCAATAACAACACAGCTGTAAATATTAAGGTAATCCGTTTATCAGAAATGTACTTAATAGCAGCTGAAGCGGCATTACCAACCGATGCACTTGCTGCTGTTGGCTATCTAAATGCTATTAGGGGCAGAAACCCTAGCTTATTGCCAGCAACTGTTGCCACAATTAATGCAGATATGATTTTAGAAGAACGTAGCAAAGAATTATATGGTGAGGGACACCGCTTTTTTGATATGATGAGACTAAATAAATCTATTACTTACAACGATGAATTTGGAGGCTTAACTGTTTCTCAAAGAACAAAGACTATTGATAGAACATTTTATAAAACAATATTGCCAATATCTCAAGGTGAGATTAACGCTAATCCTGGTATCAAAGCACAACAGAACCCCCAATATTAATATTTTGCTTTAAAACTAAAAACCGCATCATTTCTGATGCGGTTTTTTTATGGAAAGAATAAATCATTACCTCCCACTCAATTTTTAGAACTACCATATCAACAAGCTTTTTTTATCTTTGCGGTATGGCAGAAGAAAAAGAAGACTATTCGTTTTGGACCAGGTATAAGCAGTTTGCTGGCACCGAAATTATCATGTACCTGTTAATGATTATAGGCATTGGCTTAGGGATTATTTTTTTAAGCTAAATACCAAGCTGGTCTCTTCTAAACTTTTATCGATGTACTCATGATAATATTTCACCAATACACAAGAAGTTGCTACATCATAACTGAAATACGGTAGTATTTTTATTTAAGCGTATAAAATGCGCTATGTTTTTAGCAAATTTGAACTTTATGCATTGGTACAAAATAGCATTAATAGATAATGATAACAAGCTAATTAGACGAATGCAAAACTAAATCAGAAAAAATAGATGAAACTAAATCTAAAACGCCCGTTGGCATTTTTTGACCTGGAAGCTACAGGTGTAAATGTAGGTGCAGATAGAATTGTTGAAATTGCCATATTGAAGGCAATGCCCGATGGTTCGGAGCAAATTTTAACGAAGCGCATTAATCCAGAGATCCCTATTCCATTGGTTACATCATTAATTCATGGTATTTACGACGAAGATATTAAAGATGCACCCAAATTTGGCGATGTGGCGCAAGAAATAGCAGACTTTATTGGCGATGCCGATTTAGCGGGCTATAATTCTAATAAGTTTGATATTCCGATGCTTTTAGAAGAATTTTTAAGGGTGGGAGTTGATTTGGATATGAGCGATAGAAAGTTTGTAGATGTACAAAATATCTTTCACCAAATGGAGCAACGTACGCTAAAGGCTGCTTATAAGTTTTATTGTGCCAAAGATTTAGTGAATGCCCACTCGGCAGAGGCTGATATTAGGGCAACTTACGAGGTATTGCTGGCACAGCTAGAAAAATATCAGGACACTGAATTTGAAGATAAACAAGGAAAAATAACTGTTCCGGTAAAAAACGATGTAGAGGCGCTTTATAATTTTACTAACATGAACAAGTCGGTAGATTATGCCGGACGGATGGTTTACAACGATAAAGGGGAAGAGTGTATTAACTTTGGTAAGCATAAAGGGAAAAGTGTAGAAAGTGTTTTTGATACAGAACCAAGCTATTATGCATGGATGATGCAGGGCGATTTCCCTTTGTTTACAAAAAAGAAATTAGAAGAGATATGGAAACGTTGGAGCAATAAAAAAGAAGCGCAAAAACAGGCACGTACGCAACAAGTACCAGCACAAAAAAGTAATCCACACCCTCTTAAAAAAGCAGAACCGGCCAAACCTGTTACCAATGACATGCTAGACCAGCTAAAAATGAAATTTGGAAAATAAATAGGGGCATAGGCTTAGGGAATATTTTTATGGCTATACCTTACGTAACTACTACTCGCACTAACTTATACCTCAACTAAAAATGACCTTCGAAAACAATTTAACCTTTGCCCAAACTATGGATCGGCAAGATCCGTTGAGGGCAATGAGAGATCAATATTTATTTCCGCAACAAAATGGTAAACCTTTTATCTATTTGTGTGGCAATTCTTTAGGGCTTCAACCTAAAGTAGCTAAAGAGGTTTTAGGTAAACAGTTAGACAATTGGCAAAATTTAGCGGTAGAGGGCTGGTTTGAGGGCAATGAGCCTTGGATGTTTTACCATAAAGAATTAAAAAGGTTAATGGCACCAATAGTAGGTGCTACCGAGCAGGAGGTTTGCCCCATGAACACCCTTACGGTAAACTTACATCTGTTAATGGTTAGTTTTTATAGGCCAAATAGCAAACGTTTCAAGATTATGATGGAAGCGGGCGCTTTTCCATCCGATCAGTATGCCATAGAAAGTCAAGTGCGGTTTCATGGTCTCGACCCAAAGGAGGCTATTATTGAAGTTGCCCCTGAAAAAGGGAAATATACTTTAACAACGGAGGCTATTATTTCGGCAATTGAAGAAAATGCCAATGAAATAGCTTTGGTACTTTTTGGTGGCATTAACTACTTTACCGGGCAGTTGTTTGATATGGAAGCCATTACCAAGGCGGGGCATAACGCTGGGGCAAAAGTAGGTTTCGATTTGGCGCACGCTGCCGGAAACGTGCCTTTACAACTGCATCATTGGGGTGTTGACTTTGCTTGTTGGTGTTCGTACAAATATCAAAATGCTGGCCCGGGTGGTATTAGCGGTATTTTTGTGCACGAGAAACATTTTACCGATCAAAGTTTACATCGCTTTGCGGGCTGGTGGGGCTACCAAGAAAACAACCGCTTTTTAATGGAAAAAGGCTTTGTGCCCGAAACTGGGGCCGATGGCTGGCAGGTAAGCTGTACGCAGGTAATGCCTATGGCTTTATATCATGCTTCGTTGCAATTGTTCGAAAAAGTTGGTTTTATGCAGCCTTTACGAGAAAAGAGCAAGGTGCTCACCTCGTATCTTTGCTATATTATTACTCAGGTTAACCAAGCTTTAGGTTTTGAGCAGTTTAAAATTATTACGCCACAAAACGTTGACGAAAGAGGTGCGCAGGTATCTATCATTGCCAAAAGCGATGGCAAAAAGATATTCGACCATTTGGTAAAAAACAATGTACTGGGCGATTGGCGAGAGCCCAACGTAATTAGGCTAAGTGCCGTACCAATGTACAATAGCTTTGAAGATGTTTTTAGAACCGGAGAGCTACTTTTGGCCGTAAGCAAATCTATCCGCTAATGATCAATTACAACCCTAAAGACTGGATTAGTTTTATTATCTAGTTAAAGGTT
>NZ_DHDZ01000018.1:66815-78126 GCF_002399615.1 Pedobacter sp. UBA4863 | reverse complement strand
TATTAATCGAGTTCAGGTTAGTAGTAAAAAACAATCAAACCACTAATACGGGTGGAGCTGTTTTTATCGTAACAAAGCATCAGGATGCCAAGTTTTACTTCACCAATGTGAGATTTGAAGATAACTCGGCAACAGGTATAGGAGGAGTTATATACTCTCAATTAGATGTCGGGGCATCTCAATTAAATATTACAGATTGTGTTTTCTTAAATAATAGTGCCGGAGGTGGTACTGGAGCGGGGGCACTATATTTTGCAGGAGCATCAAGCAATGCTATTTTGAATATTAGCAATAGCCGTTTCGAGAATAATACAGTTAGCAATGGTGGTGCCACTACTACCTATGCGGGGGCATTAAGAATAGGTACAGGTGTGGCCAATATTTCAAATACCGTATTTAAAGGTAATAAGGCTGGTAGTGATAAAGAAGGTAAAGGTGGGGCTATTTATAGCACAAGTGGAGCTATTGTAAATGCTAATGGATGTACGTTCGAAAATAATACCGCAACAGCAGATGGAGGACATTGGAATGTATTTAGTGGTGTAACAACAATTACAAACAGTACTTTTACAGATGGAGAAGCTACTACTGGAGGGGCATTTTATCTTAACACTGCTGGCACTCTAAATATTGCTTCTTCTACATTTAACGGAAACAATTCAGCTGCAAATGGCGGAGCCATATACCAAACCGGCGCAACAAGTATTTTGGATGTTAAATCCTCAACTTTCGAAAATAATAACGCCACTACTTCTGGCGGAGCTGTTTATTGCTATACAGGTAATACAACTATTGCTAATAGTATGTTTAAAGCAAATAATGCTAATAGCGGTGGTGCATTATATAACCTTGCTTCAACTATTAATATTCAAAAAACTAGATTTTACACTAACACAGCTAATGCCAGTGGAGGTGCTCTTTATCTATATGCCGGTGCTACTATACCTTCTGCTACCTTAATATCAAATGCTATATTTTACGATAACTACTCAAAAACAGCTACTACAGGGGGAGCTGGTGGTGGAGCTATTTTTCAAACTAGACAATCAACGGGCACTACCTCTACGGCAACCGTAGTTAATAGTGTTTTTTATGCTAATAAGTCTGTGAACGAAAACCCAGCCTATTCCTTTGGAGGATACGCAGATGTTAAAACTAACTTGTATAACAATATTTTTTATAGCAATATGGGTAACTATAATGAAGCCACACAGACAGGTTCCGCAACACTTGACATTAGACGCTCTGCAACAACAACAACAGCAATTCAAGTTTATAAAAACAACTTGTTCCAAGCTGATATTACTAATATAAATAACAGAACAGTTGCTGATGCCTATTTGTTAAATACTACTACACCAGAACCACTTTTTGCAAGCACTAACCCAGCAGACCCTAACTTCCTGTACCCAACAAGTAACAGTTTTGCTAAGGACAAAGGAGACAACGGCCTATATACTACAGTGGTAGAAGATATCAGTACAAGTAAAGATATTTTAGGTAACCCACGTTTAGTGAACGGAGGAACAGATAACGTAGATTTAGGTGCTATCGAGTGGTCAACCGTATTACCCGTAAAAATAGTTTCTTTTGCGGCTAATTTAGCAAACAAACGCACACAGTTAAAATGGAGCGTGGGCACAGAAGATAACGTAAACCGTTACGAAATTGAGCGTTCTCAGAACGGTACAGATTTTATCAAGGTAGCAGCAGTACAAGCAAATGGTTCGTCTTCATATACTGCAACAGATGCCAACCCGCAATTGGGTGTTAACTATTACCGCCTGAAAACCGTAGATAACGATGGTACATATAGTATTTACGGAGCAATACAAAGTGTTAAAGTAAACACGTTAAACACCGAATCAGTTAAAGTTTATCCAAACCCTGTAAAAGACGGAAAAGTAAATATTTCGTTGATAGGTTATCCAACAGGAACTTATGGCTATAAATTGGTAAGTACTGCTGGGCTTGTAGTACAACAAGGGCAACTGAACTACGATGGTAATTTTGGCACTATTAATTTGCCATCTTCTCTGGGAGCAGGTGTTTATGTGATACAATTATCGTTAGGCGATAAAATAATACAAGCTAAGTTAATTAAACAGTAAATAAGTTAAAAGAGCATCGTTATTTCGAATGGGGCATATTAAACTAAAATGCTTTCACCCGAAATAGCGATGCTTTTTGTTTTAGAAAGTCTTTTTTACAATTAGCTAAACACCAAGATCAAACAAGAAATATGAAAAAAATATTAACTATTCTTATCATTATGATGGTTGTTTCCATGGAAACATCTGCCAAAAAAGCGATAATTGATAAGAAATCAATTGTAAAAGAGTTACCCACAGGAGAAGGAAGCTTTATTTATGATGATTATAAGCCTTTTGCTACAAAACCTATAAAAGTATGGTATTATAACCCCGCTAACCAACCTAATGCTAGGGTGCTATTTGTAATGCATGGCAACGGGAGAGGAGCAAAGGGTTACTTTACTTCGATGTTACAATATGCAAAAAAATATAAACTTCTTTTAGTAGTTCCAGAATTTGATGCTGAGCAGTTTCCTTCTAGGGATTATCATCTAGGTGGAATTTTTGATAAAAATAATCGTTTACAAAATAAAGAAGATTGGACCTTTTCAATGATAGAGCCTTTGTTTGATTATATGAAGAAAAACACTGGGAATAAAAGCGATGGCTATCTTCTCTATGGATTTTCGGCAGGCTCGCAATTTGTTCATCGTTTCTTGATGTTTAACCCAGACAACCGTGTGATTAGAGCTATTTCAGGTTCGGCGGGAACGTACACTATGCCTAACTACAGTGTTGCTTATGCTTATGGTTTAAAAAACACTGATTTACCGGTTAACAATTTAAGCAAGTTTTATGCTAAAAACTTTATGGTTGTGGTTGGCGATGCAGATACCGTGCTTAGTAGACCAGATTTGATTAAAACCCCTGAAGCGAACCAGCAGGGCAGAGATAGGGTAGAGCGTGGACAAAATTTCTTTAATAACAGTAAAGCCTTTGCTGAACAGCATAAAACACCTTTTAATTGGAAGTTTGCACTCGTACCTCACGTAGGACATGCGCAAGGCGAAATGGCTGGCCCAGTAGCCAAGTTCTTATTTGAAGAATAGCACCATTATTCCAGTAAAAGTATAGCCACCTAGCATTAAACATTGTCAACTTTCTTTGCAACAGTGTAGAAAGTTGACAATGTTTGTTAGAAGAAAATATATTTGCTATAAATTACAAATTTATCCCCATCTCTTTAAGCAAGAAATCTGCTTTATCTATTTTTGATGCTGCCCAAAGCACATACCTAATATCTACCCCAATAGAACGACTATAGCTTTCGTTCCAAGCATAATCGTTAATGGTAGCACCATAAGCCCTATCGAAATTTACCCCAATTAATTCGCCATTGGCGTTCATAATTGGCGAACCAGAGTTACCACCAGTAGTATCCATGTTATAAAGAAAAGCCACTGGAACATCATTTAAATCCTTTTTAGCAAAAGCACCAAAGTCTTTTTTGCTCCATAGTTCTTTAATAATAGTTGGATAATAGAAGTCTGGGTTTCCGGTAGCTCCTTTTTCCAAAATACCTTTAATGGTAGTATATGGCGACATATAAGTGGCATCGGCAGGAGAGTAGCCCCTAACATAGCCATAAGTTAACCTTAATGTGCTATTGGCATCTGGCACAAAGCCTTTGTTTAAGAACTTCTCTTTTACATTTACATAATCGCCCATTAATTTGTTCAATACACCGTCTCTACGATCTTTCTCGGGCTTTATTTCTGCAATCTGTCTAGCAATATCGTTTTCAAGCACCAACAAACCATCATTATAGTCATTCAACGATTTTGGAGATTTCAATAAATTAGCAAATACATAATCCTGATCTTTTAATTTACTTAAGCCAAAAGCATCGTTAATGTAGTCGTCTATCATCGCTTCGTTATTGCTCCCGCGATTTACAATTTTATCTACTGCCGCTACACGCTGGTTAGGGGTCAAAGCAACCGCATCTAGCAGCATTCGCTTAAATATACGCCTATCCACGTCAATATGGTAAGCATTATAAATATTGCCTAATGTTTGTTTTAACCTGCTAATATTATTGTTAAAATAAGCTTGTTTTTGTGCCGAAGGTTGCTGGTTAAGTTGGTTTTTAAAGCTATTGATATTTCTAGCAACGTTAATCAAACTGGTAGAATTATAGATTTGGCTAAACCATAAATCCCTATTGGCATCGCCATTAATTAACTGGTACAGTTGGTCTATATTTTCCATTAAATTACCATACTGCGCTTTAATTGCGGCATTGCCGTTAATAAACTCGGCTAAGGCAGCATCTTCTTGTTGTTTTTGCGCTACCAAATCAATTCCTTTAATGCCTGTTAGTTTGCCTCTATAATTTTTCATTACGTTGGCATTGCGTTTAATACGTGTAGCAAGCTTAATCTCTGTAGCTTTGTCTTTCTTGCCAACATTTTCCATAGTTGCGTTTTGGAAATCGAATAACTCTGAAGTATAAGGCAAAACATACTTAGCTTGATAATCAATAAACTGCGCAGGGCGATGGCGGAAAGTTCTACCTGGATAACCCAAGATAAACACAAAATCTTCTTCGTTGGTGCCATTGGCATTTACTTTTAACGATTTCTTAGGTTTAAAAGGCACGTTGTCCTTACTGTATTTTGCAGGTTTACCGTCTTTGCCAACATAGGCCCTCATAAAAGCATAATCGCCTGTGTGACGTGGCCATACCCAATTATCGGTTTCGCCACCAAACTCGCCAATTTGTCGGTTTGGCACATACACCAATCTTACATCCTGGATGGTTTTGTACCTAAAAAGCACATAGGTTTTACCGATAAACATTTCCGAAACCTCTGCCTTTATAGAGGGGTCTTTCTGTTCTGCTTCGGCAGCAATGCTTTTCATCATGTTGTTGATCATTTGTAAGCGGGCCGCCGGATTTTCTACATTATTTACTGCACCCAATATACTATCCGAAACATCTTCATAGCTTTCTGTAATACGGCAAGTTAAGCCTTTTGCTTCAATTTCCTGTTCACGTGTCCTGGCTACAAAACCTTTGTTTAGATAGTCGTTTTCTGGGGTGCTGGCCAACTGCACTGCACTAAAGGCACAATGGTGGTTGGTAATAATTAATCCTTCGTCAGAAACGAAAGAACCGGTACAACCGCCTACATTAACCAAGGCATCTACCAAACTAATTCCATTTGGGTTATATACCTCATTTGGTTCTATTTTTAAGCCGGCCTTTTTTAAATCTACTTTGTGGATTTCGCTCAAAGGAAACATGCCCTCATCTCTAAATTTATAGCCTAAGAGGCCTAAACCGCCCGTAAAGAGCAAAGCAAGTGATACTATTTTCTTGTTCATTTTATTGTTAGTTAAGAAGAACAAAGATAATTGTTTTATTGTTGGAACGTTGAAAAGTTGGAATGTTGATGATTAATAGTCTATACGATCAAGCCATCAACTATTATCCATTGACCAGTTAGCTAACTAAATCGTACTTTTGTAGCTATGGCCGAAGATTTAACCATTTTAAGAGAAGCTTCTAAAGAAGAAAAATACCAATCTATCATTCCTCAAATTAAAGCCTTAATTGAAGGAGAAACCGACCTAATTGCTAATTTGGCAAATGTGTGTGCGGCGTTAAAAGAACAATTTAACTGGTTTTGGGTGGGTTTTTACCTTGTAAAGGAAGAAGAATTGGTTTTAGGTCCATTTCAAGGACCTGTAGCATGCACTCGTATTAAAAAAGGTAAAGGTGTTTGTGGGGCATCGTGGCAACAAGAAAAAATCTTAGTGGTACCAAACGTTGATGAATTTCCAGGTCATATTGCATGCGCATCTGCTTCAAAATCCGAAATCGTATTGCCTGTCTATATTCACGGAAAAATTATTGGAGTATTAGATGTGGATAGTGAATATTTAGCTCATTTTGATGTAGTTGATGCGAATTACTTAAATGAAATTATTAAGTTGATTGATGTCTAAACCTAAAGCAATTTTAACAAATTACTTTACAGGGTATTTTGTTTTTAAAATTACACCTTCATCACTCAGCAATTCATGAAGTACTGGGTCTTTTAGCACATCGGCTAATTTTATTCGTTTTCCGTTCAAATATCCAGTAGTGCTTATTAACCTTATGCCATGACTGTAATCTGCCCAAGTATTGGTGTGTTTATTATAAACTGGCTGTATTGCTTTTCCATCTAATTTATGCCAACCGTAAATTACTACTCTAGGTGTGGGTTGCCCATATATTTTGTTAGAAATGATGATGTCTTTTTTGTTTCCGGCGGTTAATTCTCCCGTGTATCCCTTTGGATTAACCAATCTCATTTGCTCCCTAACTAATTCGTTATGTTTAATGAATACAGCAACAGTGGTCATCGCTTTAGTTGGTGGTATAGGTTGGGGTTCTAGCTTCCGTTTTGATTGTTTGTAAATATCATCTACCATTAATTTAGTAGGAAGCATGGTTTTGGTTAAATCTGCTATTCGCTGAGCCAGCATTGGAGTGGTAGGGACGTAGAAATAATCCTTATCGTTGCCAATAGCCAAGTAATCTGGCAACACCCAAAATACCAGCGTGTACTCGATAGCATTTATCTGTTTGGTTAATGATACAGGATAAAATGATCGTAAAAAAGACGGAATGTTTCCTTTCTTAACCTCGTTGAAAATCAATTCTTCTCTGTCTGCCAGAGAAAGGCTGGTATCAATGATAGATTTGGTAAATTCACTTCCAACTGAAGAGTTGGCGTTGCGCTTTGTAAGCTTTAGCTCTTGCGAAAAGGAACTTAAATTCACTAAACAAAGCATAATAAGGAAAAGCTTTTTCATGATTGTTGTAAGAAATCTATATTACGTTTTAAACCGCTGAACTTAGTCCTTTTTACTGGTGAATTTTTAAAGACCTTCTTAAAAACCTCATCGGTCATGTCAATTAGTTCTGCTTTACTTAAACCTAGTAAATCTTCTTTCGGTATAAAATTCTCTTCTTGGTGCACCGTAGAAAACCTATTCCATGGGCAAACATCTTGACAAACATCACAACCAAACATCCAATTGTCCATCTTGCCCTTAAACTCGGTAGGTATTTCGTTCTTAAGCTCTATGGTGAGGTAAGAAATACATTTGCTGCCATCTACAGTATAAGGTGCAATAATGGCATCGGTTGGGCAAGCATCTATACAACGCGTACAAGAGCCGCAATGATCTGTAGCGAATGGATTATCGTAAGCTAACTCTAAATCTATAATCAGTTCTGCTAAAAAGAAAAACGAACCTGCTTGCTTGCTAATTAGATTTGAGTTTTTGCCACGCCACCCTAAGCCTGCCTTTTGTGCCCAAACTTTGTCCATTACAGGAGCAGAATCTACAAAACAACGACCGTCAACTTCGCCAATATTAGCGTTGATAAAGGCCATTAGCTCTTGCAATTTAGCTTTAATTACCGAATGATAATCTGTACCGTAAGCATATTTTGATATTTTTGGGGCACTTACATCCGTCTGGGTTTCGTCTGTGTAATAGTTTAGCGTAAGTGAAACTACAGATTTAGCCCCTTCAACTAGCAATCTAGGATCTAGCCGTTTATCGAAATAGTTTTCCATATAGCTCATCTCTCCCTGATGGCCTGCTTTTAACCAACTTTCTAATCGAGGCGCTTCCTCTTCCAAAAATATTGCTTTAGCAATACCACAGCTCATAAAACCCAAACGTAGGGCTTCTTGCTTAATCATGTGGCTATATTTTTCGGCTTGGCTAAACATTGTTTTGCAAAGATAGCTATTTGCTTAAAAACCTTTTATCGCTTTTGCTTGTTTAAATAAGACCAATAAAGCTACTACCTTTAAACCTCAATATTATGGAAAATCAATTAGAAAATACCGAAGAGCAAAATAAGCATATCGCACAGCACGTAGAAAATAATTACGAAGCACACAAAGCAAATCCGGCGCCAGCACCAACAGTTAACGAGCCCGACAACAAAGGGGCAGGGCAGGCTATGAAATGGGTTATTCCTATTGTGGTGCTCATACTCCTAGCAGTATGGTTTATCTTTTTTAGAGATAATGTAACAAAATAATAAGCCTAATCTAATAAGTAATACCTGTTTATTTAAGCAACTTTACCTCGTAAAGATCTTTTCTTCTATCCTTTAATATTTTTACCGTACCAAAATGGTGAATCTCGTCCAATAGATGTAAATCAACATCTACTACCAGCATCATTTCTGTGTTTGGCGTAGCTTCGGCCTTAACGGCATTACTTGGAAAAGCAAAATCTGATGGTGTAAATACTGCAGATTGTGCAAACTGAATATCCATGTTGTTTACTTTGGGCAAATTACCTACGCAGCCCGCAATGGCCACATAACACTCATTTTCAATAGCTCTTGCTTGCGCACAATGCCTAACTCTAGTGTAACCATTTTGGGTATCGGTTAAAAAGGGAACAAATAAAAGCTGCATCCCTTGGTCGGCATAAATACGGCTTAACTCCGGAAATTCTACATCATAGCAAATCAAGATGCCAATTTTACCACAATCGGTATCAAAAACACCAATTTTATCGCCACCGCTCATTCCGTAGTATTTCTGCTCATTAGGCGTAATATGTATTTTTCTATAATCTTCCGTCAATCCATTTCTGTGGCATAGATAAGTGGCATTGTAGAGCTTGCCATTTTCTTTAACAGGCATACTGCCAGCAATAATATTCACATTATAAGAAACTGCATATTTTTGTAGCTTCTGTACAATTTCATCAGTTTTATCAGCCAATTTTTTCATGGCCTCTTTCTCAGGCAAATGATTGTAAGGTTGTAACAGCGGTGTATTAAAAAACTCGGGAAATAGAATAAAATCAGAATTGTAACCGCTTACCGCATCAACAAAAAACTCTACCTGTTCAAAAAAAGCCTCTATATCACTAAAATGGCGCATTTGCCATTGCACCAAGCCCAGTCTAATGGTTTTTGCAGAGCGTGGCGACACATTATCGTGGTAGTAAATATTGTTCCATTCAATCAATGTGGCAAACTCTTTCGATTCTAAATCGCCAGGTAAATAGTTTTTAAGGATTTTGCGAACGTGAAAATCATTAGCAATCTGGAAACTCAACGTGGGGTCGTAAATTTCTTTAGCCTTAACTTTGTCTATATATTGCCTCGGACTGAGCTTGTCGGCATACTCATGATAGCCAGGAATTCTTCCACCGGCAATAATACTCTCTAAATTAAGCAGTTCGCAAAGTTCTTTTCTTGCCTCGTACAAACGCCTAGCCAACCTTAAGCCCCTATAATCTGGATGTACAAAAACTTCGATACCGTACAGCACATTTCCTAAAGGCGTATGCGTAGAAAAAGTATATTTTCCAGTAATTTTTTCGTAGGTATGGTTATCGCCAAATATATCGTAATCTACAATGATTGCTAGCGAACAGGCCACTACCTTTTCGTCAACAACGATACACAATTGCCCTTCTGGAAAAATATTTAATAGGTTTTGTATCTTGGCCTTGCTCCAAACACCATTGCCGCTATCTAAATAGGCTTGCTGCATGGATTCTCTAAGATCGTTGTAATCTTCGATAGTGAGTTTACGTAATTCTATGTTCATGTTTAATGAACAAAAAAGCAAGAAAATTGTTTAGCGAGGCTTTAATTCTCGTTAATAACTCGAGATATTTTAAGCATGCTTTAGAAAATCAGTGACAGTTCGTTTTGGGTTATAGCAGTCCCGCTTTTCGCTATAATCTTTTTTGTATGCTACCTGCCGTCATTTCGAACGCAGAGAGAAATCTGCTGTAAGAGGTACTTAGTAAATAGCTTTCTCAGTCGTACCTCCTTCGAAATGACGCTCAAAAAAGTATTATCGCTTCAATCGGGTTTATTTAACAAAGATTTATTAGACCATTACTCTTAGTAACAATTATATTGAGTTTTAAAATAACTACCAATATTACATTTAACTTCATGCCGTCAGATATTGAGGTTTCTTTGGGTTTGGGCATGCTAAAACAGCTTGCCTGTTTGCCCTAACTTTGTTCTATTTAAGTGCTTATAAGCAGCCTCGGTAACCTCACGGCCTCGGGCGGTGCGCATTAAATAACCCTCTTGTATTAAAAACGGTTCGTAAACTTCTTCAATAGTTCCGTCGTCTTCGCCAACGGCAGTTGCAATGGTTTTTAAACCAACTGGTCCACCTTTAAACTTATCAATAATGGCTAGTAGAATTTTGTTATCCATTTCATCCAAACCATGTTCATCTACATTTAAAGCAGATAAGGCATAGCGGGCTATTTCTGTATCAATTTTTCCATCTCCCTTAATTTGGGCAAAATCTCTAGTACGTCTTAACAAGGCGTTGGCAATACGTGGCGTACCACGGCTACGGCGGGCTATCTCGTAAGCACCCTCATCGCTAATGGGTGTATTTAATATTGCCGATGAGCGTAAAACAATAGTAGTTAGCAACTTGGCGTCATAATACGCCAAACGAGAGTTAATGCCAAAACGAGCTCTTAACGGTGCCGTTAGTAAACCCGATCGGGTAGTAGCGCCCACCAAAGTAAACGGATTTAAACCTATTTGCACTGAACGAGCATTTGGCCCACTTTCTAGCATAATATCAATCTTAAAATCTTCCATGGCAGAATATAAATATTCCTCAACCAAAGGCGATAAACGATGTATTTCATCGATAAAAAGAATGTCGCCAGTATCTAAATTGGTTAATAAACCCGCTAAGTCGCCCGGTTTATCTAATACTGGGCCCGAAGTTACTTTGATATTTACCCCCATTTCATTGGCGATAATATGCGAAAGTGTAGTTTTTCCCAATCCTGGAGGGCCATGCAACAACACATGATCCAAAGCTTCGCCACGTAGCTTGGCTGCTTTCACGAAAATCCTTAAATTCTCTAAAATTTTCTCCTGGCCAGTAAAATCTTCAAATTCCTGCGGACGCAACACCTTTTCAATATCACGTTCTGTTGGACTAAGATTTTCTGAAGAAGGATCAAGGTTTTCGTTCATTTTGTAAAGATAGTAAAAAGTCGCTTTCTGTCATTGTTAGCTTACAAAGCTAGCAGAACAATAGTGTTAAGGTTGGTTTACTTTGACAACTCTAATAGCGAGAAAGCAAGAGAGTTGTTTAAGTTTTACATAGCAGCAGTATTTTTAGAAACTGTTTAAAAATGATATAAATATTTTACAGGTAAGTTTGGTGAGGACACCAAACTAT
>NZ_DHDZ01000018.1:40497-66627 GCF_002399615.1 Pedobacter sp. UBA4863 | reverse complement strand
TTATTGAAATTTAAACAGTTTCTTAGTTAAATTAACTATTTGCTATCAACTAAAGAAACTTCGCTGCAACCTTAGCTTCTTTTAAACCGTTGCTATAATCATAAAAACCTTCGCCAGATTTTACGCCTTTTTTACCTGCAGTAACCATATTTACCAAAAGAGGGCAGGGGGCATACTTCGGGTTTCCAAAGCCTTGGTGCAATACGTTCAAAATTGCTAAACATACATCTAAACCAATAAAATCGGCCAATTGTAGTGGTCCCATTGGGTGCGCCATACCTAATTTCATCACGGTATCAATTTCGTGAACACCAGCAACACCTTCGTAAAGCGAATAAATTGCTTCGTTAATCATCGGCATTAGAATACGGTTGGCCACAAAACCAGGATAATCGTTCACTTCAACAGGCACTTTATCCAATTTCTTGGACAATTCCATAACTATATTTGTAGTTGTATCACTGGTAGCATATCCTCGAATAACCTCAACCAATTTCATGATAGGTACAGGATTCATAAAGTGCATACCAATTACTTTATCGCCACGGTTGGTAGCAGCAGCAATTTTGGTAATAGAAATAGAAGACGTATTGCTAGCTAAAATAGTTTCGGGTTTGGTGTAGGTTGTTAAATCCTTAAAAATTTGAAGTTTCAGCTCCATATTTTCTGTTGCAGCTTCTACAACTAAATCTACATCGGCCACAGCAGATTTTAAATCGGTGTGTGTACTTAAGTTATTTAAAGTATTTTCTTTATCGGTAGCTGTAATTGTTTCTTTAGCAACTTGGCGATCTAAATTTCTGCCAATAGTATCCATTGCTCTTTGTAAAGCGTCGGCATTTATATCAATTAATTTTACAGCATAACCAAACTGAGCGAAGGTATGAGCAATACCATTGCCCATAGTACCAGAGCCAATAACAGCAATTTTTTTCATCATCTTTTATAAGGTAGAGGGATTTAAAATATCAACTTAACATAATGTAGATTATATGACAACACGATAGTTATAAATAACCCTTTAAAATTCGTTTAATTTTCGTTTAAGTTCTTGCACTTTATCTAACTTATTTTTACGCGTATAAATCTCAACGAGCAATTTCATGGTGTTTTTATGGTTAATGTTAAGGTCGTGTGCTCTTAACAGAGAATACTCTGCACGATTAATGTTCGCTGTGAACTTTTTGTTGTTTTTTTGTTTAAGTGCTTCATTTGCTTCTTGAATATATGCCAAAGCAAGTTGATACAAAGCTTCGAAATAATTATAATCAATCTCTAGCGCTTTTTTATAAGACAATTCTGCCGTATTTGTATTGCCTCTATTTTGGTATAGATAACCGTAAAGAAAAAAAAGCAATTTGTTTTGTTTATCTATCTTTAATGAAGTTTCTACTGCATTTGTAGCTTTTTCGTATTGCTCATTATCTAACAAGATGTTAATATAATCGTTGGTTAACTGCGGATGATTGGCATTTAAGCTTAGACCTTCTTCTAGCGTTTTAATAGCCAGCTCATTTTCGAACTTTGAAGTATAAATATTGGCTATATTTTGGAACAGTAATGGATTTTTGGCACCGTTTTGTTTAGCTTTTAAAAAATAGGTAAGCGCATCATTGTATTGTTGTAAGTTTTGAGCACAAACTGCAACGTTGGTGGCCAATAAGGTATCGGCAGGCATAAAATCACTTACACTCTTAAGGAGTTCATATGCGGTAATAAAATCATTCTGTTGAAAAGCAACGGTGCCTTTTTCTTGCATTTTCACATAAATGTTATGTTCTGCAGCTTGGATCAGCTCGGTGTTAGACTGAAATTTATCGAGTTTTTGGGCGCTCGTTAATGCACCTTTTGCCGCTAAAAAGTATTTTTCGGCATTAGTTTCATTATCATCTATAAGGGCAACATAAGAACATAAGTATGCTTTTATAGCCCAAGTTTCTGGCCAATTTTTGGTTTTTCGATCTTTTTCTGCTATTTCAACAGCTTTAATCCCCTCTCCTATAATGGTTAACTGTTTTTTAATATCAGCTTTATCGGCTATGCTTTTTTGTAGCTTGGCAAGGCTGTTATTGGCAGTCTTTAGCTGAGAACTTTGGGCAAACGCCAAATTGCTTGTAATTAGAAGTACAAGAATGTTAAAGAATATCTTATGCATTGTGATGTAGCTTTATGCAAAGTAACTAAAAAAGGGAGATAAAACTTAATTATCTCCCTTTTATCAACTGATTTTACGATCAATTATTATTTTGAGGTAAGGCTTTTAAAAGCTTGTTCGTTTCTTCATAAGCTTTGGTGTCATTTTTAAAAGCATAAATTTGTTTCAATGCTTCTAAAGTATGTACTGCCTTAGGGTCAAGTTCTAATGCTTTTTTATAAAATGGTAACGACTTGTCAATTAGAGCCGTCATTTTAGCAGTTAAGGCATTATATTCTTTTACTTTTTTAGCATCTAACTTTACCCTCTCGTTCTGAACACCTAGTGCTTGTTTGTAATAGGTTTCTCCTAGTAAGAATTGATAAATTGCTTTGTTAGGGTCTTTTGCTACTAATTTATTTAACGAAGCTTGAGATTTTTCAATTTCTCCTCTTACAATATAAATATCTGTTTGAGTACCTACAAAATCAGGGTCATCAGGAAATTTAACCAAGGCTTCCTCAATTGAAGCTAAACCAGCAGCAGTATCTTTTAAATTAACTAACTCTATATTAATAGCTTCTAAAAAAAGATTTTTAGCTTCTGGAACATTAAAAGCAATTACTTTTTTGAAATTTTTAACAGCACCAGCATAATTCCCCGCTTGTTTAGCTGCAACACCAGCATTTAGAAACATTGAAGTGTCTGTAGGGTTTTTCTCTGTAATTTCAGTGAAGATTTTAAACGCTGTAGCGAAATCTTTTTTATTATAAGCCCTAATAGCTCTAGTTTGAATTGCATTTGCGATGTTAATCTGAGCATTTGCAAGGTTTTCTTTTTGATCACCTTTTTTATCTAATTCGGTAGCTTTCACAATTGCCTCTTCGGCAATTTTTTGCTTTGCCAATGCATTTGCATCGTTAAGGGTATCTAATAAAGCCACTGCCGATGCCATTGAAGCTCTTAAAGCCCAAGGCTCGGCCAGGTTTTTAGTTTTTTCGTGAGCAATAGCTAAATCTGTATGTGCCAAACCTTTATTTAAATTTTCTAAATTTTTCTTAAGATTTTGTGCTTGGTTCATTGCCTGAAATAAATCCCAAGATTTTTTTGCTTCGGAAACTTCAGATTTTTGGGCGTAGGCAAATACTGACAAACTCATGATACCTACACTTAAAATTAACTTTTTCATTCAATTATAAATTTTGTTGTTTAAACGTTAAAATCCATCATGATATTGTTTTTATTACTAATTACAATTTTTCATGATGGACTTATTTTAAAATTAAGTTATTTGTTTATTCTTCTGTAGCATTTTCACTACTTGTTTCATTGTTTGGTGTTTCTTCGCCGCCCAATTGTTCGTCAACTTCTTCCTCATCTTCATGGTCAATTCTAGCTACCGAGGCAATCTCATCGTTACCTTTTAAGCTAATTAGCCTCACTCCTTGCGTGGCTCTTCCCATTACCCTGAGTTCGCTTACGGCAATTCTAATAACGATACCAGATTTATTGATGATCATTAAATCGTCAGCGTCGGTTACATTTTTAATGGCTACAAGCTCACCAGTTTTATCGGTAACGTTAATGGTTTTAACACCTTTGCCACCACGGTTGGTTACACGGTAATCTTCAATATCGGTACGTTTTCCGTAACCTTTTTCAGAAACCACCAAGATAGTTGCATCGCTACTGTTTACAGCAATCATGCCAACAACTTCGTCTTTATCGTGCCCTAAAGTTACACCACGCACACCCGTTGCAGTTCTGCCCATTGGTCTAACGGTGCTTTCGTTGAAACGAATTGCCCTACCAGAACGCAATGCCATTACAATTTCGCTGCTTCCGGTAGTTAAGCTTGCTTCCAATAATTGATCGCCTTCGTTAATGTTAATGGCATTGATACCGTTAACACGTGGACGAGAATAAGCCTCTAGAGAAGTTTTCTTAATGGTACCTTTTTTAGTACACATAACGATAAAGTTGTTCTCTAAATACTCTTGGTCTTTCAAGTTTTTAACCTTGATGTAAGCTTTAACTTTTTCTTCTTTAGGGATATTGATGATGTTTTGTAAAGCACGTCCTTTACTTTGACGACTTCCTTCCGGAATTTCGTAAACCCTTAGCCAGAAGCACCTACCAGCTTCGGTAAAGAACAACATGTAATTGTGGTTAGTGGCAATCAACAAGTGTTCTATAAAATCTTCATTCCTAGAATCACTTCCTTTCGAACCTTTACCACCCCTACCTTGTGTACGATATTCTGTTGCTGGTGTACGTTTAATATATCCTTCATGAGAAATGGTAATTACAACTTCTTCGTCTTCGATGAAGTCTTCCATACTCATATCTTCTGCCGAGTGAACAATGGTTGTCCTACGTTCATCGCCATATTTATCTAAAATCTCCGTCAATTCATCCTTAATGATTTGCATACGAAGGCCTTCATCTGCCAATACAGATTTTAACCATTCGATAGTTTTCATTAATTCGGCATATTCTTCTTTAATTTTATCACGCTCTAGTCCGGTTAACCTACGGAGGGTCATGTCTAAGATAGCACGAGCTTGAATGTCGCTCAAACCAAATTTCTCCATCAACCCTGTTCTAGCCTCATCTGGAGTGCTAGAAGCACGAATGAGTTTAATTACTTCTTCAATGTGATCTAAAGCAATTAATAAACCTTCTAAAATATGTGCACGTTTTTCGGCCTCTGCCAACTCAAAACGAGTACGACGAATAACTACATCGTGTCTGTGTTCAACAAAATGATGTATAAGGTCTTTAAGATTTAATAACTGCGGACGGCCATTTACCAGTGCAATGTTATTTACGCTAAATGAGGTTTGTAATGCCGTTTGCTTAAACAGGTTGTTTAAAACGATACTTGCGTTCGCATCACGTTTAATTTCGTAAACAATGCGGATACCGTCTTTATTAGACTCATCTTTGATGTTCGAAATTCCTTCAATTTTTTTCTCGCCAACCAATTCAGCAGTACGCTCAATCATCATGGCTTTGTTAACTTGATAAGGAATTTCGGTAACGATAATTACCTCGCGATCTTTAATTGTTTCAATTTCAGCTTTGGCACGCATTACAATACGGCCTCTACCTGTTTCAAAAGCTTCTTGTACACCAGCATAACCATAAATAATGGCTCCCGTAGGGAAATCTGGCGCTTTTATAAATTTCATTAGCTCGGCAATAGTAATTTCTCTATTATCGATAAAATTTATAGTTGCATTAATTACTTCGGTTAGGTTATGTGGCGCCATATTGGTTGCCATACCTACCGCAATACCCGAAGATCCATTAACTAAAAGGTTTGGTACCCTTGCCGGTAATACTGTTGGTTCTTGCAACGAGTCGTCAAAGTTGTTTTGAAAGTCAACCGTATCCTTATTGATATCAGCCAACATTTCTTCTGCAATTTTATGGAAACGAGCCTCGGTATAACGCATTGCCGCTGGCGAGTCGCCATCAACGGAGCCGTAGTTACCTTGTCCATCTACCATCATGTAGCGCAAGCTCCAAGGCTGGGCCATACGCACCATGGTCATATATACAGATGAATCTCCGTGCGGGTGGTATTTACCCAACACCTCACCCACAATACGTGCCGATTTTTTGTACGGTTTGCCAGCACCTACACCTAGGTCTTGCATACCATAAAGTACCCTACGGTGTACCGGCTTTAAACCATCACGCACATCGGGTAATGCTCTGCTCACAATTACCGACATCGAATAATCGATATAGGCAGTTCGCATCTGCTCATCGATATTAATGGGGATAATCTTATCGTTCTCTTGATTTTCTAAATCTTCTGCCATAAGTTTTTTGTGTTTTGCGTTTGGAGTAACGCGTCAAGCGTTTTATCGCTATTCGCTAATCGCCAACCACAAGATTATTATGTTTTATTATAACCTTGCGAATTTAGCAAAATAAGCTACACTTTAAAGCCCATTGTGGAAAAGTTTTAGATATGCCATAATTGTTACAAAACACAGCTTTTAGATTAAAAAAAGCCACAGATATACAGATTTTATCAATACGATGAATTATCGGAATTTTTGAACAGGCTATAGCGATGAATCTACAACTAGCCAGTTACACTCCAGTTAAGTTTTGCACAATGTTTTTATACTTCAATACAAATTGTGATATTTAAAAATCATGATGGTTTCTGAGCGTACCCTAAAATGGGCATTAAGTTTATATCCACCCTTACTGTTTCAGCGTATTTGGGTAAGAAAATTCCATAAGGATTTTAAAGGTGTTGATGTAAAAATTAGCAATAGTGTAGTTAATAGAAATTACAACGGTTCTATTTTTGGTGGTACTATTTATGCCGCTACAGATCCTTTTTATGCCATTTTGTTTGATCAGTTAATGCAACGGAAAGGCTATAAATGCAGAGTTTGGCTAAAAAGTGCATCCATTCAATACCTAAAGCCTGGGCTTACTACTTTATATTTTACCATAAAAATAACGGATGAAATGATTGCCGAAGCCGAGCAGGCGCTAAACGAACATGGTAAATTTGTAAAGGCCTACCCTATGGAGCTCTTTAACAAACACGGAGAACTGTGTGCCACGGTAATGAACGAGGTATATTTGAGAATTAAATTTCCTAACGAAAAACAACGTGTAGCTATTTAAAGTTGAAAGTGTGAAGTACAAAGTTTAATTTTTTCATCGCTTCATCAAATTAACCTAAAATGAATATTAAAAGACTGATACTTGAAGGTGAAAACGTAAGTATAGATTTTAAGAAGACCATTAGTAATGCTGAAAAGATTGCCAAAACATTAGTTGCCTTTGCTAACAATAAAGGCGGCAAACTTTTAATTGGCGTGGCCGACGATGGAACTATTAAAGGGGTAAAGGCCGAAGAAGAAGAAAAATACATGATTAACAAAGCGGCGCATGAATTTTGCAAGCCTGCTATTGAGCCTAGTTTTGAAGAATATATAGTAGAAGACAAACTGGTTTTAGTGGCCGATATTCCTAAAAGCGACACCAAACCTCATTACGCCCTAGATGAACAAGGAAAATGGTGGGCTTATTTTAGGATACAGGATAAAAGTGTTTTAGCCAGCAAAATAATGATAGAGGTACTGAAGAAAGATAAAGAAAACAAGGGAACTTTTATCGCTTATTCTGCACAAGAAAAATTATTGTTAGCATACCTTGCTGCCAATGGTCGTATTACCTTAAAAGAGTTTAGTAAACTTACCAGGAGCGCCTATAAAAAAGCACAGAAAATTATTATCAACCTAATTTTATCTGGTATTATTTCACCTCGTATTACAGAAAAAGAAGAATATTACGTTTTGGCAAATTAAGGCTGCATGTTGTAAAGTTGACATCTTACAGACTGAAAACTAGATATGGACAATTGTTAACTGAAAACAATTTCCGACTTTTGCGTCCTATGTTCACTTATTCATTTGGCAAGTACAAAGCGTACTACAAAGACAACCTTATTTTGGCTTTACCTATTGTACTTTCACAACTTGGGCATACATTGGTGCACATGGCCGACGGTATGATTGTTGGACATTTTGCAGGTACAGTACAATTGGCAGCTGTTTCGTTGGTAAACAGTTTATTTATGCTAATCTTAGTATTGGGTTTAGGAATTTCTTATGGATTAACGCCACTAATTGCACAAGCTAATGGCAGTAAAAACAAGGAAGAATGTGGTCGTTTACTATCCAATAGCTTATTAATTAACACCTTGGCAAGCATTATCCTTTACGGATTAGTGTTAATAGTTTATCACAAAGTAATTGATCATTTAGGGCAAGCACCAGATGTAGTTTTACATGCTAAACCCTATTTACAATACTTGGGAATATCCATATTTCCATTAATGATTTTTCAGGCATTTAAACAATTTACCGAGGGCTTAGGCTTTACTAAACAAGCCATGATGATTTCTATTTGGGGCAATGTAATTAATGTGGTGTTAGGAATTATTTTTGTAAAGGGCATGTTTGGCATTGCACCAATGGGCGTTAGCGGTGTAGGTTTAAGCACCTTAATTGACCGTATTTTAATGGCAATAGCAATGGGCACTTATGTTTTTAATGCTAAAGATATTAAAACATATCTAACTGATTTTAAGTTATTTTCGTTCGATACTTCAAGAATTAAAAAAATAGCAAAACTAGGTGCGCCTGTTGCCATGCAGTATTCTTTTGAAATTAGTGCATTTAGCGGTGCAGGCATATTAATCGGCACCATAGGTAAAGTAGAGCAAGCGGCACATTTTACGGCATTGTCTTTAGCCGCTTTTACCTACATGTTGGCTACGGGTATAGCCAATGCGGCAACTATTAAAACAGGCAACAACTTTGGCAGCAAAAACTTTTTTGGTTTACGTTTATCGGCTATTGCCAGTTATCACATTGTGATTGTTTTTATGTCTATTACCGCTTTGATTTTTATGTTAGCCAACAATTACCTGCCTTATATTTACACTAGCGATACAACAGTTGTTGCCATTGCCGCACAACTGTTAATAATAGCAGGTTTTTTTCAGTTATTTGATGGTACACAAGTGGTTGGCTTAGGTGTTTTAAGAGGCTTGGGCGATGTAAACATGCCTACTTTTATTACATTTCTTTCTTATTGGGTAATTGGTATTCCGGTAGGATATTTATTGTGTTTTGAGTTTGGGATGGGCGTAAAAGGCATTTGGTACGGATTAACTTTTGGCTTGCTAACTGCCTCTATCCTACTGTTTATTAGATTTCAAAATCGCACTAAGAAATTGGCTGCAAGCATAAAAACTGATCTTCATCAGGATAGGCTTTAGATCAGGCACAATTTGCTATTTTTACACCAATGAACAAAGTGCTACTTGGCCTCAGCTTTCTTTTTAGTTGTTTGCTATTTATTTCTTTCAAAGGCTCTAATTGGAACACTGACGAACTAACGCTAGCTTCCTTAAGAAAAATATATTCTAAACCTAGCCGTTACTGGCCAAAACCCAACGTAGATAAAGGCATAGCTTTCCAAGAACTCGCAGTAGTACAACCCTCTCCTATTAATTTGTCTAACGATTCGATAAAGAAAGTAGTAGAGCTAGGCAAGTTGTTGTTTTTCGACACGAGACTTTCTGGTTCTAATCAAATTTCTTGCGCTACCTGCCATAACCCCGCCTTGCATTGGGCAGACGGCAAAGAAGTGTCTATAGGTAATGAACAACTGCCCAATATTCGCAATGCGCCATCGCTAGAAAATGTATGGATTTACAACAGTTTCTTTTGGGACGGAAGAGCAAAAAGTTTAATAGAACAAGCCAAAGGCCCCATAACTGCCCATAATGAGATGAACCAAGATTTAAAATTGTTACCTCGAAAATTATCGAAAATAAAAGGTTACGACACCCACTTTATTGAGGCATTTGGTACATCACAAATAACTAATCAGCGTATTTTCGAAAGTTTGGCCACCTTTCAACAAACTATTGTAAGCCAAGAAACCAATTTCGATAAATTTTTAAACGGAGATAAAGCTGCATTAACCGACCAACAATTACTAGGCCTGCATTTGTTTAGAACCAAAGCCAGGTGTATGAATTGCCACAACGGTGCCTACTTTACCGATAAAGAATTTCATAACATAGGCCTAACCGAATATGGCACAAAAAATGAAGATTTAGGTTTGTATAACATCACCAAAAATACCAGAGATGTAGGCAAATTTAAAACACCCGGACTGCGTAACGTAACTAAAACCGGTCCGTGGTTTCATCGAGGTTCGGTAAAAAACATGGATAGCCTAATGGTGCTTTATAATATGGGCATGCCCGAACACGAAATAAAGCCTGGTCAGGAAAACGATCCTTTACTGCCCAAAAATGATAAATTAGTAAGAGGAATTATGCTGACAATTAGAGAAAGAAAAGCCCTTATTGCTTTTTTAGAAGCCCTATCATCGCCACCAATGGACATAGCTATTGAACAGTTGCCCAAATAGCCTTAAATATGATCTCCGCTATGCTTGTCTGGCTTTAGTTCTTTTTGGTTTAGCTCATTCTCCAAATCTTTTTGGTCTTTCTTTATGGTTTCTCTTTACCAAAAAGTAGATAAACCCTAAAATTGCTACAATAGCTACCGCAATAAGAATAAAATTAACCTTCATTATCTTTTGTTTATTAACAAATTTAATTTCAACGAGTTAACCACACGTTAATTAAGGATTAAATTTTATTCCAATAGATACTATTTGTTTCTCAAAAATATTTTTACATCCTTTACGACTTTATTTTTATTAAGTTCCTAATCGTATGTTAAAATCTCATTTCGCTCGTCTTGTTATTCTATTTCTTGTTTTCTTCGTTAATCTCTCGCTTTTTGCACAAGAACATCATTTAATACAGAAAAGAAAGATAGATTCGCTCACGGCTATTCTTCAAAAACAATCTTCGTCTGATACCTTAACGGCAAAGCGGATGAATGACCTGTCTGTCCTTTACCTACGGGAAACACAATTAGATCTTGCAATAAGCTATGCCCAAAAAGCCCTAAAAATCTCAGAAGAGCTGGATTATAAATTTGGCGAAGCAATTGCTTACAACCTCATCGGGATGGTTTTTGCATATAAAAGTAACTATCCAGAAGCACTAAAAAAATTCTCAGAGGCTTTAAAGAAATGGGAAGAAATCGGAGATAAACTTAGAACTGCAGACTCTTACAACCACATCGGAATTGTTTATAACTATCAAGGAAATTATCCTGAAGCTCTGAAAAATTATTTTGGAAGCTTAAAATTATTTGAAGAAATCGGTGATAAAAAAGGAATTGTACATGCTTATAACAACATCGGGATTGTTTATAAAAATCAAGCCAAATACCCCGAAGCACTAAAAAATTATTTCTTAGCCTTAAAAAAATATGAAGAAATAGGCGATAAACATGGAATTGGAATGGCTTATAATAATATTGGAGATATTTATAATCATCAAGGCAAGTATTCCGAAGCGCTGAAAAATCATAATATATCTTTTGAAATAAAAAAAGAGCTCGGAGACAAACAGGAAATTGCAGGCGCTTATATCAGCATAGGGCTTATCTACAAGGGACAGGGCAAGTATCCCGAAGCACTAAAAAATTATTTCGCAGGCCTAAAAATATATGAAGAAATTGGGGATAATTCGGGGGTTGCAAGTTCTTACAATAATATCGGGCTTGTAGAGCATAAGTTAAACAAGTCGGCATCTGCGAAAAAATACTATGAAAAGGCCTTAGCTCTTGCTAAGAAAATAGGTGTAAAGAGCCTTATTAGAGACATTTACTACAACTCGACACTAGCAGACAGTTCCCTTAACAATTATAAAGATGCTTACGGAAACTACAAACGGTATATCGCACTTCGTGACACCCTGGTGAACCAAGAGAACGAAAAGAAAAGCCTGCAGGCATCTATGGGCTATGAATATGAAAAAAAGGCGGCTGTCATCCAAGCAGAACTTAAAACTAAAAATCTACAGAGAAACGTAGCCGCCGTCGGATTGGGGCTTATGCTTGTGCTCGCTGTTTTTGCCTTCTATTTTTTCAGATTGAGAAATAAAAGCTTAAAAATAGAAAAGCAAAATCTGGAATTGCAACGCAGGGAAATGGAAACTATTAAGCAGACCGAACAGTTCAAATCCCGCTTTTTGGCAAACATTTCTCATGAATTTAGAACGCCGCTCACCTTAATTAACGGCCATTTAGAGGTATTAAAAGAAAGCGGACGAAAAGAAGATTTTTCTCATTTTGAAGAAATGGAACAAAACGGGAAAAGACTGCTTAATCTAATTAATCAGTTACTAGATCTCTCTAAAATGGAAAGTGGACAATATAATCTCCAATACAAAAAAGGAAATGTGCTGAACGAAGCGAGTATGTTGGTGCAGTCTTTTCATTCTTATGCGCAACAGCATGGTATTTCGCTAAGGCTGCAACACACCGAAAATACAAAACTCTTGTCCGAAAATCCGTTTATCTACTCTTCAGAAGCTTTGGCGGTTATCATTACCAATTTAATTTCTAATGCTATTAAATACACGCCATCTGCTGGAAGCGTAACTGCTACCTTAGATTACAGCGACAGCAAGTTTTTTGTAACCGTTACCGATACAGGAAAAGGTATTGCACAAGATCATTTGCCTAAAATTTTCGACCGTTTTTATCAGGTAGATGAACCCGGACAGCGCAGTTATGCGGGCTCTGGCATTGGGCTGGCTTTGGTAAAAGAGCTGGCAATACTACATGGCGGTAATGTTATGGTAAATTCGCCTGCCGAAGGTGGTTGTATTTTTACTTTTTGGCTCGAAAGCGCTGAAACAGAAGATCAAGAAAATACAGTTGCTGCCGGGCAGCACATTGCTTTTCCTGTTAGAGAAGAAAATCAAGTGGTTAACACTGAAAATGAGCAGCAAAACATAGAGCTTCCCCTATTGCTTATTGTGGAAGACCAGTCCGAGTTACGGAATTTTATAATTCAAAATTTGGGAGATGAATACCGTTATGTAGCAGCAGCAAATGGTAAAGATGGGTTAATGTTGGCAGAAGAATTATTGCCGGATTTGATTATCAGTGATGTGATGATGCCCGATACAGATGGTTTTGAACTGTGCCAAACGCTGAAAAGCAGTGTAGCTACCTCGCACATCCCCGTGTTATTGCTTACAGCAAAAGCAGAGCAAAAAGATAAGCTTGCTGGTTTAGAAACAGGAGCTGATGATTATATTACCAAACCGTTTTCACTGGCAGAACTAAAGTTGCGTGTAAAAAACATTCTGAGCTTTAAAGAGCTACTCCGCAAAAAGTTTGAGGGAAATACCACGCCAACGGTAGAAGAAACACCAGAATTGAACAGCCGCGACAGAAAATTTATAGACGATTTGACCCAATCGGTTGAAGGAAACCTTTCCAATGCGCAGTTTGGTGTAAACATTTTGGCCGAAGCCGTTTTTCTATCTGTTAGTCAGCTTACCCGAAAGCTGAAAACCATTACAGGAAAAACTCCTGCCGATTTTATCCGTAACATTCGTTTTATAAAAGCTGTTGAAATGTTAAAAAATGGTGAGAGTGTTACAGATGTTTCGTGGGCAGTTGGGTTTGAAGACCCAGTTTATTTCAGTAAAGTTTTCAAAAAACATTTTGGCTTCCCTCCTTCATCGGCTAAAAAATAAATCTTATTGTTTAATAACAAAAAAACAGCCCTGTTTAGCTTTAAAACTAAACAGGGCTGTTTTTTTGACTTTTAGTAGGCTAAAGATGCGTTAAAAACACCAACTTTTTGCGCAGTTTTTACCAAAAAAAGCCCTTAGCACACCTATACATTTGCAATGACATTTAATATAAAACATCACAAAAAAATAATGAAAAAAAGACTGTTCATTTTACTACTATCATTCACTTCTTATTCTGTAGTTGCACAGGATAGAATAGCTGTAGCCATCATTCCAATTACGTTTAACGAAAACAACGTTTCTGCTTCTGATGCGAAAATAATTCAGGAAACGGTATTAAACACCTTCGTAGCAACCAAAAGATTTACCGTAGTTGATCGCGAAAAACTGCAAGACATAGAAAAAGAAAAAAAGCTACAAAGAAGTGAAGCTTTTATGGATAGTCAAAATGGCGTAAAAGAAGGAGTTACAACTGTTAAAATATGTAGATCCGGTAACTACTTGTTATAAGGATGTAACTAGTTTACTTCAGCAAATAGGAAAAAAGGTTAACATAGAGACTTACAATGATTTTGAGATGGAAAAGTTAAAGTTTTCGAAATTAACAGATTTACAAAAAATGAAAATTTTAGCAGAAAATGCTGATCTTCTAACTGTAAATGTAAACAACTAATAGTTTCATTTATCAAAAAAAGCTTCCTAAAAGAAGAAGAAAGCTTACCGATGTAAAAGGAGTTTGTGCTATTTGTTAAGTCATAATCTAAATTGTATAGCTAAATACTATATATTTTTTTAACAAAATAATATATACAGTTTGTTACGCTCTCTTAAACAGTGTTTCTTCCAAAATTATCTGTCTTTTTTTAAGAAGCACAAAAAAACTCAATAATTAATATAAATATGATGAAAGTTTACAATTTGATGCAGCACTTTGCCGTGTATGTGCTGTTGTTACTAAATGTTACAGTAGCAAATGCCACTAGTATTGATACCTTAGAAAAAAGCCAGCGTATGTTGGCAGAGGTACTTAATGCAGATGGGACTATGAAACAAGGTACAAAAGGAAGTTTTAATGCGCAAGGCTTTAAACTGGGCCATTCAAAAAACGGAATGCCTGTTTTTTTGCCAGTTGCTAATCAAGATGGTGCCATACAAGAAGGTTGGGATAATTCACCTTCAAGCCACTTTGCTCCCGATGAAATTAAATGTATTGCCGTTAGCGGAAATGACCTATATGTAGGTGGTAGAAATCTTTACAAAAAAAGTGGGGGAAAATGGAGTTCTTTATTGACGCAGGACTTTCAAAATAGCAATATTATAAATGCCATAGCAATTTCTGGTAATGATATATATATAGGAGGACGCTTTAGTTCTATTAACGAAGTGCTGCCAGCAAAAAATATTGCAAAATTTGATGGCACAAACTGGAGTGCTCTTACCGGAGGTGTTAATAGCGCAGTTTTTGCATTGGCCGTATTAGGGAATAATTTATACGTCGGCGGAGAATTTACACAAGCAGATGGTGTTACTGCAAATAGAATTGCAACATGGGACGGAACTGCATGGGGTACGTTTGGAACTGGTGCCAACGGTAACGTAAATACTTTTCTTGTAGACGGTACAAACTTATATATGGGAGGAAGTTTTACTAGTATAGACGGTGTTGATGCGAGAGCATTAGCAAAATGGAACGGTACAACCTGGAATAGCCTGGGTACTTTAAATGGTATGGTTTATGCCCTGGCATTACATGATAATTCTTTATATGTAGGGGGGAATTTTAACAGTGTTACTTTTCCTAACGTTACTGATAATACGAAGAATACTATCATTAATAGCATAGGTTCTATTGCAAAATTAGACATGAACACAGGTGCATGGCATAAATTAACCAGCGGTAATCTTGGTGGGATTTTAGAAACATTAAGGGGAACACCTGTAACCTCTATTGCAATATCACCTCAGGGGCAAGTATATGTAGGAGGGAATTTTTATAGATTTAACGGAGGCGCTGGAGTATCTAGAGTTGCGAGATTAGCTGGAACTTCTTGGGTTCATGTTAAAAGTGGCACAGATAACCCAAGTAACCATCAAACAGCAACTGTTAGTGCAATGGCATTTCTAGGTTCAGAGCTTGTTATTGGTGGAATATTTAGTGGTGTAGGAAGTGCTACTCCCGCCACTCAAAACATAGCCCAATATAATCTAGCTGAGGATAAATGGGGTTCATTATCAGATCAATTTCTTGTTGGCCAAGTATTTACCATTGCAGTAAACGGAAATGATATTTATGTAGGCGGTAATTTTAAAACCTCTAATAACATAGATAATTTAGCAAAATGGGATGGTAGTACCTGGAGTAAAGTGAGTACTAATAACATAACTGGTACAGTATATACCTTAGCTTTTAAAGAAAATGACCTTTACGTTGGCGGCTCATTTACTATAAGCGGACACAGCAGTGTTAAAAATTTGGCTACCTGGAATGGCACCACATGGAACAAACTCACCAATGGTGTAGGACCTAATAGTACGGTAAGAACAATACTAATTGCTAATACTAATATTTATGTGGGTGGCGATTTTGTAAAAATGGATAACATTGAAGCTAGTATAATAGCAAAATTTGATGGCACTACATGGAGCAGCTTAGGAAAAGGATTATTTAGAAATTTTCCACCACAGGTAAATACGCTAGCGATCATAGGCGCCGATTTGTACGTTGGAGGTGTATTTACCTCAGCAAAAAATTCTAATGACGAGAGTGTTGATGTTGCCAACATAGCAAGATGGAATACAACTAGCAACACTTGGAGTGCCCTAAATGGTGGAACTAATAATGAGGTAAAGGCTTTATGTGCTGTTGGTACAGACTTATATGTAGGTGGAAGTTTTAATCAAGTTTTAAATGCTGATGATGAAAAAGTAATGGCACGTTCTATTGCTAAATGGAACACGGTTAGCAATACATGGAGTATATTAGGCTTACAGACAAGCGGAACTTCAGTAAATAGCCTTGCAGTAGCTAGTAATTTCTTATATGTAACTGGGTTAAATACCGTTAGAAACATCGGTGGAGCAAATCTTAGCGCCAAAGGTATTGCAAAATGGGATTTAAGCACAAGTACATGGAGTACTTTTGATGATAAAGGATTTCCTGGTTATGATTTTGATATTCATGCGATGAACATAACTCCTAAAGGATTTTTCTTTGGAGGAAGGTTTGCAGTAGCAGGTGACTTACCAGCTACTAACTTTGTAAGTTACAAAACATCAATTTCGCCATTACCACTTAATACATTAGGCTTAGCTGCTAAAAAGCAAGAAAAAGGCATCAGCTTACAGTGGAAAACCACAGGAGAACAAAACGTATTGGCACATGAGCTACAAAGAGCAAGTGAAGATGGTAAATTTAAAACTTTAGTTTCTTTAACAGCTAAAAACACCTCCAATGCGCTTTATAATTGGATAGATAAAAATCCTTTTCAGGGCAACAACTATTATCGCGTTAAAACTACCGACACAGATGGCAAAACAAGTTATTTATCTGAAGCGGTAGGCGTAAACTTTAATATATCAAACACGGCGATTAATGTTTATCCAAATCCGGTAACTACCAATATGGTAAATATTACTAACGTAAACTTAGAGGGCTTACAAGAAGTAACAGTAAATGATATTAGCGGAAAAAGCATCGTAAAAGAAAAAATAAATTTCACTAATGGTAATGGAGTGTTAAACTTTAACCAAAACTTACCCAAAGGTATTTATTTACTCAAAGTAAAAGATCGCACTATTAAGTTAGTTGTACAATAATAAAAACTTTAGTAGGGTTTTATAGAGAGAGCTTCTTTAAGCTCTCTCTATTTGTTTTAAAATAATGTAGGCTGCCTCCCTTCTATCCTACTTCTCATTTTTGGTTCATGGAAGTTAGAGAAACCAACACCTAATAACCTTACACTCTTTCCTTCAAAATCAGCATTTTCTACTAATGTTCTGGCAAGCAAAATAGCTTCATTTTCATCTGTAATGGCATAGTCGTAAGAAGCACTACGAGTTATTTGCTTAAAATCTGCAAACTTTACCTTCACCGTTATAGTTCTACCAAACATTTGATACTGATTTACCCGTTTAAATGCATTTTGGGTAATTCGTAGCAGGTGGTCATAAAGTTCGCTGCCTTTATCCAAATCATAGCTAAAAGTATCTTCAGAGCTAATAGATTTAATTTCTCTGTCGGGTTTTACAGCACGGTGGTCAATGCCACGCACAATGTTATAAAAGAATTTGCCAGATTTTCCAAACAACAGCGTAAGCCGCTCTTCCGATAATTTCTTTAAGTCACTTCCCTTTCTAATGCCCTGCATTTTCATCCGCTGTGCGGTAACCTTGCCCACACCATGAAACTTCTCCACGGGTAGCTTCTCCATAAACTGCTCCACTTTCGAAGGGCCAATAAAAGTTAAGCCATCGGGCTTATTCATGTCTGAAGCTATTTTAGCCACAAACTTATTGATAGAAACTCCGGCCGATGCGGTTAAATGCAGTTCCTCTTTAATTGCCTTTTTAATTTCTTCGGCAATGGTAATGGCAGAGCCGATGTTTAGTTTATCTTCTGTAACATCTAAATAAGCTTCATCTAAAGAAAGTGGTTCTATCAAATCGGTATATCTACTAAAGATTGCTCTAATTTGCCTCGAAACCTCTTTATAGGCCGAAAAACGTGGATAAACAAAAATAGCATAAGGACAGAGCTGTTGTGCCTTTTTAGATGACATGGCCGACCGTATGCCATAAGCACGAGCTTCGTAACTTGCCGTAGCAACCACACCGCCCCTGCCCTCTGGCGAACCACCAACTACCAAAGGCTTACCTTTCAATTCAGGAAAATCTCGCTGCTCAACCGAAGCATAAAAAGCATCCATATCAACATGAATTATTTTTCGCCATTTTCCCACTGCTTTTTCCATTACTCTAAAATAAAGTCTGCATAAGCCCTCTCCTGCCAAAACCTATAGTTTTTATTCGCCAATTTGGTGCCATTAAATAAAGAATGAACAAAACCATTTTTTTCGACCAATACAGTATGAAATATTTTGGCCTCTGGGTTTTTCAGTAAAATAAATGACGTAGTGCCCCTTCGGTTTGCCCAAGTTATTTGCACTTCGGTTTCCTTTAATTGCAGTTTCCCTAAGTCGTGCGCCATTAATTTACTTCGGTACCAAGTACCACCCTTTGCCGACACTAAGGGCTTACCGTTATAAACCACCACACTATCGTTATAGGCTATTACCTGTAAGCTTTTGCCTTTTTTAGCTAACCAGTCTTTTATCTTTTGGCCATGCTTTGCAGTTTCGTAACCGTAGGTAGCATCTAAAAAAACAATCCGTTCTACATAATTTGGCAATTGCAGCCCTGCATTTATAAAACCAAAAATAAAACTGCCGCCGCCACTATGGCTATTTAAAGTTATCAAAGGCTTTAAACCCTGGTATTTCTGATAAATATGAGTAACAATACCAGCAATAATACTGTCGGCATTATGGGTTTGCCTACGCCATTGTGGCCAACTTTTCAAATTATTTTCAAGGTAAACCACAATGTAATTGCTCCTTTTTTCAGCATTTCTTACAAAGGCCGTTTGCGCACCAATATGCTGGATATCGAAATGCCAATCATCGCCTTTGGCCAGTTTTTTGCCAAAGGTTTGGGCAGTAGTATTGCCATTAGGCAAGGCATAAATAATAATTTTTGTAGGCTTTAGTGCCGAGATTTCTGGCTGGTCAAATGTTAACTTCAGCCCATGATCCAATTCGGTAATGGGCATAGCCTTTATTTTCTGCTCAAAAGTAAGTTGGGCAAAAGCAGTTATGGGGAGCAGTAAAAAAACTAAGAAGTATTTTGGCATACTTCAAAAATAGCAATTATTTGATTTGTGGCTTGCCCCCAATATTTAATACCGCACCAACAGTAAACACAGAGTGGCCCGCATTTAAAAACTTCCTACTTCTGAGCCCTATATTGCTACCACTCGTATATTGTAACTGAAAATGCTCGCTCAGTACCATTCTGGTAAAAAAAACAGGTTCAATAAATATATTGTCTTCGTTTAGTTGTGGCACATTATTCAGTTTGAAGTTTTTGGTTGACACAAAGCTTAAACGCCATGCAGTGCCGTAGTTAAGCCCGAAATTAACGCCCAAAATATTCACCTTGCTTGTTTTTTTAGAGCTATAATTAGCTTGTACAAACATTTTGGTATAATCCGAATCGTAAACATCGGTACTTACCAAAACGCCATCCTCAAAATTTCTATGGGTACGTAGGCTGTGGGCGGTGCCCATGCCTGCATAAAATTCTAATATCCTATTGTCTTCAGGGCCAAACGTTTTAAAATAACCGCCCCCAAACTCAAAATAGTTATGCTTAACATCTTTTTTTCGCCCCTCGTTGTTTAACGAGCCAAAATTAACTACAGCAGCAAGTTTATCGCTAAACGCATAGGCACTGTTTACATTTAAGTTGCCTTTTAAAGAAACATGAGCTCCGGCAGCAAACTCGCCTTTAGTGGTAAGCATGGGTGTGTTAGGTACACCCGGCATATAAATTGAAGAACAGCTACTTAACAATACAATAGCAGCAGAGAGCGAAAGTAATCTGAATTTTAACGGCATAAATCTATTTAATATCACAAATAACGACAGAAAATTACTTTACAGTATAAAGCCCATCAACTCCATCATTCTTTTAAATTCACTTTGTATAGTCGCTTCAATTTTAACGGGTTGTTGGCTAACCGGATGAGTAAACGAAAGATCTAAAGCGTGCAACAACATGGTATTCATTTGCAAATGTTCCTTAAAATAACGGTTTTGTTTATTGCAGCCATGCGGCCTATCACCAATAATGGGATGAAAAATATGTGCAAAATGCTTGCGCAACTGGTGCATTCGCCCTGTTTTGGGGTTGGCCTTCACCAAACTGTATCTTGATGTTGGGTGCTTGCCTATTGCTAACGGAATTTCTGACTGCTGCAAAGTAACAAAATTGGTTTTCGCATCCTGTAAGGTGCCGTTTTCCTTTGCCAAAGGATAATCAATTTCCATAGCAAGTGGCGCATAGCCCCTTACAATAGCCAAATAGCTTTTAACCACCAAACTTTCCTGAAACTGCTTTTGCATCGCAATTTCCGTTTCCTTGTCGAACGCGAACAACAGCACCCCACCTGTTTTTCTATCTAACCTGTGCGTAGGATTTACATGACGGCCAACTTGGTCTCTCAACATCTGTAAGGCAAATTCGTTGGCATCATTAGCTATTTTAGAACGATGCACCAATAAACCGTGAGGCTTATTAATGGCAATAAGATGCTCGTCTTTGTATATAATTTCTAACACAGAGCGAAGATAAAATTAAAATTAACGCCAGTTCTCAACAAGTAAATTATTTTTTGCCGGCCAGCGTACCTAGCTCCAACTGTTCTGCACTTATATACAACGTATTTAAAAACTTCATCCAAAATAAAACACCCCCAAAGGTGGGCACACTACAGATCAGCTCAAGGCAATGTTTGGAATACAAGCTGTAAATACAGGTATCCCACTCCTTGCTCCTAAATACCAATAACCAAGGACGAAGTAACAAATACCAATTACCAAGTACCAAATACCAAGGACCAATAACCAAGTACCAATAACCAAATACCAAATACCAATAACCAAGTGCCAAATACCAAGTACCAATGTTCAAACGAAAAAGAAAAGACGCTTTGATTAAAGCAACCAATAGCAACTTCAGGAGTAAAGACTAAGGTTGAGATTAAGGGTGAGGCTGAAAGCTAAAAGACTAAAGACTAAAGCTGAAAGACTGATGACCGATGACCGAAGTTGAAAGAGTAAAGAGCAAGGAGCAAAGAGTAAAGATAAAAGTTGAAAGACCGAAGAGCAATCCTTTTTCCGTCATTTCGAGGGAAGCATAGCGATGAGAAATCTAGCTACTTGCCAATGCAACGAAAAGAATTTGGCAGACCGAAGGCTGAAAGACCGATGACCGATGACCGAAGTTGAAAGAATAAGGGTTGAGGCTGAGGTTGAGGTTGAGCTAGACTTCTCCTCCCTATAAGCAGTCGAAAAGACGCTTTGATGAAAGCAAGCAACTTCGGTTCTTTATTCCTTGCTTTTCACTTTCCACTATGTTGCGCTATACTTTTGGCTCAATTCAAACTTATAATGATTTAAATACTACTTCATTACAAATGAAAAAAGAACTAGGCCAAGGGGGGATTTAGGAAAAGCCCCCCCTTTGGCGGCTATAACATTGTAAAAAAACGCCGCTTTACCATCCTGTAGCACAGGTATGTTGCTGATGCTAGAAATAATACCACAAAAACATGCCACCAGCTCAAGCGCCATTGCTGTTTCACTGTAGCCTCGACTTGTTTTTCCTGTTGCATTTTAGTGCTCAAATGGTGTGTTTGGGCCATGCTATCTCTTTTAAGCTTATGGGCAAGCTGTTGTCCGTGCTGATACCAATAGATTTCCTTGGCTTGGCCTTCAAATCCATCCTTTCCCCATCTAAAATTTCCTTGTGGCTTAATCCAAATCCACTCCTTAGTATCTTGCCAAGCCTTTTGCTCTTCAATTTGCCATTTATTTAATTGCGTCGATGCGGCAGCGCTATTGTTCGTTATCTCTTTGATGGTATTGGCCTTTTTTATCTTTCGTTGCATGGCACAGGCAACAAGTATAATTACACTGCAGCCCAATAGTAATGGCCTAATCATACTTACCCCCTTCTTTTGGCAACCAGTTCGCAACAGCGTTTACACTATATTTATGGCGCAGCTTGCGGTAAACCCCATCTCCTTCTCTGCTCGCTTTTGTATTGGTATTGCCTTCTATGGCATATATCCATCTATGGTATATTTTTTCTATGATGCCTGCATGTGCAATACGTTTTTTAGCTGGAAAGTATATGCCGAAAACCATACCGGGCTGTGCGGTTTTAACCAAACGCTTTGCCGGGAACAAACTGGGGCTCCAGGCGGTACGGGGCTGTGGGTAGCCCGCCTGCCCAAATACCCAGCTTACAAATGCGGCGCACCAAGGCTCGCCTTTTTTGTTGCCCGTGTAGGCTAGGTATTGTACTACCTGTGGCCCATCGTTGTTGCCCGTGGCCTCGCGAACGCCAATTTGCGATTTTGCGATGTTTAGTAGTTGGTTAGTTTTTTGGGTGTTTGCTTGATTGGCCTCTACAGGATTGCCATTAAACACAATAGTAGCGTTAGCCACCATAATGTAAAGAGCACATAGTATAATATATATTTTTGCCATGTTGTTAATGTGTTAAATTCTAAAATCAATGTTTTGATTGTGGGAAAGCCCAACACGATTAGTGTTTTGTGGAATAAGTAGGTGCTTAGCGCTTGGGTAAGTAGCCAAAGCAGCATCCCCAATAGTATAAGGTGCCAGATACCGGGATCTGCAAAGGTGATGTGCGGGTATGGTTGTAACCAGTTGGGGATGGTTAACCATAGCGTTAAGGCTAACGCGAAGGTTGCTAACAGCTTATATTGGTATAAGCTGGCCTTGTTTTGGGTTAAAATTAGTGTTTTCATTTGATTATTGCTTTTTTAAGTTGATAATGGTTGTGGTTCATATTGTTTGTTTCTATTTCTTTTTCTCCTCTACCGATAAATCGGCACAAGTTATGCCGGAGGGGCATCTTCTTTTTTTCAGTTGTTTTTATATTTTCAATTGTCTTCAAGCTTGCTCTGCAGGTTTCCTGATAAAAAAGAAGGAAAAAATCAAGGCTACCGATGAAAAATCGGTACAGGTGCACCGCCTCTCCTAAAAACCAGCCGCAACAGCTAAATAAAAAGAACTCGCTACGCTCAAACAGCTTTTTATTTTTAACGCTGTTTACGACTAGTTTTCATCTTACGCTTTTATTGATTTTAATTGTAAGATGGAGCTTATTCTCATAAATTAATATCTATGAGAAACGGTTCTTAACGTCGATGCGCTGAGGCCGTATTTCGCTATTAGCAATGCCAGTGCTTTTTGTACTATACATATCCCCCTTTGGAGTTATTTTCCTCCCCCTGCCCTCCCGAATAGTCGGGATAAACTCTCGGAGAGGGGGATATGCAAAATGCTTAAGCACCATGTGTCCCCCTTTGGAGGGGGCAGGGGGAGGAATAGTTACTACTCCCCCCTTTCGCTTTTGTTTGTTATGCTGAGCTTCCCGACTTATCGGGACAAGTAGTCGAAGCATCTGCAAGTTGTTTTGCATTAGCCCTCCTGCTCTTTTTTTTTGTTTTTGGGTAATGGTTGTGGTTCATTTCGTTTGTTTTAAGTTTCCACTCTATGCCGTGGTGGCATCTTCTATTTTTAATGTTATTTAGCCTCATAGCCGGCTGGGCCTACTTCTTTTCCATTGATGAAAAGAAGCAAAAATCTAGGCTGTATTGCCTTCCTTATACTAGCCTAGCAAAACTTTATTGGCGAAATTAGAATGCCTCCCCTCCTCTCTTTCCATTGCACGGCTGCCTAATTTCTTGTACCTGCTATATACACGTTCCTACATAAGTTTATAGAGTGTTTTTTGTTGTTTTTACATTTGTCTCTATGAGCTCTAGGTTTCTCCTATCGGTTCGCTGACTACTACTGCGGAATCCAATAAGGCCGTCCTTTGTGCTTAGCAATGCCAGTGCTTTTTGTACTGCTCATGTTCCCTTTCAGCCGCCCCGTCATATCGACAATTTGTAGGGAGTTGAGGGGCTTTCGTGTTTTTGGGTTATGAGGGTTTTCAGCTTTCTACCGTTTTAAGGTTCTTCCTACAATTGAGGTTGATGGTGAAAACTAAAAACCCTCGGTTAGTAAATTTGTTAACTAGAAATGATGTTGTTAAATACTACCACATTACCAGGGGTGTCTTTGACGGTGACCTCTAGGTTGGTGCCTAGTACTGTAGGGTTAGGTACGGTAGCGGTGTATTGCCAATCGAGACCATTTTCTAAAAGAGTTGCTGCGCCCTGTTCAATCACATTGTTATCTTCATCTAAAATCCTAACGTTTACAGATTGTAGTTTAAAGTTGTCGATAATCCTAAATGTTAGCGTGTCGCCTATTTGGCCCATGTATTCATCAGCCATTACTTTACGGAGCACTGGAGCTTTTAGATAATCTGCAAATGCGATATTGTAGGCCGATTGCCCGGGCTTTGTTTTGGCCTGGTACTGGTCTTTTAATACAGGATTGCTGATTGCCGATTTTGCGTAATAGGCCGCTTCGGTGAAGCGGTCTCTAAATTCTAGTTGAGCTTCTGTAGCTGGTTTAGTGTTCTTTTTAGGTCGCTTTGCGATGATTGTTTGTTCGGCACGTTGACGAAATACCAACATTTTGCCTACTTTACCACTTGCGCCTTGCATTACGAAGTTTTCAATTGATTTTGCCATAATATTTTCTTTTTAAATGTTTAATTGCACTTGGCTGCCCGGCCGGTGCCTCCAAATGTTGAACAAACCTAGACTAACGCAAATGCAAGAAAATATTTTGGGCTAAATTGGGCTAAATTGGGCCACATTGAGCTTGTTTAAGCTTTAAGAAGGGGAGTTTTGTTGTGTGTTTGCTGTGCCGTTCTTGTTTGATTCATGTGCTATTGTAGGGTGTTTGTTGTGTTGAACATGTGTTGGGGCTGTATGGACGCTGTATTACGGCTAGGAGGTTGCCGAAGCGGTTTGGGACGTAAAGGATGTGTTTGTTTTAAAGCTTTATTGGCGGCTGGACTATTTCTTTTTTTCAGTTGTTTTTGTATTTTCAATTGTCTTCAAGCTTGCTCTACAGGTTTCTTGATAAAAAAGAACGAAAAAATCAAGGATACCGATGAAAAATCGGCATAGGTACATAAAATCTTTATAAGCGCTGAAGTTGATAGCTAAATAAAAAGAACTCGCTGTGCTCGAACAGCTTTATATTTTTTATCGCGACCTTCTCCACATTATTTAACGTGGATTTGATGAGGCCGACGTTCGTTTTAGCATTGACATTGGCAACTGCCTGCTGCTCATTTTTCGAGATTTGAGTAAACCGTGGTACTTGGGATGCATCCGATTTTGGCCCTTGCGAAAATCGGATGCGTAATTTAGATACGGCCACGGCGGATACTTTCTTGAAAATCGGTAAATAGATCGCGTTTGAAGAAACGGTCGCCACCTGGCATTTTGATAGGTTTTAATGTGCCATCTCTAACTTTACGTTTATAGGTACTTTCACTTATACCGAGATAAACTTTTACCTGTTCTCGAGTGAGTACAACGGGAACATCAGATAAAGATGGTTGTTCATTTTTATCGGACTGCTCTTTGAGTAATAAATAGATTTTGTTAAGCAGTTCTAACAGTGTATCTACTTTATTCATAGCAAGCTTTTTAAAGTTTACACGCCAAATTCTTGTCGCTGTTTTAAGGGACTTTAATAGAACTTAGCGCTTAATTATTTAATAAAATGCTTGATCAATCTCTTCAAGGTACATAAAATAATTATTATCGGAAAATTTATAAGAATTGCTACGGGCAGTAATTAAGGTTAATTATGGGGCTTAATCTGGTCTAACAGACCTTGAAATAAATTTACAAGTAGCTTTTTGTTTACCGACAAATCGGCACAGGTTTCCCTACAGGTCAGCATCAGCTCTTAAGCTACTTTTAAAAAATAACCTATAAACATTTTTAGAAACTGTTTAAGAGCTGTTTAGAAATGATATTAATATTTATAGGTTGGGTTTGGTGGTGACACCAAAC
>NZ_DHDZ01000018.1:38245-40351 GCF_002399615.1 Pedobacter sp. UBA4863 | reverse complement strand
TGAAATTTAAACAGCTTCTAAATTTCAATGAAATCTTTTATTTGTCAAGGCTGACCTTTCCGATAAATCGGAACAAGTAGTAGAAGACTACTTGCAATTAATGTTTCTACAGGCTAAACATGACACCTGTGTTTTATGCAAAAGAAATTTAAACAGTGCCTTAGTTTGTAAATTAAACCGGCTTTTAGTTAAGGTTTGTTGTTGATTTTATATTTTCTTGGCTTTCATTGTATTTTGTAAATGCCTTGATAAATGCTTTATACCGTCCTTTACTTATTTTACCTTCTACTTGTGCTAGCGGTTGTTTGAGTAATATGGTGGCATTAGCTTTATCGAAGCCAGCTATGCTTTTAAGCGCAAAAATTTCTGAGCGATTGATTTGTACAAAGGCCGCCGGATTGAGCATTTTATTTAACTGGTCCATCTTATAATTGATGTTGTAGCACGTTTTGTTCTCGTGCCAAAGGAAACCTATGTTACCTTCTCTTTTTAAACATACCACCTCTTCTATATTAAGCGCAAAGTACTTGCTCATTAAGTGGGCATCTATTATTTGCGCATAGCCTTGTTTTGCTTTTTCTTCGAAATAAGCTGGCGACATTTCTTCTACTAGGTACAGTGTATTTAGCGTTAGCAAGAGCCCTATGGTCATTGGAAACTCTATATCCATAAAGCCACTGGTTTTAAAGTTGATATTGAACACCCAAAAATAAGTACGCACCAACATATAATCTATAAGCGCAATACCCAAGAGGCCAAAGGCCAGCTGCATTAGCAAGCGCTTTTCTTTTCCATTAAACCATTTGTAGTTTTTGTTGAGGGTGCTATTGACTTTATTGGTCAGCCAAAAGATAAACATTGTTAAGAGAAAACTAAAAATAAATGAGCTATAAAAACCGGGCATTTTTACCAAGCGGGAGGTAGCTATGGGCTGGACATACCAAGAGGTATATGTTGCCATTAGCAAAGCGGCCATTAGTTTCCAAAAGAGCTTCTTTTTAAAGTACTTTTTGAGCTTGGCCTTTAGTTTGGAGAGATATAATTTTAGAGACGTCATCAAAACTTTGGAATCTATAATTAAGCAATGTATTGAAAATTAATGTTTATTGCAAATAGGTGTGCTTGGCAATACCGATGTAAAAGGGCGCAGGTTACCAGGGCTTCCTGTACCAACCGTATCCTTTCTAATTTAATGAGGTAGGTGTGTGACCACAAATAATGGATTGTTTTTTCGTTTCTAAGGATTAAATTGGTAAGCGTGCCATTGCACTTTGCGGCTGATGGTTATTGGTTTTGACCATTCGCCATTAAAAAACGTCATTTCACCATTTTGGTAGGTTAAATATTGCTGGCGGATGCTTTATAGGGTATAATTTAGGAAGGTTGCAAAAGTTGCAACCATGAGTATCTAAATTTTAACTTATTAAAAAATGGAAAAATTACCTTTAAGTACGGCTGGTGTTAATACCTTACTAGCTGAACTTTACAACTTAACAGATGCGGAGCTGTTTTTGGAAGCAGCAAGTGTAACCGCCGACTTTAGAAGTTGGGTTAACCGACACTTTTTATTGGAAGCATCACAGCTGAATTTCTTGGCCCAATTGGATGACCGACTTGTTTCCCATACAGGAGAACAATGTCGAATTTTCATCACACAGCGTTGGCCAATTACTTTTGCCAAAGAAAGTACGCCTGACGATGAAAAGCCGAGAGGTAAGGTTTTCGAACTTAGCCAAAGTAGTAAGAGCAGTGATGGAAACCCACAAGGCTATCAATATGACAACACTTTGCATTTAAGCATATCTTATCCTTTAATTACCTAATTTAGATAACCCTATCGGCACGCTTGATCAATCAACCTAAACAGCCGGTAGGGTTTTTTCTTTTTTGAGCAAGGAGGCCGAAGACCGATGACCGATGACCGAAGTTGAAAGAGTAAAGAGCAAAGATAAAAGTTGAAAGCTCAAAGACTAAAGACCGATGACCGATGACCGAAGTTGAAAGAGTAAAGAGCAAGGAGCAAAGAGTAAAGATAAAAGTTGAAAGCTCAAAGACTAAAGCTGAAAGACCGAAGTTGAAAGAACGAAGAGCAATCCTTTTTCCGTC
>NZ_DHDZ01000018.1:19775-38120 GCF_002399615.1 Pedobacter sp. UBA4863 | reverse complement strand
CATAGCGACGAGAAATCTAGCTATTTGCCAATGTAACGAAAAGAATTTGGCAGACCGAAGGCTAAAAGACCGATGACCGAAGTTGAAAGAGCAAAGAGTAAAGAGCAAGGATGAGAGCTGAAAGAACAAAGATTGAGGTTGAGGCTAAGGTTAAAGACTGAAGACCGAAGGATGAATCAAAATTAATGAACCAAAACTATGTCGAAGAACTTAAAAACATTCCCACAGTTATTTGAAAAAGCGCTGCCCGTACCAGATCAGGATACTACTATCAACGCTGTATATGATACCTTATATAGGGTTAAAGGGCCTTTTGATGGTCCTTTTGCCATTGTCTTTGTTGGCCTCTTTGCCATCAATTTTTTCGCTTTTACCGATTGGATGGATAACCATCCTCTTACTACATACCTCCCTTGGGCTGTAGTATTTTTTACAATGCTTGCTTTGTGGTTGCTAATTGCACAGCAGCTTAAACAAAATAGTGAATTGGTAAAACAAATTGAGCAATGTTACACTGATTACCACAAAGACTACATACATGTTTCGTATAGCAATGAGATTGACATTTATCATGGTTGCCTCGGAGCATGGAAATATCATCACTTAGAAAAAGTGCATTTGTTAAACTATAGCAAAATGCATGATATAGAAAATAGGTGGTTGGCACACATACGACAATTTGGACCAACTAATATACTGGCCGAAATGCATCAAACACCACGTGGACAGCGGCTTGAAACCTATGGGTTCTTTCCGTTTTACTTTTTAAGTGGAGAACCTCTAAGGCTTTCGAAACTCTATAAGGATTATTTAACATTTGAAGAAACCCTACGTGTTTTTGAAATATACAAAACGTTGAAAGCTAGTTTTGAGGTTGAGGTAGATGATCTAGGGTTAGCTAAAGCTATGATTGCGCACCAAAGTTTTTTAGCAGATGAGGAAGCGGAAATTTTGAAAGAAACAAATGAGTGCCTACAAAACTTAATCGAAATTGAGCAGGATAGGCAAGCCGCCTATCTAAAGTTTAAACGTCGCTATTTGGAGCTCACCAAAGATTTAGATGCCCAGCAGACACCGTTTATTTAACATGTTTTTTTATTAGATGGATACTTTAAAACACAAGTTGCAACGCCTAGGGCCCTTGCGGCCAGAAGCTTGGGATATGATCTGTAGCTTGGCGAAGCGTATTGAAGTTAAGCTACAACGAAATGTGTTAAGAAAAACGGGAAGCATAGCTTATTTGTCTGAGGGATTGCTCAAAGAATACGACCAGCATGAACGCGAACTTCCTGCTATCATTAATTTTATTAACCAATATCAGTTTTTTGTAACTTGCAAACACTATCAACATCGTTACCTTGAAGCCTGTATGCCATGTGTGGTTTATCAATGGAATTTTGACGATCTACAAAAGCTTTACCAGCGCTTCAATGAATTAAGACCTGTTTATGAGGCACTTTGTGCCGAATATGAAGCTGGGGCATTATTGAGAATGCGGTTATTGGAAATGCCTGCACAGGAAAGAATTGATGCTTTTAGAGTGTTTTTTAGGCCAAGTCTGCCTTACTTGAAGAAAAAGGATATGGCTAACTATCTTTCTATCAACTATAGCTATCTGATAGACATCTGGAACTATTAAAATTTGGATTTTCAAACTTAATTATTCGGATTTCCAATGACACACTGCAAGCTATGTATGATAACTTTGATTATGCCATTGGTAATTCAAAAAACCAAAACAAGTATGCTTTATAAACACAAAAGCCATGTACAGCAACAAAAAAAAATACGAATACATCACCTTTAGCTGCATACTGCTATTGGTGTTAATGTGGAGCTATGCGAGTATTACAAAACTAACCGAGTACCAACGTTTTGTTGCCCAAATGCAATTGGTACCCTTGGTGTGGCTGCAAGAAATAGCACCTATACTGGCTTGGTTGCTGCCCTTGGTTGAACTGGGCATTGTAGTATTGCTATGGAAAGAAAATACCAGAATTTTAGGCTGTTATTTTTCATTTTTTCTATTGCTGGCATTTGAACTTTATATTGTCATTCTCCTAGCATCTGGGCTAGAACTGCCTTGTACCTGTGGGGGCATTATCTCCAAATTGAGCTGGAAAGCACATTTGTTTTTCAATGCGGTGTATATAGCCCTCTCATTTATACCCATCTACCTTTTTAAAACCCACAATGATACACCACTAAGGCGTATATATAGTTAATCAATTTTCTAAACCTTTAAATTTTTTCAATGATGAAAAAGAATTTAAAAACCACCTTACTAGCCATGGCCTTGTTGGCTAGTGTAAGCGGAGTTTTTGCTACCGATGTAGTAAAAGCAATTAAAGGCCAAAAAACTGCCGATTATAGCTGGCAGAAGTACAACCGTGATGGCAGTGAAGATGGACTTCCTCAAATGGGCGATGAGAACAATCCGTTCCCAGAAGATTGCAATAGCGATAAAGAAGTATGCGCTATTGGCACCCCTACAGACCCGCTGTTAGATGAAATTGTAGTACAATACAATTAAATTTAAGGGCATGGCCATTTTAGCCATGCCCATTTTTTAGTTTAAATCCTCAATAATGAGTTTGGGGTATTTGGCTGTTTTTTCCTTAATATGATAACCCATATCTGTAAATGCCTGATAAAATATTTTTGCGTTTACACTTTTTTGCTCTTTGTTGAGGTAAGGCGTAAAATCTACATCTAAGTTTAAATACGCTGCTTTACCTTTCGTAATTTTAAATGGATAAGCTACATTTTTGGCCTGGCTAGTTTTAAAATACCAATTAAATACTTGTTCTAATGTAGCGTTACGTATAGAAAGCTTATAACCTGGCATCCAACGTACCAATGGGTCTCCACTTTTATGGGTTGTTAGGCTTGATTTGATAAACTTGCCATGGCCGCTTACCTTTACTATACGCGTTCGTCTTGGCTGTATACTTATCTTGATGTTGAACTGTCGCTCAAAATCGTTAAATATATAATCCCTCTTTTTGGCAATGGGGATGTACCTTGGAAGCGTTAGCGCATAACAATATATATTCTCTAACCGCCATTGGCCCAGATTTTTATACTTGCTATTAACCAACAAATAAGCACGATTATCTGTTGGATGAAAAAACCGCAATGAATCTTTGGTATGTACTTCTATTAATTGATACCTTACCGAACCGCCCATATAGGCCGACCATAAATGCTGTGTTATGGTACCATTGATATACAAATGTTGTTTACTTAACTCGCCCAGAGGATGATTGCCCCTAATTAACCCTCCCAGTCCCTTTATGCCAGGCGTAATGATAGAGCGATAGGTAAATATCGAATCGCCCAAATGGAACTCGTCAAAATAATTAAAGGTCATGTTATCTTTCTTGGTTTCCAGCTTTTGGGAATTAGTACGATTAAAGTCTAAGATGTTCTGTTGGGTAATCTCTTCTGAAGATGTAATGGCTTTTACCGCTAATCTGTGGTCTATCCATACATTATGCGGGATGTACCGATGTGGGAAAAATTGCTTTAACTGTTGGTTATTGGTAGCCATATACAGATTGGTCGTACCTATATCTTTATTTTCCGTTAAGAACTTTTTAACCGTTAGACTGTCTTGCGTGGTTACCATAAGCACATTGAACCTACCGGGATGTGCTGCTTTTAGGGAATCTAAAAACTTCATTTCTTGCAAACAGGGTATGCACCATGTTGCCCAAAAATCTATAATGAGCAAGCCATCTTGGGCAAGTTTAGCAATATCAACCGTTTTTGCCGGCCTATTGATGATATTGGACACTTGGATAGGTGCCAATGTATCTCCTATTTTTAAGGGTTTAATGGTTTGCTGCCCAAATAATTGGCCACAACCTAACATTATTACCAACAGATAGATACTTGTATTGTTAATAGCCTTCATGTTGTATCAAATTGCTGTTATAAATAGTTTCGTTAAATGGTATGGGCAGTTTTTGTGAGATGAGCGGTTTCCAGCCTGGCTTGGCCGTTGGCATTACCACATCAATGGCACCACTTCTCTTTAAATCGAGCAAACGATGCCCCCACTCGCCAAAAAGTTCGAGCCGCCGCTCCTTGGCAATGGATGTTAAACAGGTTTCTTTGTCTATACTAGTAGGAAATTCGACTAGGCCAGCCCTTGTTCTTACCACATTTAGGTCGTTAATTGCTGCACTTAGCTTATCTTGCCTTGCCAAGGACTCGGCACGGATAAGGTATTGCTCGGCAAGGCGTAATGCCATTACATATTCTGCTTTGCTGGTACTGGCCGTACGGTTTTTATATTTAGAAAAATAAGGATATGCCCTGGTTATGCCGCTTGCTGTAACATTGCTAATGGTTATCCACTTGGTCTTTCTGGCGTCGGTATTGTCAAAAGCATTGAAGAGATTTTCGGTTATGGCAAATTGGGGCAGGGAGGTATTGGACGAAGGAATTAACGAGGTGGCATCGGCCACAAAGCCATTGGGAGTCCAAAATTGCAGGATAGCCTCTTTGCTAGTAGACACAAAGACATCTTCAAGTTTAGGCAGTGGTCTATATAGGTCTATATCGATAAGACGCGATGATTCTAGCTCGGCTTCCCTCCATCGACCTTGATATAGGTAAATTCTAGCCAATAGCGCACTTGCCGCCAAGCTGTTTGCCCTCACCCTGCCGGTTCCTTTATAGGCTGTGCCCAAAGATGCTTTAGCGATGGTTAAATCGGCAATCATCTGTTCTTCCACCAGTTTTTTATCTGCTTGTTTGGCCATCTTGTTGGCATTTACATCCGTAGTTAATATCAATGGGACGTTTTCGTAAAGGCTTAGGAGATAGTGATAGGCATACGCCCTTAAAAACCTGGCCTCGGCTGTCAAAACTGGTTTTGTGCCATTCTGGAGCTGGCCCGAACTTTCTATTCCTTCCATAAAGGCATTGCACTGATAAACTACCGAGTATAGACTGTTCCATAAAGAGGCGTTCTGCGAGTTGTCGCTCAGCAGCTGTCCTTCTGCAAACTGCAACATTACCGGCGAAGTTGAAGTGTACATCAATTCATCGGCATATAGCCCCAGATTTTTAAAGTAGATATAACTGGCATTACTTGGGGTGCCCAAGCTAAAATAAATACCCAACAAGGCCGAGGTAGCCGTAGTGCTATCGGTAAAAACAACTGGGCTTTCTACCTGGTTTTTGGATAAGGGTATCTCTATCATCTTATTGCAGGAGCATTGTATAATGATATATAGCAATGCCATAGTGGTCAATATTTTGTTCATTTGTAAGGTTTTAAAGGGTTAATGATATGCCCAGCATCAGTGTTCTTAGCGGCGGTGTATTTCTGGAAAGGCCAGATGAAAGCGCACCCGACTCGGGGTCTAGCACTGCGGCGTTACCCTTCCATAGCGTCAACAGGTTTTGACCTTCGACATACAGTCTAAATTTTTCCATCTTCATTTCACCCAACCATTTGACAGGTAGCGCATAAGACAACGACAAGCTTTTTAGGCGCAGGTAGGAGGTATCAAAAATATTGGCCGACGAATTGGGATAGTACGGGTCGTAAGTAGCTACCTTGGCCGCTGGATATTTGGCCTCGGGATTTTCGGCCGACCACCTGTCGGTAAATATCTCGTAATAATTAAAGATACTTGCCCCCGGATAAATGGAAAGCGCATGCCCCTTGCCCAACTGTTTTACAAACTGGGCAAAAAAGGCAAATTCGAAATTTGCATAGCTGAGGTTGCTGCCAAAGCCACCATAATAGTTGGGCGTGAGCTTGCCAAGGGTGAAATTGTTGTAGGGAGTAGTTGAAGGTAGTCCATCTTTGCCTGCGTATTGCGGAATGCCCGTATTGGGGTTAAGTCCTAAAGCTTTATAGCCGTAAAGGCGGCTAATATCATATCCGATTTCATACAGCGTAGCATAACTGGATTGTTCGAAATTTTCGAAAGACTTCAGTTGGTTTTTGGGCAGGGTAAGGTTAAGGTTAAACGACCAATTGATCTTGTTCTGCTGTAGCAATACCGCATTTGCGCTAAATTCCCAACCTGTATTGGCTACTACGGCGGGCAAATTGGCCTGATAGCTGGCAAAGCCCGTAATTTGGGGCAGTGCATATTGTACCAACTGGTTTTTGCTGTGGTTAACGAAATAGTTTGCCGAAAGAAAAACCTTGTCTTTAAAAAAGCCCAGTTCTAATGCCAAATCTCTTTTAATAGTGGTTTCCCAACGGAAATCGGCATTGCTGATACGGGCAGGCCGCATAGTACCAATGCCTTGGTATATATTTGACCCCGGGCTACTATAGGTAGAAAGGTATTGATAATCACCTATCTGGTCGTTGCCTGTACTACCATAGCTAGCTCTTAATTTACCATGGCTCAATATGCCAAAGTTTTCTTTAACGAACTTAAGGTTACCGAAAATCCATGCCGCACCTATAGCACCAAAATTACCAAAACGGTTGCCCGGACCAAAGCGGGAGGAACCGTCACGCCTAAAGGAAGCATTCAATAAATAAGTGCCGTTAATATGGTAACTTGCCCTTGCAAACACGGAAGCGTACCTATACCCACTAAAATTGCTAGACCTGTTGTCTATTACACTTGCCGAACCCCAATCTTCCATTAAGTGCTCTAGCCCAAAACTACTGGCCTGTAAAAACTGCCTCTGGCTGTTCCTTAGCTGTAAAGTGCCACCCAAAAGTAACGAAACAGCCGAAGCCTTGCGTTTGATATCATAACTGATCTGTGGTTCTACAATGGCCGACTGCAAAAAATTATTGCCATATTGGGCGTAGTTGGCCGTATTGGGTTTTAATGCACTAATTGGAAATTTAAGCAGCTGTTGGTATACCGTTTTTACATAACCTGCATTTAACTTTGCACTTAGCCCACCCCAAATGGTATAACCCATGTTGAGATTGGCCATAAAATTGTTGGTACCACCTTTACTTAGGGCATTACTTTCGGCGGCAAGGTTGCTGCCACCGTACCAATTGTGGCTGCCATCCTCTAGGTATAACGGATAGTTGGGCGCCAACAGATAAGCCGTGCTGTTGGCCAGATTGGTCAATTCGGTAGCTTGTTGGGTAAATTGAGTCGTTAGGCCAACATTAAACCTATTGTTTATCGTATTGTGTCGTATACTGCTATATATGCCTGTCCTATTAAAACTGTTCTTGCCAGGCAGTATGGTGCCCTCGTTCCTGTAATTCCCATTTATAGAAAATACCGTACCGCCCTTGCCGCCCGAAATCTTGCCCTGTAGATCGGTGGCGGTAGCAGTATGGCCAAACATATAATCTACCCAATCCGTTCCCTCGGTCTGGCTCCAAAGCGTGAGGTCTGGTGCATAATCGGCAGAGGTGGGGTTGGCCGATGGCACACGGTTGCTGTTGGCAAAGGCTTCCCTGCGCATTTGTAAATAGGCGGAAAGATCCATGAGCTTGGGCTTTTGGTTAATGGTACTAAAGCCTTGCCTATAATCTACATCTATTTTGCTATTGCCCGCCTTTGCACTTTTGGTGGTAATAATTACCACGCCATTACTGCCCCTACTGCCATAAATAGCCGTGGCATCTGCATCTTTTAATACGGTAATACTTTCTATATCGGCAGGATTAATATTGTTAAGAGGGCTAATACTGCCTGCTATATTATTGATGGCCAAAGTTGTATTTGGAGCATTGGGCGCAGTACCATCAAAAGGTACCCCATCTATAATGTACAAAGGATCTGTACCTGCATTTATAGAACCTTTGCCACGTATCTGTATGTTAATGTTGCCACCAGGCAAACCATTGGTGGTTTGCACCATTACACCGGGCATGCGGCCAGACAATGCCGATAGCACATTGGTTACTGGCTGGCTTCCTATCTCCTTGGCACTGATACTGGAAATGCTACCTGTACTTAAACGTTTGGTGATTTGGCCATAGCCTATTACCTGTACCTCGTTCAAACTATTATCGGTAGCCGTTAGCTCAATTTTTAAATTTTCTTTAATAGGTGCAATTATCTTGATCTCTTTTGCTCCATAGCCCAAATACTGTATTTGCAGCTCGTAACTACCCTTAGGCAAATTAAGCTCAAAATAGCCTTCATTATTGGTAATTACAGTTTTGGCTAGTGTTTTTATTTTAATAATTGCCCCTGCCAGTGGCTCTTTGGTTTGGGCATCTACTACCCTGCCCTTTAGTTTTTCTTGAGCCCCTACATTAAGGGCCAACGCCTGTAGCGTTAATATAATAAATATGTATTTCTTCATCTGGTTTAGTTTAGTTGATTGAAAATTTTGGGCAATAAAAAGCCCTTTGGCCGAAATGATGATTTCGCCATTAACTCATAAAGGAAAAACTGCCGACCAAATTATTAACCTAAATTTTTATAGAGGCCGACAGTTTAAACAAGACTAAACCGGGTTCTTTGGCTTTAAAGCATAAAGCCTATCAAAAGGATAAAACAATTGGGGGTTTTGTGTGCAGAAAGAAAAAGCCAAAAAAAAGCACAAGCCTTGCTTTGGCCTAACGGTAAAAAACAACCTTAGCTTTTTTCTTTCCATACTCGTATTTGGTTATTACGAGTCTTATTTTGGCAAGTAGATTACACAATTAAGGCGTGGAACCCACCTACCGTCTTAGAGGCCCTGAGAAGCCCAGCAAACGAATAAGCAGGCCCACGCCTATGACGTGAGCACTATCACTTATCCTCCCGTTTGCTTTTGAAATTTCTCAGGTTTCTAAGACGAGACTCATAAGTGCGAATGCTTCAATTTCTTTTATGAAGTAAGCGCAAAGTTATATTATTTATAATCTTCTTAAAATTAATAAATAAAGATATAAAACTTTTTAATTGGTACAAAATAATGTACCATTTTATTTTTAAATATCCTTGATATTTCGTTGATGATTAAAAGTGAGCTAGATATCAACAAAGAGAAACTTGGACAGAGAATTGAAAGTTTAAGGACACTAAAGGATTATGGTGTTAGGGAATTTGCACTGTTGGCAGAAATAGAGCATCATCAACTAATAAATATTGAGAAAGGGAGAGTAGATCCTAGATACAGTACTTTAATTAAAATATCAAAAGCTCTAGAAATTGAGATAAAAGAATTATTAAATTTTTAAGTTACTTTAATCCAAGGCAAGGTTTGTTGCGACTATAGTGACTCTGGGGACTACTGTCGCTAAAGTCCCAAAGTCACACGAGAAATAAAAACCTAACAAAATTTAGCTATCTTTAGTAGAAAGTTACATTATCGCTTTCTAGCTACTATTTTGGGTTTAATGTCACAAAAAGCCCTAAGGCCGCCAGAGAGAATAAAAGCTAAAAATAGCTTATGGCAGAAGAAACGAAAGGCTTTATACCCACCCATGGTGGCTACCGCAAACTAATAACCTATCAAAAATCGGAGATTATTTATGATGGTACTATGTACTTTACCAATAGGTTTTATAGAAAGTACGATCGCACCATAGACCAAATGGTACAAGCTGCCCGGAGCGGTAAACAAAACATTGCCGAGGCAAGCATGGCATCTGCAACTTCTAAAGAAACAGAAATAAAGTTAACCAACGTTGCAAGGGCATCACTAGAAGAACTACTGATAGATTATGAAGATTTCCTTAGGAGCAACCAGCTACCTATTTGGGATAAGGAACATAAACTTACCGTTCGCTTTAGGGAATTGAACCGCACGCCCAACGCCACTTACCAAACCTACATTAAAGCTATTGAACACGAAAACCCAGAAATTTGTGCCAACAGCATGATCTGTTTGATTAAGATAGTAACCTACCTTTTAGCTAAACAGATGAAAGGACTAGAAACTGAGTTTTTAAAGCAAGGTGGGTTGCGCGAAAGAATGACAAAAGCACGAATAGAAGCAAGGAGGAAGTAATCAATAAAATAGAACCACACCCTAGCAACAAAGTATATTTGTTTATAGTAAGAAGGCAATCTAATTTTTTGGTTTACGTAAATTAATCTATAACAATTTTATGGATATCCATTATTATCAATACAAAAAAATAAATAAATATTTTTATGCGTTTCTGGATAGCTATCAACTCTACCTGAGAAAGCCAACAAATTTTAATGATACATTTGAATGTAAGTTCTCTTCAATAACAGTGAGCCATAAACATTTAAAAGGTTTTATTAAAAAAACTGGAGCAGAGCACCTAAGTAATATTAATTCACAAGATTGCAGAACCCAAATATTAGAGCTTTTTTGGAAATCGTCAAATAACCTAGGAATTAGCTGCTTTACAAAAAGTTGCGATAATATATTAATGTGGTCGCACTATGCCGATCAAAATAGAGGTATTTGTTTACAGTTTGAATTTGACAACGATATGGCACAACACCTATACCCTGTAAAATATGTAAGCAAGCGACCAGCTTATAATTTTATTAAAGATCCATTGAAAGTTTTTACATTTTATGCTACTAAATATAGAATATGGCAGTATGAAAATGAACATCGTCTAATAATTCCTAATAAACGAATGATAGCTCTCAAAAAACATTATTTAAAATCTATTATTTTCGGCAGCGCTGTTAGCGCTTATCATAAAAGAAAAATAAAAAAGCTAATTAGCAGCACTAATCCGGAGGTCATATTTTTCCAAGCCAAGGAAGATGCGGACAACTACAAATTTATTATTGAAAAACTATAATCCATTCTCCCACTCTAGCTCAAGCGTCCGCTTGGGCTTATAATAATTAATTTACCTTTACCTGCTTGGGCTCGTTTACCACAATTTGCAATTTATCTTTATATAAGGTTACTTTGCCAGTAACGCAAATACGTTTGTTGGCGTAAAGCTCTGTAGGTTCTTTTTCAAATTTAGCCCTATCGCTTTTAAATACCACTAGGGTAATTACTTCTTTTGGGTATTTGCCGCCAATATTAAGCAAACTAATGTTTTCCATAGCTCTGGTACTGTAAACAGAGTCGCAAAGCGTAACCTCTTTGCCTACATAGTTAACCACTTCTTTGGCTGTAACTGTGGTTTGGGCTTTAACTGTACCAAATGCTAAAGCAATGCTAAATGTTAAAAGGAGTTTTTTCATTATTAAATTTATATAACCTATGCTTCTGCACTACTCTGCGGAAAAGCATCTGATGCTTTATAATCTACAATAAGTTTACGCATGCGACCTTTGTTACTAAAATGTCTACCTAAGTTAACGGTTTTGTCCCAAAAATCATTTTCATCTTTATTCTTCGCATAATGAAATATCTTAACCGATTTACAATTTTCATGATCAAAAATTTCTTTAAACATGGTACGGTCCGATAAACCGCAAGAATGCCCCATAATGTATACCTGATATTTGTCGCTATTTAAAAAACTCGCTAAATTTCTATAGTTATTTGTTTTAAAATATTGATAAGATTTAATATGCTCAAATAACTCATTGTTTTTGTGCTCTTCAAACTCTAAATACTGTTTATCATGCTCATCACCAAAACCAAAAATGATAGGATTATATTCATTATCTAATTCTCCATGTATATGGTTAACACCATAACATTTAAAATTACTTTTAGCATTTTGCCTATATAAGTTTACCGTTTGTGTATAATTAAAATTTAAAAAGTATAGCTTATGTTTTGGCAGTTTGTTATCTAATGTATATCCTAAATCTCTTCTATATTTACTTTCACTTTCGTAACCTTCAATACTTTTAAAATCTTTGAACTCGAAATCACTGTACATCATGTTTAAAAGTTGCTGATTTACAACGACATCTTGATTTGTTTGCTCCTTTAAATATTCTCGCAGCTTTTTCTTTAAATAATCAAGCTCTCTGTTCAATTGCTTTACTTTATCAAAATTGAAGAGATTTTCTGCTTCTTTGCATTTCTTTAGTTGTTCAAAATACTCATTTTCAATATCAACCCAATCGCAATCTTGGCATGTATCAACAAGTGTTTTTAAAAAAGTTGACTTATAAGATATATTATGAGCTATTAACTCAGAAACATGCTTGTATTTTTCAATATTACTTTCTGCCGCGTATTTTCTACCAATTTCGAAATTCAAGTAAGACTTTAGAAGACCTTTCTCAAACAAATATTTACTTAATCCTTTCTCCCCTGACAAGCCACGTAGCATCATAAGCCTGTAGTGTTCAATAACAGATATATGAAGAAACTCATCCTCATAAAACTCACCATTAGCATATATTCCAGCACGCTTAAAGCATTCATCTAAATACCAAAGTATAAAATCCTTATAACTGGTTTTTAAACCATGTGCTAGGTCGAAGCCATTGCCAACTAATATTAATCTGTTCATTTGGATGCGTTAAAATAGATATTAGATTAATGCCTGTTTAACCAAACTCATGATATACTCTAAATCTTTGGTATCCTTTATGGCAATTTCATAATCGCCATTGCCCCAATGGCCAACGCTCGATACATCTCTAGCTAAGCCCTTAGGGTCATCTAACTGGCCTCTTTTAAGGTTAATCCATAACTTCAAGCTATTTTGTTGTATAAGAACATCGCAAACAATTTTATTATCTAATCGAAACGACATTCTTAACTTTCTCGGAGCAATTTCTATACTACTGTTAAGGTTAATAATAGCTTCTTTGTACTGCTCATAGAGTTCTCTTGTAAGGTCGCTTTTACCTTGTAAATGTTCTTCTTCGGTATAAACCTTTATTTCGTTAACTACCTTTTTCAGTTCAGTATCATCAGCTCCCTGCAACTGTTTAATGCTCGGTGCCGATTTGCTTTTCTTTATAGCGTTAACCGTAATAATATCGCCTTCAAATTGTTTTACTTCCCAAAGCTCAATAGCTAAATCTTTAAAGTTAGTGGCTTGTTTTTGGTTCTCGTTAAACCCAGGCGAAACAAACATCACCTTCGTTTGCGACCAATCTATTTCATCTCTACGTAGGCTTTTGGTAAACCGTTCGTTGTATTCTATAATAAACTCGGCCTTATAATCGAGCATTAAATTAAGGTAAGCAATCCCTTGGTCAACTACGCTGTTGTTATTGCTTCTTTTATACTCTATCACCACAAAAGCCTTCGCTTCTTCATCAAAAGCCAAGGTATCTATACGGTAATTCTTAATCGTAAACTCCGATTTTACCAATGTCAATTGCGTAAGCGCATTTAAATTGGCTTCGAATACTTTTTGTAAATCTCGCTCTAGCTTAAAGGGTATTTCTTTAAGCGAAGCAAGGTTTTGTTTGTTGGTTTTAAAGAGTAGCATTATAATAGTGGTATCGGTTTAAATAATTTGCTTGCAAAATATAAATAGATAAACTTTTAAACAATTAATTTATACTAAATCAAACCCATCTTTCAAAATAAAATCTTTCAAAAAGCTATCTATTCTAATCGGCCACCCACTCCTTTAAATTTTTCTACGAAGGCACTAATTTTTCTAAATACATGCTGTTTCTTAGTTAAAAACTGAGGATTTAAAGGGCTCATTTTAGGTAAAAGATCGTTAAGTTCTTTACCATTTTCACTCACAAATTCACGTTTTAACGATGCAGTAATATACCGCTTTGCAGCCTCTTCATTTAAATTTTCATCTACTATTAATTCAGTGGCTTCTGCTTTTTGCTTTATTTGTGCATATTGAAAAAACGAATCGATAATATTAGCTTTATCTTGAAGTGAATCTAGATCGGTTTCATTAATATAATCCACTACCAAACTTTCTTTTCCTCTATTACCAATACTAGAACGAATTACACGACGTATTTCATCTATTAAAGTTACCTTGTCTTTGGTCTTCTTATTCCGTTCAAAAATTAACTCAAGAATATAATCCAAGTTAATTTCCTGCGATTTTAATAAATCCACTTCAAAAACCACATCATCCCAATCCAATTTAGTTTCTTCAGCTTCTTTACCTCTCTTCTCTCGTCTCAACCAATCACGAATATCATTATAAGTTGACCGATAATCTTGTAAAGTTCTTTCTGGTAACAGCGAAATATTTTTCATCGTCGCAATTTCCTCGTCTGTTACAAAGTAGGTCTCTTTAAATGCCTCTAAAGCCTCAGCATCATTTAAATCAATAGTTTGTAATGCTTTTAAATGTGTAAACTCATCGTAATTTTGCAATATGTTTTCTACCCTTAAATACTCTCCAAAAAGCTTTACGAAGTCTTTTTTAGCTTTCTCGGTTACAATTTCATCTGGATTAGGGAATTTTTCATTCAAATCCGTTACCACATCTATAAAACCTCTACGAGCATCGCCCGTAACAATATCCGTAAATCCTTCTAAATACTCCTTATAACTTTTTTCAAGTACTACATTTTTGGTATTCTTATCACCAAATAAGGTAATAGCATCAATAGTTGCTTGCTCCAGATTTCTGAAAGTAACAATGTTACCAAATGTTTTGGTCGTATCGTAAATACGATTGGTACGAGAATAAGCTTGTATCAACCCATGATAACGTAAATTCTTATCTACAAATAATGTATTTAAAGTAGGTGCATCAAACCCTGTAAGGAACATACCTACCACAATCAGTAAATCTATCTCCTTATTCTTTACACGTTCCGAAAGGTCTCGATAGTAATTCTGAAACTCTTTGCTCTCCACGCCATAACTTGTCCTAAATACCTTGTTATAGTCATTAATAGCTTTAGTTAAGAATTCTTTTGCACTGCTATCTAATGCAGAAGGTTCAAAGGTTTCGTCTGCAATTTCACCAACAGCATTTTGCTCTTCATTGGCTGCAAAAGAAAATATCGTAGCAATTTTAAGTGGTTTCTCATTTTCCTTTTGTAGGCGATTCAGCTCTTCATAATAACTCTTAGCTGCATCTACACTACTTACGGCAAACATGGCATTAAAGCCATTGCTACCACCTAAAGTTCGATGCGTTTTAACCCTGAAATTTTGTAAAATATATTTAGAAATCTCGTTGATACGTACTGGATGTAAAAATGCCCTTTTAGATTCTGCAGCACTTAATTTTTTCTCATCTATTTCGTTTTCAATAGATTTAAACTTTGGTCGTACATCATTATAATCTACTTTAAACTTCAATACTTTTTCATCACGAATGGCATCAGTAATTACATAAGAATGAAGCTCCGTACCAAATACACTAGCTGTCGTATCAGCACCTAGAGCATTATCCGGAAAAATAGGTGTACCTGTAAATCCAAATTGATAGAATTTCTTAAATTTTTTATTTAAGTTTTTCTGTGCTTCACCAAATTGCGAACGATGAGCCTCATCAAAGATAAATACCACTTGTTTTTGATAAATATCTAAGTCAGCCTCCGTTTTCATCAGGTTATTGAGCTTCTGAATGGTAGTAACAATAATCTTATTGTCGTCTTTACCAATATTACGTTTTAAACCTGCTGTACTTTCTGAACCGTTTACACTATCAGGCGAAAATTTTTGGTATTCTTTCATGGTTTGAAAGTCCAGATCTTTACGATCGACCACAAAAAACACCTTATCTATAAAATCAAGTTGCGTAGCTAAACGGGCTACTTTAAAACTGGTTAAGGTTTTTCCCGAACCCGTAGTATGCCAAATAAAACCACCCGCTTCTAAGGTCGACCATTTCTTAGCTTGAAAAGAACTTTTAATTTTCCATAAAATTCTTTCCGTTGCCGCAATCTGATAGGGACGCATGGCAAGCAAGGTGTTTTTAATGTCAAATACCGAATAGGTTAGTATAACATTTAACAGCGTGTTTTTCTCAAAAAAGGTAGCTGTAAAATCTTTCAAATCTTTAATTAAAGAATTGTCGGCCCTTGCCCAGTTCATTGTAAAGTCGAAACTGTTTTTATTGCGCTCAACCGTATTGGCAAAATATCGGGTATCCGTACCATTGCTAATCACAAAAAGCTGAACAAATTTGTATAAAGAATTATCTACATTAAAACTCTCTTTCGTATAACGATGTACTTGGTTAAAAGCCTCACGTATGGCTACCCCTCGTTTTTTTAACTCTATTTGTACCAAAGGCAAGCCGTTAACCAATATTGTTACATCATATCGATTAGCATGCGTTCCTTTTTGTTCTATTTGCGCAATAACCTGTACTTTATTGCGGGCAATATTCTTTTTATCTACCAAATAAATATTTTGGATATGTCCATCATCAAACACAAAATCATAAATATGGTTGTCTTGTATTTTACGTGTTTTCTCTACCAAGTTATCGCTTGGTTTATCCAAATACTCATCAACAAAGCGTTTCCATTCCTTGTCTGTAAACACCATATCGTTCAATACCTGCAACTGCACTCTTGCATTAGCAAGCATTGCTTCCATTGTTTTAATATCCGAAGGATTTTCATAACCCTGGTTAATTAAATCTTGAATAAATTCACGCTCCAAAGCGGCCTCTGTCTGGTAACTTGCAGGGGCATCATTCAGCATGCTGAACTTATCGTATTTATCTAAAACAATGAAATTGTTAGTTTCTGCTATGGTGTTATATTGTGGCATATTATTTTTAGAAATTGGTTATTGGTTTTATTTAAATCCATGTCTTTTTTTGAAATCACCGACAATACGTTCTAACATTGCCTTTTCACTTTCCAAAACTACAGGGATTTCTTCACCAGAAAATTTACTGTGACTTGAAAAGTTAATAATACGTTTGTAATAACCTTCACGAGCACCTTCTGTTTCGTTCGATAAAAGTTCTTCCCAGTGGTCATATCCTAAAAAAGTAGCACTTTTTTCTAAGATATTGCGAAGAATATTAAAATGATACTTCTTAATTTCTCTCGATTTAATTACGCTATCCAATTCCGATAACAAAAACAAATGATAAGAAAAAGGGGCGTCATTAGAATTTTCCATTAAATAAGTGCCATCTTCTAGTTTTTCTAATCTATATTTAGCTATACGCTTCTCTCTATTAAACTCGTTGAATAATACATTGTAAAATAAAGGATTGTGCGTCGTAATAATAAACTTTAGTTTTTCAGATTCGCTCGATTTGATTAATTGAGCTAAGTTCACCGCTAATTCAATTAAATGATTATCGTCTAATGAACTAACAGGATCATCAATAAATACATATTCTAAGTCATCAAATTTTTTTGTTTCTCTATCTTCTGAAATATTAAGAACAGATATTACTTGATTAAGCAAACAATAAAAAACACTCCAAATAAAGCAACTTTCTTCTCCTTTGGATATTTTTACATTATCAACACTTTGATCATCACCAGTTTTAATAGAGAAGGTAACCTCCGAATAAGCAGATACGATTATAACATTTCCGACTTCATCATAATAAACATATTCTTCATTAAATATAGGTGTCAACTTATCGTTGGTGTAATGTTGGAAAATTGACGTAATATTATTTTCTTGACCTTCTTCTACAAGCACCCATTCTGTGAAAGAATTTGGACGAATTATCAATTTTCTTTCTGTATCACCATTCAGATCATTATCCCAATAGAATAAATCCTCGGTAAATGCATTGTAATACATTATTTTTAATGCTTCGGCTTCCTCAACATCAACTCCTTTAGGCGCTATTAACTGCTTAAACTCACGGGAAAGTCGCGTTTTACCTGTACCATTGAAGGCATAGATTAGTTGTACTTTCTTATTCGCATCTTTAAGTTTTTGTGCTATTTGAGTTAATGTTTGCCCCATACTATGCGCTTACCTCTTTTTTAGGAAAGGTTAATAAACGATTTCTATAATACTCGTATTGTTTTTGTCTCAGCGCTATTTCTTTAGGCAAACCTTCGCTAATTGAATAGGTTAACGTATCAAATTGGTCTAAAATACCAACAATACGTTCTTGCTCGGCTAGTGAAGGAACTGGAATTAACGCCGAACCAAGACCTTTTGCATTTATTGCGGAAATTTTCCCCGACGAAATATGCTTTTTAATCTGATCGTGAAATTGTTTGGTTCTTGTAAAGTATGCAACAAACTTAGGATTTAAAACAGTTTTATATGAAAAACAAGCATCATGAATAACCACACCTTCATCACCTAACCAAGCGGTTCCCTTTCCTAAATCTTCTATTGTCTCACCTGCCGCAACAATAACCACATCACCTTTTTGGGCTGTACGCAAATTTTTACTCTTAACTAGTTCTTCACTAACAAAAGATTTTGTTTCATCTGCCCAGATGCCGTAATGAGTATACATTTCACCATAATGAATAGTTGGAATTCCTTCCGAAAGTAAATCGGTTTTCACAAAGCGTTTACCTCTTTGAAAGGCTCCAACACTCTCATCATCCATGGGTAAATGCTTCACCTCCTCACCAAAAGTTAGCAATGTTTCTCCATAATACGCATACTGCTTTTTACGAGCTGTAAGCTCTGCTGTAAGCT
>NZ_DHDZ01000018.1:1231-19651 GCF_002399615.1 Pedobacter sp. UBA4863 | reverse complement strand
AGCTCTGCTGTAAGCTCTGTAAAACTATCTAATATACGAACGATCTCTTTTTGAACTCCAAGGGATTTTTCAGGCTTATCATAAAATGGGATTGGTATTAAAGTTTCTTTTGCACTTGTCCAATGACGTTTATAGCTCAATTCCTTCCGATAAAAATTAATAAAGGCATAGTAAATATACTTAGCATTATCAAATTTTGGTTTAAGAATTTTTAATCCATCTGCCCCTTGAATAAATTGAAAATCAACAAATTTAACATGCTCAGAATGATCTCCAAAAATGATATAACTATCTAATTTAACAGAAGAAAATTTTTCATCTGTATAGCCAGCAATATATTCTATTCCTTGATCAATTATAGGCAATTTTCCATTTTTTCTGTAAAATTCTTTTTTAAGCTTTGTTGGAGCTGTGATTACAGAAATTAGTTTATCTAAAGGTATCCATTCCACCTCTACCCCCTCCAATAATTTCTCTAGATAACTCATGCTTCAATCTCCTTTATTATCTTATCAATAGAAGTACGTAAAGCGGTAATCTTCTCTACAGTTTGGCTTATTTCGGCATTTAGTTGTATAATATCTACTTTTTCGCGATTATCTTTGTCGGCTACATAAGAGCTTACCGATAGATTATAGCCGTTAGCCGCGATTTCTGTGTTATCTTTACTAATGGCAATATGTGCAACATCTTCTTTGCCATCAAAGATGTCCATAATCTTATCGATATGCTTATTTTCTAGTACATTGTTATTGGTTACTTTCTTAAAGAATTCATCACCCGTAGCATTTATAAATTGGGTTTTGGTATTGGTTTTATTTTTTGCCAACACCAAAATATTTACGGAGATAGACGTACCATAAAATAAATTAGAAGGCAAAGAAATTACCGTTTCTATAAAGTTATGGTCTACTAAATATTTTCTAATTTTTTGCTCGGCACCACCACGGTAAAAGATACCTGGGAAACACACAATAGCAGCTCTTCCTTTGCTAGATAAGTAATTGAGTGCATGCAGAACAAAAGCAAAATCTGCTTTAGACTTTGGTGCCAATACACCTGCAGGAGCAAAACGTGGGTCGTTTATCAACGTAGGGTCATCACTACCCACCCAATTTACCGAATATGGTGGGTTAGACACAATGGCATCAAAAGGCTTAGTATCACCAAAATGAGGGTCTGTAAGTGTATTGCCTAAAGCAATATCAAACTTATCATAATTAATGTTGTGCAAAAACATATTCATACGAGCCAAGTTGTAGGTAGTATGGTTAATTTCTTGCCCAAAAAATCCTTCTTCAATTACATGGTTATCAAAATGTTTTTTTGCTTGCAACAACAATGAACCTGAACCAGCCGCAGGGTCGTAAATTTTATTTACCTTTTCTTGCTTATGCATGGCCAGTTGTGCAATCAGTTTAGATACATTTTGCGGTGTAAAAAACTCCCCTCCCGATTTACCAGCATTGGCAGCGTAGTTATTAATCAAAAATTCATAAGCATCACCAAACAAATCAATTTGGTTGTCTTCAAAATTCCCGAAATTAAGTTCCTCTACCCCCTTTAAAACCTTGGCCAATCGGTCGTTTTTACTTTCTACCGTATTGCCCAAACGGGTACTGGTGGTATCAAAATCGGCAAATAAACCTTTAATATCTTCTTCCGATGGATACCCCATGGCAGAATTCTCAATGGCATTAAAAATAGTTTTTAAATCTGTGTTCAGGTTGGCATTCGTATTAGCTGTTTTAACCACATTCACAAACAGCTGTGTCGGATAAATAAAATATCCTTTGGTTTTTATGGCGTCTATTTTTACATCTTCGGGTATATCGGCATCGTTAAATTTAGCATAGTTTACGCTTTCATCGCCTCCTTCTATATAGTTAGTAAAATTCTCACTAATAAATCGGTAAAACAGCGCTCCTAATACAAATTGTTTAAAATCCCATCCATCTACTGCGCCCCGCACTTCGTTGGCTATTTTCCATATCTTCGCTTGTAATTCTGCTCTTTGCGCTGTACTTGTCATTTGTATATTGGTTTTAATAGCTATTTTCTATTGTATTGAGTTGCAAGATATGAATTTAAATAAATCATTACTTAGACAAATAAGTCTAAACTAGGTATCAGTATGGCTATTAGTTATAAAAAATATTAACTTTTTTCATTCAAACTTATTTAAAGTTTAATTCCTTCGGTCATCTTTATCAACATGTCAATTTTCTCAATAAAAATCTTTCGCATACGGCCATCTGAAATAGCTTCATAAGCTTCCGCTTTATTCCAGTTGCCGTAAATTTCTTCCATATGGTTATACCAAGGCCACCAATTGTTATTTCGCTTTTCATTGTTGGGCAAGTTTTTCAGTTGCTCTTTCAATGGCAATGGAATTTCCATAGGTCGGCTCCAATTATCTGTACCGTTAATGGTAAGCCCAAAAATCATATTGTGGTTTCTAGCCCAGAATTGAAAGCCAATGCGAATATATTTCCATTCTTTTTTACCTAAGTAAATACCTGTATAATTTCTTCCGAAATCAATATTGTAATCACATTCAATTCCCTTTTCTATTAAAACATCAACCATTTCTTCTCCAAAATCAGTTACCATTTCTTGCATAGCATGATTTAAATTTCCCGCTATTGCAAAAGCTGCCTTAAAATTACTTTTGGTAAGTGCTGTTAATTCTTGTTCCATATTGTGGTTAGTAGTTTGATTGGTTAAATACTTAATGAGATTGATATAATGGCTAATTGCTTCCCTAACAATAGGGATAATAGCAACTTCTTTTCTACATGCATCTAACCATTCGATAATATTTTCTCTATATGAAATACATTTAAAATCTTCATCTTCTTTTAGTCCTTTACTACTTTTCTCAGAAGGCTTATCTCCCGCTAACGTTAAATAAAATAAATCTGAATGTGTTGCGTGCTTGTGGTAACGAACCAACTGCCCGTCCTGGTCTCCCGCATAAATTTTGTTTTCGATAGTAAGGTAATTATTATACTTATCTTTAATATAAATATCTATTCGCCCACCTTCTGGATCTTCGTAATTAACTGTTCCGATATATTTTTCTACAAAAACCTCGGCACTTTGCGTATCGATTTGCTGGCCTTTATAGCAGAACTTTGTGATAAATAGTTTTAGAAAGGCGTCTTTCTGTCCGTGGCTACCTTTTGGATTTAATAATTCGGCTAAAAATGCAGAGTGCATTCGTACTTCAGATGATTCGAGCTTAAGTATTCGAAACACATTAAAGCTATCGCCAGTTAGCTCGTTAATTTTTTCATATCGAGCAAAAAGACTATTAACTTGGCTAAGCAAGTTACTAATTGGAGCGTTTGTCATAAAAAGTATTATAAATTGGATGTGTGGCTAAATTATAAAAAAGCTATTATTAAACAAATGACATTAAACACCCTCAAAATTTACTACGGTTTCCCGTAAAGCAGGCATACTTTACGAAATGAGCGTTATTAGAATTTAGCTTAACTTACAGCTGGAGAATGATATTTAGCCGAAGCTTTATTACTAATACAAATAATTATTACGATTAATAATATTTATTCGTTATTATAATATTTACTTTTGACCGAAGTTTAAGCATAAAAGGCATCAATGTATTCAAACCATCAACTGAGAGATTATTCTACTCTTTTTACAAGAAGTGAAATGATGAAACTGTTGGCTAATGATTTTAATTCTATCGATGCCAAATTGGAAAGATATGCTTCGAGCCGCCGCTTTAAGGGCAACACCTATTTAAAGTTTTTTAAGCATGCCTACAAAGTACTTTCTAAACACTACCCTAACGAGTATATTTATAAGAACCAGTTTCTAAATAATTGGCTTAAAAATGAACTAGGCACCAATGATTCGGTTATTTTTAGTGAGTTACGATTAGGCAAGGCGATAGCTGATTTAGCGATGTTTAACGGTATTTCGAAGGTATTTGAGATTAAGACTATTCTGGATACAGCATATCGGTTAAATAGCCAATTGAACGTTTATCAGAAGGTTTTTAATGAGATTTATATTGTTGTTCCGTTTAGTCAATTAGAGCGTTATATAGGTATTGATGAACAAGTAGGAATTATTGCCTATGACGACAACCTTTTCCATTTAGAAAGAGCTGCTACTACCAATTACAATGTGGATGCCCATGCATTGATGGAAATGCTACACACTAAGGAATATAAACAGCTAGTTTTAGATTACTACGGAAACCTACCCGAAATGAACGCCTTTACGCAGTTTGACCAGTGTAAAGAACTGATTTCCCAAATCCCAGCCGCAGCACTAAATGGCTTGTTTATGCAGGTAATGAAACAACGTAAGACGAAACAACAATTCCTCAAAAAAGCACATATTGAGTTTAATCAAATTTGTTTATCTTTAAACCTAAGTACCAAACAGCTTGACTGTTTGGTAGCCAATTTAAATACGCAGATCACCTAAATAAACGCATATGTACTACCCTTTTTTGAGAGCTAGACAATTTGAGCTGATATCTATAAGGGAGCTTGTTGCAGACGGCACACTACAGGGTAGCATTATTCCGGTATTGGAACCTGTAAAGGAAGAGTTTGGCAACCTCAATATTGCTCACGAGATATTTCAGAACCATGAGTTCAACTGTTTCTTGATTGTTAACCCGCAAGTAGGACAAACAACAGCTTACAGTAATTTCTTTCTTGATTATATTAGTCAATTAGATAATTGCAGATTTTATCCGGCTTTTATCTATACCGACAATGAAGACTTCATTCAAGAATCTATTGCTAATTATGGTCTTGAGGATTGTATGATTATAGGGCTGGACAGTTTTTCTAACGACATTGGATTTAAGGCATGTTGTGCCATGCCAGAGGTTACTGATATTATGTTGCTTGATCCTGGCAAATACCGTAGCCTTGACCGTCACATTAAAACTTTAGGGAAGAATTACATTAGACTTGATGATGTTTTTGAGAAACAGGCAAAAAACGCTGATTTTTTAGAGATACCAGGACACAAATTCAGTGAGGAACATCTGTATTATCGGGAGGAAAATTATCAGGGCTTCTCTGATTACACCACTCTTCCCTCCTTATATGTGGAGGGTGGTAGCACGCCGAGAGCGGTGGTTATTCATCTTACCTACCAGAACGAAGAAGATTCTAATACGTTTTGGATTAGGCACTTCACGTCGGAGTCTAATGATTCTATTGCCAATGTACAGGGTAAGTTTGCCCAAGCTGCCCAAAAGGCTATTGATTTTTGCGATGCAGAAGGTATTAACAATGTCGCTATTGAAGAACTACGTAGGTATTTAACCGAAGGCCGTTATCCAGGACTTGGCACCGTTAAGAAAATCTCCATCAAAAACCACCTGATTGTAGTTGCCTCTTATCTGTTACGCTAATGGAAACTGTTTGCAAAGAATGCTTTCTTGATGAGGAACTGCGGGGTTTCATTATTGCTCAGGCAAAAGTGGGGACTTGCGCTTGCTGCAAGGCAACCAACATAGAAACCATCGCGTTAGCAGAACTTTTCGATTTTTTTAACGAGTTGTTTGCTAATTTCCAGTTCCGTGATAAAGGTGAAACCATTATCCATAAACTACAAGGCAATTGGGACTTATTTAAAAGCAATGCAATAGCTAGTAAAATTCTAAACGCAGTTATCCCGTCAATTAACACCTCAATACAAAGCATTGACGACCCTGTTGACTTTAACGACGAAATTATTGCGAACATCAATTATTGGCAAGAACTGAAAGAACAATTGAAATGGGAACGACGCTATTTGACAGATATAGCCTATTTAACGGAGGATCTTGGCTGGGATGGTTTTTTTAACAGTAAAATTAACCTGAAAAAGGAAGACCATTATTTTAGAGCGAGAATTCACACGCAACCTGCTACCGCTTCATTTCCTATTGAAGAAATGAACTGTCCTCCAAAAGCAATATCTACTGCGGGGAGGTCAAACCCTATTGGCATTCCTTATTTATATTTAAGTGATAATCCAGATACTATACTTTATGAAATTAGAGCTTCGTATTTAGATGAAGTAACTATTGCCACATTTTCTGTTGCAGACAATGTTACCGCAGAAGTTAAAATTTCTGATTTCACTGAAATACCTACCTTATTCCATCCATCTGAAGTGAATAAACGCATTAAATCTACCTTACTCAAAAAGAGCATCAGCATTGATCTTTCAAAGCCTATGCGTAGATACGACTCGGAGCTTGACTATATTCCCACGCAATTTATTTGTGAATTTATTAAGGTATTTACAGGCGTACAAGGAATTAAGTTTAGGAGCTCTTTGCATCCTACAGGCAACAATATTGTAATATTCGACGACAACCTTCTTACTTGCAGGTCAGTCGAAAAACATCAAATTAATGCTGTAACTATAAAAAGTAGAAAAAGCTTAATATAGAAGGTATACGCTTATTATAGTGGAAAAGTAAGGCTACTTAGCAACATTTGTTTCTAACTATCTTATTTGCCTATCTAACCCTTAAACACCTCGCTCCTATGCCAAGCCAAAGCTTGCTGCGCTGGGTAATGGTTTTGTTGTTGGGGCAATATGATTTGTTTTCCTTTTAAAGATGCTAGCGCATAAGGATGGTTTTTATCTTCTGTTAAATGTTCGGAAACTAGGATGCGGTAATTCTCATCGATACTGAGCAGGCCCCGATCGAAAGCTCGGTGCATGTTTGGGCAAAGTGCAATGCCGTTGGTTACGCTATCGTTTTGGCTGTGGCTAAAAGGTATGATGTGGCAGGCATCTACAAAGCTATGCCTGTATAGGCTGCTGAGGGTCATACCTGTAAAGCTGCACTGCTGTTGGTAGAGGCGTGGCACTAGGCGTTTAAACAGGCCATTGCGCACAAAAACGTCTTCTTCGGTGTGTTTACTAATGTGTTTATATTTAGCTTGAGGTTCTTCGAGCAGATCGGAGGTTTGATCGTTAAGGTAGCCTTGCCCCTGCTGTTTGGCGCTGAGCAGGTTATTTTGGGTTGCTGCGAAATAAGTAGCTAGCAATACTTGTTTGAGATAGGCACGGCTCACGGCATCGTTTAACAAGAGCCATAAATCGGCGGCTAAATAACCATAAGCGCAAACACTAGCCAACACACTTACTGATTTGATATGTGCATTGATTTGGCAGCCTGGCATAGACTGTAGAAACCAGTAGCCTTGTCCTGCTACCCTTTCGTTTTGTAAGTAGTAGAAAGGTTGGGTAAAATCTTCTTGGTGGGCAGTATTTACAAGCAAGAGCCAATTTTCTTTAAAGGTGCCTACCAGTTGGGCATCTACAAATACTCGGTTATCGGTTACGATGTTTTTTTCGATGAGTTCGATGATGCTTAACAGCAAAATAGGCTTATGCGGTGCCGCACCGTATTTGGTGCCGCCTCTTTTGAGTTTGGCAAAGGCTTTGGCGTATGTGGAGAGCGCTGTAGTTTTCATTTTGTTTGGCGAGCCCTAAGATAATTATTTTCTGTGTAAAAAAGGAGTAAGGAGTTGGAAGACCGATGACCGAAGACTAAAGAGCAAGGAGTAAAGAGCAAAGACTAAAGACTAAAGCCGAAAGAGTAAAGAGTAAAGAACAAGGAGCAAGGAGCAAGGAGTAAAGACTAAAGAGCAAAGACTAAAGACTAAAGCTGAAAGACTAAAGAGTTGGATGACCGATGACTAAAGGGTAAGGAGTAAAGAGCAAGGAACAAGGAGCAAAGAGTAAAGACCTAATTACACTTGGCTGTTTGGGGTGATTTAGCAGATTTTGCGTTTTATTCTTATCTTACGGCAAAAAATTTTCATCAACATTACATGCCCAAGCTCGTCCTCGCTGTCCTTGCCCTATTTACCTTTATATGGTTTTACCTGACCCAGCAAAACAAGAAGAAATATACCAGGCCTACTTATATGGCCAAACTACAGGAAGTCATTACATTTTTAGGCCAAATGAAAACCCTAACAGGCTATGTTACCTGGGTTGAACGCGATCGAATAAAAGCTGCCTATGCCGCAACAGAAGATTTCTTTAAGAACAAAAACAATTATTATAAGAAAGAAGAACGCATTAGGGAGTTTAACGAGTTATACGAGAACATAGACCACCATGTTAAGCAGCACAACTTAAATTACGTTAAAGCAGAAAAAGAGCGGCTAAAACTATACTTTGATGATATTGAAGGAAAAAGCCTAGATGAGCAGCAGCGCACTGCTTTGGTTACAGACGAGTACTCGAATCTTATTATTGCGGGTGCTGGTTCTGGCAAAACCTTAACCATTTTGGCCAAAGTGAAATATCTTATTGAGCAAAAAAACGTAAACCCTAATGATATTTTATTGCTATCGTTTACCAATAAAACGGTAGAGGATTTAAACAACCGAATAACAGCCTTGGGCTTGGGTACCCGTGCGGTAACGTTTCATAAACTAGGTTACAATACCATTAAACAGTTTGAAGACCATATACCGGTGACCACCAACGAAAACACTTTGAACAAGGTAATTACAGCTTATTTAAAAACCGATATATTAAACGACACGAAAGCATTAAAAGCTTACGTGGAGTATGTGGCTTGCTACATGAATATACCCGAAGAAAATGACAGCTACGCATCGTTGGGCGAGAAAATAGACACCGAAAAGGGCATTGATTTTCAAACCTTAAAATCGAAATGCGAACCTACAAACGTGGTTAAAAGCGTAAAGCTAGATACCATACAGGGCGAAAGGGTTAAAAGTGTTGAAGAACTTATTATTGCTAATTTCCTTTATGTTAACGGCATAGCCTACGAGTATGAAAAACCCTACCCGCATGGTACGGGCGTGTATCGTCCCGATTTTTACCTTAAAGATGCCGACATTTATTTAGAGCATTTTGGGGTTGATGAGAATGATGAGGCAAAATGGCTATCTGCTGTAAATGAAGAAAAGTACGTGGAAGAAATGCAGGTGAAACGCGAAATGCACAAAACATACCACACCAAACTATTAGAAACTTACTCTTACTACAACAGAGACAAAATACTGCTTAGCAAGCTTAAAGAAATGTTAGAAGCCGAAAATGTGGTGTTTAAGCCCTTAAAAGCCGAAGATATTTACACACAGGTTTCGGCAAACGACCAAAACTTTGGAAAAGAGCTAGTTAAACTTATTGAGGGCTTTATTAACCTAAGTAAATCTAGGCAGTTGGAAGCGGTGAATTTAAAAGAAATCTATTCTGCTAAATTTAGTATCAAAGATCTTTTTATGGCCGAGCGGCATGAAATGTTTTTGAGTTTTACGCTACCTATTCTAAATAAATATAACGAAACGTTGAAGGAACGCTGTGAGATAGATTTTAACGATATGATTAATAGAGCTACCGAATTAATTAGAGCTAACCAACCGAAATACAATTACCGCTATATTATTATTGATGAGTATCAAGACATTTCTTTTTCTCGTTTTAATTTGATTAAAGAAATAAGAGATCTTTCTGGTGCTCGTTTAACCTGCGTAGGCGACGACTGGCAGTCTATCTATCGTTTTGCAGGTAGCGATATTTCGCTGTTTAGCAATTTTGGGAAATATGTAGGCCATTATGAGCAGCTATTGATAGAGCAAACCTTTAGAAACTCGCAAGAGTTAATAAACGTGTCTGCCAATTTTGTAAAAAAGAACCCTAAGCAAATTGCTAAAAATCCCATTTCAAAGAAAGAGCCCCTAACCTCGCCCATCAAGTTTGTACATCATAACCGCAACGATATTGAAACTACTTTTTTAAATGAAGTGCAAAATTTGGTGACCCGATATGGCAAGAAATCTATTTTGGTGTTGGGTAGGCATAGCTTTGATGCGATTGAACTCGTTAAATATGCCAATGGCAGCATTAAATTTATAGAAAGAACGGGAAAATTAGAAGTAAAGGGGTTTGAGGATGTGGAAATTAATTTCTTAACGGTTCATAAATCGAAGGGTGCAGAGGCTGATAATGTAATTTTACTGAACCTGAAGAACGACTGGTTGGGTTTCCCTAATAAAGTAACCGACGACCCTATCTTATCCTTACTTTTAAGTGATGATGAAGCTTACCGATTTGCTGAAGAACGCAGGTTGTTTTACGTTGCCTTAACACGTACAAAAAATGAGGTGGTACTGCTTATCCCTAACGAAGCAAGTACATTTATAGAAGAATTGCTGGAAGATAGTAATTACGTTTTAACAAAGAACGGCGAATCGTTTCAAAGTACCCATTGTCCTTATTGTAAAACGGGAAAACTAAAGATTAAACAGAGTCCTATCAATAATAGTCAGTTTTTAGGCTGCTCGCATTACCCTATTTGTAACCAGACCTTTAAAAACATAGAGATTTTAGACAAAAGTTTACTTTGCCCAAGCTGCAATAGTGGTTTTATGGTTAAGCGTACTGGTAAGCATAGTGTGTTTTTAGGCTGTACCAAATACCCTAGATGCAATAATACGGTAAAGGTGAAGTAGAGGTAGCCTCTTTCTATGGGATACTACCTGCTCCACTATTTCTTTGGGATTGCACTTTAGGATAGAAAACGTTTCCTTGGATACTTTTGCACATAGCCATACACCAATTGCATCATATAGTGATTACTTTTATACGGAGTAACATATTCTTTTAGCAAAGATAGATCGGTAAACCCTTCTTCAGCAGCGATATACCCCATACCGTAAAACTCGCCGTTTTCTACCCATATACAGCTTCGTTCGTCATCGGTTCTTCCCTTATCGAGAATTGCAAAGCTTGGCCTGTTTTTCAATAGCAACTCAAGTGCGCTTTCTATCTTTTCGTTATGTTGGTTCATATCTGGCCACTCAGCCAGATTGTTTTCCGCAGCAGTTTCTCTACCTGCTGGACTTCCGTATTTACAGAAGCGGTTATCAATTTCAAATTGTTCGGCAAGGCTACGAAGTAATTTTATTCCGTCATATTCACGGTCGAAAACATGCAGGCATGTTTGATGCTTAGTGAGCTTGCCAATTGCCAAATACCTGTAACCGCTATGTGCCTCGTACTCAAAAAGGCCGTATTTAGGCTCAAAGCGTTTTAATGCCCTGTTATAAGCTGGCCAAAGTTTTTTGATCTCGGCACATTCCAACAGGAGCGCTATTAATTCGGTGGCACAGATCTCAAAGGATATACTGTATATATCCCTCAAAAAATTCTGTCGTTGTGGGTTAATATTATGTCCACTAAAATGGGATGCTACGCGTTTTTTTAGGTTTACGGCCTTTCCGACGTAGATTACTTTATGGGCTTGGTTATAGAAGTAATAAACGCCAGTTCTTTCGGGCAATGCCTCGAAATCTTCTGGGGGAAGGTTGGGTGGCAAACGCTGATCATGTGAGGTATTCTTCACCATCTTATGGATTTGCCCTTCCTCATCCCATTTTAGCAGTCTGGAAAACAGAATGGCGGTAGCATCGGCATCGCCGCCCGCCCGGTGGCGGTTTTCAATCGGTATGTCTAGGGATCGGCATAGATTGCCCAAACTATAAGAGCGGATACCCGGTCTAATTTTTCTCGCCATTCGTACGGTGCATAATTTTCTGGCTGTCCACACAAAACCTGCCAGTTCTAGCTCATGACGAACAAATGAATAATCGAAATTGACATTGTGTGCCACAAAGATGCGGGCATTAAGCATCTTGAGAACCTTCTCAGCTACCTCATCAAATATAGGCGCATCTTTTACCATTGCATTGTTAATGCCAGTAAGGGCAAAAATAGGAAGCGGTATTTCTTTTTGAGGATTTATAAGGGTTTCCCAACGGTCAACAACTTGGGTGCCATCATGGATAATAATGGCAATCTCTGTAATGCGGCTGCCACGTGCATTTCCTCCAGTGGTCTCTATATCTACTATGGCGTATTCCTGTTTTTTCATCTATTTCATTTTGTAGCGTGGCAATCCGATTTCCTGCTCCTGCGGATATGGTGCCCGGTGGGTCATGCTAATATCTTCTTTGATGTTTTGGTGTGCTTTATACTGATATGTCCGAGCTTCGGAGCTTCCGTATCGGGGGTCGGCCATAAAAGGCATCTTGGCCATTTTATGGATCGTGATGGTCGGAAAATGATAATCTACTTCGACAGTTCCTAAGAGCAGGTAACAGCCGCCGCCGTGAAAGGGATATTTTTTTAGGCAGTCGGCAAAATGGGCCGTATCGAAAAACTCACCATTGGCATCAATCCAGGTGCCGAAGTACATTTCTCCCCTTTTGGTAGGCACATGCTTTCTGGAGATGAGATAAGCGAGCATACGAACCTGTTTTTTATGGTAATGTATGAGGTTTTTAGCCATTACATCGCCCCGGAATTTGGTTTTCAGTAGGTCAAAGGGGGAACATGAAATAGGAAAACTTAGCAATTCAATTTCATCAAAAGCATCTTCGAACACGGATCTTTCAAGTTTAGGCAATTGATACTCCTTTACCGGTTCTTGTAAAAATACGGGCTGCTGGTTTTCCTTTTTATGGTTACTTAGGATTAGCCGGGCTTTAATAAGCAGTTGATTCTTTGTTTTTCCTGTAAAACGGAAGGCTCCAATAAATATCAATATCTGTAGCGCTTCGACTCCAATAGGAACGCGGTTAATAAAGTCTTCCAGTGAACTGTACTTGCCGTGTGCTGTACGTTCTGCAATTAACTTATGGGCAATCTCAGTTGGTAGGCCCTGCAGTTGCATATAGCCCAAAAATATATCCTTGCCATAAACTGTGGCTTCGATTTCGCTCCTGTTGACACATGGATTATGGATAACGCCTCCGGACATCCTTGCTTCATGTACATATACCTCCGTGCGATAAAATCCCCCTTGGTTATTGATTACGGCCACCATAAATTCTACGGGATAATATACTTTGAGATAGAGGCTTTGATAACTCTCTACGGCGTAAGATGCCGAATGTGCCTTACAGAAAGAATAGCCTGCGAAACTTTCGATCTGACGATAAATCTCCTCGCTCAACTGGTGGGGATGTCCCAAACGTTGGCAGGAAGTAAAAAAATTATCCTTAACTCTCTGCAACGCTGTTTTAGAGCGCCCCTTACCGCTCATGGCACGTCTAAGGATATCGCCATCTGCCGGAGCAAGGCCGCCATAATGAAGTGCAATCTTAATTACATCTTCCTGGTACACCATTATGCCATATGTTTCGCCCAACTGTTCTTTAAACACCTCATGGAAATACTCAAATTTATCGGGATGGTTATGGCGGTATATATATTCCTTCATCATGCCAGATTGGGCAACGCCTGGCCTGATAATAGAAGATGCTGCCACCAATGTTTTATAATTATTGCATTTTAATCTCCTTAACAAACCCCGCATAGCCGGGCTTTCGATATAAAAACACCCAATTGTATTACCTGTTGCCAGGTATTGATTAACTGTAGCTTCGTCCTTTGAAATTCGTGTGTCCCGGATATCAACTCTTATACCTTGGTTTTTCTCGATCAACCTCACACTCTCATCAATGTGGCCAATACCTCTTTGAGAGAGTATATCGAACTTATCGAAGCCTATATCTTCAGCAATGTGCATATCAAACTGCACAATGGGAAAGCCCTTGGGCGGTAGCTCTAGCGTAGTGAAATTGGTAATAGGTTCGTCGGAGATCAATATGCCACATGAGTGCATACTTCGTTGGTTGGGATATTTTTCGAGCATCAATCCATATTTCTGCACGAGCATTACGATCTTGTTGGTATCATGCTGTGCCATTGGATTTTTAGCAAGTATGTCCAACTCTTCTTTTGGGAGGCCGAATACCTTTCCCACCTCCCGAAAGATTGAACGGTATTTAAATTCTACGTTAGTACCACAAAAGGCAACGTGATCCCTACCGTAACGGTTAAATATATACTCCAGGATAATATCCCGTTGCTGCCAACTCCAATCAATATCAAAATCCGGTGGTGTCTTTCTATTGAGGTTTAAGAACCTCTCGAAATAGAGATCCAGTTCGAGCGGACATATATCGGTAATACCAAGGCAGTAGGCTATGATACTATTGGCGCCACTGCCCCGCCCAATGTGCATAAAGCCCATACTGTTACTGTAACGGATAATATCCCACGTAATCAGAAAATATCCGCTAAACTGTAATTCGTCAATTACCTTCAACTCCTTTTCGACCCTTGCCCTGGCTAGTGTATGTTCTTTGCCATATCTCCTGTACATCCCTTGTATCGACAGGTTTCTGAGCAATAACATATCCGATTTTTGGCTGTCGGTATAAAATCTCCGATTTTTTGGTGTGCTAAAATCAAACTCAAAATTGCATTCTCCAATGATTTTGGTTGTGTTTAAGACGATCTGCGGATATGAAAGATATTTATCCAGCAGATCTGCCATAGGAAGCATTACATCCGATCTTTTGCAATAATCGTCCTCAATAAGTTTTGATAATAATGCATTGGTATCAATTGCCCGAAGTATCTTGTGTAGGTTATACTCACTTTTTGTGCGATAAACAACTGGCTGAAGTATTACCATTGCATGAAGTTTATCTTTCCATTTTTGCTGATAGAGGAGAGTAAGCTCTTCGGGCCTTACTCCTATATATTCGAAATCACGCAATGCTTCTGGAGCATTACCCATTGAATAGACCACCACTACATCATTAAATATAGGAGCGATAGAGGGTAGTTCAGTACCATTCAGGTTATGCGCTGTTAAGAAGCGGTTCATTTCTGCTAGCCCCGAAGCATTTTTTGCTAGGCCTATAAAATGGAGTTTGTTTTTTTGTCTAAACTCTATGCCTACCAATGGCTTAATCCCTGCTTCCCTGCATCCCTTGAAAAAATCATAAATACCCGTAATGGTATTGACATCTGTGAGCGCCATTGCCTGTACTCCACAAGCAATAGCTTCTCCGATCAGTTCATCAAGAGGTATTGTACCGTAACGCAGGCTATGATAGGAGTGGCAGTTGATATACATTTTTACTTCCTCTTATATTCTCCACCACGGGTAACGGCATTAGACCCAAAACGCTTTTTCATCCGGTCCATCGCCTGGTACAAGGACATCATTTCTATGGTATCTTCAAACAAGTTGATCTGGTATGTTCCTCTTACAAGCCCGCCAAACTGTATCCCGATCAAGCGTAACCTCATCCTTCGTTGGAATAAGGCTTCAAAAAGTTCCAATACCACTCTGGATAGTATGTGATCGGCAGAGGTATAGGCTATTCTTCTCTGTTTTGTTTCGGTATCGAAATTTGCATAGCGGATTTTTACAGTGACCACAGCAGTAAGCCATTGTTCGTCCCGCAGCTGAAAGGCCAGTTTTTCCACCATTCCCGTAAGAATGGACTTCATCTTTACCATATCTATCGTATCCTGTCCAAAAGTCTGTTCAGTAGATATGGACTTGCGCTCCCGGTAGGGTTCTACTTCACTAAAGTCTAATCCGTTGGCCTTCTTCCATAGTTCCAGCCCGTTCTTGCCTATCATTTGCTGTAGTATTTCCTTGGGCATCTGGGCTAATGTTTCGATAGTTCTTATTCCAATACGCGAGAGCAATGTAAAGGTCTGTTCTCCGAGCATGGGGATTTTACGTATCGAAAGCGGATTTAAGAATGGTCTGACCATGGGTTGTGTAACCTGAAGTTTGCCATTGGGCTTACCTTCGTTGGTGGCCATCTTTGATACGGTCTTGTTAATTGAAAGTGAGTAACTAAGTGGAAGCCCGGTTTCTCTGGTAATGGTATGAACGAGTTCCCTTGTCCATGCGTAGGCTCCAAAGAACTTATCCATGCCGGTCATATCAATATAGAATTCGTCTATGCTTGCTTTTTCCATTACCGGAGCCTTTTCGCCAATAATCTCTGTCACGGTCCTAGAAAGCTTTGAGTACAGTTCCATATCTCCCTTTACCACTTTGGCCTGAGGGCAGAGCCGAAGTGCCATCTTCATGGGCATAGCTGAACGCACTCCGAATACCCTTGCCTCATAAGAACAGGATGCTACCACGCCTCGATCCCCTCCACCGATGATCAAGGGTATATTATTTAGCTGAGAGTTCATTAATCGTTCGCAAGACACAAAGAATGTATCCAGATCCATATGCACGATATGCCTTTCCATTATGATAAAAAATTAGGATACAAAACTAGCTAATGTAAATGAATACTAAAAATATTAGCGTCAAAAACTAAAAAAATTAGCCTTTACATCGCTACTAGATTAAAGGGAGTATTATATTTTATTGACATTTTATTTGACGATTAAAGCAACCAATAGCAACTTTAGGAGTAAAGGTTAAGATTGAGATTGAGGTTGAGGTTGAGGCTGAAAGCTCAAAGACTAAAGCTGAAAGACCGATGACCGAAGTTGAGAGAATAAGGGTTGAGGTTGAGGTTGAGATTGAGGGTGAGATTAAGTTGGAAAGACGGTGGGCGTTAACCAAACGAAGCATAACCTTAACCTCCCTTGCTCCTTACTCCTTGTTCCTTAGTTACTTCATCAACAATATAACCACTTTTAAAATAGCTGTAAATATCTTCTCCGGGGCAAGTGGTTTGTTTGCTATGGTCTTTATGGGTAGAGATTTTGGTTGGCGATATACCGTATTTTATACATTGGTCAGCTAATAAATTAGTGAGCACCTTTAACAGTTTTTCATCTAATTTTTGTTGGTTATAATTACCCAAAAAGCAAACCAGCAAATGACCAGTTGGGTCGTACTCCGTATTGGTTTCGCCAACGGTTAAAGGGTCTCTGCCTTGATAAACCGTACCGTCTGGCGCAATTAACAAATGATAGGGCACATCGGCCCACTTACGATCAGGCCCCATTCCCCAAGTTTGTATGTTCTTAAGCCTTTGCTTGGCATCGTCATTTAGGCCTAACAGCTTACCCCCTTCGTGGTGCACGGTAATTTGCACAGGGATGTGTTGTTTATAAGGCCTGCCCACTACCCCATTCCATTCGCTTTTAGGCCATATTTTAACGGTATCGCCTTTTAAAGGCCTAATGGTTTGGGCATTGCTTTGTGCTACACCAAGAAAAAACACGCTACAAAGTGCACTAATGATCGGTTTTAAGTTCATTAAAGTAAGGTTTTAGATTATCAAATTTAACGTTTAACTCCATAGCTCAAAAGCAGTTCTAAAAGTATTGCAATGTGCATCCACAATAATTTTAATATCTTCAGAATAGCCACCGCCCATGCTTACTTGTACAGGCAGCCCGTTCTTTAAGCAATTTTCAAAAACAATTTGGTCGCGTTGCTTACAAGCGGCTTTACTTAAGGCAAGCTTGCCCAATTTATCGGTAGCCAACACATCTACACCAGCAAGGTAAAAAACAAAATCGGGCTTGTGCTTATCAAGTATCAATGGCAACTGCTCATTTAAAACAGTTAAAAATTCTTCATCGCCAGTACCGTCTGCCAAGGCTATGTCTAAATCTGATTTTTCTTTCCGAAAAGGGAAATTTTTATCGCCATGCATCGAAAAAGTGAACACCCTATTTTCTTTCTCAAATATTTGGGCCGTGCCATTACCTTGGTGTACATCTAAATCAATAATTAAGATACGTTTGGCAAGTTGATGATGTAACAAATAATTAGCCGCAATAGCCTGATCGTTTAACAGACAAAAACCTTCGCCCCAATTGCTGCCAGCATGATGCGTACCTCCGGCCACATTAAAAGCAATGCCATTTTGCTGTGCGTACATTGCCCCGTCAATAGTTCCCTGTGCTATCCTAATTTCACGCTCTACCAATTGCGCATCTAGCGGAAAACCTATTCTGCGCTGTTCTTTATAGGGCAAGCTAAGCTCCTTTAACAGTTGCCAGTAACCTGATTCATGTGTATTTACAATATTGTCTTCGGCAGTTGGCTCCGGAGCAAATAAATGCTGTTTAGTGATTGTTCCTTCGTGCAGTAATTGTTCAGGTATCAGTTCGTATTTTAACATGGGGAAACGATGCCCAGTTGGCAATGGGTGCGCATAGATAGGATGATAGGCAATTTTGATCATAATTTACCAACAAAGATAAAACAACAAAGAAATAATGATTTCACGAAAAGTTCTTAATCCTTGTTTCTTAATTACCAATAACCAAGCACCAATAAACAAACGATGAACAAACTTAACACTCTTTGTTCTTTGCTCCTTGTTCTTTACTCCTAATTACCAATAACCAAGCACCAATAAACAAACGAGCAACAAACTTAACACTCCTTACTCTTTGCTCCTTGTTCTTTACTCCTAATTACCAATAACCAAGCACCAATAAACAAACGATGAACAAACTTAACACTCCTTACTCTTTGCTCCTTGTTCTTTACTCCTAATTACCAATAACCAAGGACCAATAAACAAACGAGCAACAAACTTAACACTCCTTGTTCTTTGCTCCTTGTTCTTT
>NZ_DHDZ01000018.1:0-1001 GCF_002399615.1 Pedobacter sp. UBA4863 | reverse complement strand
ACCAAGCACCAATAAACAAACGAGCAACGAAAAACGAACAACAAACTTAACACTCCTTACTCTTTGCTCCTAATTACCAATAACCAAGGACCAATAAACAAACGAGCAACGAAGAACGAAAAATAACCTTAACCTTGCTCCTTTCTCTTCCATCTAGCTAACCCAAAATCTCCCCTACCTGTTTTGCTATGTTATCACAAATCTCATCAACCGGTAAATCGTTGGCATCACTTCCAAATGGATTTTCAATTTCTTCGGCAATAAGTTCTAAACTAGCCAAAACATATAGAATAAACGGCACAATGGCTACCACAAAATAGCCTAAGCTAAATACCCAGCCAATAGGCAAGGTAAGCACATAAACAAAAATAAATTTCTTTATAAAGGCACTGTACGAATACGGTATTGGAGTATTTTTAATACGTTCGCAAGCGCCACAAACCTCGGTAAACTGCGTAGTATCGGCATTTAGGATAATCAGTTGTTCGCTGGTAATTTTTCCCTCTCTTTGTAATTCAAAAAGTTTAGCAGCAATGCTACTGGCCACCTGATTTGGAATGTGTTTGCCCCCGTCAATTTCAATTAAGATGCTGTCTTTTCCGAAATATTGTTTTTCGCGGAGATGTTCTTTTAAGGCAAATGCATATTTAGAAATGGCATACTTGAAAAAATCGTTATCCGATTTAGCTAGTTTTAACGCATTGACCCTTATGGCAAAGTTTCTACTTACATTTACCAAACCGCCTAACATTCGCCTTCCTTCCCACCACCTATCGTACGATGTATTAGTTCTAAACACCAAAAGCAGTGAAATGACAAAGCCCAGCAGGTTATGCATCATCCCCATGTTTTTAATATAAGTAGTTTCGGCAAGCTTTAAATGGTTAAGTTCCAAATAAGCAATAATCCCCGAAAATACAGCCACACTCAGCATCAATTTCCAAAGCTTCCTAATCGTATCGGCTTTGTGTACGTGAAAAATAAACCACTATGGATTAAAA
>NZ_DHDZ01000026.1:107583-143632 GCF_002399615.1 Pedobacter sp. UBA4863 | reverse complement strand
TATCTCTTTTGAGACAGCCCCTTCTACGTTAGTTTATTAATTTATTTTATTTAGCGAAACTGCCGAAGCGGATGCCAAAAAAGAAATCTGCTTGTTTCGATTTGTCGAACATTGCAGTTAAGATACTGCCAGAACCTAAAAATAGTGGCCCAATTTTTACGGCAGCGCCTGCGTTCATTTCGGTAAGTGCACTGTACGTTAGCGGAACAAAAAGACCGAAGGCTTTTGTTTCTATACGTGGCGTTACAGTATAAGAGTTGTAATAAGTATTGTTGAACGCTTTGTTTTGGCTACTGCTTGCCAAATTCATTTGTGTGGCACCATTTATATAAAGTTTACCTGTTAACTTATAGTCAATATCAAAATTTAACATGGTTGGCAGGCTAACGCTATAATTGTTTCCACTACTATTTTGTGGGGTAAAAAAATTAGGTTTTCCGTCTAAATAAGTTTTAATATCATCGATAGGTTGGTTGCCTAGCTCTTCTAAATTTAAGCCTGGATTGTCGGTATGTATTTTGTACCCGCCAGAGTTGGCTAGGTTCTTTTCATATTTTATGCTTCCTAAATCTGTTAAGGCTAGGCCTAATTTAAGCTTGTAGTTTTTTGAGCCTTTAGGCCTGTATTCGTATATCAAGCCCAAATCGGCGCCAAAGCCAGTGCTTTTAAACGAAGTAAGTTCTGCCGCATCAAAATTGTCTAAAGAAACGCCTGCAGTTCCTAGCTCTAGGCTGCCCGTTGCATTTTCTAAATAAACATTGTCGGTAACGGGGTCTTGTGATAGCGTAGCTTTTAGTTTGTTAATGTTTACGTAAGCGTTTGCAGCACCGGCTAAATATTTGGCGGTTACACCAGCTTTAATAAAATGTTTGCCCTTATCCATTAGCACATAGCCGTAGGTAAGGCCAACTTCAGACCACGCATTTGCGGTAACACGCATGTCTTTATTAGAGTTTATATTATAAGGAAAGCTAGATTTGTCGCTCTCATCTGCAATTTGTTTAGCAAGTGTTCCATCTAAATCGGTAGCGTTTAGCAAAACTCTGCCGCGGGTAGTTAATGCAATGCCACTTTTTCTGTTGAGGCCAATTAATATAGATAAAGGCTTTATATCGGCGCCAAATAATGCGTTAGAAGCCTTTGCGCCATCACCTATCAATTGGTCTGATAGTGAGTTGCCATCGGTAAGATCGCTCAAGTTTTTTAGACCAAAAGAGGCGTTGTTGTTGCCTATGCCCACACCTAGGGAAAGAAAGTTTACATCCCATTTATAGTTGTTTTGTGAAGCGTTTGCAGGGTTGCTAAAGACACCAAGAACACCGTTGTAGTTACTGGTTCTGAAGCCTGGTAGTTCTTGGGCACACAAACTTAGGCTAAACCCAGCCAAGATTGTTGTTAAGAAGATTGATTTCATGAATATGTTTGTTTGATTTAAGCAAAGCTATACATTGTTTAATGTGTAGGCAATACCCAAAAAGCGGTATTTTTAGAAAGCGCAATTGAACGATACTTGAATTAGAAATATAAAACAAAAAAAACTCCTTGGCGGTTAACCAAAGAGTTTTTTGTTAGCTTTTAATTTAAAGCTTATTTCTTTGTGCTATCTGCAGGTGCTGCAGCAGGAGCGGCAGATTTTGCAGGCAAGCCACCTCCAATTGGAGAAGGAGCAGCTGTTTTGTTAATGTGGCTGTCAATTTTAGAACCTGTTCCGCTAGTGGTGCTGTTTTTGCTCATTGCTGTAATTGCCAATGAAAATGCCACAATTAGCGCTAATAAAACCCAAGTTCCTTTTTCTAGCACATCGCCAGTACGTTGTACGCCAAACATGTTGCTGCTTGCGCCGCCAGTAGCCAAACCGCCACCCTTAGGGTTTTGAATTAAAATGAAAAAAGCTAATGCAACACATGCAATAACCAATAAAACAATAAGTAGGGTAGTAGCCATTTTATATAATAGTTTTAAATTTTCTTTTCTAAAGATTGTATAAGGTCGGCAAAGTAACCACTTTTTTCTGGAAATTTCAAACTTAATTTTTGATAAGTATCTATTGCCTTGTGGTAAAGCATTTGTTCTATATAGATATGCGCTAGTGTTTCCGATACCAAATCGTTCGCGTCTTCTGCACTTCGCTTTGCTTTATTCTCGTTGTTAATTTGTTCTGCTTTTAATGCCTTTATTTGAGGGTCGTTCTTAATAAAGTTATCAATAATCTGAGTTTCTTTTTTTAGTGACGTAGCATTAATAGATTGTTCTTCCTGGCTAAGTTCTAAGGGTGCTTGTATGTGAAAGATGTTTTCTACATACTGTTGTTGCAGGTCTGAGGTCGGTACGTTTGCCTTTACTGGAGAAGCAAAAGGTTTAAAAATTTGCTCGTGATCTTTGCGTGTTTTGGCCAACCACCATAAAAAAGTAAAAGGTAGCTTATCGTCATCGTATTTGCTAACTATATTTTCGTGCGTATGGCCTGTATAGCTAAGTGGCTGCTCTGTAATTTCGTTTTCTACTGCTTCTTCGGCAATAACTTCTGTACTAAAATTACTGTCGAAAGCAAAAAAATCGGTTGCGGCTGCGGTTTCAATTGCTAATTCTTGTGCTTGTATTGGTGCTTCTACAGTTACTGGCTGTTCAGTGTTGTTTGTCTCTTTTTCGGTATCTACAGGTGGCGCAAAAACCTCACTAATTTCTTCAAAGGTTTCTTGTTCGTCTGTTTCTACGGTTGTTGTTTCAGTTTTATCGATACTTGTTGCGGGTTCGCAAACTTTCAAAATCTCTTCTTGTAAAGGTGCAAGGTTTTCGATTTCTGGGGCAGTAAACTGATGATTTGCTGTTGGGGTAGGCAGCACAGCTTCGGGTTGAACTTTTTCTGCTGTTACATTCTCTGCAATCGGACTTTCATCAGTATTGGTTAAAAAAGTATTTGCCCAAGGCTGATAGGTAATTACATTAACTTGTTTTACGGGAATAAGCTGTTGGGGTTCGTAAATTACACGGTGCACTAAGCTGCCACCATTGTAAAGTGCCGCTTTGGTAAAAGCATTCTGCTGATTTTCGCTATGGTTGCTTGCTTTTGCCAACAACAAATGCAAGGGTTGGTAATAAGGAAAGGTTTTGATGAGTTGTTGCACGAAAGGAATATCTGCCGGCACCACCGATTGCGGTTTGGCAAGTAATTGCTCCAATTTTTGCTTCATCTCTATATTCAACTCCATTGCGCTAAGTTAATAATTGAAAATAAATTATCGTTACCATTGCGCAAAGGCACGGTTAAAAATGTTTTCTGTTAATTGTTGGTTTACCTGTTTTATTAATGCTGGCTCTTGGCTTTGCAAGGTTCCGCCCTGTAGTGTAAAGTCTTTAAAAGCGCTAAAACTTTCTTTAAAGCTACTCTTAACCTTGCCCGAATCTAAATTGTTGGTGTAGGTTACTTCAACGGTAATGGTTAACCTATTGGCGCCTGCTTTAGGTTGGTTATTGTCGGTAAATGCAATAGGTTTAATTTCGTAATTGGTAATTCTGCCCTCCAAAATAGCATCGGCGTCGTTTTGTGTAATGCTTAACCTGCTTTGTGTACGAATACGTTCTTTCAAATCTTCGGTAAAAGTTTGTGCTAAAGTGGGTACCACCAAAGGCGCATTATTTTCGAAAAACCTTACGTTAATGGTTTTCATGGCAGGAGGAATAGAAGCACCATTAAATTTATAGCTACAACCTGCAATGGCAAGAATTACTGCTAAAAACAAAACTATTTTCTTCATTGCTTAAAGATTTAACTCTTTTATTTTTCTATATAAAGTACGTTCGGAAATGCCCAATTCTTGAGCCGCAAATTTGCGTTTGCCTTTGTGCTTTTTTAGGGCTTTTTTAATCAAATCCGATTCTTTATCTATCAACGATAACGATTCTTCCACTTCCTCGGCATCGTGGGCGTAATTATAATCTACAGGGGAATTGGCTGTTGGATGCTTAATGGTAAGCGTTGGTTCGCTATGGCCATTTAGTGCTACATCTTGATAGAGTTGATTAATGAACTGCGGATTGTCGGCCATGATGTGTGCCGTGTTACCTCCGTTTTGGATAATCTCGGCGACTAACTTTTTCAGCTCAACCATGTCTTTTTTCATGTCGAACAGCACTTTGTACAAAATGTCTCGTTCCGAAAAATCTTCTTTGGTACTGCCGCCAACAGCAACAGGTAAATTATTGCTCTGTTCGTTAGGGATATAGTTTAGTAATGCCTGTGCAGATACATTTCTATCTTTTTCGAGTACGCAAATCTGCTCTGCAATATTTTTTAACTGGCGCACATTGCCCGGCCAACTGTAATTGCTTAGTATTTGAACGGCATCGGTATCTAATTGAATTCCTGGCGATCTGTATTTGTTGCTAAAGTCGGAAACAAACTTTCTAAATAGCAGGAAAATATCGTCTTTACGCTCACGTAATGGTGGGATACGCAATGGAACCGTATTTAAGCGATAATATAAATCCTCACGAAACTTGCCTTTGGTTACACTGCGATAAACATCAACATTGGTTGCGGCAATAATTCTAACATCTGTTTTTTGAACTTTAGACGAACCTACACGCAGGTACTCGCCGCTCTCTAGCACGCGTAATAAACGGGCTTGCGTGCCCAAAGGCAATTCGGCTACCTCATCTAAAAAAATGGTACCGCCATTGGCTACTTCAAAATAGCCTTTTCTTGCTTCGTGAGCACCAGTAAAAGAACCTTTTTCGTGGCCAAATAATTCAGAGTCTATAGTGCCTTCTGGTATGGCACCGCAGTTTACGGCAATAAAAGTTCCATGTTTGCGAGCGCTTAATTGATGTATGATGTGCGAAAAAACTTCTTTACCACTACCACTCTCCCCAGTAATTAAAACAGACATATCAGTAGGTGCTACCTGACTGGCAGTATCTATTGCTCGGTTTAATAAAGGCGAGTTGCCAATTATGCCAAAACGTTGTTTTATACTTTGTGTATCCATTTAAAAGTCTTGAGATGTGAGATATGAGATTTGAGACTGTCGTCAAGCAAATTCTTTCATTCAAAATTTAATTGTTTAATTTTTTTCACGAAAAGCAATTTCAGTTTTCCATCGGTTCCGAAAATCCTGCTATCCGTTTTACTTCGCTACGCTTGTGCTCACTACTATCAGGTTTATTTTACAAACATCTGTGTTTTAAACAACCAATAACCCACAAACTAACTAACCACACTACCAATTAGCGTAGCCGATGTACAACGTTCTATATAAACGTTTGCGTATTGGCCAGGTTTTACCGTGTCTGTAACAGGGAAAACCACCATGGCATTTTCATCATTTCGCCCTCTGTACTCTTTATCAGATTTTTTAGAAAAACCTTCAATTAGAACTTTTACGGTTTTGCCTACAAACTCTTCTAAGCAGGCCAACGAATCTTCTTGTTGTTTTTTAAAGATTTCTGCCAATCTACGAGCTTTTACATCTTCCGGAACATCGTCTTTGTATTTACGAGCAGCTAAAGTGCCTGGGCGCTCAGAGTAAGAGAAGGTGTAAGCAAAATTATACCTTGCATAGTGCATAATGCTCAAGGTATCTTGGTGCTCTTCTTCAGTTTCGGTACAAAAACCCGCAATAATATCAGAAGAAATTGCACAGCCCGGAATAATACGACGGATGGCATCAATTCTGTTCATGTACCATTCTCTGGTATAAGTTCTGTTCATTAAAGCTAAAATGCGGCTATTGCCCGATTGTACAGGCAAGTGTATATAATTGCAAATATTTTCGTATTTAGCAATGGTATATAGTACCTCGTCGGTAATGTCTTTAGGGTGTGAGGTAGAAAAACGAACCCTTAAATCTGGGTGAATTTCTGCTACCATGGCCAACAATTGCGCAAAGTTTACTGAACCTTCCGCGTGCTCTTTAATTAAAGCAGAGGGCAAATCTGTTTTGTTGCTCAGTGCGTCAAGCAACGCGTCGCCAGTTAGGGTATTCATGTCGTCAGCAGCATCGTCAATAACTTTTTTTGCTGTTTTCTCTGCGCTCCATAAATACGAGTCTACGTTTTGCCCTAAAAGCGTAACTTCGCGATAACCATTTTCAAAAAGCTCTTTCGCTTCGTTAATAATTGAGAATGGATCTCTACTGCGCTCTCTACCCCTGGTAAATGGCACTACACAGAAAGAACACATGTTGTCGCAACCACGCATAATGGTTACAAAGGCGGTAATGCCATTGGTGTTTAATCGAACAGGGCTTACATCGGCATAAGTTTCTTCACGAGATAAAATTACGTTAACCGCTTTATGGCCATCTTCTACTTGGTCAATCAGTTTCGGTAAATCCCGATAGGCATCTGGGCCCACCACTACGTCTACCAATTTTTCTTCTTCCAAAAACTTAGCTTTCAAGCGTTCGGCCATGCAACCTAAAACACCAACCACCAATTTCGGATTTCTACGTTTCTCTACTCCAAATTGCGATAATCTGTTACGTACACGCTGCTCCGCATTTTCTCTGATAGAGCAAGTATTGATGAAAATCACATCGGCATTTTGATAATCGTTTGTGGTTTCAAACCCAGTTTCAGAAAGGATAGAAGCTACAATTTCGCTATCTGCAAAATTCATTTGGCAACCATAGCTTTCTATGTAAAGCTTTTTGCCATCGCCCTTTTTATCCAATACCAATGCTTCGCCTTGGCGAGATTCGTCGTGTGTTTTATCCTGAAGCTTAAAATCTATCATCGAAAAATATTATTTACGAGCTTCAAAAGTACAAAAATTAAATGATAAATGACAGAATGGCAGGAATTTTACAATCTATTTATCTTATCGAAACAATAGGTCTTAATTTTTGTCTTTACCTATACAAACAAAAACCTTATGTCAAAAACAACATTTCGCAAACGCAAATTTTGGTATTGGATTGGTGGTATATTAGGGGCAGTTATCCTAATTTTAGGTATTGCTGCAATTATTCTAAGTGCTAAATGGAAGCCCACTTTAACCACTAAAATTAAAGAAGGAGTAAATAGTGCCTCTAATGGTTTGTACAAAATAGATTTTCAAGACATCCACCTTAATTTATTAACTGGCACTGCGATTTTAGATAACATTATTCTACTTCCAGATACCAATGTTTTTCGTCAACTAAAGGAAGCAAAACAAGCTCCTACACATCTTTTCCGCATTAAGGTGGCGCACTTAAAAATCTCAAGAGTAGGTGTTTTTAATGCTTATTTCAATAAAAAAGTAACTTTGAACGCTATTGTTTTGGATCGTCCTTCCATAGATATGGTTTATCATAAAGTTGCCAAAAAAAGAGATACCATTAAGGATGAAAGAACCTTGTATCAGCAAATCTCAAACTCCTTAAAGTCTATCGCTGTTAAGCAAATAAAAGTAATTGACGCCGATTTTGACTACTACAACGGCAAGCAAAAGTTAAATGCAGTGAAACATCTTTCTATTAATGTTAAAGATGTTTTAATTGATTCGGCAGCGCAGTTTGATACCACAAGAGTGTTTCATAGTAAAAACATTGGTTTTGAACTAATAGGATATCAATCTGAAACAAAGGACAAAATGTACACGTTGAAACTGGATACCTTGAGGGGTTCTATTACTGGGAGAGATTTAGAAATCCGAGGTTTTAAGATGGAGCCAATGTATTCGAAAATTGCCTTTAGTAGAAAATATAGGGCGCAAAGAGATCGCTATGATTTGAATTTCAAGAAAATTAATTTAACTGGAATCGATTACGTAGGACTGAATAATAATGGAGAATTACATGTCGAAGAAATTAGGCTCGGACCGGCAGAAGTAAACGTGTTTATGAACCGAGAGCTGCCACCCCCGGCAATAGATAAAGCAAGAAATTTTCCTCATGTAGCATTGAAGCGCTTACCAATTCCAACAGTTGTTGAAGTTTTGAAAATTGCTAAAGTGAATGTGGCTTATGGAGAGTATAACCCCAAAACTAAGGAAATTGGAACAGTAAAACTCGATGGTTTAAATGGGGTAATTAACAACTTAACGAATGATAGCGCCCGTTTGGTAACAAAAAATTATGCTTATGCAGATTTAACAACGTATGTAATGGGTGTGGCAAAATTGAATGTTAAAATAGATTTTAATTTAACCGCCAACAATGCTGCATTTCATTATAAGGGCACGGTGGGCGGTTTTGATTTAAAGGCTTTAAGTGCCATTGCTAAACCTTTGGGTGAAATTGAAATTGAAAGTGGAAAGGTAACATCGGCAAGTTTTGACGTGTCTGCAAATAACAGCGGCTCAAAAGGTGTAGTAAACTTTTATTATAACGATTTAAAAGTTAAAATGCTTGCCGAAGATGATGATGGGAAAGAAAAGAAAAAAGGGTTATTGTCTTTTTTGGCCAATACGCTTTTAATTAAAGATGATAATATGGTGGGAGAAAAAGGACGAACAGCAACAGTAATACATGAGCGTGTACCTCAGGCCTCGTTTTTTAATTTAATGTGGAAGACCATTTTTAAAGGCATGAGGGAAATTGTAGGCATTGGTGTTGTACCGATGAAAAAGATGCCTGAGCCTAAGAAGAAATAATAGCTAGATTGCTTTTCTGCAAACCCAATACGCATAAATTAGAAGCTGTTTAATCCCACCCAAGGAAATACACAGACGGCGGGACACCGTCTATCGGTTCAGGGCAATGTTTGGCCCCCTCGTCAAGCATAATAGGTGTTCCATTTTACACAGTTTTTTATTTTCTTAAAATTTTATCCATAGCCTTGCCTTTGGCTAATTCGTCTATCATTTTATCTAAATAACGGATTTGTCGCATCAAAGGATCCTCAATTTCTTCAATGCGGTAACCGCAAATTACCCCAGTTACTTTTGAGGCGTTTGGGTTAATTGTTGCCTGCTCAAAAAAATCTTTAAAATTGGTTTTGTGAGCTAGGTGTTGCAACAGTGTTTCTTCGTTATAGCTTGTTAACCAATAAATAATTTCATCTACTTCTGCCTTACTACGCCCTTTTTTTTCTGCTTTTGCAATGTAATGCGGATAAACCCCGGCAAAAGACATTTTATATACTCTTTCGTTATTTTTATCGTTCATGTTGCTTGCTGTTAATTCTTAAAATCAATTATTTTTCTACTAAAGCCAGCCATTCTTTAATAGCGTTTTTAAGTAGTGGTGCTTTTAGCTGTATATCATCTAAATCTCTAAAGTAAATTATCCTTCTGCCATCTGTATAATTACCTTCTAAAATTTCGGTATTGTTTTTTTATTACCATGCCGGTAGGTAACACGCACATAATTTTATCTTTACGCAAATTCATAACCAAAATATCTCTCTTATACTCCTTGGCATTAAATGCGCTCATTGCTCCCGAATAATAAAACGCCGGAGAATTCCATTTAATATGTTCCGAAATTTCATCGTCTGTAGCCAACATAAGCTCACGCAGATAGGTTACAGCGGGCTGAATGTTTTTGGGCAGTTTAGCAATATGTGCTGTTACCTGTTCATTATTAGTATATTTTGTTGTTGGCATAAATGAGACGTACTAAAGTTTAGTAGTTTATTGTGTAACGATAAAAATATGTATCTTGGAAATTGTTAACCTAGCTCAACACCTACAATGCCAAAAATTATCTTTAAAATTAGTAAAAAAATAAAACTGATTTTAGGTGTTTTGTTGTTTTTAATACTGATAGTTGCTGTTGCATCTTGGTATGTGGCAAAAAAAATAAAACCCATTGTACAACAAGAACTGGGGGTAATTATAAATAAAGCTACCAATGGACTGTATCATATTACTTTCGATAAAGTAAGTATTAACCCCCTTACCGGAAATGCCTCGTTAACAGCAGTACACCTTGTGCCAAACACAAAGGTGTACCAAAAATTGGTGTTGCAAAAAAAGGCGCCAAACAATTTATACCACATCGAGCTCAGGAAACTTAGCGTTAAAAAATTTCATCCTTTTAAAATCTACTTCAATCATAAGCTCGAAATAGATTTGCTGCTATTTGATAAGCCGCATATTACAATGATAAACAAAGCGTTGATTTTTAACGAGAATAAGCCCCCACAGCCAGAAAAATCGCCTTACGATTATATTAAAGATATTTTTAGCGCATTGCATGTCAAAACCATCGATTTTAAAAATGCCAGTTTTAAGTATGTGAACAACAATAAGGCAAAGCCCGATATTGATACCATTGCCAATATCAACATTACTTTAAAAGATTGGTTAATAGACTCTCTTTCTGCCAAGGATAAAAGCAGGTTTTATTTGTTAAAGGATGCTTACGTTTACCTAAACAATTACACTTATGCTACCCCCGATAGCATGTATTACATTAAAGCCAGCCAGTTTGAGTTTAGCGCTTCGGCCAAAAAACTAAACATTAAAGAGTTTGTGCTACAGCCCCGTTATTCTGAGCAAGAATTTGTAAAAGTGGCCGGTTATGCCAGAGAAAGGTATTCGCTACAATTAAACAATATAGATTTGTTAGGGGTAGATTTTCTTGCCTACATAAGAAATAGAGAGGTATTGGCCAATGAAATGAATATTGCTAATGGCTCGCTTGCTGTTTTTAACGATAATTCCTATCCTAAATCGGGGAAAGATAGAACGGGTAAGTTTCCCCATCGGTTATTGCAAAAGGTGAATATCCCTATTTCGTTAAAAAAAATCTCGCTTCATCAATTAAATATCAGCTATGCCGAGCTAGATGCCAAGAGCGGGCAGCGTGGCCGAATTAATTTCAACAGTACATCGGGGCTAATTACCAACGTAACCAACCTGGCTAAGCTCAAAAGGCGCAACCCAATAATGGAAGCCGAGCTGGAAAGCTATTTGATGGGGCAAGGGAAATTAAATGTTGGCTTTAAGTTTAATACCGTAGCACCAAAGGCCGATTTTTCGTATAAAGGGCAATTGCTAAACATGGATGGCCGGCAGCTAAACTACCTTACTAAGCCTTTGGGCATGGTGCAAATAAAAAGCTGTTTAATTCGCAAATTTGGGTTTGATATTGTTGCCAATGAAGAAACGGCCGAAGGCAAAGTAGAATTTATTTACAACGATTTGTCGTTGGCCCTAATGAAAAAGCACGAAGGCGGCGAACGATTAAAGCGTTTGGGGCTTTTGTCGCTTTTAACCAATGCAATGGTTATTTACAAAGATAATCCATCTGCCGACGGTAAATTTGTAGTAGCACCAATTAGTTACCAGCGCAGGCCTACGGCTTCTTTCTTTAACTTTATTTGGAAAACTTTGTTTGAAGGAGTAAAATATAGCGTGGGTTTTACACCTCAAAAAGAAGCCGAAATTAAAAGCTATATCTCTCGTTTCGAAAACATGAAAAATGAACGTGAAAAGCGTAGATTGCGCAGGGAATTGAGAAGGGTAGAACGACTTAGAAATCGCTAAACTAGCGTTCGAATTTTTTATTGGAATGGCCTCATTTTATTACAACTTTTTAATAAATAAGCGGTTAAAAATACTTGTGAAAAACGAAGAGATTACCCGAGAGCTAGTTATAGCGCTTTCGGGTAATCTCTTTTTGTATAAACAGGAGGGGTATTTCTACCCAATTCCTGTTTTGTTATCTGTTAACGGTAACTTTATGCTTAAAACTGCTGCCGTTGGTAAATAAAACGTGAATAAAATATATTCCACTATTTAATGCAATTGGCACCAAAGTTTTATCACTTTCTAAAGTAGTTTCGGCCACTTTTATACCTTCTAAATTGTACCAGTTTACCTTTGCCTTTTTGTTTGCCACACCATTAAAGTGCAACCATTCGCTCGCTGGATTTGGATAGGTTTTAATACTTGTAGCAGACAGCGAAAATTTAACAGGCACGATGTTGCTATACTCAAAACTGCCATCTAAATCTACTTGCTTTAAGCGGTAATAGTTCATCCCACCTTGTGGATTTTTATCGCGTAAGCTATAACTAATTTGTTGGGTAGAACTGCCCTTTGCTTTTATATCGCCGACTGGCAAAAATAAATTACCATCATTACTACGTTCTACAATAAATTTGTCGCTGTTTAATTCTGTGGCGGTTTCCCAAGTTAGTAAAACACTAGTGCTTTCTGCTTTTGCTACAAATTTTGTGAGCTTAACAGGAAGAGTTGTGGGTAATTCTCCAATTCCGAATTGAGAGAAACTGGTAATGCCAGTTGCCGAAGCAGTTACCACACCTGCGTTTACCGATGATGATTGAGGCGTACCGGCAACTGTCCAGTTGTAAAAGGAATAATTGCCTTCCCGTTTGATGATGGCAAAATCATTTGCTGCAGAGCTTCCCAATGGTGCTGATAAAGTAATGTTATAATTTCCTGAACTGGGTTGTGTGTTAGGCGTAATTGTCCAGCTTCCGCCAGCTAAAGCCTGTGTTATAGTAGCAGAGCCAATACTTAAATTAGGTTGATTACTAAGCGCAGTACTGTTAAAACTTGCCGAAATACTGGTTGGGCCAACAATATTATTTAATTGTATGACCGCCGGGGCGTAAGCCGTTGCTGTACCTACCGGGAAAGTATAATTGCCCGCACTGTTTACCGTACGGTTAACATTTCCTATGATGTATGATGAAGCCGATGCGCCTGTAATAGTTGCATTCGGGTTTGTCATGTTCAGCGTGTAGTTTGGCGCTACGGTGAGTTTGCCACTGGTAAAAATTAGAGAGCCACCTAAATTTAAACTACTGTTATATACGGTTACCCCAGCCGGATTAGCAATTTCGATAGCATTAGGAATGGTACTATTGGTTAAATAAGCTCCGTAAATTTGATTTGGACTATTGGCAGTAAACTTTAAGGTGCCAGAACCCGTAGGTATGGTGTATGGACTGTTTCCGAAGCCCACGAAAGTTCCAGTTCCTTTTACTTCAATTGTTCCATTATTTATCATTGGAATTGGGGTAGAGAAGCTTGTGGGCAAAGAAAGTGTTGCTCCGCTTTGTATCTCTACCGCTGCAGGTGCATTTGAAGTTGGAATATTTGTAGTAGGAAAATTGGTTGCCGAACCATTGAAAATAGCTTTGGTTGTGGTGTTAGGTACACCACTGCTCCAATTTCCGGCAGTATTCCAGTTGCCGTTGTTGGCCAGTCCAGTCCAGGTGGTAGTGGTTGCTTTTAGGCCAATGTAAAAGCGGGTTGCTCCTGTGGTAGAAAGTGGAGCTAATCCGTTTGCTGTAACAGTTATTATTCCGGCATTTTCACTAAAAACGGCGTTTTCTACAAAAGTCCAATAGCCGGAATCGTTTGCCCGAATTAAGGCATAATCGCTTATATCGGCTTTGCCATTGGTGTAATTTGATGTTTTTAAGACCAAATCTATCGTACCCGAGGTGGATACAACATTTGGAGTAATCCACCAGTAACCCGAATTAAGAAATGAGCTATAAATATCGCTTCCTTTTTTTTGAGGGAAAAAATTACTGGTATTTCCATCAAACCTAACCTGATATTGCGAAGTATTCACAATATCGTGGTTAGTAATGGTAATTGCACCATATTTTCTTCCACCGGTATAAGTAGAAGTTATATAGTTCCCGATTGGGAAATCATACGTACCATTGCTGCTTACTGCTTTTTTAATTTGGCCTACAATATGGTTAATGGGTGCAGTTATTTCTAAAGTAGAAGTAGGGTTAAGCTGTATAATATGGTCTGGTTCTGCAGCACTACCCACTTGTGTATTTACCGGCTTACCTGAAATTACTTTCAAATTGCCCCCATAAGTACCGTTAATGTTAATTTCATTGGCATCACCAATATTTACTTCAACGTCGCAATTAATAGTTCCTCCGTTTTGTAATACAGGATAAGAGCCAACCTTCAAAAACACAACTTTTCCGCTACCGTTGATAAACGGTGCATCTAGGTATTGACCTGAGATTGCGTTATAAGACCTGCGTACCGGTAATGTGCTATTTGCATTAGCTGTAGTATTTACGGTAATTATACCATTGTTAATTACATCATTAGTTACCACTAACCTGTTTGATAAATTTACGTCAACTCCGGCATCAATAGTTAAATTGTTTAAATAAGATTTGGTTTGATTATATATTAAAGGATAATTGCTTAAACCTGCTGGAATGGTAACTTTTACTAATGAGTTAGGTACACCGTTGCTCCAGTTGCCCGCATTGTTCCAGTCGGTATTGGTAGCGCCTGTCCATATGCTTGTACTAACAGTCAAAGGTTCAGATAATGGTGCTGACATTACTGCGATGGCGAAGTCACCAAAGCTCTCCAAATCATTTTGACTGACAGAAATTGCCGAATTTTGGAAATTAGGGTTTGATCCCGAGCCACCTGTTTGGCTACGGTTGCCTAAACTTCCTTCAAAACCGTACACTGCACTTACAGGTGTTGTTTTTAAAGCTAAGTATTTGCTGGCGTCCGTATCACCATTAGTAGCATTGCTTTTATTTAGTGTAATACTGTAATTGCCCGATGTTGGTGTTGCATCGGCAGTGATAGTCCAATATCCATTAGTGGTAAAGCGGTTTACGGTACTGCCTGCAATATTCAAATCAGGAAGAGTAATGCTGCCGGTTTTTGTCCCTACCGTAATACTATTTACACCGCTTAAAGTATTGGTATTAATAGTTACAGGTAAATAATTGGTCGAAGTACCTACCGGAAAGCTATAGCTGGTGCCAGCAACAATATTTTGGGTAAGTTTGCCATCAATATAATTGGTAGCATTGGCGCCTGTTATTGCATTGGCATTAGTATTGGCAATGGTTATATTACCGGTAATTTTTATTCCCGAACCTACAAATTCTACAGTTTTATAAGTACCGGAAGTACCTAAATTCACATTGGTTTTTAAGCCCAATTGGTTACTTAAACGTGCAACAAAACCCATAGCAGCAGAGCCTGTTCCGTTAAATTCCAGAATTCCGTTTCCATCTATTGCTCCGGCATTATAGCCTGTAAAATAGGTATATCCGCTAACAGGGATTTTTAAAATGCCATTAACCTCTAATTTATCTTTAATGGTAAGATCGCTTGTTGGCAATGTTGTAGTAATACCAGCATTTATTACTACCCGGCCAACGGTTGTAGCAGCTGTTACCGTAGGCTGATTAGCCGTGTTGGTATCAAAAATAGCTGTTGTATTTATATCGGCTATGCCGTTGCTCCAGTTGCCGGTATCATTCCAGGCGGTACTGGTTGCGCCTGTCCATGTGGTAGTCTTTGGCGATGCAATTTGACTAATGGTTCCTTGCGCAATGTAGCTATCGGCTTTTACGCTTGCGTATAAGGGGAAGCGTGTACCAAAATCGGTATCTATTAAAAATGGCGTTAGGGTATTCCCTCCTAAAGTAATAGCCGTTTTAAAATCATCAGCAAATGCAAAGTTTGTACTGTTTTCGGCAATCAGTTCCACTTTCTCTATGTTAGCTTGCGCTACTTTAGTTACATTGTAATTAGCGTCGGTAAAAATTAAGGCGTTGTAATTGTCTGGCACCATATAATTTCCTATAGCAGAAAAAGCAGTTTTATGTGCGTAAAATATAAGGCTACCATCTGAACGTACATGTAATTTTTCGGCGCTGGTTAAAAACCTCAGGCTGTTTGGTACAGGTATAGTAGGCGTAGAATTGGTGATGTTGCCTGTGGCAATGTCTAATTTTAACATACCGCTCCATGTGTATGTGCTTGTAAATGTATTAAGGTTTGGCAACGAGCTGTAAGGCGCAATGGGTGGTGGGGTATTGTTTCCACCAGTATAACCGTAAGAAGCATAAACTGTTGCGCTGTTGGGGTCAACCGCTTTTAGCGAAACACCCCAAGTGGTAGATTGAAACCAAGTTCTTGCCCCGGTATTGTCTAAGCCCATTAAGCAATTGTAGTACGAACCAAAGCTGCTAGGGTGGGTAGCGGTTAAGGTTGTGCCTTGTGATATGAAGCTGGCATCGATAGTGCTGATTATGTTTACCACCATACTGCCGTTGTTGGCTACAAATTGCTTTGGTGCGTTTACAACAAACGACAAGCCGTTGCTGCCTGAAAACATCTCATGGTGCCAAACTTCATCGCCGCTGCTATTGTATTTAATAATGCGTGTTGGGTATTTCTCAAAATAGGGGCTGCCGCTATCGGTAATTTGGTTGTTGGAAGTAATAATGGTATAGATAGAGCCATCGCTCATCACTTGTAGGCCATTTACGTTGGGCAGGGTTGTTCCGCTTGAACCGTAGGCAATGTTTACACCTGTATTAATAGGTTTTACCCATTGTACTACGCCCGTTTTACTGGTCTTAATGAGTTTTGCGCCGTAGCCGGTTTCTACAAAACCATCGCCGTAATCATTGCCGGGAAAAGTGCCCGTCATGATACTGTAAAGGTTACCGTCTTTGTCTATCACATGGTTGTTGCCCATTGAGTTGTACAGGTTATTCTCTCCAACATTTCTTTCAAATACCTTTAAAAGGGTTTGTTGGCCGCTGGTGCTTACTTTACCGTATATCCATTGTTGTAAAGGGTAAACGCCATAACCTCCGGCATCGTAATTATTGCCTGCAAATTGGTTTTTACCGCCCAGCCGGGCTACGAAATAGAGGTCGCCATCGCTGACATAACGCATTTCATCTACAGTAGTCATACCACCGCCAAAAGCAAAGGCAGTGGTTACGCCATCCTGAGCTTTTGAAATTCCTGCAAAAGCAAAATATCCTAGCAGGAAAAAGAGTAAAAGTTTTTTCATAAAATTTATAATTGAGTGTACAAAAATTGAGGAAATTAAGGATTAGCACAATGGGCCGTTTAGACCATTTTAAAATGAAGTGATTAATCGCTTTTACCAATTTCATTAAATAGCATAACCAGATGAACCCTGTTTTTTGCCTGCAATTTTTTGTAGATATTTTCTATATGGCGTTTCACCGTAAAAGGCGATATGCGCAATTCTTTTGCAATACTTTTATTATCCAAACCATTGGCAATAAGCGCCAACAATTCGATTTCCCGACTAGTAAGTAATGCCTCCTGCATGGTTTTCACATTCTGTAATGCTTAGCAATATTTAAGGTTAAAAACTGGGATCAACTTTACCATTGTAAACAGACCAATTTGCATTTTCGAAAATAAAAGTGCTTGCTACAAAAATACTGGTGCTGTAGTATATTTGTCTAAACGGCACTTTTATCAGAAATTTACCCGAGGTTACTTCATGTATAGATTAAAATTTTCATTTTTCTAGGTAGTTAACCTTAAAATAGCTGGTGATTAAAGTATTAGTTATAACGGGAAATACTGATTTTTTAAAAAATCAGAAAGTAACGTCAAAATCTCCCATAACAGCGCCACTGCTTCCATCGAAACTAAATTTCCCTATCATAGAGTTGGCAGTGGAAGCAGTTATTTCTACAGTGCCAGTTTGGTTTGCGCCAGCAGGTACTAAATCTTTACCGCCTTTAATGTAGCCCCATTTTACTGCTGGAGTTTTTATTTTACCAACGCCCGTGGCACCTGTGATTACAACTGTAATTACATCATTAGCAGTGTTTTTTGCAGTAATTGTATAATTGTTTCCACTTTTTACAGTTGTAACCGAACTGGCTTCAAACGTTCCTGAAACCCACTTACCATTTTCGAAAGTGGAGGTAGTAGCTGTGAGTTTACCGCTAGAATTAACTTCTACTTCACCATCATCTTTTTTGCAAGCTGTAGCAAAAATTGTGGCAACAAATAGTAGGCAATAGATTTTTTTCATGATTTTTTATGTTTAATGATTTGATTAATAGCTGGTTGATAAAATGACCCATTTTAGTTCATTGTATATAGAAACTTAGCCTGTTATTTACCTGTAGGTTATAAAGGACGAGCAATGTGTTATTTATTCATTGCAGCCCACTCAATCTCGTAATCTCCGTTTTGCTGCTCTTTTTGTTTAATATCTTGAAGCGATTTTTTAAATGCTGCCATCAAATCTGGCATTTTAAGGAAGCTGTTTTCGAGTGTAGTTAAATCTACTTTGCCTTTGTTTTTAATGGCAACGCCTTTGCCAGTGACTGTTCCTGTGAGGTAATTTGTGGTGAAAGTTTCGCCTAAGACTTCGCCATTAATTTCGAAAGATAAAGTGGGTGTCATGATGGCGCTAGAACCTTCAAAGCTCATGTTTAGTCCAGCGGTAAATCGCATAATGGCATTTGCACCAGTTTCTTGCATAATTTTATACTCACCACTTTTTTTGCCCATGGTTTCGCTCAATGGTCTTAAGCCGGCCAATAGTTTGGTGTTTTTGTAAGACTTACTGAATTCTGCTTTGGTGTTCGCTTCTTCTTTAGAAAAAGGCGCAATGTGTTGATAGCCTTTAGATGAGGTCACTTTTTCTATTGGCAATACATTTACTTTCAGCTCAGCTGTTAAAATTTCAGTAACCTGTGCATACATTTTCTCTAAAATATTGTTCCAAACATCATCACTAAACTGTGGAAACTGTGCCGTTTTAGTGGTGGTGGTGTAACTGTCGTTCCCGCTATATTTCGTTTTACTATCATAAATTGATGTTTTGCCTTGTATGGCGAAAGAAGTAATGCCCAAGGTTTTCATTCTCGATAGGTTAGGGCTGAAAATGGCATTTGCTTTTTTTACTTCATAGCTTACTTCGCCATTGGGATAATTTGTTGTAGCTGCGGCAACTAAGCCTTTATTAAATACAGGTTTTGCCGTAACGGTGATGAACTTCCCATCGGTAGTGACGTTGTAATATTCAATTTCCGGATACACCCCACTTATGTTGCTCACTTTGTTTGTTGCTGCTCTAGAAACCTGTAAATAAGCATCAGCAAAGCCGATGTTATTCGTAGCGCCGTTCATATTCCTAAACATAGCCGCAGGAATAGTGATTTTCGAATTTGGTGCAAACCATCCTACCTCATAAAAAGTTTTGATGCCAAGCGTATTGCCCGTTAAGGAAACGCTTACTGGCGTATTATCGCCCGATGGCAAATTTTCTAAGGTTAGGGTTACATCTTTAGTAAGGTCTAAAGACACGTTTGCTTTTTGGTCGTTAATAGCCAAAAGCTTAATGCTTTGTTTGGGTGCGGTTAAGGTAAATGTAGATTTCTGCCCGCTGCTCGTTGTAATTTCTACCAACTTTGGCTTGCTGATATCTTTTAAGAAGGCAGAGTAAATGCCCATGGCTACATAGTTTGCAGGTTTGCCATCAATATTAACCGAGCCATCTATTTTATGAAGCTGGATAGAATTTTTAGCCGAGAAGGATAACATTACAGCGCTGCCACCAGGTTCCCAACCTTCAAAGAAAGATTGGCTTATTACGCCAACCGACGAAGGGTGCAGGTTAGTTAAATAATAAGGCACGGGAACTACGTTATCTAAAGTTGACGTGGTGGTAATTAAACCGCCCATACTGCCGGCTAAATTGCCCGCCATTTTAGCTATTTTGCCAACCGCTTTGCTCCATAAGTTTTGTCCGCCTTTTTTTTCACGAACAGAGTCTGTGGTTTTTTCTACTTTGGTGCTATCTTTTTTGCCGCCCAGCATTCCTTTTAGTTTGCCAAACTGTGCAGAGGCACTAAAGCTAAAAAGGACAAGCAATAATAAAATAAGGTTCTTTTTCATCAGAATATTTTCTAGAAATGAGCTATGATTAATTAGTTTGCTAATAAACTACCGCCATATTCGCCAGCAATTTTCCATTTTTTGGAGATGATGCCTTTGTCCAAATCAATGTTTTGGATGTAGTAATAATCATTTTTAGTGGCGTAGCGTTTCTTATCTACATCTACACCGTAACCAACTAAAACATTAGCAGCTCCAGCTAACGCGATAGATATTTGTGGCGGAAACTGAACAGCGCCCTCGCCCGTAGTTGGGAAAGTATGGCTAAGTACTTTCTTTGCAGTATTGCCTTTTTTTGAAATATCCATCGTGAATACGTCGTAAGTTAGTGTAGAGTAGTCGGCCGCTAATACATAGACCAAGGTGTTGCCATCATCTGAAATGGCGCTTGCTCTAATTAAACCTGTAACCTTTGGAAGGCTAAAGCTACTGGCTTCGTCCCAAACGTCGTTTTTAAATTTTACAACGTAAGAAGTAGATGATGGTGTGGCGGTAGAGTTATCTTCTGTGGTAGAAACAAACGTAGAACCACCTCGAGCTGTAAGCGTTGGACGCGGCAAGTTCAGCTTAACATCATTGCTGCCATCTTCGGACATGGTTCTAATTTCCATGATAGGGGTGGTTCCGCTATAATCTAGGGTGGTGTACATAATTTTATCACCAAAACTTCCCAAAAAGCTAAGCCCAGCATTGCCAGTAAGGGTTTTGAGTGTTTTTTTATTACTGCCATCTGCGTTAGCTACCTTAATCTGGAAACTTCCATTAGCGGGTTTATAGCCATAAACAAATTTATTGCTGTTTGTGTAGATAATTCTGGCAATGTAGTTGTTGCCCGATTTCTCATCTTCGTCAACTACTGTTTTGAGGCCTTTGCCTTCTAAGTCGCTGCTGTAAACCCTAAAGGTGTCTAGAAAAAATGCAAGTTTGCCTTGGTCTTGTGTTTTTTCGGGATTGGAATTATCTTTTTTGCAACTTGTAAAGAAAATCGCGTTAGCGATAACAAGAAATGCGAGGCTTTGGTAAAGTTTGAAGGCTTTCATATTGCTAATTGTTACAATACAAATTTTGCCTTTTAACCTCCCGTAATCAATAAGATGAAATACCTATATTTTAGAAAATACCATTGTTTTTTGCCTTTTGAATTGCCTCTAATTTATTGTGAACCTGTAGTTTGCCGTAAATATTTTCGATGTGCTTTCTAATGGTGCTTACCGATAGAAAAAGCGTGTCAGCAATGGCGCTATACTTTAATCCTTTGCTCAAAAGCTCCAGCACCTCAACTTCTCGTGTGGTAAGTGCAAAATCTTGATGCTCTTGGATATGTTTAAAGGCATCAGGGTCTCTCAGGAGCTTTAAAGTTTTTGCTGCAATGGAAGGTGTCATTGCAGCACCGCCTTGCATAGTTTCTGTTATGCCCTTACAAAGTTCTTCTGGCGAAACGTCTTTCAAAAAATAGCCATCAGCACCTGCTTTAACTGCTTTAAATATGTTTTCATCGTTATCAAAAACCGTAAGCATAATAACTTTTACCAATGGATATGTGGTTTTTACAGCTAAAACTGTTTCTATGCCATTCATTTTAGGCATTTCGATGTCCATCAAAATTAAATCTACCCTATTACTTGCCAGTTTTTCCAGCGCTTCCACACCGTTGCTTGCACAAAGCTTGATGGTAAGATTTGGATCCATAGATAGCTTTTCTCGGATAGCCCGCTGCAAGAAAATATTGTCTTCAACAATGGCAATTTTAAGCATCTGAGGTTTCTTTAAGGATGATTTTAATTTGAGTTCCACTGCCTATAGTAGAACTTAAGATGAACTGACCACCAATTTCTTCAATACGTTTTTGCATGTTGTAAAGTCCATTGCCCTCTCTTTCTTTTTTAGGGTCGAAACCTTTTCCATTGTCTGTAATTGAAATGGTCAATCCAGCATTTTCTGCTTTAGTTTGTATCGTAATTGCTGTAGCTTCCGAATATTTGATGGCGTTATTTACTGCTTCCTGGATTGTTCGATACAAATTAACCCCGTGTGCAGACGAGAACTTGACATTTGAAGCGTTTTTGTCTATGTCAAATTTAAATTGGATGCTTTCTTTTGCTGCTTGTGCTTTATCTATAAAATTTAGAACTCTAAGTTGTAAATCTTCAAAAGTCAAAGTATCACTATTCAATGCCCAAACGGTATCACGAAGTTCTATAATTGCATCTCTAGTAAAGGATGATATATTGTTAATTCGCTCGTTTATCGCTTCATTTTTGGTATCCGACATCAACTTTAAGGTATCCATAAAGGAGTTGATGAAGGTTAGCTGCGAGCCAATGTTGTCGTGTAGGTTTCGAGAAATATCTAGTCGCTGTTCGTGCAGTTTGTTTTCTCCTTCAATTTTCAGGATTTCTGTTTTTAATGAATGCTTTAGCTGTTGCTGTTTGTAAACGTATAAACTTGCAGCTATCGTAAATAAAGTTAATCCACTAATGCTAAAAAGCCATAAATTTCTGTTGCGGGCCTCATTTTCTTTTTCAATCAATAACAGTTTACTCTTATTAAGCTGATTTTCTTTTTCTTCGGTTTTATATTTGATATGTAATTCGGAAACTTTCTTATTCATATCCTCATTAAAAACTTTATCATGATGGTTATTGTATTGTCGCAAAAGGGCTAGAGCTTTTTCGTGATTTCCAGTATCCTCATAAATTTCAGATAGTCCCAAACTGTTCTCAGCTATACGCTCATCAGATTTTATTTCTTTCGCCAGCGCCAGTGATTTCTCGCCGAAAGTGATTGCCTCCTTATTTTTGTGCTGATTTTTGTAAATAATGGCCATGCTCATATAAGTAAAGGTAAGCCCAAGCTTATCTCCGTTTTTCTCACGCATTTCTTTGCTCAAATTATAGTATTTCAATGCTTCTGGGTAGTTTCTTAGAATTTTGTATTCGCCGCCAAGGTTTGAATAGCTGATGCCCAAGCCATATTCATCTTCTAGTTTTTGCTGTAATTCTATAGCTTTCTTTTGATAGTAAATTGCCTTTTCTGTGCTTTTGAGATAAGAATAGGCATTTGCTAAATTTGTGTAAGTGCTTGCCAATCCGTGGTCCTCTGGCCCTTTCATCCTTAAGGCGAGTGCTTTCTTTTGCCAATCTAGCGTTTCTTGATGTCTGTTTAGGTCCTGAAAAACCAATCCAATATTGCTGCTCATATTTGCCTGAAGCTTAATGTTCTTAATTGCTTCTGCCTGCTTTAGCCCATCAAAAAAGTAAGTAAGCGCCTTTTTTAAATTGCCCGTTTTCCATTCTATTAAACCTAGGTTGTTTGCTATACTTGCAATGGTTTGTTTAGCATCAGCTTGTTTTGCTAGCATTAATGCTTCATTATAATAAGTCAAGGCCTTCGGGAAATCAGCATCTATGTCCTTCACTATACCTAGAAAATTTAGCGCATCTGCCTTCCCCTTTAAGTACCCAATTTTTTCAGAAATGGAAAGCATAGCTTTTGCATGTTTTTCTAGTTTTCTATTGTCTAAATCAATGTAGCTTCTGCATAACAGTTTTAAAAGGTTTACAGTAGTTGTATCGTTCTTGTAAGTTGTTTTGAGTACCTTTTCGAGGCTATCTGTTTTAGATTGTGCATTAATTTTAATTACACTAACAGACAGGAGAACTAGCATGATGAATGCTTTCATTAATTGTTTGGTTTAAAATAACTTTACCTAGTGGTCAGAATTACAATGGTTTATCAAATATAAATTTATTTAGGAAATAATATGTGTTTAGTTATAATTAGATTGTATCAACTGTATTTTGTTGATAAGCTAAATTTTGCGGTTTATTTGAGAGGTGTAAATAAGGAGAAATACCTATTTACTGTCGATGATTAGCTTTGTATTTAATCGCGATATCTTGCTGAAGCTGTTCAACTTCATCTTCCAAAATTTTGAGTTTATCTTTGTTATGTTTTTCTAACTCAAATAATTGAAAAACCTTTTTTTGGAGAAATAATTGACGTTTTTTATGATTATTTATTTTTGATCTTTCTTTAAGTCGCTTTTGTGAAGTTTTAGACATCATTTGGTAAATGCCAACTAATAATAAAAAAACGCCTAACATAAATATGGTTACCTGCATAAGTAGATAATTTATATGCAGCAAAATTGAAGATAAACTTAACGGTGCGCCATAAGCAGAAATACTTATTTATGCGCAAAAAAGGAGTAGTATAGATACAAAAAAATGCCCCGAATTTATTTCGAGGCATTCTATTTAGAGAATAAGTGTTTTTAAGAAATCACCCAATTCCAACCAAAAGTATCTGGAGCTAAGCCGTATTTAATATCATTTAACTTCTTGCCAATACCGTTTGAGATTGTTCTTGTAGCAACATCAGTTAGTGTGTAGCTTTTGCCTTGGTAGCTTAACTCGCCAATGTGGGTAACCGTAGCGGCGGTACCGGCAGCAAAGGCTTCGGTTAGCCTACCGTTTTCAATGCCTTCTACCACTTCTTTAACAGAAACTCTTCTTTCTTCTACTTCAATGTCGCTAGCTTTAGCTAATTGAATAATGGTATCTCTAGTTACGCCGTCTAAAACCGTAGTTCTTACCGCTGGAGTAACCAATTTGCCATCAATTACAAACATTAAGTTTGCAGTTCCGGCTTCTTCAATAAACTCATGCGTTTGCGCATCAGTCCAAATTAATTGGTCGAAACCTTCTTTTCTAGCAACTTCGAAAGGATATAAAGAACGGGCGTAGTTGCCTGCTGTTTTTGCAAAACCTACACCACCATCATCTGCTCTAGTAAATTCAGTTTCTACTTTAATTTTTAAAGCTTTGCTGTAATATTTTCCTGTAGGAGTAGTTAATATGGCAAAAGTATAGCTGTCAGATGGTCTAACGCCCAAATAAGGGTCTGTAGCATACATTACTGGTCTAATGTAAAGTGCATAATCTTCTTGGTTTGGCACCCATTTTTCATCAATATTGATTAGAGCAGCCATACCTTGCATAAAAATTTCTTCAGGAACCTCTGCCATCGCCATTCTTCTTGCCGATTTGTTGAAACGAAGGAAATTTTTGTCAGCTCTGAAGATGCTGATTTTACCGTCGGGTAGTCTGTAGGCTTTAATGCCTTCAAAAATAGCTTGTCCGTAATGCAGCGCAGAAATTGCTGGGCTCATAGGGATTGGGCCATAAGGAACTACTCTAGGGTTTTTCCATACACCATCCTCATAGTCACACAAAAACATGTGGTCGGTAAATACTTTACCGAATGGTAACTCTGAAAAATCAGTAACAGTAAGGCGAGTTTGCTCAACCTTGGTTACTTTGATGTCTAATGTTTCGGTCATTTTATAGAATTTTATAAAAGCGTTTGTCTTTTTGGTTAAACGCTTTTTTATTTTGCTGCAAAACTACTAAAAATCAAGTGTTTTTTAAGGTTTTTCTAATAATTAATCTTGGATTTTAAGTGTTTGCAGCACACTAAGTACCCATCCTTTTCCCCAGTCATTGGTTTGTTCTTCGGTCCATAAAAATGGATAGAAAATTCTTTTTTGGAAACGCGGAGGCAAATATTTCTGCCAATTGGTTCCGCCGGTTGCGGCAATATCCACAGGATCTTTTTCTAAATAACGCACAGCCGATTTGTAATGCGATAGGGGCCACTCTACATTTACGTACAAATCTAACTTACGTAACTCTTCTGCTAATAAAGTTACGTCCTCGCCTTTAGCTTCTAATTGTTTGTAAAGTGATGCAAAATTGCTGTGTTCTCTTTCCTTTGCTAAAGCCAAAAACTGCGTCGCGTACTTATTGATGAACTGTTTTAATGTTAAAGTTTGCTTTCCGCTGGCTAGTTCCGTAGCACCGAATTTCCAATAAATGTGTTCGAATTTTTCTTCTATACTAGCATTTGCCAGTTCTTCTCTCTTGCTTTTATCAACCAGTTGGGTGAAATCAGTTGCAGAAATTTCAATCATACGGTATTGTCCGCTCTGAAAACCACTTGCTGGCAGTAGAGACATACGGAATTTTAAGAATTGTTCTTTTTCCATGCCATTTACCATTACCTCGAATGATGTGGTTAGCGCATTGAAATAAGCATTAATTCTTTTTACACGGTCAATAAAAAACTTCGCTGTTAAGTTTGGATGTTCGGCAATTTGCTTGCATTCATGTAGCGATAACTTAAAATAGAGCTCGGTAATTTGGTGGTACATGATGAAAATCTCCTCATCTGGAAAAGGCGTTTTCGGGCTTTGCAAGCTCAGCAAAGTATCTAAATGAATATAGTCCCAATAGGTGAGGAAATCGGCATATAGAAGGCCATCTAGGTAAGAAACCATATCTTGCCCCATGGCTTCATACTTTTCTTGAAGCAGAGAGAGTTTTTCTTTGATTTGTGGTGTAAGTTCCATGTTGTTTTGTCTTGAAATTAAAAACTAAGAGCGAAGCTTATCTTCGTTCTAAACCTAAAATGCAAGACAATACTAGCTGGGCCTATCTATGATAAGCGTAAAATTAGAAATCAGTATCCACGATGAAAATAGCATAGGTTGCTTTATAATGCTTTGTTATTTCTAAACTTTGACAACTTTTTTGCAACTCGGCTAGAAAGTTGTCAAAGCTAATTGCTAATACAATACTCTAAATTTAATAGTATGTTCAATCTTTTTCAATGATTTAAAGAGTTGTTTGTCGTACTCGGTATTAATGTCGGTAATACAATAGCCAATATCACCTTTGGTCATTAGAAACTGACCAACAATATTGATGTCGTGCTTAGCGAAAATCTTATTGATTTGGGCCATAATACCAGGTACGTTTTTATGGATGTGTATCAGTCGGTGCGAATTTTCTAAAGCTGGTAGCTGTAAGTTCGGGAAATTTACACTTAAGTAAGTAGCTCCTTTGTTCATAAACTCTGCTACGCGGGTAGGGATAAATTTCGCATTGTTCGGGTTGCGTTTAGGATCGTCAAAAACTACGATGCCTTTTTTGTTGCAAATATCTAGCGAAAGCTGATTTGCCGCTGCACCTAAATAACCAATTACCTTCAATTTTTCGGCTCTTTTTAACTTCTCATTGGATACTTTTTCGCCGTTGCCTAAAATTAACATGCCTACATCGGCCACATATTTATCTTCAAACTCCACCTTGTGTCGGATAGAAAAGCCATCATTTTTCAAATGAGCAATTGTTTCTGCCGGAACGTCGCCAATTACCAAGCACAAAATCCTGTTCTTTGGGTAAGATATCGCCCTTGGCAAATTATTTACGTATAAAAATTCGTCGAAACTAGGTGTAACATGGTCGGCTTTGGTAACGATACTCTCTCTGGCAATGTTTTCGGTAAATGCGTAGAACTTTTTAATTAAGCCACTTTCACGTAGCTGGTAATCAGAATAACCATCGCCAATGCCATATAAATTGCCTTGCAACTTTAATTGGTGCATCAATTTTACTTTTCCACCTTCTTCACTTAGTGGGTTGGCATGGTCGTAATCAATAATTTTTCCATCGCCTGTGGTTACAAAAGTGTTGGCGTAAATGTTCTCTTTTTTAATATGATATTCACTAACCACCGGGGTAATAAATTCCTTAAATCCGCCAGAAACAATTAAAACCTCATCCGCATGTTTTTTAAAGAACTCTGCATTACGCGAAAAAGATTTTGATACTTTTTTCTTTAAATGCTTGATGAGTTTTTGCAGATCTTCTTCGTTAGCTTCGAGCAATTTTACACGTTGTGCCAAGCTTTCCGAAAATGACAGTTTGCCTTCCATCGCTAAATTGGTATAGTCCTCAATTTTTTGATAAATAGCTTCACGCTCCGGATGTTTTGCTAAAGAAATTCTTGCCAGTTCATCTAGGGCTTCTACTTGTGTAAAAGTGCTATCAAAATCAATGATGTAAAAGTTTTGCTGTGTCATCAGTTATAATATTGTTTTTAAAAGGTGATGAAGCTAGTATGAGCATTTATTAGGGCTATAATATTGGTATGCGCATGCTGGTTCATTTTCTATTTAAGTGCATTGCAAACTTCGGCAATGCTTTGGTCTAGGGGTTTGAATTTAAAATTTAAGGTGTTGATTATCTTTTGGTTGGTATAGTAACTTAGGTTAAAGCTACTGCGGGCAGTTTCTTTAGTTAATGCAGCCGGCTTTCTGGTAAATAGCGATACTAATTTTGCCGCTCTCCAAGCAATGCCCAACATCCAAGGTTTGGCGGCAATACCAGGAGCCTTAATGTGAAAGCCTTTGGCAATTTGGGCAAAGAAATCTTTGTAATGGAGGTTGTCGGCACTTAGTGTGTAACGTTCTGCGGTAATTTGGCTTTCCATTAATAAAATCATGCATTTAGCCACATCTTCTACATCTACAATTCCGGTAGCGCCATTGGTATAAAATTTTAATCCTTCTTTTACCAGTTTAAAAATGGCACCACTGCCATTAAAGCCTGCGTTTTTACCAATAATTACCGCAGGGTTTACGATTACGGCATCCAATCCTTCGGCTATGCCACGCCATACTTCCATTTCGCCTTGATATTTAGAAATAGCATAGTTGTGCGCCTTAGGATCGTAATCCCAGAAATGTTTTTCGGAAATCAATTCGTCTTTTTTGGGATAGCCCAAAGCCGCAATAGAGCTTACGTGCAGTAAACGTACATTGTTTTCTAAACAGAGATTTACAATATTGGCGGTGCCTTCGATATTAATTTTTAAAAGTTTGGCCTTGTCTTTCGGGGCAAAGGATACGGTTGCGGCACAATGGTAAACTTTAGTGATGCCCTCAAAAGCATCGGCAAGGTTTTCGGTGTCGTTAATGTCGGCGGTATGCCAAGTTACCAATGGGTTGTTTTTTAGCAAAGCTGGAATAGATGAACTATTTCTTTTAATGGCACGAACCGCCATGTTTTGGTTCGTAAGTTGTCTCACCAATTCTGTTCCTAAAAAACCTGTAGCGCCCGTAACCAGTATCATTTCATTTTTTTATGTTGAAATATGCGTCCAAAAATAGATATTTGAGGACAAACATTTAAATAGCTTTATGGTTTTGTCAGATTTTTTTTCTCCGGTAGATCCCGAAAAATTTACACCAAAACAAGGATTTTATACCAGCCATTTAGGCACTAAGGTAGAGTTTTATACCAATACTTTCCCAGATTTAGAAGAAAGCAAATACGATTTGGCCATAATAGGCGTAAAAGACGATAGGGGCGCTGTAGATAATGAGGGTTGCTCTTTAGCTCCCGATTATTTTAGAGCGCAGTTTTACGCACTTAACGAGGGGCAGTTTGCTACTAAAATTGTAGATTTAGGTAACATTATAGCCGGGCAAGAGATTTCTGATACTTATTTTGCATTAAAAACGGTAGTTGCCGAGCTGGTTAAACTAAACATTGTACCAATTATTATTGGCGGTGGGCAAGATTTAACCTACGCACAATACATGGGTTACGAAAGTTTAGAACAAAAGGTAGATTTATTGGTAATTGATAACCGTTTTGATCTAGGTGAAGATGATTTGGAAAGCGTAGCAACTACTTCTCAAAGTTATTTGGGTAAGATTTTCTTGCACCAGCCCAATTATCTGTTCAATTTTAGCAACATGGGTTACCAAACCTATTTTGTAAGTCAAGATAGTTTACGTGTAATGGATAAGCTTTATTTTGATGTACACAGACTGGGTGAATTTGTAGCTGACTTATCGGTTTCTGAACCTGTTATCCGTAATGCAAATATGGTGAGTTTTGATATGGGGGCTATTCGCTCTAGCGATGCCTGCGCCAACGGTAATGGAGTTCCAAATGGGTTTTATGGCGAAGATGCTTGCCGTATTTCTCGTTATGCGGGCATGAGCGACAAGTTAACGTCTATAGGTTTTTATGAGTTTAACCCAGCGTTTGATAAGGGCGGGCAAACGGCAATGTTGCTCTCGCAAATGGTTTGGTACTTTATAGATGGCTATTATAGCCGTAAAAAAGATTTTCCGCTTACGCCAAAATCTCAATATATTATTTATAGGGCAAGTGTAAACGACGGTGCTACCGAAGTTAATTTTGTGAAGAGCAAAAAATCTGACCGCTGGTGGATGCAGGTGCCTTATCCTGCCAATGGCTCTGAGAATGAACGGTATCATTTAGTGCCTTGCAAATACGAAGATTACAATATGGCCGTTAATGGAGAAATGCCCGATCTATGGTGGCGTACTTATCAAAAACTTAATTAGTTATAGCAATAAAAACTAACATAATTGTACATTTGACTAAACACTTAATACTACTAACTTAATAAAATGAAAAAAATAATTCTCACCGCCGCATTGCTTGCACCACTTGCATTGATGGCACAATCAGATTTCTCTATTAAGGGAAATGTGAAATCGGTTGCTAATGGTAGCAAACTATATTTAGTTTATGCAGAAGCAGGACAAAGATTAACAGACTCAACAATTGTTAACAATGGATCTTTTGAGTTTAAAGGAAAAATAACTTCGCCTGTGATGGGGAATTTATTTAAAAATGTAAATCCGTATAAAAAAGGTGCAAACACCAAAAATATGGATTATACGGCCTTTTATATTGAGCCTGGAGATATTACCGTAAATAGTGCAGATAGCGTTAATTCTATTGTAGCGGGAGGTACGCCCATAAATATCGATAATACGAAATTGAAGGCGCTTATAAAGCCATTAACAGATCAAGAGAAAGCGTTAAACGAAGAGTATGCCAAATATACTAAGGAACAAAAAGAGGACGAAGCAGTAATGGATGCGCTGTATGCCAAGTTTAAAGCCTTGGGCGAGAAAAAGAAGCCTGTTTATTTAAAGTTTGTTAAAGAAAATCCTAGTTCTTATATCAGTTTGGTGCAGTTAAATGCTTTGGCAGGAGATGATAAAGTGGTTAATGAAGTAGAAAAATTATATGCCTCACTTTCGCCAGCTTTAAAATCTTCGAAAATAGGACAGGCTATTCCTGCTGCTATTGAAGCTACTAAAAAGACAGCTATAGGTGTAATGGCAATGGATTTTACACAAAATGATCCTGATGGCAAGCCTGTAAAACTGTCTGATTTTAAAGGTAAATATGTGCTCATTGATTTTTGGGCATCGTGGTGTGGGCCTTGTAGAAACGAAAACCCTAATGTAGTGGCTGCGTTTACAAAGTTTAAAGATAAAAATTTCACCATTTTAGGTGTTTCGTTAGATGGAGGCAATACCAAAACAACAAAGGAGCAATGGTTAAAAGCTGTTGAAGATGATAAGTTGACTTGGACTCAGGTTTCTGATATGCAGGGCTGGAATAACGAAGTTTCTAAGGCTTGGGGAATTAAAGGCATACCCGCAAATTTTTTAATAGACCCTAATGGTAAAATTGTAGCTAAAGATTTAAGAGGTAGTGCATTGCATACCAAGCTTGCCGAAATTTTAGATAAAAAAGCAAAATAAATTACATTGAATTATATATCAAAGTGCCCCGAAACCACGTTTCGGGGCACTTTAATTTTATAGGCTTTATTTAGATTAACATGCCGAGGGCAATAAACACAATGCCTACAAATGAAATAAGAAATGCGGGTTTGCCAAACAATAATCCTAAAACTACCCCAGCAATGATTAAAAAAATGCCGATCCAGATATAGCTAGAAGAGTTTGCGGTAGTGCTGTGTATGCTCTCTTCATTTTCCTTGGGCGTGGCGGTTTTAACAGTAACTAAGCCCTTATCTTCTTGTACAGTTGGTTTGGTGGTAGCTCCTTCTGGTTTTTTTAATGTTGCCTGGGCAGGTATAGTTGTTGCTTTTTTTTCTGTTGCTGCACTGGGTTTGTTTGCCGCGGTTTCTTCGTTTGCTTTAATTTTGTTTTGCGGTACCGATACTTTAGGCGTTGCCACAGGTGGTTTTGTTGCAGCTACAGGAGTGCTTGTTATAGGCTTCTCTTTTACAATATTGTTTTTTAAAACACTTGGGGTTTTCTTGGCTGTAAATTCGCTGTGCTTTGCCGTAACCTTAGCGCTAGGTTTGTCTATTGCTTTGGGTACATTGTCGGCGGGTAATTGTATAATTTCTTTTTGTACTGCGGTTTCTGTGGCTGTAACTACTACGGTTACTCTTTTTGGCTGTTCTTGCTGCGAAAAGCTTAAGAAAGGAAATGACCACAGCACCATGAAAAGTATGGTGTAATAGAACGATTTATTTAGGTTATTCTCCAAACTGCTTTCTAATTGCTGTATTGTTAACAAAAAAACATACCAATTAATCACTATAGATAATTATAATGATAAAAATCCCGCTTAGCACTATGGTAGGTTAGGTCGGGATAAGGGTGTTTGTACCTTGTTAAGTACAAGTGTACGAATAAATGTTGACAAATGAGAAGTTTTTACCTCGTTTTGAGGTTATATGAGGTCAAAGCCAATGTCTTCACGAAAATATTTGCCGTCAAAATATATTCTTGCGGCATCTGCGGTTGCGCATTGTAGGGCCTCAAACTGGGTGTCTTTAACACTGCTAATGGCCAAAACTCTTCCGCCATTGGTTTTTACAAGGCCGCCATCTAAGCTTGTGCCTGCGTGGAAAGCATAAGAATCTCTAATGTTGTCTAAGCCAGAAATTACTTTGCCTTTTTCGTATTCGCCTGGGTATCCGCCAGCAACAATTACTACCGTAGCCGCATTTTTAGGGCTAATTTTGATTTCGTAATTGCCCAATTGTTTATTTGCGCTAGCTAAGAAAAGTTCTACCAAATCATTCTCGACCCTTAATAATACACTTTCTGTTTCTGGATCGCCCATACGAGCATTGTATTCTATAACATAAGGTTCGTCGCCTACTTTGATTAGTCCGAAGAAAATAAAGCCGGTATAATCTATGCCTTCTTTAATTAAGCCATCAACTGTGGGCTTTATAATTCTTTCTTGTACCTTATCTAAAAATACTTTATCGGCAAAAGCAACTGGAGAAACCGAACCCATTCCGCCGGTATTTAAACCTGTATCTCCTTGCCCAATACGTTTGTAGTCTTTGGCCTCTGGTAAAACCACATAGTTTTTGCCATCTGATAGGATAAAAACAGAAAGCTCGATACCTGTTAAAAACTCTTCAACTACCACGGTAGTGCCTGCGGTTCCAAATTTACCGCCTAACATTAGCTGTAATTCTTCTTGTGCTTCTTGGTGGTTATCAATGATTAAGACGCCCTTTCCGGCCGCTAAGCCATCGGCTTTTAGTACTATTGGTAAAGTATGGTTGGCTAAATAAGCTAAGCCTTCTTGTAGGTTTTCGTTAGTAAACGATTTAGATTTTGCAGTTGGAATGTTGTGACGTTCCATAAACTGCTTAGAAAAATCCTTGCTTCCTTCTAAAATAGCACCTTCTTTTTTGGGGCCAATTACAGGGATGTGTGAAAGCGCTTCGTCGTTAGCAAAAAAATCATGAATACCTAATACCAAGGGTTCTTCTGGGCCTACAACCAGCATGTCAATTTTTTCTTTTATTGCTAGTGCTTTAACAGCTTCAAAATCGTTAGCGCTTATATTGATGTTTTTGCCATAGTTGGCTGTACCTGCATTGCCTGGAGCAATAAAAAGATTAGTGCATTTTTCAGATTGGCTTAATTTCCAAGCAAAAGCACACTCTCTTCCGCCAGAACCTAAAAGTAAGATATTCATAAGGCAAAGATATTGCTTTCTGCTTACTAGTAACATAAAATGTAAAATTTAAACAATTGCTAAGAAATTAGTTGAAACCAGTTGTGCAATGGTTAATGATAAGCTAGTGAAAAATCAAATTTCGATATATAAAAGAATAAAACTAGATTTGCCGCAGTAATGAGGCATCTCGTAACCATATCTTTAGTGTTTTTTAGTCTTTCGCATTTGGCCAAGGCCGATAGGATAGACAGCGTACGCTATTTAGCGGAAAGGTATTGTGCTAAAACACAAACTACGGCAGAACAATCTGCTGTGCGTTCGGTTCAAGATTTGCAAGATTTACCTCATTTCTTCTTGTCAAATAACCAATTAAGCGCCATAGGGGTGCTTTCTAGTGAAAACTGTATTAAATTTCGTTTATTTAATCAGCCATTACGATACGCTACTACACTAGAAAACCCAAGAAATAATAGCCCATAGCTAAAGGCTCTCCATTTACAGCATCGTTACTTTAATAAAGAATATCCAAAGCCAAGTTGTCATATTATGGTCCAGTGGCTTGGTTGTTGTTAATTAATTTACGATTTCGGATTTACGAATTACGATTGTTGGGAACATGCAATTGGTGGTGTTGGAAACAATTAACCAGTTAAATAAATAACCAGTAATTCAACAATAGAACAATTTAATAACAAAAACAACACAATAAAATGTTAGGATTTTTAGCCAAAATATTTGGAAGCAAATCAGAAAGAGATATTAAGGCCTTGCAGCCCATTGTAGCGCAAATTAACGAAGAATATGCAAAATTAGCCTCGCTTACTAATGATGAGTTAAGAAATAAAACCATCGAATTTAAAGCAACTATTGCCTCGGCCTTAGCTACTATTGATGGTAAAATAAACGATTTAAAAACACAGGCAGAAAGCCCAGAACTTTCTCTAGCGGAGAAAACTAATCTTTATGATGAGGTTGATGCGCTAGGAAAAGAACGTAACGTAGAACTAGAGAAAGTTTTACTGCAAATTTTACCTCAAGCTTTTGCGGTAGTTAAAGAAACCTCACGTCGTTTAAGTGAAAATGAACAACTAGAAGTAACAGCAACCCCATTCGATAGAGAAATTGCTGCTAGAAAAAGCAATGTAAAAATTGTTGGCGATAAAGCTTTATGGACTAACCGTTGGGATGCTTCGGGCACAGAGGTGCTTTGGAACATGGTACATTACGATGTACAGTTAATTGGCGGTATGGTGCTTAATAGCGGTAAAATTGCAGAAATGGCAACAGGTGAGGGTAAAACCTTGGTGAGTACGTTACCAGCATATTTGAATGCGTTGGCTGGCCAAGGGGTGCACATTGTAACCGTAAACGATTACCTTGCCCGTCGTGATAGCGAGTGGAATGGCCCATTATTCGAGTTCCATGGTTTAAGCGTTGACTGTATCGATAAACACCAGCCCAACTCTGAAGAACGTAGAAAAGCTTACTTAGCAGATATTACTTACGGCACTAACAATGAGTTCGGTTTCGATTACTTGCGTGACAATATGTCGCAAACACCAGAGCAATTGGTGCAACGTAAATTGCATTTTGCCATGGTAGATGAGGTCGATTCAGTTTTAATTGATGATGCCCGTACACCATTGATTATTTCTGGCCCTGTGCCATTTGGCGATCAACACGAATTTCATGAGTTAAAACCGCGTATCGAGCGTTTGGTAAATGCGCAGAAAACATATGTTCAATCTGCGCTAAATTCGGCAAAAAGCTTAATTAACAGTGGTAACGCAGGTACAGAAGAAGGCGAAGGTGGCTTGGCATTATTGCGTGCTCATCGTGGTTTGCCTAAAAATAAAGCTTTAATTAAGTTTTTAAGTGAAGGCAGCAACAAGCAAACCTTATTAAAAACCGAAAACTACTACATGGCAGACCAGTCTAAGAACATGCCTAAAGTAGATGCAGAGTTGTTCTTCCATATTGATGAGAAAAACAATCAGGTAGAACTAACCGAAAAAGGTATCGAGCTAATTACCCAAACGGGCGAAGATCCAAGCTTTTTCGTATTGCCAGATGTAGGAACCGAAATTGCAGAAATCGAAAAATCGAGCTTAAGCAATGAAGAGAAAATTGCAAATAAAGATGCTTTAATGCGTGATTATGCGGTTAAAGCAGAGCGTATCCACTCTATCAACCAATTGTTAAAAGCCTATACTTTATTCGAAAATGATGTAGAGTATATTGTTGATGAAGGCAAGATTAAAATTGTAGATGAGCAAACCGGCCGTATTATGGAAGGCCGTCGTTATTCTGATGGTTTGCACCAAGCAATTGAGGCCAAAGAAAACGTGAAAGTAGAAGATGCTTCGCAAACTTACGCAACGGTTACCTTACAAAACTATTTCCGTATGTACCACAAGCTTTGCGGTATGACGGGTACGGCAACTACAGAAGCGGGCGAGTTTTGGTCTATCTATAAATTAGATGTGGTAGAAATTCCTACCAACAGAGTGATTTCTAGAAAAGATGAGCAGGATTACGTTTATCGTACAGTAAGAGAAAAATACAATGCGGTAGCAGAAGAAATAGTGAAATTAACAGAAGCCGGCCGACCGGTATTGGTGGGTACAACTTCGGTTGAAATTTCGGAATTGTTAAGCCGTATGTTGAAATTGCGTGGCATTAAACATAATGTGTTGAACGCGAAAATGCACCAAAAAGAGGCCGATATTGTGGCAGAAGCTGGTCAGCCAGGTCAGGTAACTATTGCTACCAACATGGCTGGTCGTGGTACCGA
>NZ_DHDZ01000026.1:89781-107480 GCF_002399615.1 Pedobacter sp. UBA4863 | reverse complement strand
GGTCGTGGTACCGATATTAAATTGGGCCCAGGCGTTAAAGAAGCTGGAGGTTTGGCAATTATTGGTACAGAACGTCACGAGTCTCGTCGTGTAGATAGGCAGTTACGTGGTCGTGCAGGTCGTCAAGGCGATCCGGGAACTTCGCAGTTCTTCGTTTCGTTAGAAGATAACTTAATGCGTTTGTTCGGCTCAGAGCGTATCTCTAACATTATGGTGCGCATGGGTATCGAAGAGGGCGAGGTAATCCAACACTCTATGATTACCAACTCTATTGAAAGAGCGCAGAAAAAAGTAGAAGAAAACAACTTTGGTGTGCGTAAGCGTTTGTTAGAGTACGATGATGTGATGAACTCACAACGTTCGGTAATTTATGCGAAGCGCCGTAATGCCTTGTTTGGCGACCGTTTAGACGTTGACATGAACAACATGATTTTTGATGTTGTGGAAGATGTAGTAACCGAATACAAAGAAAGCAGCAATTACGAAGGCTTTAAGCTAGAGGTAATTAAAAATTTCTCGGTAGATACTCAAGTTACAGAGCAAGAATTTAACAGTACTAAAATTCATGATTTAACAGATAGATTGTTCGAAGAAGTTACCAGTTTCTACTTACGTAAATCGGAAGGAATCATTAACCAAGCCATGCCTGTTTTAAAACAGGTTTTTGCTGATAGAGGCGACGCTATTGAACAAATTGTGGTGCCGTTTACTGATGGTATGCGTCATGTACAAGTTCCGGTAGAATTGAAAAAAGCTATCGAAAACAACGGTAGAGAAATTACCAAGGCATTTGAGAAAACCATTATTTTGGCATTGATAGATGATAGCTGGAAAGAGCATTTACGTGAAATGGACGAGTTGAAACAGTCGGTGCAAAATGCGGTTTACGAGCAAAAGGATCCATTGGTAATTTATAAAATGGAAGCTTTTAACTTGTTTAAAGGCATGCTAAATGTGGTAAATAAAGAAGTAGTGAGCTTCTTGTTTAAAGGTGGCATACCAATGCAACAAGAGCCAGATCAGGTTAAAGAGGCGGTTGCACCAAAGCCATTACCTAAGCTGCAAACCACAAAGCAAGAGTATGGCGACCAACATGCTGACTTAGATTTAGTAGGTGATACGCGTGAGCCACAACCTTTGCAGCCTATTAGAAAAGAAGCTACCGTTGGACGAAACGAACCTTGCCCATGCGGAAGCGGCAAGAAGTTTAAAAACTGCCACGGTGCAAATGCATAAAGGGCACTTATAAATCTCCCAAGGGGATAATTTAATAGCTTATTGTAAAGCCTCGGGCAAAATGCCTGAGGCTTTTTTGTATGTTTTTAGTTGCAGATAATATAAAGCCCGCAAAGAAATCATCTAGACGGCGGGGATGCGCCGTATATTGGCTCAGGTAATGTTCGGCACCTTCACCAAACATGAGCTGTAAAAGAGGTGCTTTTGGTTTTAAACAGTTTCTTATAGCTCAGAAAATAACAAATAAAGTTAAGTTTTGTCAGCCTTAAAATATTAAAAGTAGCCTCTGTGGAGTTTTAATTAGAACTTTGTTTATTTCTTGCTTAAATAATCCTGATAGGCTAATTTCAGTCCTTCTTCCAATTCTACTTGGTGTTTCCAACCTAAGTTATGAAGCTTAGAAACATCCATTAGTTTACGTGGTGTGCCATCTGGTTTGCTGGTGTCGAACACTAAATTGCCTTCAAAACCAATAGTTTTTTTAACGGCTAAAGCCAAATCTTTAATGGTTAAATCTTCGCCTGTACCAATGTTAATTAAATGAGGCTCATTGTAATTTTCCATAAGATAATAACAGGCATCGGCCAAATCATCAGCAAATAAAAACTCACGCATGGGCGAACCTGTTCCCCAAATTACTACTTCCTTGCTACCATTGTTTTTAGCTTCATCAAATTTTCTAATTAAAGCAGGTAACACGTGCGAATTTTCTGGGTGATAATTGTCGTTCAATCCGTACAAATTGGTTGGCATTACCGAAATAAAGTTACAGCCATATTGGTCTCTGTAAGCAACGCACATTTTAATGCCTGCAATTTTAGCGATGGCATAAGGTTCGTTGGTAGGTTCTAGTAATCCAGTTAGCAAGTACTCTTCTTTAAGCGGTTGAGGAGCCATTTTAGGGTAAATACAGCTAGAGCCTAAAAACATCAATTTTTTAACCCCATTTACATAAGACTGATGGATCACATTATTCTGGATAGCTAGGTTCTCATACAAAAAATCTGCCCTGTAAGTATTGTTGGCTACAATGCCCCCCACTTTTGCTGCTGCTAAAAAAACGTAATCAGGTTTTTCTGCGGCAAAAAAATCAGCTACTGCTTGCTGGTTGCGTAAATCTAGTTCCTTCGAAGTTTTGGTGATAATGTTTTGGTAACCTTCTTTCTGAAGTTTGCGATAAATAGCCGAGCCAACCATTCCGCGGTGACCTGCTACAAAAATTTTAGAATGCTTTTCCAATTGTTGTTTTATTTGTTTGTCGGCCTGAGCTTGTTGAAGGCTATGAAGCCATTGTTTTAGTTGGTCTGCTTACCGCAATTTTCTTTACAGCTTGGATAATTGAAGGGGTATCGTATCCACAAAGCGCCCATAATTCGGGTTGTTCGCCATGTTCTATAATCTCGTCAGGAATACCCAGCCTAAGTACATTGGCTTTGTACCCGTTATCGGCCATAAACTCTAGTACAGCACTGCCCATACCTCCTTGTAAGCAACCATCTTCTACAGTAATTACGTTCTTAAAACGAGTAAATACTTCGTGAAGTAGTTCTTCATCTAAAGGCTTCACAAAACGTAAATCGTAATGAGCAGGGGTAATACCATCGCTATTCAACTCCTTGCAAGCTTCAACTGCAAAATTACCTACATGGCCAATGGTTAATATGGCAACATCTTCACCATCGCATATTTTACGGCCTTTGCCTATTTGTAATTCATTTAACGGACGTTTCCAGTCGGGCAGCATGCCGTTTCCTCGTGGGTAACGAATGGTAAAAGGGCCTTTGTTTTCTAATTGTGCGGTGTACATCATGTTGCGCAGTTCTTCTTCGTTCATCGGAGATGCCACTACCATATTTGGGATACATCGCATAAAAGCTAAGTCGTAAGCACCGTGGTGGGTTGCGCCATCGGCGCCTGCTAAACCAGCTCTATCTAAACAAAATACCACATTCAAGTTTTGTATGGCCACATCGTGGATGACTTGGTCGTAAGCCCTTTGCATAAAGCTAGAGTAGATGTTACAGAAAGGAACCAGTCCTTGCGTAGCTAAACCGGCCGAGAAGGTAACGGCATGTTGTTCGGCAATGCCCACATCAAAAGCTCTGTTTGGCATGGCTTTCATCATGATGTTTAGTGAAGAACCTGAAGGCATTGCAGGGGTAATCCCTACAATTTTATCATTTGCTTCGGCTAATTCTACCATGGTATGTCCAAAAACATCTTGGTATTTTGGCGGCTGCGGTTTATCAATTACAGGCTTTTTAATTTCGCCAGTAATTTTATCGAATAAGCCTGGGGCATGCCATTTGGTTTGGTCTTTTTCGGCCAAAGCGAAACCTTTACCCTTAACCGTAACACAATGCAATAGTTTTGGGCCAGGAATATCTTTCAGGTCTTTAATGATAGCGGCTAAACGCTTCACATCATGACCATCAACAGGGCCGAAATATCTAAAATTTAAAGCTTCGAAAAGGTTGCTTTGTTTTAATAAAGTGCCTTTAATGCTTTTTTGGATTTTCTTTGCGTATTTCTGTGCGTTTGGACCAAGTTCAGAAAGTTTGGTTAGCACATTGAAAACATCATCTCTAAAACGGTTGTAAGATTTAGAAGTAGTAATGCTGGTTAAGTATTCTTTTAGCGCACCAACGTTAGGGTCAATAGACATACAGTTGTCGTTCAAAATCACTAAAACGTTAGATTTTTCGATACCCGCGTGGTTTAATCCCTCAAAAGCTAAGCCTGCGGTCATGGCACCATCGCCAATTACAGCAACATGTTGCCTGTCTTTCTCTCCTTTATAATGTGAAGCAACAGCCATACCCAATGCGGCAGAAATTGAAGTAGATGAGTGGCCAACACCAAAAGTATCGTACTCGCTTTCGCTAATTTTAGGGAAACCGCTAATGCCGTTAATAATTCTGTTGGTATGGAAAAGCTCCCTTCGTCCTGTTAAGATTTTATGCCCATAAGCTTGGTGGCCTACGTCCCAAATCAGTTTGTCGTAAGGGGTATTTAAGGCATAATGTAACGCAACGGTTAACTCTACCACGCCTAAACTTGCTCCAAAATGACCTCCATTAACGCTCACTACATCAATAATGTATTGGCGTAACTCCTGACAAATTTGCTCTAGCTCTAGCTCGCTATATTTTTTTAAATCCTCTGGATAGTTTATCGTTGATAATAAAGGCCCTGTCTTAACTTCCATTTAATATTATAAAAGTACAAATTACGGTATTTTGTTTAACAAATCTATTAAGAATTGTTTCAAATTGATAGGTCATGTTTCCGAATGTTTATGAGAATGACTTAGTTATGCAAATTAGCTCATTGTATAACCTAATATTTTGAGTATTTTTACCGAAACAAATACATATTTCCAATTTCTAATAATGAACAGAGACACATTAGTTTTCGATTTAATTGACAAAGAACTAGACAGACAAGAACACGGATTAGAGCTTATCGCTTCTGAGAATTTCGTAAGCAAACAAGTAATGGAAGCTGCGGGATCGGTATTAACGAACAAGTACGCTGAAGGTTTACCTGGAAAACGTTACTATGGCGGTTGCCAAGTGGTAGATGAAATAGAAAACATTGCCATTGAAAGAGCTAAAAAGCTTTTCGGTGCTGCATGGGTAAACGTACAACCACACTCGGGCGCTCAGGCTAATGCTGCGGTAATGCTGGCAGTAATCCAACCTGGTGATAAAATCTTAGGTTTCGATTTGTCTCACGGCGGTCACTTAACGCATGGTTCTCCTGTTAATTTCTCTGGAAAACTATATCAACCTTTGTTCTACGGAGTAAAAAAAGAAGATGGTTTAATTGATTATGCTAAATTGGAAGAAGTGGCCTTGGCCGAAAAGCCAAAGTTGATTATCTGTGGTGCCTCTGCTTATTCAAGAGAGTGGGATTACGCTTTTATTCGTAAAGTAGCAGATCAAATTGGTGCGTTGGTATTGGCTGATATTTCGCACCCAGCAGGATTTATTGCTAAAGGTTTGTTGGACAATCCGCTTCCGCATTGCCATATTGTAACCACTACTACACACAAAACTTTACGTGGCCCGCGTGGCGGAATGATCATGATGGGTAAAGATTTTGAAAACCCTTGGGGCTTAAAAACACCAAAAGGCGAAACAAGAATGATGTCTAACTTGTTAGATATGGCTGTTTTTCCGGGTACACAAGGCGGCCCATTAGAGCACATTATTGCAGCAAAAGCAATTGCATTTGGCGAAGCTTTAACTGACGAGTATGGCGATTATATTAAACAAGTTGGTGTCAATGCACAGGCCATGGCTAAAGCATTTGTGGCTAAAGGTTACGGCATTATTTCTGGCGGTACAGACAATCACTTAATGTTAATCGATTTAAGAAATAAAAATATCACCGGAAAAGCTGCAGAAGAAGCTTTAGGAAAAGCGGACATTACAGTTAACAAAAACATGGTGCCTTTTGATGATAAATCACCATTTGTAACCTCTGGGTTTAGGGTAGGTACTGCGGCAATTACTTCTAGAGGTTTTAAAGAAACCGAAATGGTCGATATTGTGGAGTTAATTGATGAGGCATTGACCAATTCAGGAAACGATCAAATACTGAATGAGGTTAAAATAAAAGTTCAGGCATTGGTAAGTCGTTTCCCTCTTTATAAGTAGTTTATTCGATATTTAATATGATTAGCCCCTCTCCAACTTCTTCGACAGAAGAGCAGCGTTTGGCTGCGCTTTATTCTTATGACATGCTTGGAGAGGGGCTTGAAAATGAATTAGACAATCTCGTAAAATTGGCTGCTCAGATTGCTGCTACCAAAAAGGCTTGCATTGCCTTTGTAGATCGGCAGCATATTGTATTTAAAGCAAGTTTTGGTCTATTAACCAAAGAGCGAGTTTTTCTGAGAGAAGATGCCATTAGCCAATTTGCACTGTACAAGAGCCCTTATATAGTGCCAAACGTGAAGAAGGCTAGGGAATTTGCAAACAGCTTATCGGTTTTGGAGTCTGGTATGGTTTTCTATGCGAGTATTCCTTTAAAAGATGCAGACGGCTTTTCTTTAGGTTTTCTTTGTGTAATAGGTGACGAAGAAAAATCTTTAAGCCCCCTACAAATCGAAGCACTACAAACGCTAGCTGTCCAAGTTATTGCGCAACTAACGTTAAGACGAAAAAACTTGCAACTCCTAGCGCAAACCAAACGTTCGGAAGAGTTCGTGGATGTTTTTCAAGCTTCGCCCGAAGTACATTGTATTTTGAATCGTGAAGGAGATATATTGTTTATCAACGAAGCGGTTAATACCATGCTTGGTTACCATGTAAGTGAAATACAAGGCAAAAGCATGTGGAGCTTTTGTTATAAAGATGATATAGCAAAAATAACAGCGCATTTACAACAAGGTCTCCAAAGTAAAGCAAAGCATTTCGTGTTAGACTTTAGGGTGGTAGATAGTGCCGGTAAAATTAAGTGGCTAAGCTGGAGCATGGTTAGCAAAAATGATAGGTGGTATAGTTACGGTAGGGATATTACCGAAAAAAAACGCCTTGACATGGAGTTAACGCATCTTTCTTTTGTAGCCAGTAAGGTAAACAACGGCGTAGTTATTAGTGATGATTATAACCGCGTAAGCTGGGCAAACGATGCCTTTACAGAAATTACAGGCTTTACTTTACAGGATATTCAAGGTAAGCCTCTGGGCGATTTAATAAGAGGGCCAGAAACAGATTGGGCCGTAATTGAAGAAGCTAGAAAGCTTACCAGCGAAAAAAAATCTTTTACCGTAGATGTTCTTGCCTATAAGAAAGACAAAACTAAAATATGGCTTTCTATTTATAGTACCATTATTTTAAGTGCAGACGGCGAAGTAGAAACGGAAATAGAAATTATTATAGATATTACTGCTAAGAAAAAAGCCGAACAGGAATTAGAAGTATTATCTACTGTAGCAAGTAAAACACATACAGGGGTGGCCATTTGCGATAAAAATGGGGAAATTACCTGGGTAAACGAAGCGTTGGAACAATTAATAGGCTACTCGGCAGCAGAGCTTTCGGGGAAAATGTTGGGCGACGTACTTTCTAATGATGAAACAGATCGACAGGTAATTTTACAGGCAAGAGCCGCATCAGAGCATAAAAAATCGTTCTCTATTGAAGTTTTGGCCCAAAAAAAAGATGGCACTTCAATTTGGTTGGCAGTAGCCAATACCCCTATTATAAATAGTAAAAATAAGATAGAACGGTATATTGAGTTAATTACTGATATTACCGAGCGTAAACAAGTAGAACGAGATATTATACAGGCAAAGGAGCAGGCAACACAGTTAAGCGAAGCCAAAGAAATGTTTCTTTCGGTAATGAGCCACGAAATAAGAACGCCGTTAAATGCCATTATCGGAATGACTCATTTGCTTATCGAAAATGATCCTAAACCCTCACAAACAGAAGATCTCAATATTTTAAAGTTCTCTGGCGAAAACTTATTAAACATTATTAACGATGTGCTCGATTTTACCAAAATAGAAACTGGTAATCTTCATTTAGAGTATTTGCCCGTCAACCTTCAGTTGTTGTGTAACGATATCATTAGCTCATTAAAGGTTAATGCTACTAAGCAGCAAAATATATTAAGCTTAAATTTCGATAAGCAAATACCAACTTTGGTGTCGGCAGATAAGCTTAGGCTATATCAAGTATTGATGAACTTGTTAGGCAATGCCATTAAGTTTACCACTAATGGTAGGGTAGAGTTGACTGTAAAAATGCAGCACGAAAGTACAACTAAAGTTGATGTTTATTTTGAGGTTAAAGACAACGGCATAGGTATCCCTCTGGATAAAAAAGACTATATTTTTGAAACCTTTACGCAGGCAAGGGCAGATATTTCTAGAAAATACGGCGGCACTGGTTTAGGTTTGGCAATTACCAAGAAATTATTAAAGCTGTATCAGTCTGACATTAAAGTGGATAGTGTAGAGGGTAAAGGTGCATCATTTTCATTTGTAATTGGTTTCGACAAGGTTACGCAGGTAGAAACGCAAGAGAAGTTAAGGCCTGTAGTTTTTGATGGAAAACGCGTTTTAATTGTAGATGATAATGAAATCAATATTTTAATTGCCAAGCGTATTTTAATAAAATGGGGTTTAGTGCTTGATTTTGCTGCGGATGGCTATGAGGCTATTGAAAAAATCACTAAAAATAAGTACGATTTGGTATTTATGGATATTAAAATGCCAGGAATTACAGGATTTGAAACTACCACTATTATACGGGGGATGGAAGAGAAATATTATAAAACATTGCCAATTGTTGCGCTTACAGCTTCTACATTGCATAATGAAGAAAGCAAGTTTAAGGAAAGCGGTATGAACGGGCATATCCTAAAACCATTTAATCCGAGCGAAATAAAAAAGGTTTTAGCCCAATTCTTGGTGTAAAGTAAAGGGCCGATATCCCGAGTGGAATAATCGACCCTTACCATCTAAATTAACGCTCTCGATATATTAAACGAGCAGCAACATCAATTGTTTTTTAAAAAACTCATTTTATTTAATTTTTTTCGTAACACCCTAATTCAGAGGGGAATAATCTTTCTTTTTGTAGCAGGTCTTTTGATAGGTATAAGGAAAAATAAGGGTGGGCACTAAGGTTAAGGCCTTTGTTTTTTATAGGACTGTCTTCGTTAAGCTTAAAATTCCCTTGTCTTGTATTTATGAATAAAGGATCGATATTAATGACATTCCCGTTTCCATTAAATAGGGTTTCGGTGGTTTTAATTAAATTATTCTTCACATCGGTTACCGAAACCGCTTTCGATTTTTTTTCTATCGTTAGCTCATTTTCTAAACTGCCCCATATAATGTTATTGCTTAAAGTAGCTTTTAAAGAGGCAAATTCATTATTGCTTATAAAATCCGATAAAAATATGGCAGGAGTTCGTCTGGCAAAGCCGAAGTTGTAAGCGGCAAAGGTATTTTGAGCTAAATCGTAATTTCCACCGCCAATACCATATACCAAATACTGGCCGCAGTTATAAAAAAGATTATTGTATGCCGCTAAATCGGTATGATAGCCCAAAAAGCCCACTACCTGCATATTTTTAACCACGGTATTTGCAAGTACTAATTTAGGGTTGTTGTTAGGCGATAAAGAATCGACAGTAAGGCCAGCAATGCCATTTTTGATGGTAGCATAATTAATGACAGAGTTTTTACTGCTTCCGTAAAAATGAATGCCGTTCCATTGGCCGGGCTCTTCTTCATAAATGCGTTCGGTTCTGTCGCTAGCGAACAAAATGGTGTCTTTTCTGGTGCCAATAGCAGTTAAAGTGCCTTTAACGTTTAGAGTAGCGCCTTTGTGAAATAGTACTCTTGTGCCAGCGGCAATATCTAGCGTTGCACCTTCTTCTATGGTAAGGGTATTAGAAACAATGTAGGGCAATTTGCTATCCCAAACCGTATTGTTTTTAAGGACAGTATTTTTAAGGAAAATGGCGTTTTGCCCATAGGCCACCAAAGGAATTTTTTCTTTCTTTCCGTTAAAAAACATCAAAATAGAGTCTTCCACAATAAAAGGTTGGTTATCTAGTGTAGGGTTAATATTTACCTTAACCAATATGTTGATAGAATCGTTACCGTTAATTTTAAGGTTTTTTTCTCCAACCATTTGCTTGCCATTAACATTGATAAGGAAAGGAGAACTTGCGCCACCACTAATTTTAATTTCATCGATATTAATGGCTTTTGGGTTGTAGTTAAAAACTTTAAACCTGCGCACCGTAGAACCAACAGCAGTAAAAACCGTGTCGAACAACACGCTATCGGTAGAAAAGTTTAGCTTCACATTGGGGTCAAAAGTAATATCTTCATCTTTATTGCAGGCTGCAAAAGACAAGGTAAGTAGGGCAAGTAAAATAAGTAACGTACTATGTTTCATTATTCTGCAAATGCTATGGCAGCTATGCTCAGTTTTTTAATTCCGTGGTTTAACAAGGCATTTCCGCAGGCTTCTAAAGTAGCACCGGTGGTAATTACATCGTCTATCAAGAGAACGTGTTTGTCGGCAATTTCAGCTGCATTACTAACGCTGAAAACCGTTTGCATATTCTCGTATCGGGTATATCTTGCTTTTTTGGTTTGGCTTTCGGTGGCTTTATTTCTTGTTAAATTTTTAGTGCTCAGGGCTATTACTAGTTCTTCGGCCAAACCTTGTGCAATATACTCACTTTGATTGTAACCTCTTAACCTTAATTTCTTTTGGTGTAAGGGAACTGGAATTATTAAATCAATACTAGCATAAAGCTCGCTTTCGGTCAGTTTCTGAGCTAAAAGCTTGCCAAGCATGGTTCCAATTTCGGTTTTACCATCGTATTTTAACCCATGTATCAAATTTTGAACTTTGGTTTCCTTTTTAAAATAAAGCATTGCCATGGCTGCATCTACGGGTAATCTGCCCCAAAGTTGTTTGGCTACAAGGTTGTCTGGGTACAAATGAAAATCGGTATAGGGCAGGTCATATAAACATTTAGTACAGATCTGTTTTTCGCCATGATAGAGTAATTTGCCACAACCGTTACACAACTCCGGAAAGAGCAAATTAATGAGGTCTTCGGTATAACGTTTTAACGCAAACATTATACAAGTTAATGATTTTTAGTGAATTGTAGATGTTTATGCCTTCTCTTTTACCGCCAACTGCCCACAGGCGGCATCAATATCTTTACCGCGGCTGCGGCGAATATTGGTGGTGATGCCTTGTTTCTTTAAGTAACTGGCAAAGGCATCAATTTTATCGCCTTCGGCATTAATAAAATCAGCAAACTGGATAGGGTTGTATTCGATGAGGTTAACCTTACAAGGCACATGTTTACAGAATTTGGCTAACTCCATCGCATCCTGTATTTCGTCGTTAAAGTTATTGAAAACGATGTACTCGTAAGTAACGGGATTTTTAGTCTTTTGGAAGTAGTACTTTAATGCTTCGGCCAATGCTTTTAAAGAATTATGCTCGGTAATGGGCATAATTTCGTGTCGTTTTTGGTCGTTAGCGGCGTGTAATGATAGTGCCAGGTTAAATTTTGCGCCATCATCGCCCAGTTTTTTAATCATTTTGGCAATGCCGGCTGTAGAAACGGTAATGCGTTTGTACGACATGTTTAAGCCATCTGGAGCGGTAATGCGTTCGATAGATTTTAACACGTTGGCATAATTCAACAGAGGCTCGCCCATGCCCATATATACAATGTTGGTTAAGGGGATGTTGTAATTTTGCTTGGCTTGTTGGTCGATCAGAACCACCTGGTCGTAAATTTCATCGGCATTTAGATTACGTACACGATCCATGTAACCCGTTGCGCAGAATTTGCAAGTTAAACTACAGCCTACTTGCGAGCTTACGCAGGCAGTCATACGTTCTTCTGTTGGAATTAAAACGCCTTCTACAATGTTGCCATCGTATAAACGGAAAGCATTTTTGATGGTGTGGTCGTTGCTGAATTGCGCATTGCTAATCTCAACAGTGTTGATGGCATAACCTTCATCTAATTTCTTGCGCAAATCTTTAGAGAGATTGCTCATCTCATCGAAATTACGGGCCGATTTTTCCCAAAGCCATTGATAAACTTGCTTTGCCCTAAATGCAGGTTCGCCCATATCCTTAAAATGTTGGGTTAACTGTTCCGGGCTTAAAGCTCTAATATCTATCTTTTTGGTGGCTTGCATAGGGCGCAAAGTTACAAAAAAAAGCTGATGCGATAATTCTACATCAGCTTTGCTATAATTTTTAACTTGCTATTCAGTTTACTTTCTTTTCCCTCTTGGGCCAAAGCTAGTAGGCTTAGCTTTCGAAAAACCTCCTTTAGTGTTTTTATTGGCGGGCTTGCTGTTTGTTTTTACATTAGTTTTCGATCTTCTGTCAACGTTTGCACCTGCATTGGTAGGTTTAGCTTTGCTAGGTGCTTTTTGAGACTTAGGCGCAGACGATGTTTTTTGCAGTTTACCACTTTCTGAGTTAGATTTAGCCAACAGTTTGTTAATTTCGGCTTGTTCTTGCTCGTCTAGTTCACGCCAATCGCCAATGGCTAGTCCTTTTAAAGTGATGTTCATGATGCGAACACGCTCTAGTTTGATCACTTCGAAGCCAAAGTACTCGCACATACGTCGAATTTGTCTGTTTAAGCCCTGCACCAAGGTAATACGAAACACATTGCTGCCTTCTTGTACTACTTTGCATTTTTTTGTCATTACGCCCAAAACTGGTACACCTTTGCTCATGCCTTCAATAAAAGCATCGTTGATAGGTTTGTTAACCGTAACTACGTATTCTTTTTCGTGGTTGTTGCCAGCTCGTAAAATCTTATTTACCAAATCGCCATTGTTGGTCAAGAAAATTAAACCTTGCGAATCTTTATCTAGCCTACCAATAGGGAAAACACGCTCGCTGTGGTTTACGTGCTCTACAATATTGTCTTTAACACCAGCTTCGGTGGTACTGGTAACACCAACGGGTTTGTTGTAAGCAATAAGGATAGAGTTTTCTGCCTGACGAGGCTCGATGTTTTGCCCATTTACACTTACCACATCGCCAAACAGTACCTTGTCGCCAACTTTAGCTCTCTTGCCGTTAATAAATACTTGGCCAAGCTCAATGTATCTATCTGCAGCTCTTCTAGAGCAAAGTCCGCTTTCGCTAATGTATTTATTTAAACGTGTGGTGTGATCCATGATTTAGCATTGATTTAATAATTTACAAAGTAACCAATTCTAATCCGAATATCTGTTAAAAATATAGACTTACGAAGTTTAGGGTTTGTTCATCATAAATCTCGTAAGCCCTAGATCCTGTTTAATAAATGGAACATCTGATTTACAGGTAGTATTTGGTGTCCTCGCCAAACAGCGCTATGAACCGATAGATGACATTCTACTGCTCAATTGTTTTCTTTAAATGGAGATCTTAAGAAACCTTAAAAATTTTGGTCGTCGGCACTTGGGCCATAAGAACCTGGGATAGGGATATTTAGTAAACGTAGATAAACACCCAATTGCGCCCTGTGGTGGGTAATTTGATTTAGCGAAACCCTAATTAAGCCGTATTTGGTCATTTCTGCATGGATGTGTTCGGCTGTACGTAAAACCCAAGGCCTTTCTAAAAATGCTTCTTCAACTTCCGATAGGCTGGCTAGGCTTTCTTCCAAGCCTTTGTCTAAAGTTGCAATGAGTTGTCCGTTGGTTTCAACTTTGGCGGGATGATAAGGCGCAGTTGCGAAATCGAGCTCATCTGTTTCCACACCTAGCTTTGGCCAACTAAACAAGTCTGCAATATGTGTTGCCAAGTCTATCATTTTCATGCTTTTTTCGTGTGGTGCCCAATCTGTTTTATCGAAAGGTACCAAGGCTAAGAATTTACGGGTAGTTACCGCTTCCTGCGCTAGTTCTTGTTTTACTAATTTAATAATGTCCATAGCTTTAAATATTTTGTTTTAACAAAGTTGAGGTAGGCTAGTGACAACCCTATGGCAGTGCTAAATATGTCAGACATTTTTTTTTAATTTTTTAACATATATCACAGTTAAAATGCTTGAGGTTTAGCTTAAATGCAAAACGAAGGAATGTTAAGCGCAAAAAGAAGTGCTATATGGGCAATAGGGGATGGTGTTCTACCTAGTAATCTACAGGTAGTTGTTTCATGTAGTCGTTAATGCTGATGTGGTTAGCAATGGTAAAAGGTAAGGACGAACAATTGAGTTGTAGAATGTTGTTCACTTTAAAATCGCGATAGGCATTGCGCAAATGACAATAACCAATGAGGTGCCAAGAAAAAGCATAGAAGATTAATCCGATAGGCTCTAAGCGGCGCTCACTAATTTCTGCTTTATAGTTTTTGTATCTGATCGCAATAATATGTTTAGCCGCAATGGCATTTTGCAGGAGCGAAAGATATTCTACATCGCTATGCAAACGTTTTGGAAGCTGAAGCCTAATGTTGGCGTTAAGATTTTCGAGTACTTCTTTCTGGTTGCTTTTCAGTATGTTCTTAACTTTATCCAAAGCACTCTGGTAATGTTGTTTGATAGATTTATCGGCAAAACCTTCCAAAAAACGTTCCATCATCAGCAGCGCACTAGCTTCGTCGGTATTAAAAGAAACTGGCGGAAGAAAATAGCCTTGAACAATAAAATAGCCTTTGTTGGGTTCGAAACTTAATGGCACGCCCTGTTCGGCCAATGCTTTTACATCGCGGTAAACGGTGCGAATACTAATTTCGAAGCGATTGGCAATGCTTTCGGCACTTACATGCTTTTTAGATTGCAATAAAATGAGGATGCCAAATAGCCTGTCTATCCTGTTCATATTTACAAAGATAATAGTTATAGCGTGCTAACCATTATAGCAGGGTTGATATCCAATCCTTATACATTTGTTGTGCTATTGCTACATTTCTGGCAAAAAATAGGCTTAACTTTGTTTCATGCAAAATCCTATCATAAAAGCTGTTTTTTTCGATATAGACGGTACATTACTCAGTTTTAAAACCCATAAAGTTGCTGCATCTACCGAAAAAGCAATAGCCGAACTACAAGCCAAAGGCATCAAAGTTATTTTATCTACAGGGCGCTCCATTAACAGTATCGACCATGTAAAATATTTAAACTTTGATGGTTTTATTACTTTTAATGGAGGTTATTGTGCTACCAAAAATGGTGAGCTGCTTTTTAAGAAGTGTATAGATGTGGCAGACATTGAAGCCATTATAGCTTATGCAAAAGAAAATACGCTAAGCTTTTCGTTCATGTCTGAGAAGGAAATTAACATTCACGATGTAACTCCAGAAATTGCGGGAATGTACGCACATTTAAACCTTCCAGTACCACCACTGGTAGATTTAGACCAAGTAGAGGTAAGCTCAGTACTGCAAACTAATATTTTTATGGGGCCAGCACAAGAATCGGCTTTCATGGCAGCCATTATGCCAAACTCGGTAGCTTCCAGGTGGACACCCCTTTTCGCAGATGTGAACCCAAAAGGACAAAGCAAGAAAATAGGTGTTGATGTGTTTTGTAAATATTTCGGAATTGATCTTGCAAATACCATGGCCTTTGGAGATGGTGGAAACGATATAGAAATGCTAAACCACGTAGCCGTTGGCGTAGCCATGGGCAATGCTAACCCAGAAGTTAAAGCAATAGCCAACTATATTACCACTGATGTTGATAATGACGGCATTTGGAATGCCTTAAAATATTACGGGGTATTATAGCTACTGTAATCACTTGGGGAGGAAAGGACTTTCCGAAAGAGCTATGGGGGAGGGATAGTTCTGCAACTGTTTTCCTCTATGTTGTTCCATTGCTATGGTCAGGGCACTTTAAATGACAATATAGCTGTAAATTAGGAATAACAACGCACATTAAAAAAAGGGATAAGCCCCCTTTGTTCGGGGCTTGTTCGAGAGCTGTTCGAGAAAAGACCCAAATTTCCGAAGGTCTTCCGAACAAGGCCCGAACAAAACACCTAAAAAGCCACTTTTTAAGGCAGTAATTTATTTTAAAATTTTACATTTGAATGATGTTTTGGTGTTGGGAACGTTTGATTTTTATCCCCAAAGTTGATGGGCTCGCAAGCTTTAGTTTTGAGTGTTTTTTGTAGAAATGGTCGCTGCCTAAGGGTAAAAAATAATCAAATAAAATACCTGCCAATGCTCAACACAACTTGTACTGATTTATCGGTAAGGGTAGAAAATATCCAAAACTTAGCTTAAATTTAATTTTTAAAGATATTCCTTGTAATTTGTAACATGCAAAGATATTTATCAGCAGACTGGATTTATCCTATAACCCATGCGCCCATAGCTAATGGCGTATTAGAAGTAGCCATAACAGGAGAAATTGTTTCCGTATTAACCGCCGAAGAAGCGATAAATAAAAATATAAAAGATGTAGAGCAATTTGAAGGAGTGCTGGTTCCTGGTTTTGTAAATACACATTGTCATTTAGAACTATCACATCTGTTCGAAAAAATTCCAAAGCAAACAGGATTGCCAGTTTTTGTGAAAGAAATTGTGGCGCAGAGAGCAGCAACAGACCAAGTGGTAATTGCCGCTATGGATGCCGCCGATAAGCAGATGTACGAAAATGGAATTATAGCTGTTGGCGACATTTCCAATCAGTTGCTTTCTAAAGAAGTGAAGCAACATAGCGCCTTGTACTATCATACCTTTGTAGAAGTTTTTGGTGTTAACTCTCCATCGCAACCCATTATAGACGAAGCTATTAAAATAAGAGATGGTTATTGGCCACTAAAAGCATCTGTTGTGCCACATGCGCCATATTCGGTTTCTACAGAACTGTTTCGGTACATCGAAAAAATTACTAGACCACAAGATATTTTAAGTATCCATAACCAAGAAACCGCCGCCGAAAACGAGTTTTTTGAGAAAGGAACCGGAGATTTTGAAGCCATGTACCAACGCATGGGGGTGCCAAAAAGCGAAGCGCATGGTACTGGCGAAAATGCTATTCGCTATCATTTGCCACAATTGCCAAACAACACCACCTTATTGGTGCATAATACATTCACTAGCAAAGCTGATATTGATTTTGCCATGGCGCAACACCAAGATTTATATTGGTGTTTGTGCCCAAATGCCAATGTTTACATAGAAGATAAACTACCCAATGTAAATCTGTTTTTTGAACTGAAAGATAAGGTAACTTTAGGGACTGATAGTTTGGCAAGCAATCATCAACTGTCTATCTTGGCCGAAATGTGTACGCTTCAGCAAAAATTTCATTTGCCTTTTGAGGTACTTTTGCAATGGGCAACCATAAATGGAGCTAAATTTTTAGGTATAGATGATTGGTGCGGTAGTTTCGAAATAGGTAAAATACCAGGCGTTAACTTAATAGGCTTAGACAGTGCAGGTTTAATAAAATCTATAAAAGTAAAGAGGTTAATTTAGGATACATTTTACGAGGGTTAATGGTGTCTTTTGCCTGTTCGAGTTTTGTATTCGTCTTTTTGTATCTTTGTTTTATAGAATTATAATTGCGATAACTAAATCACTTTAAAAATAAATGAGCGTACAGCAGTCGGAAAGTCATTTATGGCCTTTATGTAGGCGTTTTCAAAAAAAGGAGAAGGAGTGAGATTATAACAGGAGAAAGTCCGTATAACCCAGATTTTGTAGCGAAAATAAGGAAAGCAGAAAAGCATTAAGGTAAATCCGAAAGACATATGGAGAAGTTTGGGATTGAAATAAAGCCTGAAGCTCAAAAGGATTTAGAAAAACATTATAGATCGGGAGCCAAGGCTAGTATTAAGAAAATAGAAAAAATACTTACTGAACTTGAAGAAACTCCTTATTCGGGAGTTGGGCAACCTGAGCAATTAAAATATGAGCTATCTAATTATTGGTCTAGCAGGATAAATAAAAAAGATAGAATGATTTAGAAACTGTTTAAATTTC
>NZ_DHDZ01000026.1:42006-89642 GCF_002399615.1 Pedobacter sp. UBA4863 | reverse complement strand
GCCTACAGCCCATAGCTATAGTTTGGTGTCACCACCAAATCCAACCTGTAAAATATTAAAAGATAGAATGATTTATGCTGTTGAAGAAAATATTGTTAGGGTAACGATAATGTCTGCTATAGGACATTATGAAGGTAAATAGGTCTAGTCAATAATGAAAAACAAAATCACTTCACTGTTCAATATCAAATATCCAATTATCCAAGCCGGTATGGTTTGGTGTAGCGGTTGGCGTTTAGCTGCTGCGGTATCTAATGCGGGTGGCTTGGGTATCATTGGTGCCGGTTCAATGTATCCCGATGTTTTACGCGAACATATCCAGAAGTGTAGAAAGGCAACCGATAAACCTTTTGCCGTAAACGTGCCTTTGCTTTATCCCAATATTCAAGAAATAATGGCTATTCTAATAGCCGAAGAAATTAAAATCGTATTTACATCGGCAGGCAACCCCGCAACATGGACCAACTTTTTGAAAGAAAAGGGCATAACGGTGGTTCATGTAATTGCCAATACCAAGTTTGCCTTAAAGGCCGAACAAAGCGGTGTAGATGCCATAGTGGCCGAGGGTTTTGAAGCTGGTGGGCATAACGGAAGAGAAGAAACAACTACTTTGTGTTTAATCCCGATGATTAAAGCAGCCGTAAAAATTCCAGTAATTGCTGCGGGCGGTATTGCCAGTGGGAAAGCCATGTTGGCCACTTTTGCTTTAGGTGCCGATGCCGTGCAAATAGGTTCGGCATTTGCCGTAGCAGAAGAATCGTCTGCGCATCCTAATTTTAAAGAAAAAATAATTTCATCCGCCGAAGGCGATACCAAACTAAGGATGAAAAAATTAGTGCCGGTTCGTTTACTTAAAAATGAATTTGCCGATGCCGTTGCCCAAGCCGAAGCTAATGGTGCAAGTACCGAAGAATTAGCCAAATTATTAGGACGTGCAAGAGCAAAGCTAGGTATGTTCGAAGGCAATATGCAAGAAGGCGAATTGGAAATTGGGCAAGTATCGGCCCTGTTAGATGAAATAAAACCTGCCGCTACTATTTTAAACGAAATTTGGGGAGATTTTTTAGCAGAAAAGGAAAAGCTTCAAGCGCTAAAATTTTAGGATTTACCTTATGCGGAGGGAATATTTTTCGCTCCACTAGACCTAAGAGATTTGTCTAAAATGAACTTAGTTGCTTCAAAATAATAAACCGATCGCTAAATTGTTGTATTGTTAAATTGTTGCACCGTATCTTTGCTGCTTAATAAGATGCGGACTTCGGTCATCTGACTTCGGACTGCCGACTTTGGGACTAAATAAAAAATGAAACACATCAACATAAAAGTAATAGGCAAGGTACAGGGCGTGTTTTTTAGGGCAAGTACCAAGGCCGTGGCCGACCAAATGGGCGTAAAAGGGAAAGTGAAGAACGAAAAAGATGGTTCGGTTTTAATAGAAGCAGAAGCCGACAAGATTACTTTAGACCTGTTTGTAGAGTGGTGCCATAAAGGCCCCGAAAAAGCCAATGTAGAACAAGTAATTGTAGAAGAGGGTGATTTGCAAGGTTATGCTAACTTTGTGGTGATAAAAAAGAATTTGTTATGGTAAACTTGGTTTTAGAAAGTCGTAAATCTAAAGTCGTAAATCTAAAGTCAGCGTGTCTTTAAAAAAATTCCTCGGGCAAACAGCAATATATGGGTTGAGTACCGTATTCTCTAGGTTATTCAATTTCATTCTCACGCCAATTTATACTGGAGTTTACAAAACGGGCGTTTACGGCATATTTACCAATATGTATGCTAATGCTTCCATTATTAATGCGGTGCTGGCATTTGGTATGGAAAGTACATTTTTTAGGTACCTTAACAAGCACGAAGATAAAAAGCAAGAAGTTTACAATAATTCGTTTTGGTGCATTGCTTTTATAGCTACATTATTTCTACTTACCGGCTTAGTTTTTTTAGATCCTATTGCTAATTATTTGGCAAGCTCGCCGCAAGATGTTGCCGATTATAAAAAATACACTGTTTATTTTTTGCTGATCCTTTTTTTAGATGCCATAAGTGTAATTCCCTTTGCTAAAATTAGGGCAGAGGAAAGGCCCATAAAATACAGTGTAGTCAAATTTCTTAATATTGGCGTTTTTGTAGGGTTTAATTTAATTTTCTTGTTCGTGCTGCCGGCAATTATAAAAAACCAATTAATTGGTGCACAATGGATAGCAACATGGTACAGTACCCAGTGGATTGGCTATGTTTTTATATCCAATTTAATAGCAAGTGCCGCCACGCTGGCTATGCTGCTGCCAGAATTTGCCAAAATCCAGTTTAAGTTTGATAAGCAGTTGTTTAAGCAAATGTTTGCCTACAGTTGGCCAGTTTTGGTAGCTAACTTGTCGTTCACCATTAACGAAAGCCTCGATAAAATAGTTTTAAATAAACTACTGCCAGAAGAAATTGCCGCCAGCGAGGTAGGAATTTACGGAGCGGTGTGTAAAATTGCAGTTTTCATCAGTATTTTCATCACTGCGTTTAGGCTGGGTGCCGAGCCCTTCTTTTTCAGCTATGCTAAACAAGAAAATGCGAAGAAAGTTTATGCCACCATACTCCAATATTTTGTGGTTGCTTTGGCTATTCTATTTGTGGCCTTAATAGCTAATATCGAAATCCTTAAATATTTTATCAGAAATCAAGATTATTGGGTAGGCTTGCCTGCGGTGCCATTTTTGTTGCTGGGCTATGTTTGTTTGGGCATTTACATGAACTTGTCTATTTGGTACAGGTTATCAGACCAAACTAAATACGGACTTTATATCTCTGTAATAGGTGCAATAATCACAATCGTCTTTAACCCCATACTTATCCCTAAATTTGGTTACATGGGCTCGGCTTGGGTAAGTATGATTACCTATTTTACCATGATGGCAATATCATACGGTCTAGGCCATAAACATTACCCTATACCTTATAATTTTAAGAGAATTTTATTTTATCTCACTGTTTCGGTGGCCATTGGCTTCAGCTCATTTTTTCTGTTTAATAAAAATATATACATCGGCAATGCCTTGTTAATGCTATTTTTGGCCTTAGTTTTTTACTTAGAAAAAAATGAACTTAAACAGATTTTTAAGAAAACTTAGTCTCACATCTCAATACTCATATCTTACAATGCAAATCAAAATCATTAATAAATCTACGCACCAATTGCCAGCTTACGAAACAGCCCATGCCGCAGGTATGGATTTAAGAGCTAATATCGAAGCACAAATCATAATTAAACCATTGCAGCGTTCTTTAATTCCAACGGGTTTGTTTATAGAGTTGCCACAAGGTTACGAAGCACAGATTAGACCGAGGAGCGGATTGGCCTACAAACATGGCGTAACGGTGTTAAATTCGCCAGGAACCATAGATGCAGATTACCGTGGAGAGCTAAAGGTGTTGTTGGTTAACCTATCGGATACAGATTTCGTAGTAAACAATGGCGAACGTATTGCGCAAATGGTAGTAGCCAAACACGAAACTGTAGTGTGGCAAGAAACAGCACAGCTAAGCGATACGGATAGAGGTGCAGGCGGTTACGGACATACCGGTAAGGCTTAACTGTTTAAATTGATGAATTGTTGGTAAGTTGGCGATTACGTCTTCCGATCTCAGACTTTAATTTCGGACTAAAAAGATGAATAAACTATTTTTTACAGCAATTTTAATAGGGCTGTGCTTTTCAATACAAGCGCAACAAAACCCTGTTGCCGTAAAAGATAGCAATGCCATAAAAGAACTTTTCTTTGCCGGATTAAGAGAAAAACTGAACGAAAACTACGTGAATGCAGGTAATAGCTTTTCTAAAATTCTAACGCTAGACCCTAATAACCATGCAGCACATTTTGAATTGGCCAATTTACAAATGCGGCAAAATAAAATGCTCGATGCAGAGATCTCTATCAAAAAGGCATTAGCGGCACAGCCCAATAACACTTGGTATCTTAAACTGCAAACCGAAATTTATAAGCGAAACGGGAATATGGAAGCGCTTATTCAAACGTTAGACCAATTGATAAAGCTAGAGCCAGCATTTGAAAACTATTATTTTGATAGAGCAAACGCACTATATATTGCGGGTAAACTAGACGAATCTCAAAAGGCCTATAACCTGCTCGAAGAAAAATTTGGTGTATCTAAAGCATCTACAGCTGCTAAGCAACGTTTCAAAAATCAAGTTCTGGCTAGCAACGACAATGAATTGCACAAATTGATTAAAGATAACCCTAACGACCTTAAGAACTACTTAGATTTAAGTGGTTCGCTGTTAGAGAAAAATCAAAATGAAGAGGCGCTAGCTATACTTTTGAAAGCTAAAGACCTTGATACGGACAACTATGAAGTGAATTTGGCCTTGGCCGATGTTTATCATGCTTTAAAACAACCCAATGAAGCTTTCGCATCACTTAAAGTCGCGTTTTCTAATGTGGCAATGCCCTTGCCCAATAAAATGAAGATTTTAAGCCAATTGTTGCTTCGTTTTAATAAGCCCGAAGTAGTTAAAAATGCTACAGCGCTAGGTTTAATTACGCTTAACAACCATAAAGATGATGCGAAAGTAATGGTGCTTTATGGCGATATACTATACCAACAAGGTAATTTAAGCGGTGCTAGAGAACAATACTTGGCAGCCATAAAAATAGCAGAACAATTATACATCGCTTGGGAAAAACTACTTGGTGTACAAACCTTGATGGGCAGCTATGAAGAAGCCATTAAAACAGGCGAAGAAGCGCTAACCATTTATCCTAACCAAGCAATTTTATACTATTACAGTGCTTTTTCGTTGCACAGAAATGGACAAAACGCAGCAGCGGGCCTAGAGCTAAAAAATGCCTTGCAGTTAGACCCCGAAGACACTAGCCTTAAAGCAATGATTTTGGCTTTGCAGGCCGAAGTGCTGATAGACCAAGGTAAGTTAAAAGAGGCCGATGCCGCATTTGATAGGGCGGTAACGTTAGCGCCTAATAACTACCTCACCATGAGCAATTATGCCTATTACCTTGCCTTGCGCAATCACGATTTGCCTAAAGCAGAGAAGCTGGCAGCCAAGGCAGCATCGGCCTTGCCACAAAATTCTTCTATTTTAGATACTTATGCCATGGTGCTGTTTAAGCTAAATAGGATAGACGATGCACTTACTTACATACAAAAAGCCTTGCAAAACAACGAGGCCAATAACCCTGTTTATTTAGAGCACTACGGCGATATCCTTTTTTTAAAGGGAGATAAAGAAAATGCGGTAATGCAGTGGCAAAAAGCAAAAAATGGGGGTAACCATTCGGAAAAGTTAACTAGAAAGATAAATGAAAAGAAATATATTAAATAGCATTTTAATTGGAGCCTGTGTTTTGGGAATGGTAGGCTGTAGGGCAAAGAAAGAAATTGTAAAAGCGCCGCCAGTAGCAACGGTAGCTACTCCCGTTGTAGATAAGAAAGCAGAAAACTTGGCAACATTATTAGCAAAAGAGCTGCAATATAACACATTATCGCTAAAAGGTAAGGCCGATTTAGCCATTGATGGCAACGAAAACAACGTAACGCTCAATATCCGCATAAAGAAAGACGAAAAGATTTGGTTTAGTGTTACCGCTCTTGGGGGGGCGTTAGAGGCGGCTCGTGGGGTTATTACGCCAGATAGCTTGCTGTTAATGAACAGGCTTCAAAAAACTATTCTCAGAAAACCGCTTTCTTATATTCACGATTATACCAATAAACAGGTGAAATTTGCTTGGTTGCAAGCTATTTTAACAGGTAATACCATCACCGAATTTATGACAGAAAAATCTGAGCTAAATCAAGAAAATGGCGTTTGGGTATTAAAAGGAACAGCGCAAAGTTTGGCTTACAGAACATTGTTCAATACCTTGTTAAAATCTACCGAGCTTACCTTAAATGATGCGGCGGCGGCCCAAGGGCTTAAAGTAAGTTATGATAAATACACTCCCCTAACTAACGGACTTTTTCCTTCGCAGGTAAAAATAGCCTCTGCCGTAGGCAATAAAAAAATAAGTGTAGCCGTTGAATTTGTAAAAATAGACGCTAATGGAAGCTTGGAGTTCCCTTTTTCGGTTCCTAAGAACTATCAAGTAATCAATTAATTTTTTATACTTTTGGTTAATGAAGTTAAATAAAGCCCTACTTTTAATCGTTGCTGTATGTTTTTGTGCTACCGGTTTTGCACAATCTAGTAAAGAATTAAAACGTAAAAAAGAAGCCTTACAAAGAGAAATAGAGCTAGCTCAAAAAAACTTGAATAAAGCAGCAAGCGGTAAGAAACTTACCTTAGGGCAAATTAATGCCATTAAAGCTCAAATTAGGTTAAGGCAAGATAAAATTTCTACCATCAACTCCGAAATAAAAAACCTGGACCACCAGATTACGGAGAACACCCATAAGGTACAAAATCTTAAAGGCAGATTGGCCGATTTGAAAAAAGAATACGCCGGTATGATCCGCTTTGCGCAACGTAACAGAAATTCGTACGATAAAATGATGTTTATATTTGCCGCAAGCGACTTTAACCAAGCCTATAAACGTATCAAATATTTACAACAATTTGGCCAATACCGTAAAAAGCAAGCCGCTTACATTCAGGGCACCGAAAAGCAATTGAGCAGTCAAATTGTAGTGTTAGATAAAGATTTAAAGAGCAAAAGCAACCTATTAAAAGAAGAACAAACAGAAAAAAGTAAACTCGATAAAAATAGGAGCGAACAAACTGTTGTATTAAATAAGTTGAGCAAACAAGAAAAACAGTTTCAACAAGACATTAAAAAGAAAAGGCAGCAACAGTCTTTAATCGATAGGCAAATTCAGGCTGCCATTGCGAGAGAAATAGCAGCGGCTCGTAAAAAAGCAGAAGAAGAAGAGAGAGAGCGTGAGAGGATTGCAGCTGCAAAAGCAAAAGCAGAAAATAAACCAGTTCCCACGGCTTCTAAGCCAAGAACAACAAGCGAAGCGCTACGATCTACGCCGGAGGCGGCCAAATTATCTGATGCCTTTGAGGCTAACAGAGGCAGTCTTCCATCGCCGGTAGCAACCGGATATATTACCGGAAGGTTTGGTGCTTATAAAGTAGATCAGGCTACGGCCATGCGTAACGGGGTAATTTTTCAAACCAGTGAAGGAGCCGCTGTTAGGGCTGTTTTTAATGGTACGGTAAGTTCTGTTTTTCCGCAATTTGGAAGGTATTATGTGGTAATCATCCATGGAGAATATTTTACGGTATATGAAGGTTTACAAAGTGTAAGTGTGCGTAAAGGAGAAAAGGTAACTACCAAGCAAACCATTGGTGTTGCCGGGACTTCTGATGGCGTGCCAGAGCTGGGTTTTCAAATACATAGAGGCGCTGTGGCACAAAATCCAGAAAGCTGGTTGGCTCGATAGGGCATATTTGCTTAAAATAAACGCTATATTTGTATAAAATTAGTTTAAAATGTACCAAGTACCATTATTAGAATTCTTAAATATGGGAGGTGGTGAGATATTGCTCATCATGATTGCTATACTTTTGTTGTTTGGAGGTAAAAAATTACCAGAGTTAGCAAGAGGTTTAGGCAAGGGGATACGTGAATTTAAAGATGCCTCTGAAGGTGTAAAAAGAGAAATCCATCGTAATATCAATGCCGTTGATATAGATGAAGAAGATAGGAAGGCTGATGAAAGCCGTAGTTATCGGGAGCCAGAAGAAGATCACTCTTATTCTATACATGATGATGAAGAGCCTGGGGCTTTAAACGAGCACCAAGAAGAAACGCAACCATCAATAGCAAACGAAGAAGAAAATAAGGAACCAAAAAGTTCCACCTAAAAAATTAAACACATAAAACAACAGTCATGTTACAATCAACAATGCTAGCAGCGCTAGGAACAACCGAAATCATTTTAATAATTGTGGCAATTTTATTGCTTTTTGGAGGCAAGAAAATTCCTGAATTAATGCGTGGTTTGGGCAAGGGTATGAAAGAATTTAAAGACGGTAAAGACGGCATTGATTCTACTACCACAGACCATACGAACAAACCTCAATAAGTAGCATTTAATAACGCTTTTATTTTAGATTTTGAAGAAATACAGCTCTTTAACAGAGATACAGGGAGAACTTGCGCAAAAGCGGCTAACTTTAAAAGAACTTATTGCTTACTATTTTAAGCAAATAGAAAAGCATCAACACCTCAATGCGTTTAACGAGGTGTTTTTTGATTCTGCCACCAAACAGGCCGAAGAAATACAAGTTAAGCTTCAAAAAGGCTCGGCAGGTAGGTTGGCAGGAATGGTGATTGGTATTAAAGACAATATCTGTTACCAAGACCATGTAGTAACGGCATCTTCTAAAATGTTGGATGGTTTTATTGCACCATATTCTTCAACAGTAGTTAAAAAACTGTTGGCCGAAGACGCCATTATTATTGGCCGCTTAAACTGCGACGAATTTGCCATGGGCGGTTCTAACGAAACCTCTTACTTTGGTACGGTTAAAAATGCTGCCGATGAAGAAAGAGTTGCAGGTGGTTCGTCGGGTGGTTCGGCAGTGGCGGTACAAGCAGATATGTGCTTAGCGGCCTTGGGAACCGATACCGGAGGCTCCGTTCGTCAACCAGCGGCTTTTTGTGGTAACATTGGTTTTAAGCCCACTTACGGTCGTATATCTCGCTACGGTGTTATCGCCTATGCTTCTTCTTTTGATCAGGTAGGAACCTTGACATCTTCAGTTTCTGATGCAGCACTTTTATTAGAAGTGCTGGCCGGTGCCGATGAAAATGACAGCACTGTTTCTGCGTTAGAAGTTCCAAAATATTCAGAAAATATATCGCAAGGCGGAAAGAAAAAAATTGCAGTATTAAAAGAAACCATAGAGAGCGATGCGCTAGACTCGGAAACCAAGGAAGCCATTCTTGCGGCTATCGAAAAGTTTAAACAAGAAGGCCACGAAATCAGCTATGTATCTTTTGATTTGCTAGACTATTTAGTGCCTACCTATTATGTATTAACAGCAGCAGAAGCTTCCTCAAATCTATCGCGTTACGATGGGGTGCATTATGGCTACCGCAACACACAGGCGCAAAGCTTAAACCAATTGTACAAAAGTTCAAGAGCAGAAGGCTTTGGCAAAGAAGTAAAGCGTCGCATTATGCTAGGTACATTTGTATTAAGTGCCGGATATTATGATGCCTACTATCAAAAGGCACAAAAAGTTCGCCGTTTAATTAGAGAAAAAGTAACGACATTATTAAAAGAGCACGATGTATTGGTAAGCCCCGTAGCGCCAACCCCGGCTTTTAAAATTGGCGAAAACGTGAAAGATCCTTTGGTAATGTACATGGCCGATATTTATACCGTACTGGCTTCTTTGGCAGGTATTCCGGCGGTGGCTTTGCCTTTGGGCAATAATAAAGCTGGTTTGCCGTTAAGCATGCAATTAATGGCCAAACATTTTAACGAACAGATTTTGCTTACTTTATCACATAATTTTTTAGAAAAAGCATAATAAAAGTCGTCATTTCGACGAAGAATGAGGAGAAATCTTTAAAATTGTCATTCTGAGTGTAGCGAAGAATCTGTATCTAAACATCATTTAGCTAACAGATTGCTCCCTATAGTCTAAATGACAAGAACTTTTAGCTTATGAGGAAATTGATACTTACTGTTTTGACTTTTGTAACTGCTTTAAGCACTCAAGCTCAAGCCCCAGTTAAAGTTGCCCAAGGCGATACCATTTTAAAAAGGCTAACCACCGCTCTTCCCACAGATACTGTTGCAGTTCCTGTGATAGAACAACCACTGCTTTTTGGGCAAAGTTTGCTGTACAAACTCCGTTTAGATTCTATACAACAAACCGTTCCGTTAGATTATAACGAGTACGTGCAAAGCTACATCGACATTTATACCAAGCGCAAAAGCATGTACGGCGATATGTTAGGCCTTTCTTCCTACTATTTTCCAATTTTCGAGAAAGCATTAAAAAGCTATAACATCCCAGCAGAAATTAAGTATTTGGCAATTGTAGAGTCTTCTTTAAATCCGCATGCAGTTTCTAGGGTTGGCGCTACGGGCTTGTGGCAGTTTATGTTTGGCACTGCCAAAGCCTATGGCTTAAACATGGATAACTTTGTAGATGAACGAAAGGATCCTATACAGGCCAGTTACGCCGCTGCGGCCTATTTTAGAGATGCTTACGAAGAACTTGGCGATTGGTTGTTGGCCATTGCCGCCTACAATTGTGGTAAAGGAAACGTAAATAGGGCAATCGACAAAGCAGGCTCCCGAAACTTTTGGGACATTAGGAAGTTTTTACCCAAAGAAACCAGCAATTACGTACCCGCTTTTATTGCTGCCGTTTATGTAATGAAGTATGCAAAAACACATCAAATAGTTGCCAAACCAACTGCCTTTGCTTTTAAAACCGATACCGTACAAGTTAGAAACTTTGTAGCATTAAGCGATGTAGCCAATGCCATTAACCACAACGAAGAAACATTAATAGCACTTAACCCAAGCTATAAAAAGAAAATCGTAAACGGTACCGCTATGCTGCCAAAACGTATGGTTATTCCCAGACCAGAACATCAGTTCTACGAACAGCTATTTGTAGTTTTAAACAACGATATAGAAACAGATCGAGAAGTGATTTTAGCATCAACAGACGATGTTAGGGATTTAAGAAAGAAAGCAGCGCAGCAAAAACAAGCTACTGTTTCCAATAGTTTGGTGCATAAAGTATTGCCTGGACAAAACCTTACGGCTATTGCCAATAAATATGGGGTAGAAGTACAAGATTTAAAAGTTTGGAATAAACTCAAGGTAGCTACCCTTATTCCGGGTCAAAAATTGAAGATTTACAAAGATACCGTTCCAGTACAATTTACACCCAAGGCTAAAACTAATTTCGCTAATTATAAGGTAAAACAGGGCGATACCCTATCTAGCATTGCCGAAAAGTTTAACGGCATTACCGTGGCTAGCTTAAAAGCAGCAAATGGCTTAAAGTCTGCAAAAATTACCGAGGGCATGGTGTTGAAGTTGATGTAAATTGCTGCAAAATTCATTTTTAAAGTTTTGTATATTTGCTATGCGATATCAGACACTCTTAAATAATGCTCATTACCAAAAGCTCGATCCATAAAACAAATATTATAAGTTATTTATTAATGTTGTTGCTGTTTACACCAATTGCGGTGTTGGCGCAAACATACAGTACCGCACAGTTAATAGAGGCTTGGCGGGTTGAAGGCGTAAACCAAACCATTACTGCCGAGCTGGCCTATGCCGATTTAAGCGAGCATTTTAACAATGTCAAATTTGCTCAACGTGTAGCAGAGTTAGAAGAGCATCTCAAAAACAATGCAGACAACAAAAGATTGGCAGCCAGGATAATGCTGTATAAAATGCAAGGTAAGCCAGGAAATGTAGCTGTAGATGAACTTTGGCAATGTATTTTAAAAACAAGTGAACTTAAAGATGAGCAGTTACTTTCGGAGATGTACGTTAAATATGCAGAATTTAAAGCCCCCGAAGAAGAAAAGCTGTATTACTTATTAAAGGCTCTACAAATACAAGAAAGAATAGGTGTTAGTCATTTTAAACACATCTATTATCGTTATTTAACGGTAAGCGGTATTTTATATCACATTAGCGATTTTAAACAGAGCTTAAATTATGCTTTAAAGGGCTTAAAGTCATTCGATAAAAAGACAAATTTTGTGCTAGATCATATTTACCTGCTCGATTTAGCTGGCGCATCTTATAAAAACTTGGGAAAATTGGATAGCGCCCTTTCGCAATACAATAAGCTTCACCATTTATTGAAAGATTATGGACTAAGGCCTGGTGACTATTCACCCCAAAAAATGGGAGATTATTATTTGAATATTTGGAAAGGCATAACCGATGGAGGTATTGGCAGAGCCTTAGTGTTGCAAGGCAAGTATGCAGCAGCTGTTCCGCTTTTAAAATCAAATTTAGATAGTGCCATAAAATATGAAGACTTTGGCAATGCTGCTGCTGTGCTTAATGTTTTGGCAGAGGTTAACTACAAAACCCATCAATTTCCGGTAGCTTTAAAACTGTTTCAGCAAGCGCATAATTACGGCGTTAAAGCAAATTATTATTGGCATTTAAAAGCAAAATTGGAAACTGCGGAAGGTCTAACCAAAACATTTTCGGTATTGAAAAATACGGATAGTGCTTTTTTATACTTAAAAGAGTTTGATTTACTTAAAGATAGTTTGCAAAACGTGACCAAGGCCTTTCGTTTTTCTGCAACCAACACAGAACTCAAATTTGAGCTGATGCAAAAGAATTTTTTAATGGCAAAACAAGAAGCGAATAGGTATAAACTATTGCGAAATATAAGTATGCTTAGCATTGTGGTAACTGCACTTTTGGCATTGCTTTTATACAATCGTAAACAGCTAAATAATAAAATAGCACAACAAAAACTCGAAAACGAAAAGCAATTGGCTTATGCCGAGGTAGCCCATGCCAAAGAACAGTTAAATGCTTTTGCCCGAAACATGGTAGAGAAAAACAAGTTGATCGAAAATCTTCAACAGCAATACGGCACCGAAACCGATAATACTTCGCTAAAAGAGATTAGCATACTTACCGACAATGATTGGCTTGCCTTTAAAAATAACTTCGATAAAGTATATCCAAACTTCTTTGAAAATACGAAGCAGCTTATTCCTGATATATCTGCAGCCGAACTTCGTTTTTTATCGCTGACCAAGCTTAATATGCCTACCAAAGAAATTGCTAATGCACAAGGTATTAGTGCCGAATCGGTGCGCAAACAGCGCCACCGCTTGCGTAAAAAAATAGAAGCCATTATGCCAAACAGTAATGTGGAAACCTTTTTGTCTCAAGTTTAACTGTTTTTAATTAGCTGATAATTAGTTAGTTGATTTTTTGTCCACGTTTTTGTCCACGCTTGTTTTTTGGTGTTTGGCTTGGTTGTTTTACAACTTTACGGAGTTTAAAAATAGCTGAAGATGAAACCAACTCCACTCAACCAAACAAAAAAAACTATTGGATTAACCCTGTTTATTTCTTTAATACTATTTAGCTCGTTACAAGCGGCCACCATTTATGTAAAAGCAAATAATACGGGTCTTATTAAAAATGGCAGTAGCTGGACATATGCTTACGCTAATTTTCAAAATGCGGTAGATGCAGCACAAAGCGGCGATGAAATTTGGGTAGCCGTAGGCGAATACCAACCAGCCAATTTGAAAAGCTTTAGCATGAAAGAGGGCGTTAAAATTTATGGTGGCTTTGTCGGTACCGAAACCAGACGTAGTCAGCGCAATTGGCAAACCAATGTTACCATCTTAAAAGGCAATAATGTTAGCGTAATTAGTAACAGTGGCCTAACAACTACTGCCGTATTAGATGGTTTTACCATTACTAATGGAAGTGCTGCTAATGGCGGTGCTATTTATAATACTTCTTCTTCTCCTGTATACATCAATGTTACCATCAGCGGTAATAGCTCTCCTTCTTCTAGTGGTGCTATTTATAATAATGTTTCTAATCCCATTATCAAAAACAGCATTATTTATGGTAATAGCGATGGTGTTTTCAATATTTCTTCTACGCCCAATATAAGCTACAGTTTGGTGCAGGGCATGGCAGCAGATGCTGCTAACCATAATTTAGATGGCGCTACCAACCCTAACTTTATAAGTCCATTGGCGCCAGCTTTAAGTAGTGGAGGGGATTATCGTTTACAAAACAGCAGTCCAGCTATTGGTGCAGGCAATAACACTTTTTACGCCGCAGGCCAAACTCCCGATTTGAGCGCCATTACTACCGATTTAGCCGGTAACGCCCGCATACAAAAAGGAAAAATAGACTTAGGTGCTTACGAGAGTGAGTTTGATATAGCACTTGTTCCCGATGCCAGTGGCGTTATTTATGTAACAACAGCTGGTGCCGGTAACAAAAGCGGTAACTCTTGGACCAATGCGAGCGATGATTTACAAATGGCCATTAACGCCGCCAACGTAAAACAAGTTTGGGTAGCCGCAGGCGAATACCAACCAGCCAATCTGAACAGCTTTAAGATGAAAGAAGGCGTGAAAATTTACGGTGGCTTTGCAGGTACCGAAACCATATTAAGCCAGCGTAACTACAAAACCAATGTTACCAACTTAAAAGGCAATAACAATAGTGTAATTCGTAATAATAACAACGGCTTAACAGCTGCTGCGGTGCTAGACGGTTTTACCATTACTAATGGATATGCAGATAATAATGGTGGAGGTGTTTATAATTATAATTCGTCGCCTATACTTAGCAATCTAATCATTGCGGGAAATAGTGCTACTAATGGCGGCGGTATTTTTAATGTTAGTTCTTCTCCTGTTTTAACCAATGTTACTATTAGTGGTAATCTCGCTTCTTCTACTGGCGGTGGTGTTTATAGTGAAGTTAATTGTTCACTTACTTTAACCAATGTTACCATCAGTGGTAATAGTGCTAATTTTAGCAGTGGTATCTTTAATTATCAATCTAACTACATTATCAGAAACAGTATTGTGTATAGAAACAATTATGTTGATGAAAGCAGTGTCATTTATGCAAACAGTAGAGGCATTGGTGGCGCAGGTGGTACTGTTGATATTAAATATAGTTTAGTACAAGGTGTAACTACCGCAGATGCCAATGGCAATATTGACGGTGCTACAAACCCTAACTTTCTAAACCCATTGGCGCCAGGTTTAAATAACGGAGGGGATTACCGTTTACAAAGCAACAGCCCGGCCATTGGTACAGGTAGCAACGCTTTTTATGCCGCAGGCCAAACGCCCAATTTAAGTGCTGTAACTACCGATTTAGATGGCAGCCCACGCATACAAAAAAACGTTGTAGATATGGGTGCTTACGAGAGTGAGTTTTATCCATTGCCAAAGCCCGATGCTAATGGTATAATTTATGTAAGTGCTGCCGGTAATGGAAATTATGATGGCGCTAGTTGGGCAAATGCCACGCCAGCATTGCAAGTAGCGATAAATGCAGCACAAAGCGGCAATGAAGTTTGGGTAGTCGCAGGCGAGTACCAACCCGGCAGTGGACAAAGCTTTAGCATGAAAGAAGGGGTGAAAATTTACGGTGGCTTTACCGGCACCGAAACAGCTTTAACACAGCGCAACTACAAAACCAATGTAACCACCTTAAAAGGGAATAACGCTAGCGTGATTATTAACCAAAACAATGGCTTAACAGCCATTGCCCTATTGGATGGTTTTACCATTACAGGGGGTAGCGCTACTAATGGTGGTGGTATTTTTAATAATAATACCTCTCCTGCGTTAAGCAATCTAACCATTTCGGGAAATAACGCTACTAATGGTGGTGGTATTTTTAATAATAATTCATCTCCTGTTTTAACCAACGTAAGTGTTTCGGCAAATAGTGTTAGCAGGTATGGTGGCGGTATTTATAATACTGGTAACTCATCATCTCCCGTTTTAACCAATGTTATCCTTTCCGGAAATAGTGCTAGTCAAATGGGCGGTGGCATTTATAATAACAGCAATACCTCTTCCATTTTAACGAATGTAAGCATTTCTGCCAATAATGCTACCACCAATGGCGGTGGCATTTATAATGCTAGTAACTCTACCTGTAAAATAAGAAACAGTATTATTTATGGCAATAATACCGGCATTTATGGCAGTACTCCCGATGTTAAATATAGCCTAGTACAAGGTTTAACTGCTACCACCGATGGCAATATTGACGGCACTACTAACCCCAACTTTGTAAGCCCATTAACTGCAGGTTTAAATGCCGGTGGTAATTACCGTTTACAAAGCAACAGCCCAACCATTGGTACAGGCAGCAACACTTTTTACGCCGTAGGCCAAACACCCGATTTAAGCACCATAACTACCGATTTAGATGGCAACCCACGCATACAAAAAGCAAACATAGATATGGGTGCTTACGAGAGCGAGTTTGATACAGCACCCGTTCCCGATACCGACGGTATAATTTATGTAAGCACTACGGGTAATGGAAATTTTACCGGCAACAGTTGGGCAAATGCTTCGCCAACATTGCAGGCGGCAATTAATGCTGTAGGTGCACAGCAAGTTTGGGTAGCCGCAGGAGAATACCAGCCAGCCAGTGGGCAAAGTTTTAGCATGAAAGAAGGGGTGAAAATTTACGGTGGCTTTACCGGTACCGAAACAGCTTTAACACAGCGCAACTACAAAACCAATGTAAGCACCTTAAAAGGGAATAATAGTAGTGTGATTTATAACAATAATAACGGATTAACAGCTGCTGCAGTGCTAGATGGTTTTACCATTACCAATGGTAGTGCTGGTGCTGATGGTCGCGGTGGTGGCATTTATAATTCTTCTTCTTCTCCAGTACTTAGCAATCTAATCATCAGCGGTAATCGTGCTGGAGATGGTAATGGCGGTGGTATTTATAATTCTTCTTCTTCTCCTGTTTTAACTAATGTTACCATTTCGCTTAATAATGCTATTAATGGTAATGGCGGCGGCATTTATAATTCTTCTTCTTCTCCCGTTTTAACCAATGTTGTTATTAGAAGTAATTTTGCTTCCTATGGCGGCGGTATTTATAATTCTTCTTCTTCTCCTGTTTTAACCAATGTTACCATTTCAGCAAATTCTACTATTTATTATGGTGCTGGTATTTATGATTCTAATTCTACCTGTAAAATAAGAAACAGTATTATTTATGGAAACAATACTAATGGTATTTTTGGTGGCGGTTCCGATATTAAATATAGTTTAGTACAAGGTGTAACCTTCGCAGATGCTAATGGCAATATTGCTGGCAGTACCAATCCAGAGTTTGTAGATGCAGCCAATGGAGATTTTAGTTTAAAAAACACCAGCCCCCTTATTAACAACGGAAGCGATACTTTTTTTGCTGCCGGGCAAACACCAGATTTGAGCGCCATTACTACCGATCTTGCCGGTAACCCCCGCATACAAAAAGCAAATATAGATATGGGTGCTTATGAAAGCTCCTACAACACCCCTTTAATGCCCGATGCCGATAATATTATTTATGTAAGCACCACAGGTAATGGTAATTTTAAAGGTGATAGTTGGGCAAATGCTGTTCCAAATCTTGCCGATGCACTTTTATGGGCGCAACAAACTCAAATTTCGCGAACTTCTACCAATCCTTTAAAAATTTACATAGCTAAAGGGACATATAAGCCACTATATAATGCCGCCGATGGTCAAAACACCGCAGATGGAGGCAGGGATAATGCCTTTGTACTGAGTAAAAATGTAAAAGTTTATGGAGGATTTGATCCTGCAAATAATATCTCAACATTGGTAAATCAACGTATTTTTGGCGAAAACGGAACGATATTAAGTGGCGATATAGGTATCCAAAATGATAATTCGGATAATGCCTATCACGTGGTAATATCGGCAGGAGATTTAGGTGCAACATTGTTAGATGGGGTAGTAATAGAAGAGGGAAGAGCCGAAAATCCGGGTGGCGTAAAAATTGTAGTAAATGGCGAAAATATTTATCGTAACGCTGGCGCTGGTTTCTATAATAATGGAGCAAGCAATGTATTAAAAAATGTTTTGATCAGAAATAATTATAGTGAAGGGCATGGATCAGGCGTATATAACGATGGCGCATCAATAAATCAACAAGCTACGCATTTGTTAGTAAGCAATTCCATCATTTCAAATAATAGCGGAAACGGAGAAGGCTCATTTACTTGTAGCGGTGCTACCGCTACCTATTTGAATACTAATTTTATATCAAACAGTGGTGCCGCGGCACAAGATAGCCATAACTCAACTACAAATGTTTTTAATTCTATTTGGTATAATAATGGTTCTACTACACCAAGTTGCACCAACTCTACCAAGATTGGTGTGGTAAAAAACAGCATAGTTGTTAGTTTGGCTGGGGTAAGTTTTGAGCTGCAGGCGGTTCGCGAGGAGCCTACAAATCTAATGTTTGAAAGCAGTCAGGTTTCTGATAACGATTTATTTGGCTTGACAGCCACAAACCCTGGAATTAACAAAGGAAGTAATGCAGCATACACAGCAAATGGAGGGGATTTAACCAATGATAAAGACATGGCTAACAATAACAGAGTGTACGGCGGTGGCACTATAGATATTGGTGCTTATGAATACCAAAGTACTTTACCAGTTTCGTTATTAACTTTTACCGCCAAAGCAGATGGCAACCGCACAAAGCTAACATGGCAAACCACAGCAGAAACAAACAATGCGCTTTTTGTAGTTTACCGCAGCAGCAACGGAACCGATTTTACGGCAATAGACCAAAAAGCAGGCTTAGGGACTTCGGCAACTGGTGGCAATTATTTACTGTACGATAACTCGCCATTAAACGGTACCAACTATTATAAACTGGTACAAATAGATAAAGATGGTACTGCTACAGATTTAGACACCAAAACAGTCAGCTTTAACTTTCAACTTTCAACTTTTAACCTTTACCCCAATCCGGCAAAAGACCATGTTAACATCACCTTTGCAGCGGGTAGCTACTCAACAGTTCAGCTACACAATATACAGGGGCAACTGTTGCAAACAATAAAACTACAGGAAAACCACGCAGATTTAAGAATTTCTGTAGCAGCTTTGCCTACCGGCGTTTATTATGTTAGCCTAACAGGTAAAGGAGTAAAAGAAGTAAAGAAATTGTTGGTGATTAAATAAGTCCTCATCCTACAGAGGCTGTCTTAAAAGTCGGCCGTCATTTCGAAACGAAACCAAGTGGAGTGAGAAATCTCACTCAAAAGCACTTCTATGGGAGATTTCTCCTCGTACCTCTTCGAAATGACGATATGATTTTAACTCTTGAGACGGCCTCTTTTAGGTAGTGTTACTTAGCTCCAACAATAATGAGCAAGGATTAAAGAGCAAGGATTAACGAAAAACAAATAAAAAAACACCATCAAAAACGCTCTCCATCGCCAGCCTGACTGGCAAAGAGGGATAGGTTACAGCTCTTAACAAACAACAACATGAAAAAAAACTACATCCTCTACTTATTTACGGTATTGTTTGCCTTAACCATGGGCAACAGCCAGATTAAGGCACAAACGCCCAACGGTAACGGCGTTATTTATGTAACAGCAAGCGGTGCCGGTAACAAAAGCGGTAACTCTTGGACCAATGCGAGCGATGATTTACAAATGGCTATTAACGCCGCCAACGTACAACAAGTTTGGGTAGCAGGTGGTACCTACAAGCCCAAATACAGGGCAGATAACATGAGTGCCGCCAATGCCAACGACCGCAACAATGCCTTTGTACTTAAAAACAATGTACAAGTATATGGCGGTTTTGCAGGTACAGAAACATTATTAGGGGATAGAGATTTAAACAATACTGCTAATGCAACTACATTAAGTGGTGATTTTAACGGAGACGATGCAGGCTTTACAAACAACGGAGAAAATGCCTACCATGTGGTTGTTTCTTCGGGCAACAATAACAGTGCAATGCTAAATGGATTTACCCTTTCCGGGGCTAATGCATCATCAAGTGCCGATATCCTTATAAACGGCAACCAGGTTTACCAGTGCTCTGGTGGTGGTATCTACCTATCAGCGTCTTCTCCGGTATTGCAAAACCTAATGATTACCCGCAACACGGTAAGCGAATCGGGCGGAGGTATTTTTGGTTACGAATCATCACCGGTATTATCAGGAATAACCATGCAGGGAAACCAAGCCAAAGATGGTGGCGGAATGGCCAACCAATCTCAGTCGTCGCCAGTGCTAAGCAACATCATAATTACAGAGAACGAAGCCTCAGAGTTAGGCGGTGGACTATATAACGTAACTTCTTCCAGCCCTGTTTTAACCAATGTAAGCATCGGCGCAAATACAGCTAATAGTGGTGGCGGAATTTATAATGCTGATGCTAGTTCAAAACCTCAAATACGCAACAGTATTATATACGGCAATAATACCGGCATTGAAGGTAATGGAACACCTGTTGTTTCGTACAGCTTGGTACAGGGTTCAACCGATATTACCAATGGCAATATTGATGGCAATACCAACCCAGATTTTGTAGATGCAAGCAATGGAGATTACAGCTTAAAAAACACCAGCCCCCTTATCAACAAAGGAAGCAATACTTATTTTGATGCAGGCCAAACACCAGATTTGAATGCCATTACTACCGATCTTGCCGGCAATACTCGTATTATCGGAACTGCTATAGACTTGGGCGCTTACGAGTACCAAACACCATTGCCGGTTACGCTAATCAACTTTATCGCTAAAGCAGATGGCAACCGCACAAAACTAATATGGCAAACCGCTGCAGAAACAAACAATGCGCTTTTTGTAGTTTACCGAAGCAGCAACGGAACAGATTTTATTGCTATAGACCAAAAAGCAGGCTTAGGAACTTCGGCTACTGGTGGGAATTATTTACTGTACGATAGCTCGCCACTAAACGGTACCAGCTATTATAAACTGGTGCAGGTAGATAATGATGGCAAAGAAACAGATTTGGGCATTAGGTCATTGAACTTTTCGCTTTCCGCTTTCAGCCCCCAGCTTTACCCCAACCCAACTAAAGATAAAATTTATCTCGACACTGATGCCAACGATACTTATACCTTGTTGAACAGCGTGGGGCAAAAATTAAGGACTGGTAATGCGACGGCTTTAAGAAATGGGCTAGACGTATCCGAACTTCCCGCAGGACTTTATCTGATTACCATAGCGCAAAAAACCTATAAATTTTTAAAACGATAAACTCGTTTACCGCTGTTTGTCTTTTGTGCACTGCACAAAAGACAAACGAAAGACCAACAACATGAAAAAATCAGATCATACCATTTATTGGTTAATTATTGCCGTTGCTATTTTGCTAATGATAGCTGTATGGTTTTATTTTGAGCATCAACTCACTTAAGCTAAACTTAAACGTTTCTCGGCCAGCTTCAGCGATTTATTTGCTGGAGCTTTTCTTGTATAAGCAAAAGCGAATAAAATTAGGCTACAACTTTTAGTGTAGGTACTAAGGCTTAGGTTTTATAAACACTATTGAGACGGCAGCCCACAGCGAGCTTTAGCGAGCGAGGACTATAGCCGAAAGAGGGGCTTTCTGTAAATAGTAGCTATAAGTGGCTTTTCAATAAAAATAGACCGTTTTAAAGCTGTCGTTTGGACACATCTCATTCCTCCCCATGCCCTTCCGAAAATCGCAATAAACTCTTCAAAGGGCGACACATGGTGCTTAAGCATTTTGCATATCCCCTCTCCGAGGGGGCAGAAAATAACATTTCCCAATATTTGTGTCCACGCGATAGCATTTTAAACGGGAAGAGTTTTTCGGTCCTGGAGGTAGTTTAAACAGACTAATTTATAAAGGCCAGCCAACTGATTGCTCTTCAATACAGATTGACAAAAAACAAATTATATCCTCAAAAAAGATTGTAACTTTGGCGGCTATAAATGACTAAGAAATGAGTAAGATTAATAGAAAACAAGATGCTTTAGATTATCACTCGCAGGGCCGACCTGGGAAAATAGAAGTAATACCAACTAAACCTTATTCTTCGCAGAGAGATTTAACCTTGGCATATTCGCCAGGTGTGGCAGAGCCTTGTTTAAAAATTGCAGATAATAAAGACGACGTATATAAATACACCGCAAAAGGAAACTTGGTGGCTGTAATTAGTAATGGTACGGCGGTTCTTGGCCTAGGCGATATTGGCCCAGAAGCTGGTAAGCCAGTAATGGAAGGTAAAGGCCTTTTGTTTAAAATTTTTGCCGATATTGATGTTTTTGACCTAGAGCTAGATACTAAAAATGTAGATGATTTTGTTAAAATTGTTAAGGCATTAGAACCAACCTTTGGCGGTGTTAACTTAGAAGATATAAAAGCGCCAGAATGTTTCGAGATTGAGCGTAGGCTAAAAGAAGAAATGAACATTCCGGTAATGCACGACGACCAACACGGTACGGCCATTATATCGGCAGCGGCACTAATTAATGCTTGCGAACTACAAAAAAAGAAACTAGATAAGATTAAGATTGTAGTAAACGGAGCTGGAGCAGCAGCTATTTCGTGTTCGAGACTTTATGTAGCCGTTGGCGCTAAAAAAGAAAATATTGTAATGTGCGATAGGAACGGTGTAATTCGTGCCGATCGTGAAAATTTAGACCCAATTAAAGCAGAGTTTGCCACTGCTCGCAACTTAAACACCTTGGAAGAGGCCATGAAAGATTCTGATGTTTTCATTGGTCTTTCTTCGGCAGATTGTGTGTCGGTTGATATGCTAAAATCAATGGCTAAAAACCCAATAGTAATGGCAATGGCTAACCCAAATCCAGAAATTGCTTACGATTTGGCTATAGGTTCTCGTAAAGACTTGATTATGGCTACCGGTCGCTCCGATTATCCTAACCAAGTAAACAACGTATTGGGTTTCCCTTATATTTTTAGAGGTGCATTAGATGTGCGGGCAACGGCAATTAACGAAGAAATGAAGATTGCCGCAGTACGTGCCATTGCAGAATTAGCCAAAAAACCAGTGCCAGAGGCGGTAAATATGGCCTACAATTCTAAAAATATAAAGTTTGGTAAAGATTATATCATTCCAAAACCAATGGATTTCCGTTTAATGACCAACGTTTCTATGGCGGTGGCAAAGGCGGCAATAGAGAGTGGCGTAGCCCGTAAAAAAATTACCAATTGGGATGCTTATGCCGAAGAACTGAGAAAGCGCTTAGGTACGGATGATGCCATTATGCGTGCCATTACCAACAAGGCCAAATCAGATCCTAAGCGTGTGGTTTTTGCTGAGGCAGATAACTATAAGATTTTAAAGGCAGCTCAAATTGTTAAGGACGATAACATTGCTATTCCAATTTTATTGGGTAACAAGGAGAAAATCCAACAAATTATTGAAGAAAGTGCTTTAGAGCTAGAAGGTGTTCAAATCATCGATCCGGCATTAGAGCCAGAAAGAACTCAAAAATACGCCAAGTCGTTATACGAGAAAAGACAAAGAAGAGGGGTTACTTCGGTAGCTGAAGCTGTGAAAATGATGCGTGACAGGAACTATTTCGGTTCTTCGATGGTAGAGTTTGGCGAGGCCGATGCCATGATTTCTGGCTTGACCAAAAACTATGCAACTACCATTAAGCCAGCTTTACAAGTAATAGGTACAGAAGACGGCGTGAAGCGTGTAGCAGGGATGTATATGATGATGACCGAAAAGGGGCCGGTTTTCTTTGGAGATACTACCGTAAACGTAGATCCAACTGCCGAAGAATTGGTGGACTTGACCCTGTTGCTAGAAAAATCGGTAAGAAAGTTTAACATTACGCCACGTATAGCCATGTTGTCTTATTCTAACTTTGGCTCAAATGATGGCGAAATTCCAGAAAAAACCCGTAAAGCCGTTAAATTATTGCACCAACAGCACCCAGAAATAATTGTTGATGGAGAAATGCAAGGAAACTTTGCAATTAATAATACCATGTTAAAAGATAACTTTCCTTTTAGCACATTGGCAGACGCATCGGCAAATACCTTGGTGTTTCCTAACTTAGAATCGGGTAATATTGCCTATAAATTATTGCAAGAACTTGGTGGTGCCGAAGCGGTTGGGCCAATTTTGTTGGGGTTAAAAAAGCCAGTTCATATTTTGCAGTTAGGCAGTTCGGTAAGAGAAATTGTGAACATGGTAACTATTGCCGTATTAGATGTACAAGCAAAAGAAGACGGCGAGCCTAAAAAAAGAGGTTTGTTTAAAAAGAAATAGTTATAGCAATATAAAAGATTGTGGTAACTCAAAGCTAAATACTAAATTAGGCGGGTATATTTACTCGCCTAAAGTATTTTAGGCGAGCTTGATTAGATAATACATCTTTTAACCCTTAATTTTTTACTTTTAACTTAAGATCATGTATGCATATATCGATGGGAAGCTCACCTTTAAAGGGCCAACCTATATTGTTGTAGAAGCAGGCGGTGTGGGTTATCATGTCAATATATCCTTAAATACCTATGCTGCCTTAGGTAGCGCAGAGCGATGCAAGATTTATACCTGGCTACATGTTAAGGAAGATGCACATACGCTTTACGGTTTTGCAGACGAAGGCGAACGTAAGCTTTTTTTGCATTTAATTTCGGTTTCGGGCATTGGCCCAACTACTTGCCGTATGATGCTCTCTTCTATTACGCCAACAGAAATACAGCAGGCCATTGTTAATGCTGATGTTGCCTTGATACAGAAGATTAAAGGTATTGGCGCTAAATCGGCACAGCGTATAGTGCTAGAATTACAAGATAAATTGAAAAAAGAGGGGATAGAATCATTAATTTCGATGCCAATCCACAATACAATTAAAGATGAAGCGTTATCTGCTTTAATCATGCTCGGCTTTAACAAACAAGCAGCAGAAAAAGCTTTGATAAATGTAGCTAAAAATGCAGACGCTGAGCTTTCTGTAGAGCAAATGATTAAACAAGCATTGAAGAACTTATAAATAAACCATATTTGAAGAACAAACTTACCTATTTTGTTTTATTGGTAGGCCTGTGTATGGCCAATAGTTCATTTTCGCAGGTAAACCCTACGAGATCTAGGATAGACTCTGCCCAAAACACTTTTAATGTACGCGAAAAACAATGGATGGGCTTGCGCAACTATAGCAATCCGTTTTTTAAGCTGCCAGAGAACATTAAAAGAGAAGTTGAGTACGATGCTCCCCACAACCGTTATATCATTAGCGAACGCATTGGCGACAAGCTTTACTCGCCAGCGCAATACCTTACGGTAGAGCAATACCTTAGGTTGGTTAACAGCGATATTAAACGCGAAAATTGGCGTTTGTTTTCTAACCAAGAAGTAGATGATATCCGTAAAACGGGCATTATTCCCGAAGTTAAAATAAACAGCCGTGTTTTCGAAAAGATTTTTGGCGGTACTACCATAGATATACAGCCAAGCGGCGAGGCCGAACTTACTTTTTTAGGCCGTGTAAATAAAAACCAAAACCCATTGTTTAACGAGCGCCAAAGGGTGCAGAGCAATTTTGATTTTACACAACGTATCCAAATGGACGTAGTGGGCAACATCGGTACCAAGATGAAAATCAAAATGAACTACAATACCGAAGCGCAGTTCGATTTTGAAAACCAAATTAAGCTAGATTATACAGGCGGCCCCGACGATATTATCAAGAAAATTGAAGCAGGTAACGTAAGCTTACCTTTAAATACCTCGTTAATTACCGGTACCCAAGCCCTATTCGGTATTAAAACACAGTTACAGTTTGGTAAATTGGGATTAACCACCGTTTTTACACAACAAAAATCGCAATCTAAACAGATAGAAATTAATAACGGTGCCCAACAAAACGATTATCGTATTAGCGGTAGCGAGTACGAAGCCAATAAGCACTACTTTTTAGCACAATACTTTAGAAATAAATACGATGCGGCATTAAGCAAGCCGCCTACCATTTTATCGGGCGTAAACATTACCAAAATAGAGGTTTGGGTAACCAATAAAACAGGCAATACCACCGATTCTAGAGATGTGGTTGGCTTTATGGATTTGGCCGAAAGTACACCATATAATACTACGGCAACTGGTGGACAGATTACTGGCGGTGGAACACCACAACCCGCAGCTTTTTTTAGTACAAGTTTTCCAGAACGCTCTAATAATTTACTCGATTTAATTAATGCTCAACCAGGAGCTAGACAAGCTAATAGCAATGCCATTTTACAGTTTTTTCAGAATAATGGTGCTACAGATAACTTTGCCAAAATTACTTATGCCCGTAAACTTACCGATAGGGAATTTACCATGCACCCGCAATTGGGCTACATCTCTTTAAATGTACAGCTAAACACCGATGAGCTGTTGGCCGTAGCGTATCGTTATACCGAAAATGGCAAAGAGTACCAAGTTGGAGAGTTCTCTACAGATGTGCCTTTTGACCAAAGTACACCAAACGTACTTTATACAAAGTTATTGAAAAACGAAACCACTAAGCCAGAGCTGCCTATTTGGGATTTGATGATGAAAAACATTTACAACATCGGAGGGTACCAAATTAGCAACCAAAACTTTAAGCTCGATATTTTTAGGTTAGATGAAGCTTCGGGTGTAGAAAGGGCCGTAATTACAGAGGGGCTAAACACTCAAAATAAAATATGGATTAACGCAGTAGGTTTAGATCGGTTAAACCCTCAAAAAGAAGCTAAGCCTGATGGTGTGTTCGATTTCGAAGCTCAAAATAGCCCTTTTGCCTCTTCGCAAAGCAATAGCGGCGCCAGTGGTTCGGGTTTTGGCGCTGGGGCCTCGGCTACCTCGCTAAGCAACTCCATCAGCGGCTATATCACTATCGATCCGCAAAACGGACGTATCATTTTTCCAGTGGTAGAGCCTTTTGGCAGTGCCTTGGCAAAGCAATTTACCGCAACAGAAACAAATTTAGTTGATAAATATACCTACCCGCAGTTGTATAGCGCTACCAAAGCCGTTGCACAGCAGAACTTTCCGGGTAAAGATAGGTACATCATAAAAGGAAACTACCAATCAGAAGTTTCTTCGGAGTTTAGCTTAAATGCCATAAACGTACCCGAAGGTTCGGTGAAAGTATTTATGGGGAGCATTCCTTTGGTAGAAGGTAACGATTATACGGTAGATTACATGAGCGGCCGTGTAAAGATACTGAACACCGCATTGTTAAGTTCGGGGCAGTCTATCCGTATTTCTACAGAAAATAATGAGCTTTTTGGTTTACAGCAACGTTCGTTATTTGGGGTTCGTGGAGATTATCGCGTAAATAACAAGCTAAACATTGGTGGTACATTTATGAACCTTACCGAACGCCCAATTACCCCAAAAGTAAATTTTGGAGAAGAACCTATATCTAACTCTATTTGGGGCATGGATGTAAACTATACCTCTCCATCAAGGTTTTTAACAAAATTGGTCGATAAAATACCTTTTATTTCTACCAAAGAAAAGTCTAACATTGCCTTTTACGGCGAGTTTGCGCAACTTATTCCCGGCCATCCTTCGGCATTAAATATGGGCGGCAGCAAAGGTGGTAGCAGTTATATCGATGATTTTGAATCTTCGCGTTCGGTAATAGATTTAAAAAGTGCAATGGCGTGGCAAATTTCGGGTACGCCACAAATGTTTCCCGAATGGCAATTTAGTGATGATTTGCGCTATGGCTTTAACCGGGCCAAAATAGCTTTCTACAATATCGATCCTATTTTCTATAATAGGGGTGGTAGCGGACAAATGCCGGCCAATTTGAAAAACAACAAGAACGAACTTTCTAATCACTATGTGAGAGAAATTTTAGAAACCGAAGTTTTTCCATTTAAACAAATTAGTACCGGGCAAGCAATTACACTGCAAACTTTAGATTTGGCTTATTACCCTACTTTAAGGGGGCCTTACAATTTTACCTCAGCCGGGCTTAACCCTAACGGAACGCTGCAAAATCCAAAAAGCAGATGGGGAGGCTTAATGCGCAGGGTAGATGTTAACGATTTTGAAGCACAAAATATCGAATATATAGAGCTTTGGGTGTTAGACCCCTTCATGTACAAACCAGGTTCGCAGGGCGGAGATTTGTACTTTAACCTGGGCAACATTTCTGAAGATATTTTGAAAGATGGGCGTAAATCTATTGAAAATGGTTTGCCGGCCGATGATGATCCTAATAAATATGATACTACCGCTTGGGGCAGAGTGGCCAAATTGCAACCAGTAGTGCAGGTTTTTGATAACGACCCCAATGTACGTAAGGCACAAGACGTAGGTTTAGATGGCTTATCAAATGCGAATGAGAAAATTAAGTTTCAAGCAGAAATTAACCAGATTAAAGCGCTCTTAAACCCAGATGCGGCAGCAGCAATAGATAACGATCCTTCCTCAGACGATTATGCCTATTTTAGAGGCGATAAGCTAGATCAGGAAAATGCAGGCATCCTAAAACGTTACATGAATTTTAACGGCTTAGAAGGTAACTCTAAAACTTCGCAACAATCAAAAGAAGAACTGGGACTAGAAAACTCTGCCGCTACTGCTTTGCCAGATGGCGAGGATATCAATCGTGATAACAACATGACCCAGTCTGATGAGTATTTTCAGTATAAAATATCTATCCGCCCGGGCGATCTACAGGTAGGACAGGGCTTTGTTACCGATAAGGTAGTTTCTGCTGTAAAGTTGGCCAACGGACAAACGCAAAATGCTACTTGGTACCAAATTAGAGTACCGTTGGCGCAGTACGAAAGCCGCAACGGTTCAATTCAAGACTTTAAGTCTATCCGTTTTGTAAGAATGTTCATGACCGATTTTGCGGATACCACCGTGTTAAGGTTTGCAAAAATTCAGTTTGTACGTGGCGAGTGGAGACAATACAATGCTAAGAACGAGAGCAATAAAGTTATTGCCGATCCGGGCTTGGGCTTAACCCCAAGCGCAGATAACTCTGTCTTAGAACTGGGAACGGTAAACATCGAAGAAAATGGTAAACGGCTACCTATTCCTTATGTAGTGCCACCCGGTATAGAAAGAGAAAGAGATTTTAGCAATTATCGTGGCGATACCCGCCAAAACGAACAATCGCTTTCGTTAATTGTAAAAGACTTGAAAGATGGTTACGGTAGGGCAACTTTTAAAACAGGCATAAATGATTTTAGATCGTACAAAAGATTGGAAATGTACGTTCACCTAGAAGCTGATGGCATTCATCAGCTAGAAAATAATGACCTTAACGCATTTTTAAGGATAGGTACAGATAACGACGATAACTATTACGAGTACAATAAACCGTTAAAAGTAACCAATCCAGGCACCAGTGATGCTTATGCCATTTGGCCAGAGGAAAATAAAATAGATATAGAGTTAGCATTATTTCAAAAAGCTAAGATTGCACGTAATAATTCTGGATGGCCAGTTAATGTACCTTATAAATATAGCGATGGCGTAAATACCATTATTGTAAAGGGCCAGCCCGATATGAGCAAAATAAGGGTGTATATGTTAGGCTTAAAAAACCCTTGGAAAGGTGCACCAGATGCCTTGCCAACCGATGATGGCCTTGCCAAATATGCGCAAGTTTGGTTTAACGAACTACGCTTAACAGAATTTGATGAACGTGGTGGTTGGGCGGCAACGGCACGCATGAGTGCAAAACTGGCCGATTTTGCCGATGTAAACGTTTCGGGAACAAAAGCTACCATCGGTTTTGGATCTATAGACAGCAAAGTGAGCGATCGTAACAGGGCAGAAAACATAGCCTTCGATATTTCGTCGAACATGGAGCTGGGCAAGTTTCTGCCTCAAAAAAGCGGAGTTAAAATTCCAATGTTCGTGAGCTATTCTAAACAAGTGGCTACTCCACAATTCGACCCAAGAACGCCAGATATTGAACTTTCTAAAGCATTAGATAATGCTACAAAGCAGCAAAAAGACGAGATATTAAACTTTGCACAAGACTACACCACCAGAAGTAGCTTGGCCTTTACCAATGTGCGTAAAGACCGCATAAAAGAAGATGCAAAGGTAAGGTTGTGGGATATAGAAAACTTTAATGTATCGTATGCGCAGAGCAAGTTGTCGCACCGCGATTTTATTAACGAAACCACTATTCAAAATACCTATAAAGCATCGTTGGCTTACAACTATAGCTATAATTCTAAAAGCTATCAGCCGTTTGATAAATTGATTAAATCAAATACACTGAAGCTATTAAAAGATTTTAACTTTTCTCTGCTACCTAATGCAATCAATTTTAGGGTTGATATGGATCGTTTCTACTCGGAAAATACCTTGCGAAATAACGACCCAAATACCTATATCCCTATTAATACTACTATTAATACTACTTTCAATAAAAACTTTTTAATGACGAGGGTTTACGGTATTGCATGGGATTTAACCAAATCGCTTAGCTTAGATTTCGATGCGACGAACTATTCTATTATCGACGAACCAGATGGTCGTATCAATGGATTGAAAAAAGATACCTTGTGGAACAATCTTAAGAATTTAGGCCGTACCACCGACTATAATCACGCCCTAAACATGAGATATAACTGGCCAATTGCTAAAATTCCGGGTATGGATTGGGTAACACTAGCTACCACTTACGGTACTACTTTTACTTGGCAAACCGAAGCTTTGGCTACCTTAAATGATCCTGCTATAGATTTGGGGAATACCATTCAAAACTCTCGTACCATACAGGTAAACCCAACTTTAAATATCACTTCGTTATACAACAAGTTTGGGTTTATTAGGCGCACATTAAACAATAGGGATACCACATTTAAGTTTTCTAATTTTATGTTGGGCTTGCTAACCAGTATAAAGAATGTGAATGTTGCCTATACCCAAACTAAAGGCACTTTCTTGCCGGGCTATTTACCTAAAACCAAGTTTTTTGGTTTAGACGATGCTGGTGCACCGGGCCTTGGTTTTGTGTTTGGCAGCCAAAGAGATATTAGATTAATGGCCTTAAACAATGGCTGGATAACAACCGATGAACAGCAAATGCAACTCTATGTAAATACGCTACGCGAAGATTTTCAGTTAACGAGTAGCATAGAGCCTATAAGAGATTTAAAGGTAACGCTTACCGCCTCTAAAAACCGCACTTTAAATTATTCTACTAATTTTAAATACGATACGCCTAGCAATGGTTTTGTTAATATGAGCCCCAATACTACTGGAGATTATAACGTTTCTACCATTACTTTTGGTACCGCATTTAAAGACAAAAGTGGCAGTACTTTGTCGGGTGTTTTTAATGAATTTATGAACAATAGATCGGTAATTTCCCGTCGTTTGGGCGCACAAAACCCTAATTCTAGCGGTGTGGTAAATGGTTATGCACTAGGTTACGATAAAAGTTCGCAAGATGTTGTGGTGCTGGCATTTATAGCGGCATATACTGGTAAAGATGCAAACTCATCGAGCTTAAATAGTTTGCCTAAAATTCCGTTGCCAAACTGGAGGTTAACGTATTCGGGCTTAACCAAATATCCTTTCATTGCAGATCGGTTTTCTGAACTGAGCATCAGGCATGGCTACCGTTCTACTTACAGTATCAATGGTTTTAATAGTCTATTAAAATACGAGGAAACAGCGGGTTCTGTGAGCAGTACCGACGTAAATGGTAATTTCTTGCCAATGTACCAATTTGCACAAGTGAGTATTTCAGAACAATTTGCACCTTTGGTAGGGGTAGATACACGGCTTAAAAACAACATGACCCTTAATTTCGAAATTAATAAAACGAGGTTGTTGGGCTTAAGTTTGGCAAACAGTCAGTTGGCGCATCTTTCCGAAAACAATGTGGTATTTGGTTTGGGTTATCGTACTACCAAGTTTAGGTTTCCTTTTGGCTTGTTTAAAGATCTTAAGATGGATAACAACATGGACTTTAAGCTAGATGTATCTGTTAGGGATAACAAAACAGTAATTTACAGGGCAGACATTGTCGAAGCAGAAGTTTCGTCGGGAGCAAAAAATATAACTTTGCGCCCAAGCGTAGATTATGTGTTAAACCAACGCTTTAACGTACGCTTGTTTTACGATTCTAATATTACCAAGCCTTATACATCGCAATCATTTAACACCTCCTTCAGCAACTTTGGCTTTAGCTTAAGGGTAACGTTAAATTAAACGTAAGGGTTGTTTTTTAATTTTAAAGTAGTGATAAATTGCCTTCGTGTAAGCGGTGATGTTTGCGCAATAGGAAGCTTGTTAATAGAGTTTTAAATAAGTAGATGGCAATTGTATAAAATCATTAACTTTGTGCAAACAATTACAAAAAACTTAATTAGATAAAAATGAACTTTCCATCAGAGTTAAAATACACCAAAGATCACGAATGGATATCGGTATCAGGAAATGAAGCTACTATTGGCATTACTGATTTTGCACAAAGAGAATTGGGAGATATTGTTTATGTAGATATCAATACCGTTGGTGCCGAAGTTGCCGCAGACGAAGTATTTGGTAGTGTAGAAGCTGTTAAAACAGTTTCTGATCTTTATATGCCAGTTACAGGCACAATAAACGAAGTTAATGCAGCCCTAAACGATAACCCTGAGTTGGTAAATAGTGATCCGTATGGTCAAGGTTGGATGGTTAAAGTTGCTTTGGCAAACGTAGCCGACGTTGACGGATTGTTAAGCGCAGATGAATATAAAGCTTTAGTAGGCGCATAAGCATGGCCGCTATCAAAGCACTAAAGTACCAACGCTGGGCCATACTATGGACAGTAATTATTTTAGTGCTTTGTAATATTGATTTATCTAGCAGCGGTGATAATAGTTTCTTCTTTACGGGTTTCGATAAATTAGCCCACTTAGGTTTCTTCTATGTGCTTACTATTCTATTGTTCTACGGAAAAATAAAATATCAGCACAACTACAGTTTTCGCTCGCTCACTATTTTTAAGATCATTATTATTTCAGTACTCCTGGGCGGAGGCATAGAACTGCTACAATGGAAGGTGTTTACCTATCGCTCTGCCGAATGGTGGGATTTTGGCTGTGATATGATGGGTTGCTTTATGGGGGTGTTTAGTTACGTGCTTTTACACTTGTCAAACTACAATGAAGAAAAGGTTTAAACTAATTTTAATTTTTTTTCTGGTTTTGTTACTGGCATCTTGCAGCATTTTTAAACCTAGCTGTAAATGTCCAAAAGCGTCTTATTTTCATAGCTAGAGCCCATAAATGCGCCTCATCATTAAATTCTTAAATTCTTGTTTTCAACGTTTGTAACGACAAAGTTAGTTGTATTTAAAATGTTACTACACTTTTAACATTTATTAACAAACTTTTGTGGCTTTTATAAGTCTGACTAGATGATCTCAAAAAATAATTTTTTAAATATAAAAATGAACAAACATTTACAAAGATTGCTATTTGTGACTACGCTTTTGCTAGTCAACATTGCTTTTGCACAAGCTCAGGGAACTGTGAGCGGAAAAGTGCTCAACCAAAAAGATAAAAAACCAATAGACTATGCCTCTATAGCTATTAAAAAAATGAGCGCCGACTCTACTGTGGTAGGTGCAGTTTCGAGTAACGCAAATGGCACATTTGCTATTAACAATATTGCGGCAGGCAAATATAAACTGTATGTAGTTTACCTAGGTTTAAAAACCATTAACAGAGAATTTGAACTTACCGCAGGTAAGCCGAGTATTAACTTTGGAGAACTGCTAATGGAAGATACAGGGGTAACTTTAAAAGGAATAGAGATTAAGGGCGAAACACCTCCTGTTGTAGTGAAGAAAGATACTTTAGAAATTAGTGCATCTACCCTAAAGGTTAAAGAAAATGCAGTAGTTGAAGATTTGTTGAAAAAAGTGCCCGGAGTTGATGTTTCTAAAGATGGAACCGTAACAACACAAGGCGAAACCATTAAACGCGTACGTGTTGATGGTAAGGATTTTATGGGCAACGATCCGCTTTTGGCCACCAGAAACCTCCCTGCCGATATGGTAGATAAAATCCAGATTATAGACGACATGTCTGAGCAATCTAAATTTTCTGGCGTTGACGATGGTAACCGTGAAAAAATATTGAACATTGTAACCAAAAATGGCGTTAAAAATAAAGGTTATGTAGGTAACAGTACCCTAGGTTATGGAACTAACGATAGGTACGATGTAAACCTTAACGTAAACCGTTTTGATAATGCACAACAATTGTCTTTAATTGGGCAATTTAATAACGTAAACAAACAAAACTTTGGTGGCGGTATTGGCGGTGGAAGAGGACGTGGTATGATGTTTGGCGGTGGCGGCGGTCAACAATCGGGCATTACAACCACCAATGCTGCGGGAATTAATTTTGGCGACACTTACGATGACGGTACACAGTTCAATGCCAGTTATTTCTTTAATAAAACATCATTGTATAATACCAATATTTCAAATTCACAAAACTTTATTGGCAACAATGTGATTACCAATAACAGCAACTTAGAAAGCACTACCGAGCGTTTAAACCACCGTTTAAATTTTATGGTAGATACCAAGTTAGATTCTGCAACTTCTATCAGGATACAGCCAAATATCTCCTATACCGAAAACGATGCAAATAGCTTAACAAACTACATTAGAAATAATACAGCAGGCAATACCGTGGGTTCTCAAAGCTTAATTACAGGTGCTGCTTCGCCTTCAATCAACAATAATTTGCTAATTAGAAGGAAGTTTTTGCGCAGAGGACGTACGTTATCTTTAAATGTGAATACCAACATCAACAATAACGAAGAAAATATTTTTAATAAGAACCCAGAAACTAGAACTACCCAATTGGGTGCTATAACCACAACAGCACTAAATCAGTTAAACGATAATAAAGTTAACTCATTTAACAATACTGCCAGGTTAGTATATACAGAGCCGCTTTCTAAAACCCTAAACATAGAATTTAACTACCAAAACACCTACGCACACGACAATAGGGCACGTAACGTTTACGATTTTAACAACGCTACACAATTGTACGATTTGGTAAATGTAGATTTTACTAATGAATTTGAAAACATCACTTGGACAAATGCGCTAGGTTTAAGCTTAAGCAAAACCCAGAAAAAATACAACTGGAACGTAGGAGTAGCAGCACAGCAAACCAATCGTAAAAACGATAATTTAACTACTGGCCTGTTGTTTAAACAAGATTTCATTAACATCACACCTTCGGCACAGTTTAGATATACTTTTAGTAACAATAAACGTTTAAGATTCGAATATAACGGACGTACCAACCAACCAAGTATAGATCAAATTCAGCCGGTAATAGACAATACCAACAACTTGAGCATTACCACTGGTAACCCTAACTTAAAGCCTTCGTTTGCTAATAATTTCAGAATATTCTATAATAACTTTGATTTTGCAAGTTATCGTACTTTGTTTTTAGGTGCTTTTATTACCCAAACTTTTAACGACTTTGGTATTACACAAAATGTGTTAAGTACGGGAAAAATAGAAAATAAATACATAAACGTTGATGGTAACTACAATGCCAATATATTTGGTAGTTTAGGCTTGCCAATTATAAAGGGCAATAAGTTAAACTTACAAATTAACGGAGGTATATCTAACGGACAAACAACCAACATCTCCTCAACCGGAGCAGAAATGGTAACCAAAAACCTAGGTATATCTAACGGTTATAAATTAGTGAGCAATATTGATAAGTTTGATTTAATTGCAGGTGTTTCTGGTAGATGGGATAGGGCAAATTACACCAATACACAGCTAAGCGAAACCAATTATTACACGCTTTCTCCTAATATCGATATTAGTTATATGTTCCCAGGAAATATCCGTTTACAATCAGACTTAACCTATAACAACTATACAGGTAGAGGCGATTATAACACTTCAAACATGGTGGTCAACGCATATATCAGTCGCCAATTCTTTAAAAATAAAGGTACATTTAAGCTGTCGGTAAACGATTTACTTGATCAAAATGTTGGTATTACCCGTACCGCTACAGCAAATACAATTTCCGATCAAAACTTTAACGTATTAAAACGTTATTTTATGTTCTCATTTACATACTCGCTAAGTACTATTGCAGGTATGCAAACCCAAGGGCAGAGAGGCCCAGGTAGTTTCAGAATGGGTGGACACGGAATGTAGGCAGTTTTTGCATTCACTAAAACTAAAAAGAGCTCACCAATATTGGACTGAAGCCCAAAAGTTGGGCGAACCTTAAAAATTAATTACGATTAAGAGCCCGGTATTTTATCGGGCTCTTTTTAGTTAGCAATATTCAGTGCTTTTTTAGCGTGAATATTATCTGTGTGTATAAAATCTGGATCTTTATCAACCACAGGCCGCAATTCATCCCTAAAATAGGGCGTCCAAAGCTGAACTTTTAAGCCGGCAGCCTTAGCTTTTTGTACTTCTTCTGCCGTAGCTTTTACACCTTCTACACTTACTCCATCATAACCTCTGGCTAAGGCCGTGGCAATATGCTCCTCCATGTCGCCATCGCCAGTATAGTACCTCACCATTTTTTCAGTTTTTTCATACAGTTTAAGTTGCGAAAGAAAGCGTGGGCTATCGAATTCTAGAAATATTTTTTCGGTTCCCTCTGCCATGCTAGGTAGATTGGCCAAGCTGGCTGCAAGCTTATCGTAATAACTAGAGCGCCCCCCAACCAACTCAAACACCCAAGATGGAAATGTAGGTTTAATATCTAATGAGATGTAAAAATTTTTGCCCCTGCTTTCCCAAAAGGCTACAAGTTCTGAAAGCTTATATATCCTATCTTTCTTAGTTTCGTGGCAAAGCATTATCTGCTCTAGTTCTTCATCGTTCATTGCCGGAATAAATCTTTCAGGATCTTCATTGCAATCATAATCATTTACATCTTGGTTATGATACATCCAAATGGTGCCATCCAAACTCATCGCAACATCTGTTTCTACCCCATCGAGGGTTTCTATGGCCTGTGCAAAAGATGGTATCGTATTTTCCATGTGCACGTCGTTAAAAAAATTACTTCCTGCTCCTTTATGCCCAAGAAATTTAACATTGGTAACGAGTTTGTCCTTCTTACAACTTAAGCAGCAAATGGCAAACAGTAATAAACACGAGATCGATAGCTTTTGGACAATATTCATAAGTGCCTGGATAAAAAGACGTAAAAGTAGGTATAAATGGTGGTTTAGGCAAGTTTTGGACTTGTGTACGCTACATCTCTTTACCTTTTTGTTACATTTCCTTATTTGGATTTGATATAAATAAAAACTAACTTGCGGGAGTTTTAATCTACTATAAAAAGGTGTTTTACACACGCAAATAAATTTTTTGTATGAAACTTTCGCAACTAAGTCCTGGCCAAAAAGCTACCATTGTTTCTTTTACAGATGCAGAGATGTCGGTAAAATTAATGGAGATGGGATGTCTTCCAGGAGAAGTAGTAGAGATTGAAAGATGCGCACCACTTGGTTGCCCCATTGCTATTCGCGTAGCAGGCTATCAACTTTGTTTACGTAAAAGCGAGGCAGCGGTAATTGTAATTCAATAATATTTTGGCTGATTTAAAAGTTGCATTAGTTGGTAATCCGAATACCGGAAAATCTACCCTTTTTAACCTTTTAACCGGTCTAAACCAAAAGATTGGAAATTTTCCGGGCATTACTGTAGATAAAAAAACCGGATATTGTAAGCTTCCCTCTGGCAAAACGGCAGAAATAATAGATCTGCCAGGTACGTATAGTCTTTATCCAAAAAGTAAAGATGAGCGTATCGTTTTTCAAGTTTTAGCAGACGAGCGTAATAATGCCCATCCAGATATCATCGTTTTGGTAGCAGATTCTACCAACCTTCGTCGTAATCTTTTATTGTTTTCGCAAGTAGCAGATTTAGGTAAGCCTATGCTATTAGTGCTAAACATGGCCGATATGGCAAAGAAAGAAGGGATTAGCATTGACGTTGATAAATTAGCAGAGCGTTTGGGAGTACAAGTGGTAAGTATATCGGCTCGTAAAGAAGAAGGTATAGCTCAACTAAAAAAGGCAATAGCCCAAACAACTACTGTGGCTACCCAAAACAGCAGTGTCGAAACTAAAGATTTTGCGCCAAAAGCAATCGAAGAAATTAAGCGAAAAATTGGTGTAGATAACGATTATTATGCGCTGCAAATACTTCATCAACACGAACATTTAACCTTCTTTACTGCAAAGGAACAGGAAGAAATAGAAACAATTGAAGTAAGCAATAGTTTTGATACAGTAAAGCTGCAAGGCGAGGAAACGGTTGCCAGATACAAACATTTAAGTAAAGTATTAAATGATGTAGTAACCGATACTGGAGCAGAAAGAAAATTTATACTTACTGATAAGATAGATGCCGTTTTAACCCATAAAATTGGGGGGGTCATTATTTTCTTCTTCATTCTTTTTTTCATCTTCAACGCAATTTTCTCTTGGTCGTCGGTGCCAATGGATATGATAGAAGGTGGATTTGCAACATTAACCGAATGGGGACACGAATACCTTCCGGCAGGTGTACTTACAGATTTGTTGTTGGATGGCGTGGTGGCAGGTTTGGGCGGTATCATTATTTTTATTCCGCAAATTGCTGTCCTATTTGCATTAATTTCCATTTTAGAAGATACAGGCTACATGGCCCGTGTTACCTTTATGATGGATAAGGTGATGCGTAAATTTGGGTTGAGTGGAAAATCTGTAGTGCCCATGATTGGCGGTATTGCCTGTGCGGTGCCTTCTATTATGAGTGCCCGTAATATCGAAAATTGGAAAGACCGTATCATCACCATCATGGTTACCCCCTTGATAAGTTGCTCGGCCAGGTTACCAGTTTATACATTGCTTATTTCGTTAGTAGTACCCAACGAAAAAGTTTTGGGAATTTTAAACCTGCAGGGCTTGGCATTAATGGGCATGTATTTAATCAGTATTGCCGCTGCTATTTTGGTTGCATTGGTTTTTAAATTTATCTTAAAAGCAAAAGAACGTTCGTACTTTATTATGGAATTGCCAGTATATCGTATGCCACGCTGGAAAAACGTGTTGTTTACCATGTACGAAAAGTCTAAGGCGTTTGTGGTAGAAGCCGGTAAGGTAATTATTGCCATCTCTATTATTTTATGGGTGATGTCCACTTATGGGCCTAGCCAGCGTTTCGAAGCCATAGATGCCAAATACAATAACATAGAAGCAACCTCTACAGATAGCGTACAATTGGCATCGTTAGAGCGAGATAGGGCGGCAGAGAAGCTAGAAAATTCTTATGCAGGAATTGTAGGGAAAGTAATAGAACCGGCCATTAAGCCTTTGGGTTACGATTGGAAAATTGGCATTGCATTAATTACCTCTTTTGCGGCCCGCGAAGCTTTTGTAGGAACCATGGCAACTATTTACAGCGTAGAAGGTGCAGAAGATAGCGAGGCGGGCGAACTTCGATTAAGAGATAAAATTGCCGCTGCTAAAGACCCAAAAACAGGCTTGCCAATATTTACCATTGCCACCGCATTTTCGCTGATGCTGTTCTATGCCTTTGCCATGCAGTGCATGAGTACGGTTGCTATTGTTTACAGAGAAACCAAATCATGGAAGTGGCCGGTTATACAGTTGGTTTACATGACGGTAATGGCTTACGTGGCGGCGTTAATTGCTTATCAGCTTATAAACCCCTAACGGTGACTTTATGCTAATGGATACTATGATGTTATACACCATACAAAAGTCCCCTTTAGGCGATTTAGGGGTTAATTCGTACATTTAACCATGATTTCTCCATTGGATAAAAAAGAAGTTTTAGCTCAATATATGCCTCCTTTGGCTGCGCCAATTATTGCCAAATGGATCGACTATTTCCAATGTGAATTTAAAATCTCAAAAAATAGAACTACAAAGCTAGGCGATTATCGACACCCATTTAAGGAAAGTGGGCATAAAATATCGGTGAACAACGATTTAAACCCCTATGCTTTTTTGGTAACTACGGTACACGAGTTTGCACACCTGCTTACTTGGAACGACCATAAGAATAAGGTGAAACCACATGGTGCAGAATGGAAGAATAACTTCAAAAAGATGATGAAGCCTTTTTTCGATTTGGAAGTGTTTCCGCCAGAGGTGAACCAAAGTATTGTTGCTTATTTGAATAATCCGGCGGCCTCTAGCTGTACCGATTTGCGTTTGGCAAGGGCCCTGAAAAAATACGACCAGCAAGGAGAAACGATCCACGTAGAACAATTGCCTATCAATTCGATTTTTACTTTAAAAGATGGACGTAAATTTCAAAAGGGAGAACGCATGAGAAAACGTTATCGCTGTACTTGTTTAGATAATGGTAAGATTTACCTGTTTAACCCATTGGCCGAGGTTCATACACCCTAAACAAGACTTAATTAATGCTAGTACGATAATAATTTTTGTACCATTTCTCCCAATCGGGCTTTTGCTAAAAAATCATCTTCCAGTACCTTGCTCATCGGTATGGCCGTATCTAGGCTAGCACAACGCATTACTGGCGCATCTAAATATTCAAAGCAATGTTCGTTAATCCAAGCAGAAATTTCGCCACCAAAACCACTGCTAAGGGTGTCTTCGTGTAAGATTAATACTTTTCCGGTGGCTTTTACCGCTGCTGCAACCGTTTCTTTATCCCATGGTTGTAAACTCACTAAATCTATTAAAGTGGCCGCAATTTCTGGATGTGTGTTGAGGTAATCTAATGCCCAATGAACGCCCAAACCGTAGGTAATAATGCAGAGCTGTATTCCATGCCGTAATACATTGGCCTTTCCAATTTCTAAGGTGTAAAACCCTTCGGGAACTAAACCTGTTAAACTGCGATATAAATATTTGTGCTCAAAGTAAATCACCGGATTAGGATCTTCAATGGCAGCCAATAACAAGCCTTTCGCATCGTATGGGAAAGCCGGGTAAACTACTTTTAAGCCTGGTGTTTTGGTAAACCAAGCTTCGTTGCTTTGCGAATGGAAAGGTCCGGCGCCGGTGCCAGCACCTGTTGGCATACGCACCACTACATCGGCTTTTTCGCCCCAACGGTAATGTGTTTTGGCTAGATTGTTCACAATTTGATTAAAGCCAACGCTTACAAAATCGGCAAACTGCATTTCTACCATAGCCTTACAGCCATTAATAGATAAGCCTAAACCAGCACCAACAATGGCCGATTCGCAAATAGGTGTGTTGCGAACTCTGGCTTTACCAAATTCGGCAACAAAACCATCTGTGACTTTAAAGGCACCACCATATTCTGCAATATCTTGGCCCATTAATACCAAATTACTGTGGCGCTGCATAGCGATTCTTAAACCGTCGGTAATAGCGTCTAGATAACGTTTTTCGGTGGAAGGCAAAAGCGGTGCAACAGCTGTGGATGGATGAGGGGAATACATATCGGCAAGCTCTTGCTGTATATTGCTTTGTGGTTCTGGCTCAGCAAAAGCTGCTTCAACTTCACCGTCAATCTGTTTTTTAAAGTCGTTTCTAAGCGCTGATATAGTGCTTTCAGTTAAAATGCCTTCATGCAATAGGAAATCTTCGAAATTCTTTACTGGATCTTTCTGTGCCCATTCATCAAACAAATGTTGAGGTACATACTTAGTGCCCGAAGCTTCCTCGTGCCCACGCATTCTGAAAGTTAAACACTCTACCAAGATAGGTCTTGGGTTTTTGCGGACATCTTCCGCTAGTTCTTTTAGCTGATCGTAAACCTCTAGGATGTTGTTGCCATCTAGTTGTACACCTTCAATGCCGTAGCCAATGGCCCTATCTACCAAATGCTTGCACTTAAACTGCTCATTAATTGGGGTAGAAAGCCCATATCCGTTGTTTTCAATCAAGAAAATGACAGGCAAATTCCAAACAGCAGCCACGTTAATGGCTTCGTGAAAATCGCCTTCGCTGGTAGCGCCTTCGCCTGTAAAAACTAAGGTTGCTTTGGGTTTTTCTGCAATTAAATCTGCCAAAGCAATGCCATCTGCTAGTGCCATTTGTGGGCCCAGATGCGAAATCATGCCAATAATCTTGTGTTCTTGCGTGCCGAAATGAAAAGACCGGTCTCTGCCTTTCGTAAAGCCGGTTACTTTGCCTTGCCATTGCGCCATCAATTTTTTAAGAGGAATATCTCGAGAGGTGAAAACGCCCAAATTACGATGCATAGGTAAAATGTACTCATCGCTTTGCATGGCTAATGTACTGCCTACAGCAATAGCCTCTTGGCCAATGCCCGAAAACCATTTGCCAATTCTGCCTTGGCGTAACAAAATCAGCATTTTTTCTTCTACCAAACGAGGGTAAAGTAAACGCTTGTAAATAGCTAATAACTCTGGATTGGTTTTTTGCTTACGGTCGAACTGCATGAGGGAAATTTACGAATTTAGATTTATGAATTACGATTTTCATAGACTAATTTCCTAAGTGCTAATTCTTAACCCTAATCTATCTCTTTCTTTTTTTGATGTTCGTCCCAGCGTTTAGCAAAAGATTTAGGTGCTACTTCGGGCATTTCACGGTATTTGCCCCAGCCTTTTTTAAAGAAAGTTTTAAGGAAGAAATTTTTTGTCTTTCCACTGAAAAAATCCATGAAAGAGCGTTGTTTCATTCCCTTTTTCCAAAGTTTCCAGCCAATGTTTTCGGTAGTTGTATTTTCGTTCGCTACTACGGCATCTCTACGGTTAAGTAGCAGCATTTTATGGATATCAATCTTAACGGGGCATACTTCAGAGCACTTACCACACAAACTAGAGGCATAGCTTAAATGCTTAAACTCTTTCATGCCTTTAAAATGTGGGGTAATAATAGAGCCAATTGGACCACTATATGTGGTGTTATATGTGTGTCCACCAATGTTTTTATATACCGGGCAGGCATTTAAACAAGCCCCACAACGAATGCAGTATAAAGCTTGGCGTTGTTCTTTTTGTGCCAATAGATTTGTACGGCCATTGTCTAATAAAATCACATACATTTCTTCAGGGCCATCTGTTTCATGCGCTTGGCGTGGGCCGCTTAAAATGGTATTGTAAACCGTTAAGTTTTGTCCCGTGCCATGACTAGAAAGCAAAGGCCAAAATAAATCTAGATCGGTAATAGAGGGTACTAATTTCTCGATACCTACAATAGCAATATGTATTTTCGGAAAAGTAGTGGTTAATCTTGCATTGCCTTCGTTTTCAGTTAGCGCCATGCTTCCTGTATCAGCAATTAAAAAGTTGCCGCCAGTAATGCCAATATCCGCATTTAGATATTTATCGCGGAGCAATTCACGAGCTTTTTGTGTTAATTGTTCGGGTGTTGCGTCTATTGGTGTTCCAAACTTTTCATTAAACAACTTGGCAATATCTTCCTTGCTCAAGTGCATGGCTGGCGTAACAATATGGTAAGGTGCTTGCCCCAACAATTGCACAATGTATTCGCCCAAATCGCTTTCTAAACTTTCAATGTCGTGTTTTTCTAAAAACTCATTCAAATGAATTTCTTCGGTAGTCATCGATTTAGATTTGATGACCGTTTTACCCTGTACACGTTGAATAATCTGAAGAATTTCTTTCTGAGCTTCGGCAGCATCATTGGCCCAAATTACTTTGCCGCCACGTTTCTGAAAATTCGATTCGAACTCAGGTAAAAGTTTGTCCAAATTTTCCATTACACGCCATTTGGTAACGTGCGCCTTACGTTTCGATGCTTCTAAATTTTCAAATTTCGACAGGCCACGCTCTACCGCAACATTGTACTTGCCAATATTGTGATTAATAATATTACGATGTGGAATATCGAAAGCCTTTTCGTCAGCTTTTGCTAGAAATTCTTCGGCAACGTTCATAAGTCTTCAAATATAGGGAAATAGGCTAGGGCTTTAAAATTTAACGTAATGTTGTTGATAGAATTGTTTTATCTTCCACAGGTTGTATTCATTTTAATAGCTGGCCATTATCGCTCTTGCCCCTTTTCGGAGTTTGCAGCTCCGAAGCCCTATCATATTGTTTTTGATACGAATGATAAGACAGCTTACAAATTCTTAGGCAAGTTCGATATTGCAAAATGTAGAACAACAGTTTCGTAAGTCTTTGCGCTTTATTCCTTGCTCAATTACCTAAAACTACTGCAAACTATCAATTTCTTTCATATAAGCCAAATAGGCTTCCTTGTAGTTCAGGTTCCGATGCACTGGTTTAGAAATAAACGATAAAAAATCTTCTAAATCGGCCTCGGTAAAACCTAATTTCCTAAACAAAGCTTGATCGTTTTGCCAGTTTTCTGGGTTTACCCTAATGGTTGCCATTTGTTTGTATAGCAAAACTCCTTTTCTAAATTTAGCGTAGCCAATGTTTTGTTTAAAGGCCTGTACGGCATCAACTAATTTTTTATAGGTAACAATGGTGTCAACATGGCTCTCGATAAGTATCGTATAGAGAATCTGGGGTTTTAATAGCTCAATATCTACACTATCGAGTGCTACGAAGGTCTTTAATACTTCGATGTCTTTAAGAAAAAGTGTGTCGGTAGCTTTTAAGCGGGTTTTTAAGAAATAAGGTTCTTGCGAAAGCAGCTTTTGATTAGTCGAATTTTGTTGGGCTGCTGCCAAAAAACTGATGGTTAATAAGAGAACGGTAGTTAAGAATTTGAAATAGGCATTGTTTTTCATTGCTGCAAAGGTAGGTTTTAATGCAATAAGACTTGTTTTTTATTTCGAAGGCCTCAACAAAAGGAAACCGTTAACTCTTCTAAAAACAAAAATCCCGCTAGTTGTCTAACGGGATTTTTGTATGCTTACTAGCTTATTTGGTTTTTAACGAACCATCTTCGTTTTTGTTAACTACGGGGCGTTGAGCTGCATTTGCCAACTCCCAAGCAGTGTAATAAACTAACTGTGCTCTTTTTGTTAGCATAGGGAAGTCTATTTTGCTCACTTCGTCTCCTGGTTGATGGTAATCTTTGTGAACACCGTTAAAGTAAAAAATTACTGGAATGCCGTGTTTAGCAAAGTTGTAGTGGTCCGAACGGTAGTAGAAACGATTAGGGTCTGTGCGGTTGTTGTATTTTTCGTCTAGAACAATATTTACATAATCGGTATTTGCTTTTTTGCCAATTCTATCTAAATCGTCGCTTAGCATGTTAGAACCAATAATGTAAACGAAGTTGTTATCTCCAGGACGGCTATCGTCGCCACGGCCAATCATGTCTATATTTAAATTAGCGATGGTGTTTTCTAATGGAAAGATCGGATGTTCCGAATACCAATCAGAGCCCCACAAACCTTTTTCTTCGCCTACCACGGTCATGAACAAAATACTGCGTTTAGGGCCTTTTCCAGCTTTTTTAGCTTTGGCAAAAGCTTCTGCTAACATAATTACGCCTGTAGTTCCAGAACCATCATCGTCTGCGCCGTTGTTTACCTTATCTGTTGCATTAGGATCATCTACTAAACCAATATGGTCGTAGTGGCCAGTAATTACCAAAACTTCGTTCTTTAATTTAGGGTCAGCGCCTTCTAAAAAGCCCAAAACGTTGTCTGCTTTAAGGTCGGTTTCTTCTAGTTTTGCCGAAAAAGACACTGGTGCGTTAATTACTACTGAAGCAGGTTTTAAGGTTTCGGTAATTTTTTTCTTTATCTCATCTAAATTGGTAGTTGCAGCCGCTAAAATTTGGTTGGCTACTGCGGTGCCTATGGTTACAACAGGCAATTGCGCTGTGTTAACAGCTGCGTTTGCTCTTTTTAAACCTGTGCTACCGTTAGATAAAAATGACTTCATCGCTGCGCTGATGTTGTCTGCATTTTGGTTAATTACCAAAACGCCTGCAGCCTTGTTGTCTAAAAGGTACTTAATTTTCGCTTGTTGACTGCCTACACTGCTTTGTCCTCTTCTGCCAGTTGTTGTAGCTGGAGCTTTCGCGGTAGGGTCGCCAGTTGCAAAAATCATGACTACTTTTCCTGCAACGTCCATTCCAGCGTATTCATTAAAATCTTCTTTATTTAAGCCGTAACCTGCAAAAATTACAGAAGCTGCGGTTACATTAAACCCAGCTGCAGGTACAGTTTGCGGCATGATATAAAAGTCTTTTAAATTTTCTTTGCTCTGCGATGCCACGGTTAAAGTAGCGCCAGATACGGTTTTTGAAGAAATACCTACTGGTTGTAAATAGGGGTCGCTACTGCCTTTAACTGGACCAACCAAGCCAAAGCTCTGGAATTGTTTTTTGATATATTCAGCAGCCATCCAAGCGCCTTTTTTGCCTGTTTCGCGGCCTTCGTACTCGTCTGATGCTAAGATAGATAAATGTTTAAATGCGCTCTCTTTGTTTATTGGGGCACTAAACTTAATGGCATTTTTATCTTGGGCCATTGCACCAATACTTAGCGCTAGCGCAAGCGTAGTGGCTAAAAATTTTTTATTCATTTTTATGTTAGTTAATAAGTTTTAATGTATTAGCACGAAATTTTATTTACCCTGTTGGCGTGTCTTCCACCTTCGAACGGAGTAGTTAAAAAAGTAGTTACCATTTCTTTGGCCAAATCTTCTGATACAAAACGAGCCGGAATGCAGATCACATTGGCATTGTTGTGTTGTCTGGCCAGCGATGCGATTTCTGTTAGCCAAGTAACTGCCGCTCTTACCCCTTGGTGTTTATTTGCCGTAATGGCAACGCCTTGTGCACTGCCGCAAATGAGAATGCCGAAATCGGCTTCGTTATTTTCTACCGCACTTGCTACAGGGTGGGCAAAATCTGGGTAATCTACAGAATCTAGCGAACTTGTGCCGAAATCTGTGAGTTGGTAATTGCTTAAAAAAGCTTTTAAAAGCTCTTTGTATTCAAAACCGGCATGGTCTGCACCGATGGCTATTTTTAACGTATTTGCTGTGGACATGTTCAAATTTATATAGAATTATAGATATTGAAAGTAAAGATTTTGTTGCTTATTTTTTGCCGTAAAATGCTAGTTCGGCCTTTTGTTTTTTTCTTTCGATGTTTGCCGAAATTAATATGCTCAACTCGTATAGCAAGAAAAGTGGGAAAGCCACAATTAACATGGTATATGGATCGGCCGTAGGGGTAACCACGGCAGCCACCACCAAAATTAATACTGCGGCATATCTTCTGGTAGAACGCATAAACTTTGGTGTCATGATACCCAATTTAGATAAGATATAAATGACTACTGGCAATTGAAATATAATGCCAGAACCAATGGTTAAGGTTAATACCGTTGATAGGTAAGAAGAAATGGTAAAGGTATTTTCTATGCTGGTGTCAACCGTGTAATTTACAAGGAAATTAATAGAAAGCGGACAAATCAGGTAATAGCCAAATAATAGGCCCAAAGCAAATAAAAAGGAGGCAAAGGCCACAAAGCCACTTGCCGATTTTCTTTCTTGCTCCAATAAAGCAGGTTTAATAAACAACCAAATTTCGAACAAAATGTAAGGAATACCTACAATAATTCCGGCCATGATACACGAATTCATTTGTAAGGTAAATTGGCCAGCCATTTCTGTATTAATAATTTTTGCTTTTATGCTGGTAATACAAAATTCGTTACCAATAGACGGGAAAGCCTCTACCAATTTACACATCATGCGATAGGTCCAAAAATCGGGATTTTTGGGTGCCATAATTACGCTATGCCAAATAAAATCGGTAAAATAGAAAGCGGCACAAACTAAAATGGTAATTACCAATAACGAACGTAAGAGGTGCTTACGCAAAACGTCTAAATGGTCGAAGAAAGACATTTCTGCCTCTAAGTTTTTTCCTTTGTTTTTTAAAGAATCGATTAGGTCTTTGGCTTTATTATCACTCATTGTTATAAAATGTAAACAAAAATACCATTCTATTTGATTAGAACGGTATGGATAGTGCAATTAACTTGTTTAAAATGATTTTTGACTAAGTTTTACTATTTAAACCTGTTGTGCATTTAGCCACAGATACACAGATTTTTGTTGTTTTTAATGAAAATTAAAACGAAATATTACGCATCAATAATGGATTTAGCCCAAAAACTAAGAAACTGTTTAAAAATGATGTTAATATTTTACAGGTTGGGTTTGGTG
>NZ_DHDZ01000026.1:23037-41826 GCF_002399615.1 Pedobacter sp. UBA4863 | reverse complement strand
AAATTTAAACAGTTTCTAAATTTCCACAGATTTTAATCCCTTTAGCAGCTGTGGCTAAATCTCCCAAACGTACTAGGGGTTATTTAATTTTTGATTTAAAGAGCTTTTCTAACTTTTCCATTTTAGGTAAAATTACGGCTCTGCAATAAGGAGCTTGCCCGTTTTTGATATAATAATCTTGGTGGTAATTTTCGGCCACGTAAAAAGTTTGCGATTTGTCTATAGCGGTAACTACAGGCTTGCCAAAAACATTTTCTTTGTTTAGCAGTGCTTTGTATTTTTCCGCAGTAGCTTTTTGTTGTTCGTTGTGGTAAAATACCACCGAACGATACTGTGTGCCAACATCTGCCCCTTGTTGGTTTAAGGTAGTAGGGTCGTGTAGTTTCCAAAAAACCTCTAACAGCGTCTCGTAAGTAATTTTTGCAGGATCGTATTGCAGCTCAATTACCTCTGCATGATTGGTGGTGCCGGTACAAATATCTTCGTAGGTAGGGTTGGGTAAATTGCCGCCTTCGTAGCCAGAACGTACATTGTAAACACCGTTTAAGCGTTGAAAAACAGCTTCGGTGCACCAAAAACAGCCCATGCCAAAAGTTGCTTTTTCTAATTTAGGTTTTTGTGCATCGGTGCCGAATGTAGAGAGCAGAATTAATGTAGTAGCCATAATTAATCTTTTCATTTTGTGTTTTGTATTTGTTTTGTCCCAGGTGTACAGCTAGTGTTAGTACAAATGCGGCTAATAAAGATACGTAAAAGCTGCTGCAATAGTTTTTACTAGCAATAAAATAACATGCAACTTAATAATTGGTGTGCTGTGCAGGGTTTTTATTTCTTTAGCCCCGATTGGCGGCGGCAGCCCCGAAGACGAGAAACGACTGAGGGCTAAAGCCATAAAGCGGGACTATCAGTACATAGTTGCTACTGAAATTGAGCTGCAAATAAAGTAAATGGGTTTATCCACATTTTTGGCGCCCTGCTTTGTGTTGTTAATAATTTAATGTATTGATTTTTAATTTTTTATATGGTTATTTTTGGGTTGGATGAGATTTATTAACATATCTTTTCTAATTTTAACATGAACATTAAAAACCAACAATATGTCAACACCTTATATTCCGTGTTTAGATTTAAACACCTATGTAAACGGAACTGAAGAGCAACGTAAAAAGTTTTCAGATGAATTGGGTAAAGCCTTTAACGATTCGGGTTTTGTAACCATTACTAACCACGGCGTTAGCCAAGAGCTAATAGACCAACTTTATAAAAATATTAGGGCATTGTTTGCTTTGCCGGTAGAAACAAAGCGTAAGTACGAAAAGGTAGAGTTGGCCGGACAGCGTGGTTATACCAGTGCAGGTAAAGAAACTGCAAAGGGCGCAAAAACTGCCGATTTAAAAGAGTTTTGGCAAATTGGACAGACCGTTACCGATGGCGATCCGATCAAAAATGAATACCCTGAAAATGAGGTGGTAGAGGAAATTCCGGAATTTAATACCGTTACCCGAGAAATTTATAGGAAATTAGAAGAAAACGGTAAGCATTTGTTAAGGGCAATAGCTACTTATTTAGGCTTGCCAATAAATTATTTTGATGAGCATGTACATAATGGCAATTCTATTTTAAGAGGCATACACTATTTTCCTATTGAAAACCCAGATGCTATTGCGCCAGATGCCGTACGTGCCGGAGCGCATGAAGACATTAACTTAATTACGTTATTAATTGGTGCTAGTGCCGATGGTTTAGAGGTATTAACACGCAGTAATGAGTGGTTGCCAATTAAAGCGCACCATACCGATATTGTAGTAAACGTAGGTGATATGTTGCAACGCCTAACAAATAATAAGTTGCGTTCTACAACACATAGAGTGGTAAACCCGCCTCGCGAACTGATGAAGACATCTCGTTTTTCCGTTCCTTTCTTCCTGCATCCGCGTAGCAACATGGATTTAACCAGCTTAACTTCTTGTATTGATGCCGAGCATCCAAAAGCATATAGTGATATGACTGCTGGCGAATATTTAGATGAACGTTTAAGAGAAATTGGTTTGAAGAAGATGTAAGACCTTTAACTTAAAAATATCAAAAGTCGGGATTAACAACTCCCGACTTTTTGTTTTTGTACCTTTCTGCTGAGGATACTTTGGTTTTGACGTAAAAATAGGTTTTGCTTATTCAAAATAAGCTCGGTGTTGCCGCCAGGCTTTAGTTATAAAACTTAGCTAGTTTCTTAATGTTGTTGCTTTAAAGTATCCGTTTTTAACGAATCGTTAACCGATTTAGGCATGCGTACCTGAGCATCGGTAGGCGGAGTAACAGGTTTTGATCCCTCTTTAGCTAAGTTTTTTGCTGGAGATTTAACCGCAGGCTTTGAAGTTTTGTTTTTTGTATTGGTGCTTTTAGCAGGAGCTGGTTTTTTTACGGTTGTTTTAGGTTTGGCCGATATGCCCTTAATAATGTCGGCTTTGCTGGTAGGCCTTAGTTCGGGTTTCCAGATAAAACCTGTTAACAAGGCCTCTTTTGTTAATTTATCCAGTGGGTCAACAGCACCTTCAACTTCACGAACGGTAACAATGTGCGTAAGCTCCTTGTCAATAAATTTAAATCGTAATCTGCTGCTTACCGTTTGGTTTACATTATCGTATTCGCCTTTGTTGTTTTTGCTGTAATAAATACTTTCGGCATTGCCATCTACATACATATTGCGAAGCTCGCCATCTACAAAAAAACCAGTAATAATTTTACCCTTTACCTGGTTAAACTTGGTAGAATCACCTTCAACGTTTACAATAAATCCATTGTGCAATACCTGAAAATTATGGATTTTACTATTTTTAAAGAATACATTAACGGTGTCTCCGGTTTGTTGGGTGCCATCAGACCAAAGGATAGGATTTTTATACCATCTTAAGGTAGAATCTGCCGAGGTATAGAAAAGCGAATCGGCTTTTGCCTGTAAGTTAGACTTGTATAATCGCACATTGTGGTAAGCCTTAATTATTCTGGCCTTAACCGTATCTGCCGGATTGCTTACTGCCGTGTCTGTTGCAAGTTTGTTGGCTTGGTTTAAGGTAGATTTTGACACATTGGCGTTAGTTGCTTTTGCGGCGGTATTGGACTTTGCTTTGCTTGTTTTTACCGTTTTTGGCAAACTTTTTTTCACAGAATCCGCTTTTGCAATTGGCACAATTTCTTTCAGTTTTAGCAGGCTGTCGGCAACAATGCTATCTTGTTTAAGTGCTGGCGGTGTAGTAGCTAAATTAGCTATTGGCGGGGGTGCTTCAACTTTTGGTTCGCTACCTTTCTTTTCTAATTCTCTTCGCTCTTTTCTGCTTAGTTTTTTCGCTGTTTTTGTAACTGGGGTGTTGTTTTTTACCTCTTCTCCTTGCTGTTGCAATAGTTTTCTTGCTTCGGCCTTTTCTTTGTCTTTTTCAGCTTTCTCCTTCTCATCTTCGGCGCCAATTTCGTTGTCTTTTTTTACAGCAGGGCGGCTTAGCAACGATAAATCTTTAACCAAAGAGCGTTGGCTTTCTAAGGTGTCGGCACTTAACCAAAGCGTATCGGGCATTTTTGTGTCTTTTACGGTAACGCTGTCTTTGGTGCCAAGGGCTACGTAAGCTTTTTGGGTTACCACTACACGTTCTACATCTCTATAATATTCTCCCAATTGCCCCCAAAGCGTAGTTTGGTCTGTGGTGTCTTTAAAAGTAATGTTTTTTACAGCTTTGCCATAGCCACGCTTGCCATAATAGTATAAGCTGTCGCCTTTTAACGATCTGCTGCCATTGGTGTAAAGGTTTTTTTTGCCAAACATGGCATTTTCGCTCTTGGTATTGTAAGAGCCATTTTCGGTGTAAAGCTTATCTTCTTTATTTACAATGGTGGTTGGGCCATAAAAATAGGTCCAGTTGGTGCCAGTATTGTACCTTAAATTTTCTGAAGTAATGGTGGTCTTTTCGGAGGTTACCACCAATACATCAACTTTAAAATAAGCATCGCGGGTGTTAGAAAAATAATAACCTTCTTTACTAGTAATGGTAGCATCTTTGTTAACCAATTTGCCACCAGTGGTATAAGTGCCAATTTTGGCTACCATATCGTAATCTAAAATATTGGTGGTAAGTGTATTTTCTCTATCAACCAGTTTTACATTTTTGTCGAGATGGGCTTTTTTGGCATTGCCATCGTAGTTTAAAAAATCGGAGTAGATATTTAAAGTATCGCCTTGGTTAATGTGAACATTGCCAAAAGCTTCGAAATAATTGCGTTCGCCACCGTAAAGTACGGCACTGTCGCACATTAAAATAGCACCGTCGTGGCTAAAAACAGGTTTCCTAAGGTAGCTTACGTTCGCCTTGGTTGTGCCAGTAGCTCTTTCGGCCCTGTCCAAGTTTATTTTTGTACGAGTTTGTGCTAACATTGCCAATGGGCAAATCAATAAAAGAAATATAAGGCGTAACTTTTGCACGGTACAAATTTAGTTTTTTTTTATAAAGTCCGATGTCCAATGATGGATTGATGTCGTAAATGACTACCCTAATATTAATTCCAACAATATTGCAATTTAACATTTATATCTTCGGTCATCTGACTTTTCTGACTTCTGACTAAATTCTTATTTTTGAAACATGTTACCATTACAGCAGTTTACCGATTACATTTTGCAACATCAGCTTTTTGAAAAGACTGAGCATGTATTGCTAGCCGTAAGCGGCGGTAAAGATTCGGTGTTAATGGCACAGCTATTTAAACTTGCTGGGTTTAATTTTAGTATAGCACACTGTAATTTTAATTTAAGGGCCAATGAGGCCCAACGCGATGAAGCCTTTGTAAAACTATTGGCAGATCAACTGGAGGTTCCTTTTCATGTAGTTCATTTTAATACCAATACCTATGCAACGCAGCATCGAATTTCTACGCAAATGGCCGCTAGAGAACTGCGCTACAATTGGTTCGAAGAATTGAGGACACAACAGGGCTATCAATATATTGCAGTGGCCCACCACCAAAATGACGCCATTGAAACAGTTTTGCTTAATTTGGTTAGGGGCACTGGCATTAGTGGCATGCATGGTATTTTGCCTAAACGTGGTAAACTTATTAGGCCCTTGCTGTTTTTATCGCGACATCAAATAGATCAACTCATGGATGATGCCAAGTTTTCGTATGTAGAAGACAGCTCTAACCAAAGCAGTAAATATGCCCGAAATAAGATACGTTTAAAAGTAATTCCGCAGCTGCGGGAAATTAACCCTAACCTAGAAGAAACCTTTGCCCAAAATATTGTCCGGTTTGCAGAAACCGAGGTTTTGCTACAACAAGTGGTAACACAAACAAGGGAAAAGATATTTCTTGAAGAAAATGGAACGTTTTATGTAACTATTGAAGCCATTAGCAATCTAAACCCACAGAAATTATTGTGGTTCGAAATGCTAAAGCCTTTTCATTTTACCAATGCTGTAGTTGACGAAATTTTAGCCTCGTTAGACAAACAGAGCGGAACATCTTTTTACAGCAGTACCCATCGTTTAACTATTGATAGGGAGAGGGTGGTAATTTCTGTGCTTGCAAAGCATGATGATCAAATCTATTACCTGCATCAAGAAGGTTCGCTCGAAATAGGAAATCAGCACAAGTTAACGCTGCATTTTGAAGATTGTCCAGGTTTTACAGCCAATAAAAAAGTTGCTTGCATAGATGCGGCATTGCTCATTTTTCCATTAATCATACGTTACAAACAAGATGGAGATAGGTTTAAGCCTTTAGGGATGAAGTCTTTTAAAAAGCTGAGCCATTTTTTTGTGGATGAAAAAGTGCCTTTGCCGCAAAAAAGCAATGTGCCATTGTTAATTAATGGTAATGGCGAACTAATATGGGTGGTAGGAATGAGGCAAGATGAAAGGTATAAAGTAAGCGCAACAACAAAAAAAGTTGCTATATTCGAAGTATTAAATTTATAATGGACAACGGTAGGTACACTTACATAGAAAAACAATACATCGGTCGCGATTATATACGTATTTGCATACGTTTAATTATGGCTGCCTTTTGTTTTGCCGTGTATGTTTATGAAAGAGATAGAGATAATACCGTAGATTTATTTTTGGTAGTGGGCTTCGGAATAATAGCAGTTTCTATCATCCTTTTGTTTATGGTGCAGTATAAAACGGTGATAGAGGATAAGAAAGTTACACTAAACGGGCTATGGACAACTAAAAAGGTCATCATAGATTTGAACAATATTGCCGATATACGCAAGGAAACTTACAGCAGATATTTTTTCAATAACCCGGTATATAACCTTCATAAAAATGGTACGGTGCGCTTTTTTTCTTCGGGTAAAGATGCGATAGTGCTCACAGATAGAGACGGGCTTAAATACTATATCGGTACCCAAAGACCAAACGAAATGTATTTGGTATTGCAAAATGAAATGAAAGCCTAGCGCTTAAAGTTTTAAAATACTTCTTCAAAATTTTCCTAAAAATCAATAAAAAGCTTAGTATTGCTCTAAACAAACGATCGGTAAGCTTGTTGTCCGATGGTTTAAATGGTCACTAATAAAAAAATAATCATGAAAAAATACATCTATCTATCACTTGGTCTGGCATTGGCGTTAACTGTAGAAACAAAGGCACAAACTTACGAAGCTAAGGTTTCAAAAGATTCTGTGGGCGTTTTAACAGCAAGATTAGAAGCTTTAAAAGCTAGCCAGAAAATACAAGAATTAAAAATTGATGAAGCAAAAGAAGAGGCCGAAGTTGAAAAGCTAAGACTGAAACTTTTGAATGCAAATGATAAAGCCAAGGAGTCGGCAGCAAAAAACAGCAAGCATACCGATAGGCTATCTGGCGGTGCTGTCGTAGATATTAAAGAAACAGCAAAATTAGCGAAGAAAGCAAAAAGCGATATGCAAGAATCGCAAAAGGCACTAGACCGTTTTAACAAACAAATTAAAGCAGTTGAAAAATTAAGGGTAGAAATACAGGCCGAAGAAAGGAAAGCGAGCTACAAAAAGCCAACTATAGTATTTGATTATAAGTAAGCGTAAGGCTTTAGCTTACAAATTTATACGGTGCCCTTAGCAATTATTACCAACAGATAACAATCTTTAAATAAGATATCATTTACATTTGCCAATGCTTTATCTACATAGATTTTGCTAAAAACCAACTTAATGTCTATAGGGCATTGCGCAATATCATTATAAATGAAAATAGGAATAGTTTGTTACCCTACCTTTGGAGGTAGTGGCGTAGTTGCTACAGAGCTGGGCAAGGCCCTAGCCAACGAAGGACATCAGGTGCATTTTATTACTTATAGCCAGCCAGCCAGGTTAGATTTTTTCTCGGCCAATTTGTTTTATCACGAAGTTGCGGTTAGAGATTATCCGCTGTTTGATTATGCCCCTTACGAATCGGCATTGGCAAGTAAGCTGGTAGATGTAGTGCGCTTCGAAAAACTGGACATTCTGCATGTGCATTATGCCATTCCTCATGCTTCTGCCGCTTTTATGGCCAAGCAAATTTTAGCTACTTATGGCATACACATTCCGTTTGTAACTACCTTGCACGGTACAGATATTTCATTGGTAGGTAAAGATCCTACCTATAAACCGGTGGTAACTTTTTCTATTAACCAAAGCGATGGCATTACTACCGTTTCCGAAGATTTAAAAGAAGATACCTATCGTCATTTCGAAATCAGTAAGGACATTAAGGTTATACCTAACTTTATTGATTTTAACCGCTTTAGCTTACAGCCTAAAGATCATTTTAAAAAGGCAATTGCACCTAATAACGAACGCATTTTAATACATACCTCTAACTTTAGGAAAGTAAAGCGTACAGAAGATGTAATTCGCATGTTTCGTAAAGTGTTAGACAAAATTCCGTCTAAACTATTAATGGTTGGCGACGGCCCAGAGCGCTCTGCAAACGAACAGTTATGCCGCGAATTGGATATTTGCGATAACGTAAGGTTTTTAGGAAAGCAAGACGCTGTAGAAGAAATATTATCGGTCTCCGATTTATTTGTTATCCCCTCAGAAAACGAAAGTTTTGGCCTAGCGGCCTTAGAAGCTATGGCTTGTAAGGTGCCGGTAATTTCATCAAATGCTGGTGGTTTGCCAGAACTTAATATAGACGATTTTTGCGGTTACATGTGTAACGTAGGCGATGTTGAAGACATGGCCAATAAAGCCATTACCATATTAAGCGACCAAAAAACACTCGATTACTTTAAAGAAAATGCGCTAACACGTGCAAAAGATTTCGACTTAAAGAAGATACTTCCGCAATATGTAGCTTGTTACGAAGAAGTGGTAAGTAAAAAGAACTAAGTTGGCTTACTTGCTAAAAACCAAGCAAACAGGTGTACCTACATTAATTTGCTTGCCACTATCAGTTAATTTGCCTGTTTGGGTGTTTCTATTAAAAATAACCACATTATTAGTATATTGGTGTGCAACCAATAAATATTTTCCGCTGGGGTCTATGGTAAAGTTACGAGGGCCTTTGCCTAACGAACTTACCGTTTCTACGGCACTTAACTTGCCATTTTTTTGCACAGCAAAAACATTAATAGCAGTGGCATCGCCACGATTGCTCTCATATAAGAACCTGCCATCTGCAGAGAGATGAATATCGGCAGCATCAATTTTACCAGTAAAATCTTTAGCCACGGTTGCTACCTCTTGTAGTAATGATAAATTGCCATCATTGTAGCTAAACACACTAATTTTGCCATTAAATTCATGTGCCAAGTAAGCAAATTTGCCATTTGGACTAAAAGTTAAATGACGAGGGCCCGTGCCTGCATTGGTTTTAATGCTTTGCTTTAAGGTTAAAGGAGCTTGGGCATCTGCCTGATAATGGTAAACATAAACCTTGTCTTCTCCCAAATCTGTTGCTATCACATATTTTTTATCTGGAGAAAATAATACTTGATGTACGTGTGCGCTTGCTTGGCGTTTATCAGGGCCACTGCCTATATGTTGTATGTTTTGCTTGATCGAAGTAAGCGAACCATCGGCTTTAATGCCAAAAACACTAATGCTGCCACCGCTGTAGTTTGCTGTAAGCGCATTTTTGCCATCGGTTAATATAAAACACGGATTGCTTCCTTTGGTAGCCTCCTTGTTCAAGAAATTGGCCTCGCCAGTTGTTGCATTAAACCTGAAGGCACTCGCCGCACTGTTTGTGCCATCTTCATAAACACTATACAAAAAATCGCTGTTTTTACTCAAAGCCAAATAACTTGGATTAAAAACGTTTTTGATAATGCTTACCTGTTTTGCATGTGCGGTTTTACTATCAAAATCGTACACATATATACCTTCGCTATTGCCTTTATTGGTGTAAGTGCCAACAATAAGTTTACCACTTTGAGCGGCGGCATACAAAGCATTAATACTCAATAAAAAGACTAACAAAAGTTTTCTAAGCATGCTATTAGATTTTATGGAAAGATAATCATAAATAAAAAATGCGCAAAAGGTTGTTTTGCGCATGCTGTTTTATTATTTAATCAAATGTTTAATCTGAACTAATTCGTGCTCTTCTAAGAAGCGCCATTTGCCCCTAGGTAAATCTTTTTTGGTCAAGTTGCCATAAACTACACGATCTAGCTTTACCACATCGTAACCTAAATGTTCAAAAATGCGGCGAACAATCCTGTTTTTGCCACTGTGAATTTGTATGCCAATTTCTTTTTTGCTGCCTCCAGTTACATAAGAAATATTATCAGGTTTAATAAAACCATCTTCTAGTTCTAAACCAAATTCAATTTTATTGAAATCGCCTTGTACTAAATTTTTGCTTAGCTCTACCTGATAAATCTTGGTAATGCCATTGCGTGGGTGCGAAAGCCTGTCGGCCAACTCGCCATCGTTGGTCATTAACAAGAGACCGGTGGTATTTCTATCTAAACGGCCAACTGGGTAAATACGCTCGCGACTGGCCTTTTCTACCAAGTGCATTACCGTTTTGCGCTCTTGTGGGTCTTCTGTGGTAGTGATATAATCTTTTGGCTTATTTAAAAGCACATAAACTTTCTTTTCACGTTTAAGCAACTCACCATTGTACCTTACTTCGTCTTTATAAGGGTTTACCTTGTGGCCCAATTCGGTAACAGGCACGCCGTTTACCGAAACTACACCAGCTTCAATTAATTCATCAGCCTTACGACGAGAGCATACGCCAGAATTCGCAATATAACGGTTCAAACGAATTAAGTCGTCATCACCTTTAGGCGTGTTTTTTCTTCCTCTTAAGGTTGGTGCTACTCTTTCGCCCTTATCCTCTTTTTTATATTTAAAGTTGCTGTCTTCTCTTTTTCTAAACGGACGATGGTCGCTATAACGGTTGCCACCCTCTTTCCTGTCCGAAAATTTAGAAGCTGCCCCGTCTTTTGCGTAATTATCTTTTTTTACATAGCTTCTTTTTCCGCTAGCATTTTCATCGCGGCCAGTATTTCCTCTGCCAGAAAAAGAGCTGTCTTGTTTGTTCCAAGGCTTGCTTTCTCTCTGTTCAAAAGATTTTTGGAAGCCAGTCGCTTCGTTAGCATCTTTTCTAGGTCTAGCAGAACGAGATTGGAAATCTCTGCCTTTTGGGCTACCGCCTTTAAAATCTTTTTTATCGAATGATTTTTGGAAACCTGATTTTTCTTCGGAACTATTTTTTGATCTTGTAGAGCGAGGTTTGAAATCATCGCCCTTGGAATACTTAGAATCTCTTCTGTCTTTAGCCTCAAAACTTCTGCTCTTGCTTTCGTCTTTGCCGCTAAATCTTTTTGGCTTGTCGCTATCTACCGAGCTTCTTCTTCCCGTGGTGCTTTTGCCAGGTTTGGACTTGTCATCCCGACTTTTCCCTTTGTTACTGTTTGTCATGATACGCTTTATAACCGCATAAAATAATGCGGCTGCAAAGTTAGCAAATTTGTATGGATAAGCAACCCAGCTTTTGACCGATTTTATGAAAAAACTGTGCTGCCAAAATCTAGCTTTAAGCAGTTTTAAACCCCTGTTTTTACGCTTATTTTTGTAAGTGGTTGATAGTTAAATAAATAAATTGTACCTTTGCCCCCCAAGTATTAAGTGTTAACTAAAAAAGGAGGAAGATGTTAAAGAAACACCTCATTCCGTTAACAGTAATTTTAGGGTTACTGCTAATGGCCAAAGTGTTTGCTTATAAGCTACCAACCAAAGTAGAAAATCTTAAGAAAGATAACTATACCAAGATTAAAAAAGAAGCCGATGAGCCGGTGTTTTCAATAGCTCAATTAGAGTTTGCCGAAGAAACATTGCCAATTGGCGATGACAAGGTAACTCAGAAAATGGAGAAGACTTTGGCTTCATTTTCATACCAGAATTTGCAAACAAACCGTTTGCATAAAAAAGCAGCAGAGTGGTTTCCCGTTGTAGAACCTATTTTGGCTGCCTATGGAATACCTAATGACTTTAAATACCTTCCATTGGTCGAGTCTGGCTTAAGGGGAGGTGTTTCGCCAAAAGGTGCCGCTGGTTTTTGGCAATTTATGCCTGGTACAGCCCGTATGTATGGGTTAAAAGTAAATAAAAAGGTAGATGAGCGTTATAACTTAAAAAAATCTACCATTGCAGCAGCAAAATATATTAGTGAACTTTACGATATATTTGAAAGTTGGACTTTAGTTGCGGCAGCCTACAATGTAGGCGATGGGCACATGAGGAGACAAATTAGTAAGCAAAAGCAAGACAACTATTTTAAGATGAAATTAAATAGAGAAACTGGCGCTTATGTGTACAAATTAATGTCCATGAAAGAGATTTTAGAAAACCCCCTACGCAATGGGTACAAAAATCAAAAAGCATTTCTTGCCTATAAAAAGGTAGAAGATGCAGACGCTACTTCCGTAGCCACAACAATAGAATAAGCATTGGTATAGCTTTTTTATAAGCATTTTAAAGGCTGTTTCTCGCAAAAGAGAAGCAGCCTTTTTGTTTATTATTAGCCATAGCGGTTGTTCCCACTAAGGGAAACAGATTTTAAAGGAGAGATGTTTAAGATCATTAGCATCAAGTGTTTTTAATTAATCATTTATCTGTGCATCCCGTAATTGGGATGAGTGCTGTGGCTGCACTCTTTAAGAGCACTGCTAGGCGTCCTCGCCAAGCATCTCCTGTAACGTAGGTATTGCTTTTTTAACAGTTTCCTGTAAAATGAAAACTAATTATCTGCGCATCTGTGGCTAATTTCATTTTTTACTTTTTACTTTTGACTTGATATGTCTTTACAGCAGTTAAAAGTTACCCGAGTTCAGCAAGAAGTTAATGAAGTAATCACCATTATACTAACGCCGTTAACAGGCCAAAAACCCCATTATAAAGCTGGGCAATTTCTAACACTATCATTTCGTATGGCAGACAAAGAACTGCGGAGGTCTTATTCTGCTTACAGCTCGCCCTTGGTAGATGAACCATTAGCCATTGCCGTAAAACTGGTAGAGAACGGCGAAATTTCCCGGTTTTTGCACCATTCGCTACGAGAAGGAGACACGGTTGAGGTAACAGCACCCGGTGGCATGTTTTTTTACGAGCCAGAGAAAGACATAGACAGAACAGTTTTCTTATTTGCGGCTGGTGTGGGAATTACGCCTTTGTACTCGATTTTAAAAACCGCTTTGGTAGGAGAGCGAAAATCGAAAATAGTACTGATTTATAGCAGTCGCTCTGCGGAAGATACCTTGTTTCTTCCAGAATTGAAACAATGGCAGCAGATCTATCCCGATAGGTTTAAACTCATTAACCTGTTCAGTAACTCCAAAAACTTACTTAGGGCCCGTTTAAATGGTTTTCTAGTGCACGAACTGATTAGAGAACAATTGCCTTTTGTTAAAGAAAATGCGTTGTTCTACACCTGTGGCCCGGTTGACTATATGGATGTTTGTCGTATCTCTATCTTAGGTGCCGGCTATAAGTCAGCGCAAGTAAAGCGAGAAACTTTTGTACTGCCAGAAGACGAAATAGACGAAGACGATACGACCGAAAAAGTGGTGGATAAGAATACCTATTCCATTAATTTAATATTTCAGGGAGAAACCCATCATTTGCAGGTGCCCTGGCCTAAAAGGATTTTAGATGTAGCCTTAGAAAATAAAATCAAGATACCTTATAGCTGTAGTGGCGGCGTGTGTAGCACCTGCGTAGCCACTTGTATATCGGGTGGGGTACGTATGGAATATAACGAAATACTTACCGATGATGAAATTGCCAACGGTAGAATATTGGTTTGTACCGGACATCCTACAGAAAATGATACAACGATAACTTGGGATAGCCTTTAGTACCTCCCTCTTCGTCTCCCTCCAAAGGGAGATAGGCTAGTGCTATTATCATCATGAAACGGGAATAGGTAATTTGCTAAGCGATATGCATGTCCCCCTCTTAGAGAGTTTATCCCGACTATTCGGGAGGGCAGGGGGAGGGAAAAAAGTAAGTGAAAGTTTACATTATATTTTACGCTGTGGTTGCAAGGGTACAAACTCCGTTTCGCCCGGTATTTTAGCAAATTCTTGGTTTAGCCATTTTTGCTTAGCATCTTCAATCAGTTCTCTACTAGTGGCTACAAAGTTCCAATAGATAAAACGTTCTTCGGGGAAAGGTTCTCCACCGAAAATGTAAACGGTACTATTCGGTGCCAGGGTAAATTCGCAAAGCTTACTGTCTTTTGCTACCAAAAAATTTTTAGGCCCAAAAGTATTGCCTTCACTGCTCACGCTACCTTCCAAAATGTACAAGCCGCTTTCGCCAAAAAGGGTATCACCAATTTTAAGCGTTTTTTCATCCTTGTTTTTTATTTCAATAAAGTACAACGGGCTGTAAACCGGTATCGGCGATTTTCTGCCAAATGCTTCTCCGGCAATTAATTTAAAGTCAACTCCGTTTTCTTTCCATGTTGGAATATCGGTGCCGTCAGCATGGAAGAACTCAGGGTTCATTTGCTCCAAATGTTTTGGTAAAGCCACCCAAATTTGTAAGCCGTGAAGAAATTTGTCGCTATGCCTTAAACGTTCGGGTGTGCGTTCAGAGTGGGCAATACCTTTTCCGGCAGTCATCCAGTTTACTTGGCCGGGATTAATTTCAATCTCAGTTCCTAATGCATCGCGGTGCATAATACTACCTTCGAAAAGATAAGTTAATGTAGATAGTCCGATGTGTGGGTGCGCTGCAATATCAAAATTCTCATGGTCGCTAAGGGCAGTTGGCCCCATGTGGTCGATAAAACAAAAAGGCCCTACCAGTCTTTTTTCCCTAAAAGGAAGTAATCGGCCTACCAAAAAATTACCAATATCACTTGGTCTTTCCTCTATAATGAGTTGGATATTTGACATGGATTAAAGATAAGGTTTTTGTTGCTATTCGTTTAGCTACAGATGCACGGATTTTGTTTTATGAACGTTGAAAGCGGTCATCTTAACCGTTTTGTATTTACGTTAGTACTACGTCATCCCTGATTTAGTCTGGGATCTTAATGAGATAGTTAATCCTTATATGAGGCATTACGATTAGCTTCGCTGAGCACTTTGTGGTTCCCGCCTACGCGGGAATGACGATTAGCTTAGAAGGAAAAGATGCAAAACTCATAACTATATACGTCAGAAAACCTATGTGTCTATGTGGGTCAAATATTATCTGTACATCCCGAAAAAGGGACAAGTGCTGTGTCAAGAAATTAATATAACGTACTTTTGTGCCCAACAAAACCAACACACATGCCCCTTTTCGGTTTTAAACAAAAAATCAACTATAAAAACGAAATACTTGCCGGATTAACCGTTGCCATGACGATGATTCCCGAGTCGTTGTCTTTTGCCATCTTGGCGGGATTTCCACCATTAACAGGTTTATATGCGGCATTCATTATGGGCCTGGTCACCGCAGTTTTAGGCGGACGCCCAGGTTTGGTTTCTGGTGGGGCAGGCGCAACGGTAATCACGCTAATTGCTTTAATGAAGCTACACGGTTTGGAATATGTATTTGCGGCTGTAGTGGTAGCTGGTGTAATTCAAATTTTGGTTGGGGCATTTAAGCTTGGTAAATTCATCAGGCTGGTGCCGCAATCAGTAATGTATGGTTTTGTAAATGGATTGGCGATTGTGATTTTCATGTCGCAATTAACTCAGTTTAAAGTACAGGGAACTGAAGAATGGTTAAGCGGAACAGCTTTATATACGATGTTAGGTTTGGTGGCACTCACCATATTTACTGTATGGGTTTGGCCTAAAATTACCAAAGCAGTTCCGGCATCGTTGGTGGCTATTATTGTTGTTTTTGCAGTAGTGCTTATTTTCGGTATTCAAACTAAAACCGTAAGTGATATCGCTTCTGTAGCTGGCGGTTTTCCTCCGTTTCATATTCCAGAAGTGCCTTTTACTTTCGAAACTTTGAAAATTGTCTTCCCCTATGGGTTAATTATGGCGATGGTAGGTTTAACCGAGGGCTTGTTGACTTTAAATTTAGTGGATGAAATTGTGGGCAACAAAGGAGATGGTAATAAAGAAAGTGTGGCTCAAGGAACGGCAAATATTCTCAATGGTTTCTTTTTCGGGATGGGTGGTTGCCCAATGATTGCACAAACTTTAGTTAATCTTTCTGCTGGTGCAAGAGCAAGATTGTCGGCAATTATCGGTTCACTTACTATTTTACTGATTATCCTAGTTGGTGCACCCGTGATTGGAAAACTTCCAATGGCTGCACTTACTGGCGTAATGATGATGGTAGCTGTAGGTACTTTCGAGTGGAGTAGTTTCCGCATCATCAATAAAATGCCAAAGGCTGATATTTTTATAGGAATAGTGGTCGCTGCGGTTACTGTTTTTCTGCATAATTTGGCCTTGGCAGTATTAATTGGCGTTATCCTGTCTGCTTTGGTATTTGCTTGGGAAAGTGCCAGAAGAATTAGAGCGAGAAAGTATATCGATGAAAATGGCGTGAAGCATTATGAAATCTATGGTCCGTTGTTCTTTGGTTCTACTACTGCATTTCTAGATAAATTCGATGTTCAGGAAGATCCAAGCGAAATTATCATCGACTTTAAAGAAAGTCGCATTGCGGATATGAGTGCAATAGATGCGGTGCATAAAATTACGGATCGTTACAAGAAACTCAATAAATCGGTTACTTTAAAACACCTCAGTGCCGATAGCAGAAAACTGTTAAGAAATGCCGCAGGGGCAATTGAAGTAAATATGGATGATCCTGTTTACGCGGTGGCGGATAGGTAATTAGCTAATGTGATGATCTGATAACTAGCTGATGATTAGGTAGTGGCTTAGAAAATACCGTCATTTCGACGACTATAGGAGGAGAAATCTGTTCGTTTTGCTACTATCAAACAGATTTCTCTTCGTCGTACCTCCTCATCGAAATGACGGAAAAATATTAAGCTTCAGGAGCTTTTTGTAAACCAGGTATTGCTACCATTTCGTTTGCATCGGCAGTGTAATCTACACCTGCTACATCAAAGCCAAAAAGGTTTAAGAAATCGTGTTTGTAACCTGCTAAATCGCCTGTTGAAGGCAAAGTGTCTGTGTCTGCAGTTTTCCAAAGATCGGCAACGGCAGCCTGTACATCCTCACGCATTTCCCAATCATCAATTCTAATACGACCTTTTTCATCCACAGGTACATCGCCATTGGTGTATAGTCTTTCAGCAAATAAACGTTGAATTTGCTCAATACAACCTTCGTGTAAACCTTTTTCTTTCATGGTTTTATATAAGAAAGAAATGTATAAAGGAATAACCGGGATAGCCGAACTTGCCTGCGTAACCAATGCTTTATTTACAGAAACATAAGCTTTTCCATTAAGGTCGGCTAATTTATCGGTAATGGCAAAAGCGGTAGCTTCTAAATGGTCTTTAGCTCTACCAATAGTTCCCTTGCGGTAAACCGCCTCAGTAACAGCAGGGCCAATATAAGAATAGGCTACGGTAGTAGCACCCTCGGCTAAAACGCCAGCAGCTTTCATGTCGTCAATCCAAAATTCCCAATCTTCGCCACCCATTACCGCTACGGTGTTGGCAATCTCTTCTTCGTTGGCAGGCTCAATACTTACGGTTGATACAATACCTGTATGGAAATCAACAGTTTTATCGCTAAAAGTGCCGCCAATGGGCTTTAAGGTAGAACGGTGCGTAACACCAGTTTTAGGATTTGTACGCACTGGCGAAGCCAAGCTGTAGATAATCAAATCTACCTGACCTAAATCGGCTTTAATTAAATCGATAGTTTGTTGTTTCACTTCGTTAGAAAAAGCATCGCCGTTAATGCTCTTCGCATATAAACCATCGGCTTGCGCTTGTTGCTCAAAAGCGGCAGTGTTGTACCAGCCCGGCGAAGCTGTTTTACCTTCTTGTGGCGGTTTTTCAAAGTAAACGCCAATGGTTGAGGCGCCATTGCCATAAGCTGCGGTAATACGTGATGCCAAGCCAAAACCGGTGGAAGCACCAATTACCAATACTCTTTTAGGTCCGTTAATAGCACCTTTAGATTTTACATATTCAATTTGGTTTTTCACGTTTTGTGCAGCACCATCTGGGTGAGCTGTTAAACAGATAAAACCACGCATTCTAGGTTCAATAATCATAATGTTGTTTTGTGACCACTGGGGCTAGCCCATAATAAAAGTTCAAAGCTACCTATTTTTTTTTGTGCAGCAAATACTGTAAAGCGGCAAAATCTTGAAGTGCTTATGTTCTTTTTGAAAACAGTGCTAACACCAGGGGCGAAAAGACGGTTTGCTGGTGATTGCTATAACTTTGTCAACTTTCTAGCAAACTGTATAGAAAGTTGACAAAGTTCTAATGGTTAAAAAATATGTACATCCCGCAATCGGGACGAGTGCTGTGCTAATATTAAGTTGTTAACTCAATAAAATGGTAGCGATGATAACACCGACCATAGGTTAAAAGGTTGTTTTGATAATTTTTAACCACTTAAAGTTGTAAAAAAAGCTAAAAAACGGTTTATTTGTAGTATAAACACAAACATTAAATTACGCTCTGCAAATGCGCTACTTTCTTTTTACTCAAACCAATAAATTATGAAACATTTTTACGGGTTACTATTTTGCTTAAGCTTTTTGTATCTATTTGATATAGATGACGTAAAAGCACAAACTACCTTAACTTTTGAGGCCAATACGAGCGGAGCAACAAATTTTACTAGTAATGGAATAACTTTTAATTTAGCATCACCAACTAATTTTTATGTAACGAGTATTGTTGGCTTGGGTTATAACGAATCCAATAAGTTTCTACAAGTTAATGACTCTTATGCGCAATTGGCAAGTATAACGGCTAGTGGTACTTTTAAAATAAAAGATTTTTGGCTATACGTAACGGGTAATGCTACTCAAGATCCTAATGTAACATCAAATGGAGTTGCAGGCTCCGTTACTTTTAGAGGTAAACTTGCTGGGGCTACTGTTTTTACTGTGGTTAAGAGCAATAATAGTGGCAGCATTGGCTTTTCTTTACCAGGTAACGGTTTTACATTTGTAGATTTTTCTACCTTAGGGGGGGCTGACAATTCTAATCAGATTATTGATAAGTTAGAAATTGAGTTAAGTTCAAATTATGATTATTTTGCAATTGATAACTTTAAGTTTGACGTAATAGATACAACAGCGCCTACAGTAACATCCGTTAATTCATCAACATCGAATGGTACCTATAAGGTAGGCGATCCAATCAGCATACAAGTTAACTTTTCAGAGAATGTTACAGTAACAGGTACGCCACAACTTAC
>NZ_DHDZ01000026.1:22560-22865 GCF_002399615.1 Pedobacter sp. UBA4863 | reverse complement strand
TTTAGCTATACGGTACAGGCTGGCGATACTAGTGCTGATTTGGATTATGTGTCGACTACTGCACTAGCTTTAAATAGTGGTACGATAAAAGATGCGGCAGGTAATAATGCTATATTAACTTTACCAGGCCTAGGAGCAGCAAACTCTTTGGCAGTTAATAAAGCCTTAGTGATAGATGGTATAGTGCCAACGGTATCAGGAGTAACGTCTTCAACCCCTAACGGTACTTATAAAGTAGGCGATCCGATTAGTATTCAAGTTAACTTTTCGGAGGCTGTAACGGTAACAGGTACGCCACAACTTAC
>NZ_DHDZ01000026.1:0-22378 GCF_002399615.1 Pedobacter sp. UBA4863 | reverse complement strand
TTTAGCTATACGGTACAGGCTGGTGATACGAGCAGTGACCTTGATTACACTTCTACTTCGGCATTAGCCTTAAATAGTGGAACGATAAAAGATGCGGCTGGCAATAATGCAACTTTAACTTTGGCAGCACCAGGAGCAGCGGGTTCATTAAGAGCGAATAAGGCGCTTGTGATTGATGGTGTTGTGCCAACGGTTTCGTCTGTAACTTCTTCAACAGCTAACGGTACTTACAAAGCCGGTGATGTGATTAGTATCCAGGTTAACTTTTCGGAGAATGTTACAGTAACAGGTACGCCACAGCTTACTTTAGAAACAGGCACTACCGATAGGGTTGTTAACTATGCATCTGGTTCGGGTACTTCTACCTTAACCTTTACGTATATTGTACAGGCTGGTGATACGAGCAGTGACCTTGATTATACTTCTACTTCGGCATTAGCTTTAAATAGTGGAACGATAAAAGATGGCGCTGGCAATAATGCAACCTTAACTTTGCCAAGCCCTGGGGCTGCAAATTCTTTGGGGGCAAATAAAAATATAGTGATTAGCACCGCCCCAAAATTTACCAACCTCAACAATGATTATATTACTTGGGCAGGTGTAGCCAATACAGTTGTTTTAGACGCAGTTGGCAATGCCACCATTAGCGATGCAGAGCTTGATGCCCTTAACGGAGGCAATGGAAATTACGCAGGTGCATCTATAACTGTACAGCGTAGCAATACGGCCTTAGATAGCGATATTTTTGGCTTTAACACTAGCGGCGCATTGTTTGCCGTAAGTGGAGCAAACTTGCAAAGAAATGGGCTAACCTTTGCCACATTTACCAATACTGGTGGCGTACTTACTATAACCTTTACAAGTTCAGGTACTATGGCAACTAAGGCTTTGGTAAATAATGTGCTGCAACGTATAACGTATAGGAATGATACTCCAGCCGGCAATGCCACTATCGGTTTTACTTTTAGTGATGGAGTGTTAAATACTACAGCAAATGTGACGGTAACCTCGGATACGATTTATATTACCAATACAAGCGACACGCCAACTATTGATGTAAGTGATGGGGTAAGCTTTAGCGAGGCAGTGGCCATAGCAGCTGCTGATGCTACGGGCAGTCAGATATTGGTTTTTTCGAGCGCTTTTGCTAGTGCCACGGTTTCATTAAGTGGTAGTTTGTCTATTAACGAGAGTTTAACCATTAACGCTGATGCTGCATCGGGTTTAATTATAAATGGAAGTTCTACCATAAGCTTGGGTGGTGGTACAACGTTGACTTGGACCAATACTACAGGTACAACTGCTTTAAATGCCACTTTGGGAGGTGCTGGTTCTTTAGTAAAAGCAGGAACAGGTACTTTGTCCTTAGGTAGTGTAAGTAACGAGGCCAATATGTCTGGTGGTATTACCGTAAATGCGGGTACTTTGCAAATAACCAAGGACGACCAACTTTCTTCGGGTACGTTAACACTTAATGGTGGTACCTTAGCGGCAGGTACTATGGCTATAGACAATGCAATTGTGCTTGGCGCAGGAGGGGGGACTTTTTACACTACAGGAACACTTGAGGTAAGAGGTATAGTGAGCGGCACTGGAGCACTTACTAAATTGTCGACTGGTGCTCTTTTTTTGTATGATGCCAATAACTTCTCTGGTGGTTTAAACATTAACGGAGGTATGGTTGCCGCTTTCAATTCTACTTCTGCATTAGGCTCGGGGCTTATTAGCCTAGCCAGCGGAACTCAGCTTGGTTTTGCCTCCATTACTGGAGGAACATTATCAAATAATATCCAATTAGGTGGTGATGCGACTATTATAAATGGCAATTTCGCTAATACAAGTATTACCTTAAGTGGGGTTATTTCTGAAACTGGAGGTAGTCGTAACCTCACCTTAAATGCTGGTATTGGTGCCAACTCATCTATCACCTTAAGTGGCACAAATACCTACACGGGCACCACCACCATAGGTAATGGCATAATTAGTATTAATAATTCATCTAATATTGGCTCTGGCGCAATCATAATCAACGGTGCGGGTAATGTTTTTCGAATTACAGGAGCTAATGTTGCTCTTAATCATAATATCACTTTGTCTAGCAATCCTATTGTCAGTAACGACAATAGGATTACACTTTCAGGAAATGTTAGTGGCAGTGGTTCATTAACTAAAACAGGTGCCGGTATATTAACTTTATCGGGTACCAATACTTATTCTGGTAGTACAACAGTGTTTGCAGGTACATTGAATGTAAATGGTAGTTTGGCAAATACTTCTGGACTAACCGTAGCTAGTGGTGCAACATTAGCGGGTACTGGTAGTGTTTTTGCAGCTGCTTCGAGCAATACCGTTACCGTTAATAATGGAGGTACATTGGCGCCAGGCAATAGCCCAGGTAAGTTGACCATTAATGGTAATTTAACGATGGCGAGTGGTAGTACCTTAGCCGTAGAAATTAACGGCACAGCGGCTGGTACAGGTTACGATCAGGTAGAAGTATCAGGCGACGTAAATGTTACGGGTGCTACGCTTGTGGCAACGCATAGTTATACACCAGGTAATACCGATGCTTATACCATTATCAACAAAACAGGTTCAGGTGCAATAACTGGAACATTTAGTGGTTTGGCTGAAGGTGCAACGCTTACTGCGGCAGGCAATGGTAAATTGCTAATGGTATCGTATATTGGCGGTACGGGCAACGATATGGTATTAAGTTACCAAAACCCGTTGCCGGTTACCCTTGTTGCTTTTACGGCAAAGGCCGATGGCAATTATGCCAAATTACAATGGCAAACCGCCAGTGAACAAAATAACAGAGGCTTTGAGATTTACCGTAGTGGTGATGATCAGCAATTTGTGCAGGTAGGCAATGTTGCTGCCAAAGGAGTAGGAGCTTATTCGTTTACCGACAAGCAGCCGCTAAATGGAAACAACTACTACAAATTGGTACAGGTAGATCGTGATGGTAAAACTGAAGAGTTGGGCGTGAGAATAGTAGCTTTTAACTTTACACCATATAGCTTAAACCTATACCCCAACCCAACTACTGCTAAAGTTACGGTTGCCTTTGAGGCGGGCAAATACCAGCGTTTGGTTTTGAGCAGCGTAGATGGCAAAATATTGCAGCAATTACCGTTAAACAAACAAGAGGCCAACAAACAAATTAGTTTTAGTAATTATCCTCCGGGCATCTATTTTGTTAAATTGTTAGGTGTAAAAACAGCTGTACTAAAAGTGATTAAGCAATAAGGTTTTGCTGTAGATAATACTTGTGTTGGGTGTTCTCACCATACCACGATATAGGTTGCTATAACTTTGTCAACTTTCTAGCAAACAGTATAGAAAGTTGACAAAGTTTTAATGGTTCTGTGCATCCCATAATCGGGACACGTATTGAGGTAAATATTACTTTTTAACTCAATAAGTGGTTAACAGAGATAATACCCATTTTAAGACTGCTGCTTAGCTCGCTAAAACAATAATAAGTTGCGAGGTAAGCAGCAGTTTTGAAGTCAACTGTGTTTTAACGGCCGTTGTTTAATGTGGCAATCGGCCCCTAAAGTAGCCATATACCCAAGTGCCTGCAATGGCACTTAAAAACGTAACGGCAATAACGGTAGCGCCAGTGCCTATTTGTGCAAATAATGGCCCTGGGCAAGCACCTGTAATGGCCCAGCCAAAGCCAAAGATTAAACCGCCGTAAATTTGCCCTTTGTTAAATGTTTTGGGCGATATTTTAATGGGTTCGCCATAGATGGTCTTGATGTTAAATTTTTTAATAAGGAATACGGAAATCGCACCTACAATTACCGCACTGCCAATAATGCCGTACATGTGGAACGATTGTAAGCGAAACATTTCCTGTATGCGAAACCAGCTCACTACTTCGGCCTTTACAAACACCACACCAAATAAAATACCCACTACAAGATATTTTAATTGATGATACCATTTGTGCTGTAGGCTGCTTTCATTTACGCATATGGCGTCTAAAGAGCGTATTTCTAAATCTGTATTTTGTTGCATAATAAATGTTTTAAAGGGAAAGAATAAGCGGTAAAATAAGGTTTGCCATGATAAAGCCACCTACCATAAAGCAAATGGTAGCCACTAGCGAAGGCCATTGTAAATTAGAGAGGCCCATAATGGCGTGTCCGCTGGTACAGCCGCCTGCGTAACGCGTACCAAAGCCAACTAGAAAGCCGCCAACAACCATTAATAAGAAACCTTTTAAGGTAAATACAGCCGACCAATTAAAAATATCTTGTGGCACAAGGTTATTGAAATTGGTGATGCCATAACCGGCCAGTTCTTTAGCCAAGTTAGGGTTAATGGCTACAGGCTGCTCATTAGCTAGCAGGTTAACCGCAATAAAGCCACCTAAAAAAATACCTAGTACAAAAAATAAATTCCAAGCTTCTTTTTTCCAATCGTATTTAAAGAATGAAATATTTGCGGGGAGGCACGAAGCGCAGATATGCCTTAACGACGAGCTAATGCCAAATGTTTTGTTGCCAATAATTAACAGGATTGGAACGGTTAAACCTATTAATGGGCCTGCTACATACCACGGCCAAGGTTGTTTTAAAAAATCTATCATTTATTAATTATTTGAAATTGTTTGAAAATATTGTAAGTGGGAGCTAACACCCATTTAAACACTTATTTGAGGTTCAAATAGGTTATTTGTTGCTATTAATTAATTTTTCTAGTTCGCTGCCTACCACTACGCCCGATTGGCGCCATAACATTTTTCCTTTTTTAAATAAAATAAGGGTAGGTACGCCTTGCACTTGATAGGCCGATGCTGCTTGCGGGTTTTTATCGACATCAATTTTAATGATGCTGGCAGTTTCGCCTACCTTTTTTTTCAAATCGTCTAAAATGGGCGACATCATTTTGCATGGCCCACACCAGGTGGCAAAAAAATCTACCAATACTGGTTTATCTTGGTTAATAATCTCTTGAAAGGTCATAGGATATTGAAATTAAAAAAATTAGGTTAAAGTTAACGATGTTTAACCTTTGGTTGTTCTTTTTTAGCACTTCAAGAAGTGTTTTAACGTACTTCCTCGTAACTAATATCTTGTGTTTTTTTAGTATTTTCTTTTGTGCTAACGCGACAATTGCCCGTACTACAACAGCCAATGTTTAATAAGGGCATTGCTGCAAAAAATCCACCAAGAGCCACTAATGCCCAGTCTTTTGCTATAAAGCCTTGTACCGCAACAACTATACCCAAGGCTAGGCGTATTAATCTCATGGCGTTCCAATTGCTAAAATAATTGTTCATCTCTCTTAATTTTTATCAAGTTAATAAATACTTCTGTACCCGCCCTAGGCGTAATACTGTTAGTGCAGGGGTGCATTGTTTTTAAGCTAAAATATGGTTCAAATACTGCGCTATACTCGCTAATGTTACCTCCAAAAGGCGGGTGTGGCTGGTTAAAATCCTTATTAAATAGCAACCCAATTATTTTGCCTTTTGCTTTAAGCAAAGTGCTTGCTTTTTTTGCATATGCTTTTCTTTTAGCGGGAGCAATGGCACAAAAAAAGGTTTGTTCAATCATTAAATCGTATTGTCCTTGGTGCTCAAAAAAATCGGCCAATAGTACCTTTACTTCGGGATGGCCTGCAAATTTTGCTTTTAACACTTCTACCGCTTTAGGTGCAATATCAATTAAAGTAATGTTGGTAAAACCGTTTTTAAGTAACCATTCTGCTTCGTAAGCATTGCCACAGCCCGGAATAAGTATTGCTGCATTTTTGTTGGGGTATTGCTGCATATACTGGGTAATTGCTGGTGCGGCCATTCCAATATCCCAAGCGGTTTGCCTGCTTTGCCAACGTTGGTCCCAATAGTTTTGGTCTAGTAATACTTCGTTTTGCAATGCACAATCAGCACTGTTTTGTTGTTCCTTTTTCATGTAATGCCTTCAAATTTAAGGCAATTAAAGCACTTTACTTTGACAAACAAAATCGGTTTTAGGTACCGCTGTATTTGCAATGGCATTAAAGCCCCCCGTTATTTCACTAAAATTTCTATAGCCTCTTGCCTGTAAAATGCTGGCGGCAATCATACTGCGGTAACCGCCCGCACAGTGTAGGTAAAAATGCGTTGCTGGGTCGATGTCGTTTATCCACTGGTTAATATAGGCCAAAGGTTTACTGTAAGCATCGTCAACATGTGAGGCGGCATATTCACTTTCTTTGCGCACATCAATTACGGTATGTTCGCCAATTTTTACTTCGTTGGCAAATTGCTCTGCCGTAATTCGATTTACGGTGTCAATTTCTTTCGCTTCGGTTAGCCAGGTCTGGAAACCTCCCTCTAAGTACCCTAAAATATGATCGAAACCAACTCGGCTTAAACGGGTAATGGCTTCTTCTTCTTTTCCAGGTTCGGTAACCAATAAAATGGCTTGTTTTACATCCATCACCATGGCGCCCACCCAAGGTGCAAAATCGCCATTTAAGCCTATGTTTATGGCCTTAGGGATAAATCCTTGTGCAAATTCGGCAGCACTTCTCGTATCTAAAATTAGGGCGCCTGTGTTTTGGGCAGCTGTTTCAAATGCTGTTGGGCTAAGCGCTGTTAGGCCCGTTGCCAAGACTTGGTCGTAACTGTTGTATCCTTTTTTGTTCATGGCCACGTTCATGCCAAAATAGGCTGGCGGAGGTAACAAACCATCAATAACGGCTGCAATAAAATTAGCTTTACTGCTTTGGTTTAAAGCGTAGTTTGTTTTTTTCTGATTGCCTAAGGTGTCCACAGTTTCTTTCATCATGTTTTTACCGCAAGCAGAGCCTGCACCGTGTGCCGGGTAAACGGTAATGTCGTTTGCCAATGGTAAAATTTTGTTGTACAAACTTTCGTAAAGCATGCCTGCCAAATCTTCTTGGCTCATGTTGGCTGCTTTTTGCGCTAAATCTGGGCGACCTACATCGCCTAAAAAGAGTGTGTCGCCACTAAATAGCGCCGTTTCTTTGCCATTTTCGTCAATTAACAAGTAGCAAGCGCTTTCTAAGGTGTGTCCTGGGGTGTGTAGAATTTTAATTTTTACATCGCCAATTTCAAAAACTTGTTGGTCGGTTGCTATAATAGCCTCAAACTCGGGAGCTGCCGTAGGCCCATACACAATAGGGGCATTGGTTTTTTTGCTCAAATCTATATGACCACTCACAAAATCGGCATGAAAATGTGTTTCGAAAATGTATTTAAGCTTTACAGCATCTTTTTCAAAACGGGCTAAGTAAGGTTGTGTTTCACGTAGCGGATCAATAATGGCGGCTTCGCCTTTTGATGTAATGTAGTAAGCACCTTGTGCCAAACATCCTGTATATATTTGTTCTACGGTCATTTTATGATATTTTAATTAATGATAAGGCAAAGTTGCACAATAGTTTTCTCGCCTACAGTTACATTGGTTACATAAGCGCTAATTAGGCTAGCAATGTTTCTTTTAAGATGATGTAAATGCCCATAACGAGTACAAACCAACCAAATGCGGGCTTTAGTTGTGTGGCCTTAATTTTTGTTGAAAAATAAGTGCCTATGAGCACACCAAGTATGGCCATAGCGGTAATGGCGCTTAAAAACTGCCATTGAATAGCTGTGCCATCTAGCGAAAATAGAAAGCCCATTAACGAGTTAAGCGAAATAATGAGTAGCGAGGTGCCCACGGCGGTTTTCATGGGTAATTTTAAGAGGTTTACCAAGACAGGAATAATTAAGAAACCTCCGCCTGCGCCTACTAAACCAGTAATTATGCCTACCAATGCGCCTTGAGCTAACATTTTGTGGTAAGGTATGGATAGTTTCTGCTCAGAAGCGGCTTCGGTAAGGTCTTTTTTTCGAATCATGCTTACCGAGGCAAAAATCATGAGCACGGCAAAGAGCAATAGCAGTAAGATGCTTTTATCAATGGTGAAACGACCAATAGTTAAAATTTTTTGCGGAATGGCCGGCACCAAATACCTTCTGGTAAGGAAAACGGCAATAACAGAGGGTAGTCCAAAAATAAGGGCCGTTTTGAGGTTAACCCATCCTTTTTTGAATGAGGAGAAAGCCCCTACAGTACTGGTAAAACCAACAATAAAAAGCGAATATACGGTAGCTAGCATGGCATCTATACGAAATAAATAGACTAGTACGGGAACGGTAAGGATACTGCCGCCACCGCCAATGAGACCTAGAGATATGCCAATAAAAATTGAGGCTAAATAGCCTATTGTTGTATCCATTTTGCTTTAATTGATAGCACAAAGGTCTATCAATTGCGATGTTTATACAGCAACTTTGGTTACATAAGCGTTATTTTATTTCTGCCCAGCTTCACCATGCCATTTTCTTCTAATTGTTTTAATAGCCTCGAAACCACCACTCGGGCAGTTCCTAGCTCGTTTGCCAATTGTTCGTGGGTAATGTTTAAGGTAGAACTGTTGGTAAGCTCTTTTTTCTTTTGGAGTAAATCTAGCAGCCGCTCATCTACTTTTTTAAAGGCAATGGCATTTACAATGGTTAAAAGCTCTTCAAACCTTTTATGGTATAAGCGAAAAATGTAATCTAGCCATTGTGGATATTCCTTAATAAACATGGAAACTTTCTCTATCGGTAAAAAAAGAATTTCTGCATCTTCTTCTACTTCTGCTTTTACTTTGCTGGTTTCGTTATGCAAGCCACCCAAAAAAGACATGATACAGCTTTCGCCAGCCTTAATGTAGTACAACAAGATCTCTCTGCCATCTTCTTCTGTACGAATTACTTTTAAAGTGCCTTTGGTAACAATAGGAATGGAGCGTATATGCGAATTTTCATTAAGAATGAGCGTGCCAGCTTCATAGTTTTTTTTAATGCTAAATTCATACAGCTTTTTTACCAGCTCTGGCGAGGTGCTAAATTCAGTGATTTGTTGTAAGTCGTGCATTTTACAAAGGTAGTAAAACTCTTGGCCATCAGTTGCTTTCTGTTTCCGTTTTGCATAGCTTGTTATTTCGTTGTCGGGATAGAAAATACGCAAGAATACCCGTGGTGTATTATCAATATAACAATAAATAACTGATATAAAATTATTTGCGTATTAGTTTAAATCCTTCCCTGCCCTCCCAAATAGTCGGGATAAACTCTCCAAAAGGAGGATATGCAAATCGCATAGTTATACGCCATGTGCCCCCCTATGGAGGGGGTAGGGGGAGGACAACGAATCAATACTGCACTACGGGTGCAAGAATTTAAAGCAAAATGTTAACTTCGCCTTATTACTTGCCGCCATTGAAACTTAAGTTGCTGCTTTTCTTTTGCTGTTGTTGTTTTGTGTTTCAAACACAGGCACAATGGAATAACCCACGCCAAAAGGGGCTTATGCAAGATTCCTTGCTTTTGGAGTATAATTATAATCTCGATAAAAGAAAACAAATTGAACAATTTTTAACGAATATCTACAAAGAGCAAAATGATTTAGAAGCGATTGCTTTTCTTGAGGTGTTAAAAATAGGGATAGGGATAGACCAAAGATCTTTTGAAGAACTTGAAAAGTTTGTTAACGAGGTAGGGGTTAAGTATCGGGAGTTTCCAAATGTTCAGGCTAGAGCATATCGTACCATCGGATACCATTATTTTATTGGATTAAACAATTACGAAAAAGCATTTGACGTTTACCTCAAATTAGAAAAGTTACTTCGGCTTTATGATGATAAGGTAATTACAGATTATGCAGATTACTGCGGTGAAATTGTTACCGCTTTCTATAAGTTTAAAGATTACAAATCGGCTATAAAGATTGGTGAGATTGGCTTGGTAAACGCTAGCAATAAATGGTATATTTATAATACGCTTGGCTTGTGCTATATAGAGCTACACCAGTTAGACACTGCAAAGAATTACTTCCAGCAAGCAGTTACGGAAGCTAAGCTAAACAAAATGGCTCCAATTTATCAAACTATTGCGCTGGGAAATATCGGTTACATTTATTATTTAAGAAAAGATTATGAAAAGGCTAAGCCTCTTTTTAAAGTCGATTTAAAGGAGGCATTAAAAAATGAAGATTTTGGTTTAGCGGCAGGGTCTTCAATTCCGTTATCGGATGTGCTTATAAAAGAACGTGCTTATGCCCAAGCATCAAAATTGTTAGACGAAACAAGAACTTACATTGCTAAAAGTGGACAGGTAGAACGTTTAGAGAAATTTTTTCCTGTAAAAAGTAGGTATTATCAAGCCTTGGGAGACTACTCAAAGGCTTTGGCATTTAGAGATTCTACTATAAAGGCCATAGTTAGAAACGATTCGATATTTAATGGCTTGCTGGTAATGCGGGCGCAGCAAAGAACCGATTTGGAGCGCATTGCCGACGAGGCAACTAAGCTAGAAAACTATAAGCGTATAACGGAAACTAGAATTTTTGCGCTAATAGCTCTCTTTATAATAGCTGTGGTGTTTTATTTAGTGGTAAGAAGGTATCGTAACAGAATTAAAGCTGATAAAAAGAAAATTGAAGAGCTTAATAGAATTATGGAATTGAGACAAGGTTTAAGTGCCGATATGCATGATGACATTGGCAGTACGCTGAGCAGTATTTCTCTCTATACACATTCACTATTAATGAAATCTGCTGATGAAGATAATAGGGCCGTGCTAGAAAAAATTAAAGCAAATGCTCAAAATATACAAGAAAACATCAGCGATATTATTTGGAGTGTTAATCCAAAAATGGATTCGATGGAGCAGGTAGTGGCCAGAATGCGTGCTTTTGGCGCCGATATTACCGAGTATGCCGGTATAAAATTTGAATTTGATACAGATGCAAAGATAATTGCTTTGCCCCTAACCATGGAGGTAAGGAAAAACCTGTATTTAATTTATAAAGAAGCAATTAATAATGCCGTGAAGTACAGTAATTGTAAACAAATAAATATCTCTTTAAAGAGTAATAGGGAGGGGTGTTTTGAGATGGATATAGTGGATAACGGAAACGGTTTTGAGCTAGATAAAGCACATGATGGTAACGGTATAGCCAATATGCGCCATAGGGCTAAAGCTATTGGTGCAACACTCCATATTTCTACCGAAACACAGCGTGGAACCAGAATAAGACTAGTGCTTAGTAGCTAATATTGGCTATTGTAATGCGGCAACATAGCTATAAATTTGTGCGCTGTTGCAATTGTTTTTTTAATTTAGAAACTGTTTAAATTTTGGTTAAATAAAGATGTATGAACGGCGGGGACGCCGTCCTCTGCAGGTGGGGCAACGTTTGGCGTCCTTGAACTTGTTCCGATTTTATCGGAAAACGCCATGTAAAATATTTATCCATTTTTAAATAGATTCTTAACAAAGGCAGTCGATTTATAAAAAATTACCTCGATGAAAAAGCGCATAGTTATATTTGATGACGACCAGACCAGAAGAGATAGCCTTTCCATGTTGATTAACATGTGCGAGGACATGACTTGCGTAGGTACTTTTGTTAGTGCTGCTAATGCCGTAGCAAAGGTGAAAGAAATCCAGCCAGATATGGTGCTGATGGATATTGACATGCCACAAGGCGATGGCATAAGTGGTACTCGCCAGATTAAAGAAGTATTCCCCGATTTGCCTGTTATCATGCAAACCGTGTTCGATGATAATGAAAATATTTTCGAGGCCATTAAAGCCGGTGCAAATGGCTATTTGCTAAAAAAAACACCTCCCGATAAATTACTAGAACAACTACGCGAAGCGTTGCTTGGTGGCGCCCCCATGACCGGTGCTGTAGCTATTAAAGTGTTGCAATTTTTCAGGGAAAAACCCATTACCGCTTCCTATAACCTTAGCCTAAGAGAACAAGGTATTCTCAAATTATTGGTAGCTGGGCATAGCTACAAGATGATCGCCAATAAGAGTAACATCTCTTACTTCACGGTGTGTAATCACATTAAAAAAATCTACGATAAACTACATGTGAACAGTGCTACCGAGGCGGTTCGTATTGCAATTCAGGAAAAGCTAACTGATTAATCATGAGGCCTATTTTTTAATCTTTTTAGATCAAGTTATTGCCGTTAAAATATAGGGGCAGTTAACTAGATATAGCCCGTTGGCTAGGCTTGGTTAATCGTTTTATAACTCAAGCCCCCAATGCCTAATAGCTATAATTAGCCATTGTGTAAAAGCTAGTTTTACTCTTTTTTTGTGTGATAAAAGCGGTTTGGGCTATAACATTTTTTCGAGAAATATAATTTCAAGATGTGCTATTACCCCATTGCCAGTTTATTAATTCGCCAATCTTTGAATAATTAAGAAATGAAGAAACTTTACTTTATGCTGTACCTCATGTTATTTACTGTGGTTTTAGCACCAAGTTCTTATGGTCAAGCTAATTCTGTTACTTTCGATTTTGAAGGTGGTAGTAGTGACTGGGATTACGAAATGAGACACTATAATGGAGATTATGTTTTAAAAACGGTTTCAGTAGGTAATAAACAGCATGTTTCAAGAAATTTGTCATTTGCTGGTGGTGCGTATGTTGGTACTGCTCTAGGTGGTTATACGAGCAAGGTTACCTTCTCTATGTATGACGAGTCGCCATTTGATTTTAATTCGATGGATATCAAAAATTATACGGGAAATAAGACCTTTAGGATTACAACTAGTAAAGGTGGTATCGTTACTATGGCAGCCGGAGACGGTGGAGTAATCAAAATGACGAGTCCTGCTAATGATCCAAACTTTAAGCAAATTACTTCTTTCATCTTAGAAACCACCGATGGGCAAATGATTGTTTTATTTGATAATGTGAAGTTAGATAATATTACAGACCTTATTGCCCCAAAAGTAAACTCCGTTACATCATCAAGTGTTAATAATAAAACATACGTTGCTGGCGAAGAGATTATGATAGACTTAAATCTATCGGAAAAAGTAACGGTAACAGGGGTACCAACTTTGACACTCGAAACCGGAACTACAGATCGTGATGCTACCTATGTTTCTGGCAGCGGTACTACAAAGCTCACTTTTAAATATACGGTTCAAACTGGCGATATGACCTATCAGCTAAATTATGCATCCACATCGGCTATAGCCTTAAACGGTGGCAGCATTAAGGATAGGGGAGCTAATGACCTGGAATTATTGCCTCCGGTAGATTGGAGAGAGTCATTAAAAAGTAGCAACATTGCTATTGATGCACTTGCACCAACGGTAAACTTGGTTACTTCACGCAACGCAGAACGTGCTCATAAAGTGGGCGAGGTGATTACCGTAAGAGTAGAGTTTTCGGAAAAGTTAGTGATCACAGGAACTCCCCAGTTAGCATTGCAAATAGGGAGCACAACCCGTAAGATAGATTATGTTGGCCAAGACCTTTATATTCTCTTTTTTAATTACACGGTGCAAGCCGGCGATGTGTCTAGCCGCCTAGATTACGCTTCTGCCAATGCATTAACATTAAATGGAGGAACAATAAAAGATGTTATAGGTAACGATGCCGTGCTAACTTTGCCAAGCCCAGGCGCAACGAACTCTTTAGGGGACCTTAGAAACATCTCAGTAGATGGGGCTGGGCCAACAGTAGCAAGTGTTACCTCTTCAAAAGATAATGGTACCTATAAACTTGGGGACGTAATAGGTATTCAAGTAAATTTCTCTAAAAATGTTTCGGTAATTGGATCACCACAAATTACCTTAAAAATTGGGTCGGTAAACCGAGCAATTTCTTACAGTTCTGGTTCGGGTACCAGCGTGCTTACATTTAACTATACGGTGCAGGCTGGTGATATTGCTACACGTTTAGACTATGCATCTACTACTGCACTGGCGCTAAATGGCGCTACCATAAGAGACGGTGCCGGAAACGACGCTCTATTAACTTTACCAACACCAGGGCAAACAAACTCTTTAGGGAACCTTAAAAACATTACAATAGATGGCACCGTGCCAACGGTAAGCTCTGTAACTTCTCCCGACGAAAATAAGACCTATAAACTAGGCGACGAAATTACCATTCAAGTAAATTTTTCAGAAAATGTTACCGTAACCAATACACCACAACTTACTTTAAGAACAGGCGCTGTCAATCGTGTAGTAGATTATTCATCGGGCTCGGGTACTTCCACCTTAACTTTTAAATATACCGTACAAGTGGGCGACAGCAGTGCCGATTTAGATTATTTCGATCACAATGCACTACGATTAAACGGCGGTACCATCAAAGACGCCGCTGGCAATGTGGCCACATTAACGTTGCCAACTGCGGGGGCAGCTAATTCGCTGGGTCATAACAAAGCTATTGTGGTTAACGGCGAACTTGCTAAAGTACTTAGCGTAACTTCTAGTAATCAAAATAGGAGTTATAGAATAGGCGATAATGTGTTTATTTGGGTTGATTTTTCGGAAAACGTTACGATAACGGGTACCCCACAACTTACTCTAAAGCTAGGCTCTACCTATCGCAATATTAATTATGTTAGTGGTTCGGGTACATCTAGCATGCGCTTTGATTATACCGTGCAATTGGGCGATTATACAGACGATTTAGACTATTTTGATGCCAATTCGCTTTTATTAAATGGCGGAACAATTAAAGATCGTTTGGGCAATAACGTGGTGTTAACTTTACCTGCTCCGGGCGCTACAGGTTCATTAGGTGCCAACAAAGATATTAAGGTTGCCAAAATAGAGCCCAATGCAAATGGGGTACTTTTTGTAAATAATGGTACTTTTGAGTATATCGAAAATGGGACAACTTGGTCAACAGCTATCAGAGAATTAGCTAATGCATTAAAAATAGCTAAAACCCAAAACAACATTAAGCAGATATGGGTAAAAACAGGTACTCATTATCCGAAATATAGCCCAGCAGATAATAACTTTGGCAAAGATGCTGGTAGAGACAACGCTTTTGCATTATTGAACAATGTGAAGGTTTATGGTGGTTTTAGCGGTAGTGAAACTAGCATTGAAGGACGTAATGCGGCTAACAGAACTATTTTGAGTGGAGATATTGGTGTAGGTGGCAATAGTACAGATAATGTTTATCATGTGATAGTAGTTTCTGGCAATTTAGGCACAGCCACACTTGATGGCTTTACCATTACCGGAGGGAACGCTAATGGAGCAGGTGATATCACGATTAATGCTAATCAATTCTCTAGGGACGTTGCAGGAGGTATTTATCTGCATTCATCTTCACCTACATTTGCTAACTTAACTATTAGCGACAATACTGCTGCCAGTAATGGCGGTGGAATGTACCAGACTAACTATTCGTCGCCTACCTTAACCAATGTTACGGTGAACAATAATATCGCAAGCAATGGCGCAGGTATGTACAACTTAAATTCGTCTTCGCCCATTTTAAGCAATGTAACTATACAAAGTAATACTGCGCTAGCCAGTGGAGGGGGTATTTATAATTTAAATTCGTCTGCTCCTAAACTTACCAATGTAGTGCTTGGCGGTAATAAAGCCAATGTAGATGGTGGCGGTATTTATAACGCGAATGGTTCTTCACCAGAGCTTACCAATGTACTGTTACGCGGCAATAAGGCCGAAGGTAATGGTGGCGGTATATATAACAAACAAAATTCTCCAGCCACATTAGTTAACGTGACCTTGAGTGGCAATTGGGCAAACGCTAATGGCGGTGCGCTTTACAATGATGCTTCAAACCCTAAGTTGTATAATAGTATTGTATTTGGCAACAGTACTGGCGTTTTTAACGCATCAAGTACGCCAGCATTTTATAATTCGATTATAGAAGGTAGCTTTAACGGAGCTAGTTGGGTTAACGCCTTAGGTACCAATGGTGGTAATAACCTCGATGCCGATCCTAGATTTGTTACTGCGCCAAACTTTAATACGGCACCTTTTACCGGCGGTAATTACAATTTACAAGCATCTAGCCCCGCTATTAACGCTGGAAACAATAGTTATTACGCCGGGCTTTCTGCCACTACTAAAGACTTGAATGGGCAGCTACGAGTTTATGACTATGCGCAAAATGGCCGTATAGACTTGGGCGCTTTCGAATACCAGTCGGCGGTGGGTGCTAGTGCAGATAATGTACTTTTTGTTAAAAAAGGAGCAACTGGCAATGGCTCAAGTTGGACAAATGCTCTTGGTGAACTGGCCGATGCACTGAAGACTGTGAGAACAACACCTGGTATTAAGCAAATTTGGGTAGCTGCGGGTACCTATCACCCAATGTATAGCCCGGCAGATAATAAATTTGGCGTTGCTGACGGTAGGAATAACGCTTTCTTATTGGCAAAAGACATCAAAATATATGGAGGCTTTGCTGGTACAGAAAGTAATACCGCCGAGCGAGATACCACTACATGGGCACACAGATCTATTTTAAGTGGCGATATTGGTGTAATTGGCGACAATGCAGACAATGCGTATCACGTAGTGCTTTCTGTAGGTGATGTTGGCACAGCAACCCTTAACGGTTTTACTATTAAGGACGGTAATGCAGGGGGAGGCAACGAACAAACTATAACCGTAAGCACTAAATTGATAATGTCTAAAAACCATGGAGGAATTTTAACAGACGCTTCTTCGCCAATACTTTCTAATTTAACAATAACAGCCAATACAGCCCAAAATGTAGGAGGCGGTATAGGTATTACTGGAGGTGCTAAACCAAGTATTAGTAATACCATAATTAATGGCAACTCAGCCTTAAGCGGATCGGCAGTTTATATTAATTCTACATCACCAACATTTCAAAATGTAATTATGAGCGGAAATAGTGCGGGCTATGCTGGTGGAGGTATTTACGTGAATGGTGCATCATCGGCAGTTTTTACAAACGTAACCATTAGCGGTAACAAAGCTAATACTGCTAATATGGGAGGCGCATTACATATCCAGTCCCCATCAACAACAGTGCCTTTCTTTTATAACAGTATCATTTATGGCAATAATACCGGAGTGAGTGCGGAATACACTACCGTTGGTGCTAAGTACTATAACAGTATTGTACAAGGTAGTCGTGGTAGCGGTAATTGGCTGTCAACAACTGGGGTTAATGGCGGCAATAACTTAGATGTAGATCCGAAGTTTGTAACCATGCCTGCACACGCTACCGCACCATTTATCACCGGTGATTTTCAATTGCAAGCAACCAGTCCAGCAATCAACAAGGGTAATAACGCCCACTATACAGATCTTTCTGCAACTACAGCGGACTTTGCTGGTAAGCTTAGGGCTTACAATTTTGCGAATGGTGGTGCAATAGACATGGGCGCCTACGAGTATCAGGGATTACTTCCACAGACCATCAACTTTGCAGCCTTAGCCGATAAAACCATTAGTAGTGCCGATTTTGTAATTAGCGCTACGGCCAGCACCGGCTTGCCGGTAACCTTTGTAAGTAGCGATCCAGCTATTGCACAAGTTTACGAAGATAATGGTGCCTGGAAGGTGAAAATTAAAGGAGCAGGAACAGTGGAAATAACGGCAGTACAAGCAGGTGATGCCGCGTACGAACCAAAAGAAGAAGTACAAACCTTACAGATTATAGATCCGGCACTGCCCGTAGAACTGTTCAATTACACCGCACAAATAGCAGCTAGTTATGCCAAGCTGCAATGGCAAACTGCCAGCGAGCAAAACAATAAAGGCTTTGAAATTTACCGCAGTGGCGATGATAAGCAATTTGTTAAAATAGCGGATATAACAGGAAAGGGCAACAGCAATACCGTTAATGCTTACCACTATGTAGATCAGCAACCATTAAACGGTAACAATTATTACAAGTTGGTACAAGTAGATAACAATGGCAAAGCCACCGAACTGGGCGTTCGTTCTTTAGACTTTAGTCTTTCGGCCTTAGCTTTTAACTTATATCCTAACCCAACAAAAAACAAGGTGATGGTAAATTTTAAAGCCGCAAAATACACTGGTTTTACGTTAACTAGTGTAGATGGAAGAGTGCTAAAATCTATTCCATTAAAGCAGCAACAAAGTGAACTGGAAATAGATTTGTCGGATTATCCAACTGGAGTGTATTTTATTAGGCTAATGGGGACAAGGGAAAGCATCGTGAAAAAAGTAATTAAACAATAATAAATATAACCCGTAGTGTATTCTCAATAAATAATTGATATACAAATGTTTGTATGTTAAGTTTAAATCTTCCCCTGCCCCTCGGAGAGGGGGATATGAAAATGCTTAAGCACCGTGTGTCCCCCTTTGGAGGGGGTGGGGGGAGGATAGCTAATTAAATCGATAATGCAAACGGGTAGTAATAAATATGTGCTGCTACTGCCATGTTGGCAAGCGAAAGCAGTGGCTCGTTCGAAATAAATTTAAAATACAAGCTGCTGCAAAAAAGAAAATAAACACCATCTGCTAAAGCTACGCTCCATGCTTTGCGCTCTCTAGCCTCTTTATATGTGAAATGTAAAGGGGCTTTTTTGGGTGCTTTTTTATAAAACAAAAAGCTGTATGCAACACACCGCTAGATAGCGGTTTTATGCAATTGCCCAATTATTTAACATCTAAAAGTTGTAAAGTGATTGATTTTATTATTTTTGCGCTCAAATACACTCTTCAATCTTTACACCCACAAAATTTATGAAACATTTTTACAAACTTTTTAAGGCCACTGCATTAGCTTTGCTTTTGCAATTAACAACACTTTATGTAAAAGCCCAAACTACCCTTGCGCCTGGTGATATAGCCTTTATAGGCTTTCAAACCGGAGGGGCGCCTGCTACACAGGATGGTTTCTCTTTTATTACCTTAAAAGACATAGCACAAAATACTAAGATTTATTTTACCGAGAAAGGATGGGGCGGTACAACCTGGGTAACAGGTAGTACAGAGACACATTTATTGTGGACAGTTCCTGCTTTTACACCTGCAGGTACTATAGTATCGATTGTAGAAACAGCTACAGCTGATGTATTTACAGTTACAGGCACAACAGGCACCTCAATTACATTTGCACAGGGGGTGAATTTTAACCTTTCCGGAGGCGACCAGATGTTGGCCTACCAATCATCTACGGGTGCCGAACCGGCATCACCTACATTTATTGCAGGTGTGCATGCCGATTATAATTCAACGGATTATGATCCTGCGACTACATGGAATACTGCATGGAACGGTACAACCGGGGCAAGTGGTGGTAACGAAAGTGCATTGCCAACAGGTTTAACTAATGGGGTTAACTGTGTTTCATTATTTCCGGCCCCAGGCCCTGAAATTGCTAATAGTAAATATACCGGTACACTTACGGGTACACCAGCAGCTTTATCTACAGCTATTAATACTCCGGCAAACTGGGCTCATCATGCAACTAATGATTTAGGTATAACCCCATCAGGCTATCCAACACCTTCGTTATCTGCTCCTACAACTACCATTACTTCAATTACAAGAGCAAGTGCAAACCCAACATTACAAGCTAATGTATCCTATGTCGTTACTTTTGGAGCGTCAGTTACAAACGTTACTACAAGTAATTTCTCCATAACTACCACAGGCAGTATTTCGGGAGTTGCTGTTTCAGGTATAAGTGGTTCGGGTACAACCCGTACGGTTACCGTAAACACAGGTAGTGGTAGCGGAACACTTAGATTAAACTTTGCCAATGCTACAGGTATTTCACCGGGCATATCTACAACATTACCGTTTAATGGCGAAACTTATACCATTGATAGAACCGCCCCTTCCGCTCCGGTAGTTTCAAGTCCATCAAACGGAAGTACCTATGCCAATAACAAGCCAGCTATTTCTGGTACCGCAGAAGCAAACAGCACGGTTACAATTATTGTAGATGGCGGCAATGTTGGCACCGCTACAGCCAATGGATCTGGAAGTTGGACTTATGCTATCTCAACTGCTTTAGCTGATGGTTCACATACCGTTCGTGCTACCGCTACCGATGCTTTGGGCAATACTAGTAGTAGTAATACTAATACTTTTGTGATAGATACCCAAGCCCCTTCCGCTCCTGTAGTATCAACACCATCAAATGGAAGCACCTCTGCCAATAACAAGCCAGCTATTTCTGGCACCGCAGAAGCAAACAGCACGGTTACCATTATTGTAGATGGCAGCAATGTTGGCACCACTACAGCCACTGGGTCTGGAAATTGGACTTATGCTATCTCAACTGCTTTAGCTAATGGTTCACATAACGTTCGTGTTACCGCTACCGATGCTGCGGGCAATGAGAGTGCAAGTAGCAATACCAATAGTTTTACGATAAATACCACTTTACCGGTTAACTTAATCCGCTTTGAGGCTACAACCGAAAATAAGATAGCCAAGCTGCAATGGCAAACCGCCAGCGAGCAAAACAATAAAGGCTTTGAGATTTATCGCAGTGGCGATGATAAGAACTTTGTTAAAATAGGAAATGTAACAGGAAAAGGCAACAGTAATACCGTTAATGCTTACCAGTATGTAGATCAGCAACCTTTAAACGGCAATAACTATTACCGCTTATTACAGCTAGATAACAATGGTGTCGCTACCATATTGGCAGAGAAAGCCTTGAGCTTCAGTTTGTCCGTAACAGGCGTAAGCATTTACCCTAACCCCGTACAGCAGCAGCTTACTGTTAACTTTGCTGCGGGCAGTTATCAAAAACTAGTGTTATATGGACTAGATGGCCGTGTACTTGCACAGCTGGCATTAAGTGCAGGCCAAAGTACAGCAGTAATAGCTATGCACAGCTATGCCAAAGGACTGTACATCGTAAAACTAGTAGGATTGACTAAAGAAGAAGCGGTAAAAGTGATGAAATTATAATACCAAACTACAGTATATTTAAAATGGCTGGCCTTAGGGCTGGCCATTTTTGTGAAGTGATTATGGCTTAAATTTTATCTATTTGAATAGATCATGCAAAACTAACTGCTTTGCCAAGCTACCTTAGCCCTGGCACTAACCGCTGGTTCATTATTGGCAGTTTTAGCAACATAAGAATGGAGTTGTCCTTCAAATATGCCTATGCTATAAATTACTGCTGCTTTAAAATAATGTTTGTTTTCCGAAATATAAACCCTCTTATCGCCTTTAGTCATTAATATAGGCCTAACTACAGCAATTACCATTACAATGCCCTTGTCAACAGGCCTAAATTTAAACGCAGATAAAAAATCCCCATAAGTTCTCGTAATATGGAATTCTAGGTAATCCGTAGCCTGCACTTCAACATGGCGAGTATCCTCATTAATCAAAAACACATAATAGTAAGGCGCAATACCTTTCAAAGCCTCTTTACCACAAAACCAACCGTTGGCATTCAAACGCAACGTTACATCAAGTCCTTCACCATTGATAACTGTATCCAAACCAATAACTAGACCATAACTACTGTGCCAATCAACACCTTTTTGGATACGCCATTTTTTTAACAGAGCCACATCTCCACGGCATAAGCGCTTTTCCTTTCCGTAATGCGGTGTATCGCTGTGGTATAGCTTAACAAGTAGCCGCAATAACCGCTGGTAAGTTTCTCTAGCAGCAAAACGTGGTTCAAAACCAATAAAGCCTCCGTAAATAGAAGAGGCAAAAACATTAGCTTGTTTAAAATAAACGCCTGCAAGTTTCGAACTAGCCGATAAACCGTAAGGTTTGGCAGAAATCTTGTTTCTCATGGTAAAAACATTTATATTTGGTTTATGTAACTGGTTGAATATCAAATATAAGTGTTTTTATTAAAATCTCCCTACAACTATCTACAACTCTGTTAAACTCCCTTCAAGTCTGTTCAACTCCGTTCAAGTCCGTTCAACTAGCAGATAGCTAGTGTGTAGCCAGTGTATAGCTAGTATGTAACTACTGTAAATCATAGGGCTTAAAATCTAGCTAACAGACCTTGAAATAAATTCAGCGCTTGCTCCAAGTATAGGAGGCAAGGGCAGATGGGCATTTCCTCTTGCTGAATTTATTATCTCGTTAAAGGTTAAAGCCTTGTAATTTATTACAGTTACACCCGTTTGCATTATTGATTTAGTTAGTTCTCCTCCCCCTTGCCCCCTCCAAAGGGGGACACATGGCGTATAACTATACGATTTGCATATCCCCCTCTTGGAGGGGGTAGGGGGAGGATTTAAACTTCATGTACAAATATTTGTATATCAATTATTTATTGATAATGTACTACGGGTAGTTACTTTAGTTTCTTTTGCGGACGTTGGCGTCCCCGCCAATGGGCTAAACATTCTTAACTTAACGTGAGTTCGGGTTAATAAAATGTTTTAAAGTTAGAACAACTCGTTTTTTATTTAAACCACAGCTATTTTCTACTACTAACGTGAATTTTGGGTGTTACGCCCTGATAATCAGCATACAACGCCAGCACGCAATCTTTCCTGCCCTTACCGATAGCGGTACAAGCTATGCCGGGCATAGGCACTCCATTTTTTCGCTTTT
>NZ_DHDZ01000001.1:12346-22132 GCF_002399615.1 Pedobacter sp. UBA4863 | reverse complement strand
TTCCTCCATTTTGGTCGCTCAAACAGCGAAGCACTCTTGAGTTCAACTGAAAGTGATAAACAAAAAGCGAAAAAATGGAGTGCCTATGCCCGGCATAGCTTGTACCGCTATCGGTAAGGGCAGGAAAGGCTGTGTGTAGGCATTGTGTGCTGATTATCAGGGCGTAACATCCAAAACTCACGTTAAAAAACACGTTTAAATGCCCGTTTTCTGAGGTGAAATATAATGCTTAACCCGAATTCACGTTACTAGATCTCTCCTTATTCCTCTCCGAATGGTCGGAGCAGGCTGTAGAGATGATACAGAAATTATAGTTCAAAATGTTACTTCACCACCGTCCCGTTTAACAACGAAATAGGCGAGGCATCTAAAGCATTTGCAGTACTCAGCTTCAAAATACCTCTTACCTTAATGGTTTGGTAAGTAAATTTAGTAGGCTCTTTTAATTGCACTTCAACCATAATGGGCACGCCATTTTTACCGCAATAAAAACATTGGTTAATAGGCAGCGTAGATAGCATAAATTTAGTTTGTTTCATGCCATCTTTAATAGGCACAATATAACCCTCTAACTCAAAAGGTTTGCCTGCTCTTTTCTTAATGTCATTATTAAATAGGGCAAACATTTCGGTATCGTCTTTTGCCATTTTAAACTCTACATCGCCAATTATATCCCAGTTGGCCGACATGATTTGGTCGCTTGGATCATGCTGTGCCTTGGCATTAAAACTAAAGCCAATAAACAGTAAACATATAAAACCTAGTTTTTTCATCTGTGTTAATTTTTTGCTAAAATATTTGATAGGTTAGAACGGTAAGCCTGTACCGCCGGAATAATTGCGGCCACCATACCAATGGCCAAGCCTGCAATTAATAAATATATCTCTTCTTTAATAAACAACAAACCAGTCATTTTAGCTTGGCTACTTTCCTGATAGTTCCCAATCAAATGTAACACGCCATGGCCTAAAGCTATTCCAATTAACGTGCCTATAATGGTTAAAATTAAGCCTTCTAAAATAATTAACGAAAACAATTTACCTTTTGATGCACCCAAGGTGCGCATAATGGCCAAATCGTAGCTTCTTTCTTTTAAAGAATTGTACAGGTTGATAAATACGCTGATAGCGGCAATGAACATAATGAGTAGGGCAAACCATTGTAAAGTATCAACACCTACGCCAATTAACGAAAACAAACGAGTGCTTTCTTGTGCCGGACTGGCGGCTTGCATATTGGTAGTTTGGTTCACCATCATCGGGAACATGGCTACTGCCATTGGCGACCGATATTGGATTAAAAGAGAAGTAAATTCTCTATCATCATCGTGAGTGTGGTCTGCTGCTCCTTCATGGTCATGATGCTCGTTGCTTTCGCCTTCATCGCCATGCATTTTCCAAATACTGCCAATGCCCGTTAAAATTAAATTATCGGTTACGTTTTGCTGCGGCGCTAAAATGCCCACCACGGTGTAAGTATGGTCGTCGTGTTGGTCTTTCATTTCGGTTAAGCCATGGCCGCCATGAAATTTATCGCCAATTTTTAAATTTTGTGTTGCAGCCACATTTGCCCCAATGGTAGCCTCTAAATCGGCTTTCCAAAACTGGCCACTTTGGAGTTTTAGGCCATAAAGGCTAATGTAATTACTATCGGTGCCCACAATGCGTACGCCGTTATAATTATCGCCCATGGCCAAGGGTACGGCACGTTTTACAAACGGACTTTTCATTAGTTTCTTCGCTTCTTTCATCGGGATGTTTCCAGTAGGGAAATCGATGTAATAAATACTGCTTAAAATTAATTGCAAGGGACTGCCTTTTGCACCCACCACCAGGTCAATGTCTTTCGAGTTTTTGTCTAATTTATTTTCTATTTGGGTTGATGCCAGCAGCAACACCGTTAAAATAGCCGTACCAAAAGCAATTAACAAGAGGTTTAGCGCAGCATTTAATGGTTTAGCCCAAATGTTGTTCCAGCTTAGTTTAAATAGGTTCATGCTAAACTATAGGTTAGGTTAAACGCATCTTTCACCCTTTTATCATGGGTAGCCACTACCAAAGTAGCTTGGTTCAATTCCGATTGCTCCTTTAATAAAGCCAGTACCGCTGCGGCATTTTTATCGTCCAAGCTAGAAGTAGGCTCATCGGCAATAAGCAAGGTAGGTTTATTAATTACCGCACGGGCAATGGTAACGCGTTGCAACTGCCCCTGGCTTAACGCTTGCGGATAGGCGTGTTTTTTATGTGCCATCGCTAAGGAATCCAACACTACTTCGATACGCTTTTTATCGGTAGGTAGCCCCGCAAAGCTTTGCGCCAAAAGTAAGTTCTCGGTAACGTTAAGGCTTTTAATTAAATGTGGCCTTTGAAATACAATGCCAATGTGCTGCCCTCTAAATGCATCTAGTTTCTTGGCAGATAAGCGGTACAAATCAATGCCGTTTATGGCTACAGTGCCGCTGGTAGGCTTTTGTAGGCCCGTTAAAATATGCAGCAGTGTGGTTTTGCCACTTCCCGACTGACCAAGCAACAACCATTGCTCGCCATTGTTCACCTGCCAATCGGCAAATGTTAATAGAGAACCAGTAGGGTATTGTTGCGAAACAGCTTGAATTGAAATCATAGGATCATTACCAATATGCCACAAAAATAAGATAAGCGGCTAAATAGCAAAGTATAGCTGTGTAAAGTATTTGCTACTGGGTAGAGGAGGGGTAAGGTGGGGTGTATTTAATTGCAAATACGATCTATGCTTCAGAAATTAATTTTTAATGATTAGTTTGTATTTTTTTAATACTTCAATCCAAACATATATCAATATAAAGGCGTACGTAATAGTATTAAATAAATTTTCGAAGCAACCACCTCTACTTAATATTGAAAATAAGCAGTAGAAGATTGTTGATATACCAAATTCGTATCCTAATTTTGCATAGCATAAATTTAAAGCTAATTTTAAAACGATACCAAAAAGCAGATAAGTTATAGCAATGGCAAGGTATCCATATGATAAGTAGGCATCTACTATTGTTTGAGGTTTTGCTGAGGTAGTGTCATCAGCATAATTTAAAATCAATGCACCATTTTCAATAGCTCTTTTTTGGGCTGTAGCATCTGGACTAGGTTTGTCTGGCCATATAAATCTAGGCACTAAGCTCGCTAAGCCATAACCAACAATTTCAAACTCATAATAAGGGCGTTTTTGTGGGACCGACTGAAGATAGGTAGTAAACATTGAAATTTCCGATACACGATCTGTAAGAAAAGTCCAGTTATTATTTTTTAACACTTCTGCATCAAAGTCTGTATTACTCAATTCGTCAAATGCTTCTATAGTAGATTTGTTCTGATACCATCTAGATTCTCGCACTTTGGCATTATAGGTGGGTACGTAATAAAAATAGATTGCCATTAGTGGAATAAAAAATAGACTTGTTTTAAAAACGCCATAATTTTCATAAGCAATTATCCCTAAGAAAATGATCGGATAGATAGTGTTTTCTTTCATTCCAGAAAAAAAGCCAATAATAAGTATGCTGATTAAATAGATACTCGCTAAAGGAATATGACGTTTTTGTCTCAAAGCTATGCCAAAATAATGTACAGCACAAATTGTCGAGAATAAACTTAGATAGGAGGAAAGTTGGGCTATTGGCGCAAATTGTAGTGTAGCTGCTAGGATGGCTGATGCGATTGAAAGATTAAAGTAGGTATTGTTTTTGAAATTTAAGAGGTATTTTGGTTGCCCTCGTTTTGCTTTAATAAGGTAGTATCCAGTGAGATAACAAGCATGAGCAAAAACAATATAAACTTGAGCTTGGGCTATTAGTTTAATTTCTTCTATATTGGCGAAAGGTTTTACACGTTCAAAAAATTCGTAACCATGTTGATCGATAAAATAAAAAATAGAAGTAAGCGCTGTGTAACCCCAAAATAAACCTTGAGAGAGTACAATAGGACTAAAGAAACCAATTTGCTCATTTAGTATGTATTTGCAAGTGTAGATACTTAAGATGATTAGATAAGCACTACCTAACCAAGCTGTTAAATATAACGCATTGGGATCGTTGATAAAGACACAGAGTAAACTTGGTATAAATAAAAGAAAGAATTTTGCCACTTATTTATTGATTTCTGTTAAGATTTTGTCAAAATAATATTCATAATTCAATTCGACCATATAAGTATTAAAGGCTGATTGAGCATAGTTTTCGTGGGCGTTGATAATGTCTTTGAAATTTTTTTCAAGCGAATTGGTAGATAAATCTGTGAATTTTGCCCAATCATATTTTTCTAAATTTAACCGGTTGATGTCGTCATCAAATAAAAGTACAGGCATCCCCATGGCAATGTATTCGTATATTTTATTAGATGCTGTAACAACAGTTTTATACTGCGTGTTAATGGGCTCATAGATTGCAAGCCCTACATGATGCTGAGCAGAAAAATTAAGTAAATCTTCATAAGAAGGGAATGGATCGTGAAATTTCACTCTGTTTTTAAGTTGAAATGATTCAATGTAAGTAGTTAACTTATGTTTAAATACTTCATCTACAGCTACCCCTATAATATTAAGTGTTATATTTAGACTACTATTACGCAAAAACGATATGATATGTTCAAGCCCATGGCCCTCACCAATTTGACCTTGATAAATTACTCTCAATTCTTCTTTGAATGGCGGGAATTTAGTATGTTTTGATTTAGAAACAGAGGGATAATTAGGTAAAAAAAAACATTCGCCATTAAAGCTGTTTAGTTTGAAAAAAAACTTTCTTTCTATAGCTGGTAAAGAAAATATATCAACATTCTTTAAATTATGTTTTTCATTAAGATAGGCTAATTTGCCCAAGCTTAGTCTTCCTAAGTTTTTTGGCTCCAATAAATCATGATTGTGGTACCAAACTTTAGGCTTGTAAGAAAGGAAAGGTTTGATAATTATGTAAGCCAAGAAGGGGAATGGATCATATAAAAGAACCCATTTTGGTTTTTGCTTTTTGATGGTTTTGAATAGAATGGAAATAAATTGAAAAAAGGAAAGTAACTTCCAAAAGAATGAAGTCTGTTCCGTTTCTCTTATGGATTTGAATTTTCCACTAACTACAAGATGAACGTTTTCTGGATAGGTTAAATTTGTTTTTTTTACATTTCGATGCACGCAATAAACTTCGTCAGCATTTACAGCCAAGGCGTTGAGTGCATTTAGGGTAGGGGGATAATACTCTGGATGGCTGTAAACAGCACTTACTATTTTCATCTATTTACTATTTTCTTTGCAAAATCAATATTTCGTTTACCAAAATCATCCCACGTAAAGCCGTTCTCTACTTTTATTTTACTGATAGCTCCCATTTTAGTTATTAATTGTTTATTTTTAATGAACCATTCTAAAGATTTTTGTAAATCTTTATTATCAAATGGCTTAATCAACAAGCCATTTTCGAAAGGATCAATCAAATCTTCTCCACCAGAATTGGGCGTACTTATTAGCGCACATCCAGATGCCATTGCTTGTAGTTGTACCATAGCCATTCCTTCTTCTACACTGTTCATTATAAATACATCAATTTCTTTGTATATTTTGAATAAATCTCTTTGGGGCATTTTTTGTATATAGGAAATGTTTGGAGAGTTTAAACTTTCTCTATTAAAAGTAAAATGATCTATTGGTCCAGCTATAATTAGTTTAATATCAGTGTTTTTTGTAAGTACAGCATTAAATGCTTCTATAATTCCCTTAGTATTTTTTCTAGCGCATAAAGTACCAACACTGCCAAAAACGATTGAGTTTTTATTAGTTTTTTTTTTTGTGAATGGAAATGAAACAAGATCTACCCCAAGGAAATTAACAAAAATCTTATCCTTATTAAATCCATGATCAATAAAAGTATTTAATACAAAAGAACTTGGTACATTGATATAATCTGCTAATTCGTATTCGGCTAACTCGCGTTTAATCATTAAGTTATCAATTGTTTTTTTGGGAGTTGGGCTAATCTTATGTAATAATTTTTTTTGAGTTAGTATGTGGGCAGATCCTCTCACCAAGATAATTTTAGCGTTTGGATTCTTTTTTCGTATAGCACTGATGGTGTACAAAGAATATCCTGACCAAAGAAAATAAACGTCACTGGTTTTGTTAATAAATAAGGCGGTAAAGTAATCATATATTTGGCAGGCAAAAGTATTTAAGGGGTAACCTAAACCTAGTTTGTTGGTTATCCTGTTTATTACTTCGTTAAGATAAATGGAAAGTACATTTTTTTTGCTGATGCCAAATTTAGCTGCTTCTGATTTGGGATAACCTGTGACCAATTGTGCTAAATAACCTTGTTGCTCAAAATAAGCAGCCATATCAAAGCCGTGAAAGCGACCACCGCAGGAAACACTAATTTTCATACTTAATTGCTTTGGTAATTACTTCTAAAAAGCCCTCAACAGTTTTTGTTAAGCTATAGTCTTTTATCTTTTGTAGTACATTTGCTTTATACGGAAAGTTGCTGTCGTGTCTAGTACAGAATAAGTCTATCTTGTTGGTGAGGTCAACAATGTTACCGCTTTCAAAAACAAAGCCGGTAGTTTCATCAATTAAATCGCTATGACAGCCTACTTTATTTGATACAATGGCAGGTATGCCTCCTGTCATTGCCTCATTTACCACCAAGCCCCAAGTTTCATAATCGCCAGAAGGTAAGACCAGTATATCCATTTTACTGTAACCTTTAGCAACAATAACAGATTGATTTAAAAAGCCCAGAAAATTGACATTCACTTTTTCTTTTTTTGCTAATGCAGCTGCTTTTTCCATTAAAGGACCATCACCAATCATGTGTAATTTAATACGTTCTTTAAAGGCTGATTTAGCCACTGCTGCTATTAAATCAAGGGGGCGTTTTTTTTCAATGAACTTACCCGAAAACCCTATGTTAATTGAAGCACGATCTTGAGCGACAATATTTTTGCTGTATTGTTCCTCGAAGAACGCAGTGTCTATACTATACGGAGCTAATGTTATATGTTTGGGATCTACACCATAGTGCTTATAAAAGTTGGTGTTTTCCTTTCCTATACTCAAAAAATGGGTGAATTTCTTGAAAAAACTTGGGAAATAAATTGCTTTTATTAATTGTTTTAACCAAGATTTGTTCATAATCAAGGTAGATTCGCCTCTAAGGACGATTGGTGTCTTTTGGGCTATAGCAGCCTTAATAACCTGCTGATGTGCCATAGTATACCAGCCAAACAATATAATAGCTGTGGGTTGATGGTTGGATAGTAAGTTAGTAGTGCCGCTTAGCTGAATACCTTTTTGGGTATTGGGACTTGGTTGGGGTGCGATATTTTCTGCAAAGGAGTAATCATAACCTTTAAACATTGGAATATCCCATTCGAAAGCTCGGTTAAAGCCTGCTTCTGCTTGATTTGCAGCAGAACTTTCTGCTAAAAACAACACGTGTAAATTCACATGCTTTGTAAGTGCAACGAACAAAGGTATTTGATATTGAATAGGGTGGGTAGTAACGATTAAAATTTTCTGATTATCCATGAAAATGTTGTTTCAGTTTACTTAAGAAATCAGCTGTTCTTTGTTCGTAGGTATAGCTTTTAGCTTTGGCACGAGCAGCAACTCTAATTGCCATAGCTTGTTGTTTAGGTAGAGCCAGAATATATTTGATGTTAGCGAGCATAGTGTGCTCATCATCGTAAAAGAAAGCTTCTTGATTGCTTGTAAAGAATGTTAAGTGTTGGTTGCTCGTTGGAGATAGCATGATGCCTCCAATGCTTGGTATTTCAAAGCTACGCATGTTGTGTGAACCTATATTGTGTGGTCTAAATATATTCAGTTGTACACGATAGGTCTGCATGATTTGCCAAAAAGTATCACCGTAAACAGCTTCGTGAACAGTAATGAAATGATTGTTTTTTACAAACTTATGCCAAGCATGTCCAAAAACATTAACTTTTATCCCCGCTTTGGCAATTGTGTCTACTACCTTTTTACGAATTTGATCGGGGTTACCAATAAAAGCAACCTCATTAATTTCGTCATTATATCCATTATCTAAATGCATTGCACTTTCTTCGAAAGCAAAAGGTAACGATTCGCAGGGTATAGCATAGTCAAATTCTATTCTCTTGATAACTTCCGGATGGTAGCTGAAATGTAAATTGTACAATCTGATACTTTTAGTTACATGCTTGTTACCACTTCCTCTCGAAGAAAATATAAATGGATGATCGGGATTATAGTTGACTAGAAAATAACCTTTTTGTTTTAGAATTGTTAAAGTTTTGGGCATAATTTCCATTCCCTTAAACACCCATATTACCTGTGGTTGAAAATGATCAACGTAATTTAAAATTTGATCGTTTATTTTTTTTAACAAGCTGGTTGGATAAATTTTATGTTTAAGTTTATCCCAAATAGTGGTGTAATGTTTCCTATATAGACCTCCTGCATTAAATATTTTACAATTTAAGCCCTGTTTTTGAAGGTGCTTCGCATAATAATTTTCAATAGCCCAAACAGCGTCATCACCTATGATGAGTAATTTCATTTTGGTTGCTCTATAAATTTGATAATTGTACCCTCAAAAAGTTTTTCTTCTAACATAATTATCGAATGAATATGGTCAGGGTTATAGTTACATAAAAGTTGGGTATGCGTTTTTATTTCTTCAATTGTTTCTGGAAAAATTTCCATGCCCTTAAAAACAAGTGTAACTAAAGGCTTAATTTTTTGAGCAAAGGTTAGTAGTTGTTTGTTTACGGTAAGGTAAAAACCATTGGGGGCAATTTTGTAGTTAATTTTTGTGAGAATGTTTTTGTCCTTTGTTTTTTGCACTGGGGCTTGAATATCAAAGGTATCCGCTTGCCAATGAAGGGGTTTTAAATGTTTTACAAATTGATGTTCCAGTGCGCCTGCACCAAAATTGCCTATAATGAGTATGGTTTTCATAGGTTTTGGTCAAAATCTTTCTTACTTTATGCTTTTCTGAAGAAAATTGTTCCATTGAATTGATTTTCTAATACTAGTTCTTCCATCGTTTCAATGTTAAAGGCATTAAAATTATATTTTTGATAAAACTGGAAAAGTTTTTTGTCTGTTTCTGGATTATGACTTTCTATTATGAAAGATGTTTTGCTATTTGTAGCCAAATTATGGCAATAATCAATAGCATACAATTCGAATCCTTCAATGTCTATCTTTATTAGGTCTGGAGTTCCTAATTTAGTTTCTAAATCATCTAAAGTACTGGAAGGTACTTTTTCGAAGCCAAAAGATTTTTCAATTTTTCCATACTCCTCCTTGTTTTTCCCTATATAGCCTCCAGGAATGTGAGAATTTGAATTGTTATTTACAATAAATTCAATAAAACCAGTTTTATCGCTAATAGCCACTTTATGTAATTCAAAATTAGTTATGTTATTAATATCTAAGTTTTGTTTTGTTCTTGACCTATTTTTGTCGTCGGGCTCAAATGCGTAAACTAATTTTGCATTTTTAGAAAAGTATATAGTGTAGTATCCTAAATACGTGCCGCAATCCCATATAATCCAATCTTTTTTAATAATCTTATTAAGATTATTAAGTATGTGATAGTCATATTTCCCCAAAAAATAAGCGCTTTCTAGATTTTTGTGAAGGTTTAAATATAGTTTAATTCCTTTTAATGGACCTCTGATAACAGGAAGTAGAAAGTAGTTACTGGATTTTTCTTTGCTAAAGAGTAGTTCAATTAGTCTAAAAATTATTTTTTTCATTTTCTAACATTTTATTGTGATA
>NZ_DHDZ01000001.1:376-12231 GCF_002399615.1 Pedobacter sp. UBA4863 | reverse complement strand
TTTTAAAAAACCGAATTATTAATTTATCTAGAAATATTTTCATCACTTATAGTTTTAAAGTGTGTTGAAAAATTTTGAGATAAAGCAGACTTACCATTGTATTTACTTGACAATATTTTTTGCGCCAATTCTTTGACATCGCCTGCCTTAAAAGTTATGGCATTTTCATGGTAGTGTTGCGCTAATTCTTTACAGCCACCAATATTGCTAGCGATCACGTTGCACTCATTTAATACTGCTTCGTGAAATACTAAGGGCCCAATTTCAAAACATTCGGAGGGAATGATCACAAAGTGTGCTTGAGCATATAATGTAGCAAGTTCATTTTGCGTTTTATTTCCTAAAAATTTGATATCTCCACGAATTTTGGTTTTTTGAACTAGCGCACTAATTTCTTCATCATCAACAGCTGTATCAGTTGCTGTAAGCCATAATTCTCTACCAGGCAATTCTGGTAAGCTTTGCCAAGCTTTGAATAAGGTTGTCACTCCTTTAATTCGGGTTAAGCGACCACTAAACAGGTAGATGGTTTTGTCTTTACGTTTTTGTATTTCTAGATTAAAAAATATTTCTGAAATACCATGACGGACAAATTTTATTTTATCATTTGGGATGTCGTTAATTTTTAAAATTTCCCTGATACCTTCAGAATAACACCACCATTCTTGCGTAATTTCTTTTAAATGGTTAAATGCGTTGAGTTCTAAATTAACTAAATACTTTTGTTTAAGTATTGCAGGTAGTTTATAATATTTTAAATTAAATTTTTGTGCTGTTTTGGCTACTAAAACGGGTATTTTAGTTTGTGTTGTTATTATACAATTGGTACAGTCTCTAAGGTTTGGCGTAATACTACACTCTTTTAAAGATTTGCCAAGCATTAAGGTGTTTTTAGGACAAGAAATAGGGGTATGGTAACTGGTTATAATTTTTGCTCCTTTGTTTTGTGCCTTAATTTGGCTAAATAAATTTTGACCAATAGTTGCTGTAAAGCTATGTATATGTAGTGTTGATAAACCCTTAAGTTTAGCTTGAGTATCTATAAATTGGCCATAACTCTGCTGTAACTTTTCATCATATTTTGCATAAATCAATTCGGTAGTAATATGTTTTAATTTTAAGCCGAGAACAGTAATGTTTTGATAAAGGTATTTGCATGCAATGAGGAAATTGTCTTCATATATGGTTTGATGATCTTCAAAAGCTTGTTCTGGCACGGCACAAATTACAATTGGCTCGATGTCTTTTTCTTTTAAAAAAGTGCAATAAGCTTCTACATAAACTTCTGTACCCCCAAATGCGTAGGGGTAAAAATTTGAGCAAGCATTTAATACTGTTTTAGTCAAGTTTTGCTTTTAGTTTTAAAAAGTAGCTCTCGAAATATTTGTAGGATACATTTGCGATTAAGAAAATTGCAGGTATGCCAATTAACAAGATCAAAATGTTACGGATTGTCCCATATCCAAAAAGTGACGCCAAAATACTATCAACTAATAAAAATACTAATGGATGTAGCAAGTACAAACCGTATGAAATCTTTCCTATATGATAAAAGAAAGGCACTCGATCCAAGTTAAATAGGTTTTTGTGATTAGTACATTGTTCCGCTACAAAGAAAGCGATAATAATAGAAGTTAGAATTTTTCTTAGTGTAAACGAAATGTCAATTGGAATTAAGTTTGTTAGGAAGACGAGCGCTGCTATATAAATTAAGAGTGTTATTATTTTAGGAATGCAGATTTTTATATTTCGTAATTGCCAGTGTAAATATGCCAATAACCCGCCCAATCCGAGATCCCAAATAGCAGCATAAGTTGTGAAATAACTATTGCCGGTTGTGCTTTCGATATTTGCTGTTTTTAAAAGCGCAGCAACCATCATGCTAGCTATTATAATTATTCTAATTGTAGAATTTTTAATGAAAAAGAATATTAGAGGCCAAAATAAATAAAATTGCTCTTCTATACTTACCGACCAATTAATTGTTATTGGAGCATAAAAGTTCAGTTTTTTTACTGCGATCTCATAGGTGTCGAAATTTTGTATAAAGAAAAAATATTTCTCGAAGCTATAATGATCATAAACGCGATCTTTATTTACAAATGGGAAAATGCATAAGTTGATAAAAAAACATAGATAATATAAAGGCCAAATTCTATATATTCTTTTTAAATAGAACGTTTTCAGTTTAAATTTTTCTTTATCTTCTAAAATTATGCGTGTAATTAGAAAGCCGCTAAGTAAGAAAAAAATGTAAACACCTAATTGCCCATTTTTTGTTAAGCTATAAAGGCCTTGTAGGTGGTTGTTTTCGAAAGTGTAAGTTACAGGTAAATGGCTATTTATGACCATTAGTGCAGCTAAAGCTCTGATACCATTTAAATTTCTTAAATGAAGTTTGCTCATTTATAGTAGGAATTGAGACTTATGGCCTTTATAATTATGTCGGGTCACTTGTTTAGTAAACTTTTAATGGCCTGAAATATATAGTATGTTTTCGAAAATGTTAGGCAACCGATTGCCTTGTAAATCTTAAATTTAAATTCCTTCCTTTCGTCTATTCTATATCTCTTTAGTTCTTGGTGACTTTTGTTAACTAATTCACTATAGTTTAGCTTTATCGCATTAAGAAATACGTTCCAGTAATTTTCGAGCAGAAAATCATGTTTAACTAAATAGAATTCCGTGGATATTGTTTTTGCATTTGTAAAAACTCCTGATAAGAAAGCATATTGGTTAGTTTTAGACGCTGAATTAGGTGAATTTCTATAAAAAAATAATGGGAATTCCGTTTCTAAGTAATGGAAATTTTGATCTGCTTTGTATAACCTGATTAAAAAGTTTACATCTTCAATATGTGTCATTTTTTTATCAAATCCATTAGTTTTTGCTATCGTTGTTCTTTTTATTAATCCACACATTAATGGGATAAAGTTACTTGTAGCGATAAAGTTGATAGGTAAATTTTCAATTTTTGGAGTTAAAATTTTGGTTAAGTTTGAGTTGTTTGGCTTATTGATATTTTTAAACCTCATCCATTTGGAACAGACAAAAGTAGCCAGAGGATTTGAGATGAAGTATTCAATTTGAAGTTCAATTTTGCTTGGTGCGATTAAATCATCTGCGTCTAAAAACTGAATATAATCGCCTTTTGCAATACTTATACCGAAATTCCTCGCTGAGCTAACTCCTTTATTATCTTGTGAAAAGACTTTTATTTTACTGTTTTCGTAACTTTTAGCTAGAGCCAAAGAATTATCTGTAGAACCATCATCAATAATAATAATTTCAATGTTTTGATACGTCTGGTTTAGCACACTTTCAATTGTTTCTGAAATGTATTTTTCAGCATTATAAAGTGGGATGATTACAGAAACTAAAGGGAAAGCCATATTATGTTTGCAGAAGTGCTTTTAATTTTAGTTTTAAGGATAAGTTACTTTGCATAACCATTTTTAGGTATGCTGCGTTCAATCTTCTATTTTTTGTAAGTTTACTATAGTATTCGTATTGATTTTGTTTTATCAATAAATTGCTTATTGTAAGATTATTTTCATCTGATAGAAATTTTTTGTAGAGGGATGTAAGACCATTCAATTCTTCTTCTTGAATTTGATTTAAAGTAGAAGTTTTGGAATCTTTGTGTATTCTAAATAGAGAAAGAGTCTTGGGTGTTCTCACAATTTCATATTTTTTTAAAATAAGCTTTAGCCAGAAATCAAAGTCCATACAAAATTTTAAATCTTCATTAAATTTAAGTTTTAAAGGATTGGTCCAAAACATACTGGGTTGGGGAGCTAAGCCTCTCTGTAATAATGCCTGATAAAGACTATTCGGAAAGTTTGGTTTGTCTAACGATCCATTTACATCATCAAAACGTTCTGCCCAATTGCAATCGCCAATCCATAGGGTTTTTGTATAAGGCTTGCGTACATAAGTATTGGCAATTTCCCAAAATGTATTAGGATAATAACAATCATCGCTATTCAAATAAGCAAATATTTCACCAGTTGCTTTCTCAAACCCCTTATTTATCGCATGACTTTGCCCATTATCTTTCTCACTTACCCAATAAGTTATCCTATCTTCATACTTTTTAATAATTTCAACCGTATGATCCGTACTACCACCATCTATAATAATGTATTCTAAATTAGGGTAGTTTTGGTTTAAAATAGAAAGTATGGTTTCTTCAATGTATTGCCCTTGGTTATAACTGGGGGTTACAATGGATATTTTAGGCCAATCGGTTCTTCCTTTGTATATTTCGGGGTCAACTGCATTGGTATAAGGCCAGTTATTTTTGAACATTATAATGTTTTTTTATAAAAGTATCGATCTCAAAAAAATATTTTTCAACATCTTGTAATTGGGCTTGTTCAAAATCCCACCATCTTATTTTAAGCAATTTATCTATAGTATTCTCATCAAATCTGTATTTTTTTATCTGTATCGGAGAACCAACTGCAATAGCGTAAGGAGGTATGTCTTTAGATACTACAGCCCCAGCACCAATGATAGCTCCGTCACCAATACTCACTCCGTCTAATACAGTTACATTCATGCCGATAAATACGTCATTACCAATTGTAATGAGTTTCTTTTCCTCTATTTTATCTTCTTTCGAAAATGTATAGCCACATTGTTCTCTAGTAGAATAAAAAATAGGAGACGTAGATATACCATTTGTAGGATGAATGCCCCAGCCACACTTAAAATTGGGGCCAATGGAACAGTATTTGCCTATATTAGTTAATGATATAACGGCATTGTTTGCAATATAAGTGCCTTCGTCAATTATACAATTATGGATGCTAAAAGGTGGGAAAAGTTTTGCTTTTGGGTGTATCTTTGAATTTGTCGCACTTCCATTAATCTTACTCTTTAAATAATAGAGTTCTGGAATTAATTTAGCAGCAAAAAAAAAGAAAAAATCTCTAATTTTCTGTTTCATGTAATTTTGCTAGGTATAAAATACGATTTGTTTCTAAGACAGTTTTTTCTATAATTTTGAAATGTAATTGTAACTTACTTTCAAACCAACTTTCATTATACCATACTGGTAGTTCGGGAAATTCATCTCCTACTTTCCATAAACCTTTTGGCATAAATTCTATCAAAAGATATTCATTGGTAAATTGCCTAAACTCATTTAAAATATATTCTAAATTATAGCCTTGTCCTAAAATAAGATGATGTGTTACCGCAAGTGCTAAAACTATATCTGACTTTAATCTTTTGTAGATAGTTTCGTCACGTTGGCCTGCAAGAATACAATTAATAAGAGTGAAATTAATGTTGTCCTCACTGGAATCGATATGATTAAAACCATAGTCTAAGGCATTTTCATCATAATCAGTAGTAATAATATCTATTTTACCTTTCGCTTTTTTACTGATTAAGCTGCCAACCAAACCCTGATTTCCAGCTAAGTCTAAAATAGATTTTTTATGAAGAGAAATACATTTATCGACAATAAAGTTCAATCTATCGGAGATTTGATCACTATAGTATTGGGTATGATAATTAGACCACGTTGATTGATTTTCTTTTTTTGATATACTTGATATTATGGAGTACACCTCGGCAAGTGGCTTCAAGTTACTACTAACCTGAAAGGGAGCTCCTTGTTTTCCTGTAACTTTTCTGGCAATATAATTCAAAGCTCTTAATACATATCCAATACCAAGAAAATGTATGTTAAGATTGCGTTGAGTATTTTTAGTTCTAAACTCAATTTTTTTATGATATACATCCATTTGTAGGTCTTTAAATAACCTAGAAGACCTAATATCTAATGATGGTAGAAAACGTTGATGTGGAAACCATTTGTCATTGAGCGCTTTGTTTAAGAAATAAAATTCATTAACTTCCCAAAGTTTTAACGGAATATAGAATGAGTCAATGAATTCATCTGCTGCAACCCATGAGTTAGATTTCTTGAAACTAATACTTCCTAAATCAACCCACAATGCTTTTCTTCCTTTAAATAAAATATTATAAGGATGAGAATCCTTCAATTCATAATTATATTCGTTTAATAGTTGATTTAGTTTTAAAATTGTTAGCGCAGCCGTTTTAATCATTGTAAAAGACCATTCTCCAATATAGGTTTCACGTAACCGCTCATGTCTTAATATTAAACTATCTGGGTTCTCCTCAATTTTTAGTTCGGTTTCGATGGAGGTATAGGGAATTAATTGCTCTTTATTCAGTTTGTCAATTAATCCATTAGAAAACCATTCTAAACAGAAAGTCTTATACTCATCTGATATAAGTCTATATATTTTATCATCATAATAGAACACCTTGCCAAAGGTGTCTATTGCAGAAAATTTAGAGAAACTGATATCTTTTAATTTTATTTTGATGTCCATTATATCGCTTTTGAAATCTTCCAATGATTTCTTAATAATATTTTTGTTAAATGCAAGTCTTGTGCTGTTGTACCAAATTCATTAAAGTTGGGTTCGCTTATTTCTAGCGTATAAAAGTCAGGAATGTAATCTTCTAAACCTTCATTAGAAGACAGTGCAATGTTGATCGTGTAAATACCCGGTTTCAATGGAATTTGATCAATGATATCGCAATCGAGCACGAAATTTTCGTTACTATTTACTCTAATGTCTCCAGAATTAAGGCGTAAAACGCCTTCTTTATATTCATTATATATTCCAACAATGATTTGGCAAAAGGAGATTTCTTTTCGGACGTGGTTTATAATTGGTATATTAAGCTTTATTTTTTCGCCAACAATAATACTGCTAGTTTCATTGTGATTTTTTAATATATTAAAACCTTCAATTTGAATATGTCCAGTCCCTTTCCTTCCCTGATTTGTATTTAAAGATACTTCATTGGCTTTACTATATTTTTGCACAGTACTATCCGCTGTACCTGTAAAGTTTATTTTTCCATTGTTAAGCAAAATTCCTCTATTGCAGAGTTCCAAAATACTCCCCATATTATGGCTCACAAACAACACCGTCCTGCCTTCGCCCTTGCTCACTTCACCCATTTTACCTAAGCATTTCTTTTGAAATTCGGCATCGCCTACGGCCAACACCTCATCTACAATTAAGATTTCACTTTCTAGGTGGGCGGCTACAGCAAAAGCTAAGCGTACATACATACCCGAAGAGTAACGTTTAACAGGGGTGTCTATGTAACGTTCTACGCCTGCAAAGTCAACAATCTCCTCGAACTTACGGGTAATTTCTTTTTTGCGCATGCCTAAAATGGCACCGTTTAAATAAATATTTTCGCGGCCAGTCAATTCGGGATGAAAGCCTGTACCTACTTCTAACAAAGAAGCAATGCGGCCTTTGCCAGTAATGCGACCCGAGGTAGGAGAGGTAACCCGGCTCAATACTTTTAATAAGGTGCTTTTGCCTGCACCATTGCGGCCAATAATGCCTACGGCATCGCCCTGCTCAATTTCAAAGTTAATGTCTTTTAAAGACCATACAATATCAGAACTACCTTTAGTGCTGCGGTCGTTGGTTTCGCCAATACGTAAAAAAGGGTCTTCTTTGCCACGCATGCGGGCATACCAACGTTCTAAATCTCGGCTAATGGTACCAGTGCCAATTTCGCCTAATTGGTAGGCTTTGCTAAGGTCTTCGGCTTTTATAGCGATGTTACTCATATTGTTTTTAAGCCCCTTCAGGGGTTGGGGTTAGAATTTGGAAAGGTTTTCGGCTTTGATGGCTATGTTAGACATGTTATATCGAAGAAAATTGATGTTTTAGCTTTAAAAATCTTTTCTCAAAAAAAGTATAAGAAATATAAGCAATGATAAAAATTAACAAAATATTTAAAGGAAAAGGTATCATCGCTTTCCAGTTTAGATAGGAACCCACAGGGAAAAGAAATAGTTGTTGCCAAATGTAAAGACTGTAGGATAATAGACCTATGGTATTCATTAATCTTAAGTTTAAAAAACGAAACAAATTGTTTTTCTGTTGAATTAGGCTGAAAGTAATGGCGTAGGCAATGCCAAGGTTCATAATGGTGTCTCCAGTTGGTAACAATAGCTTTCCATATTTTCCTTGATGTTGGTAATTGCTGATAAGAAATACGATAACACTCACAAAAATTAAGGTGGGCCAATTGAGGTGTTTTTTGATATCGACGTTAAAAAAATCTTTGCTCCATAATATAGCCAGTACTGCACCGCAAAAAATTGCAGTGGCAGGTCGTAGAAAAGGCACCAATAATACATTTGATAAATCTGGCTTTACGTAAGCTAAAACTACCAATACTGGCGTAGCGATTAAAATGAATAAGGTTAGCAACAATTTGTTCTTCACAAAGGAAAAAATAAAAGGCCAGATTAAATAAAACTGTTCTTCTACGGCCAAGCTCCAAGTATGCCCCAATAGCCAAACCCCAGGAAAGAAATTAAAGTTGTTGAGGTATAAAAGCGGGCCTAAAAAATGTGAAAGTGTAAGATTGAATTTAAACAATTGGTTTAGCAAAGCTACCACAGCCAAATACAACCAGAGTACTGGTACAATGCGTAAAAACCTCCGAATAAAAAAGTGGCGGATGTTGATTTTGCCATATTTGGCTTTTTCTTTGATCAATAAAGTGGTAATTAAAAAGCCACTCAGTACAAAGAAGATGCGCACACCGAGTTCTGCAAAAATGACCTGGTCTAAAATTTTGTAGCCTAAACTCGTTGTATTTAAGGTCATTTTAAAATGGCCCAGCAGCACTAAAATTACTGCCACAGCTCGCCAGCCATTTAATGAAGGGATGGTTTTGTAGTTGTAAAGTTGTTCTTTATACGTCATTAATAGTTGTTGGCTAATATTTGATGGCAAAGCTTTCTTAATTGGTAGGCTTTGCTAAGGTTTTCGGCTTTTATTGCGATGATAGACATTTTTATGTTTTTGATATTTTACTTTTGGCCTCAACCGATTGGTGTGGTTACCACTTATTCTCAATAATATACTTTTGCGAATTTCTATCAAAAATAATATTTGATGGAAATTTGAAGTAGTTGTGCTTAAGGCCATAGATGCCTAAGTATTTCCATAATAATGCATGCTTAGGGAAGTGCTTAATAAATCTGTAAATACTGTTTTTAGATTGATTACATAGTTGTTTGTCCCGCACTTGCTTTTAAAGCTGAGGTATTGGATTAATCGTTTTTGCGTATATAACTTAATAGCTTTGCAATCCACTGGTGAGGTCTAGCGTTAAATCTTTTTAGGATAACCACGTCTTCTGCAATAAAATTGAGTTCTTTTTGATATACTTTTTGAAGTTCCTCGCTATGTTTCTGGTTACCTTCTGAGGAGATACCATCTAAAAAGAAAGTGGCCACGGTAAGGTTAACATATTGAAAGGAATAGCCTTTTAAAAAGGCCTTTACAAAAAACAACCAGTCTGAAATAATATCATAATGTTCTGCATAAGCGCCCATGTTGTTAAAAGTAGCTCTTTTAATGAGAGCAGCGGGATGCCCAATAAAAGAGTTTAGGAAAAAACTTAAGGTTAATTTCTCGGGGCAGCGGTGCAACCGCTCTGTTTGCGTATGGGGATCGGACAATAAAAGGTTGCTATAATAAATATCGTAGTTTGGTTTTTCATTTACCTGCTGGGCAAGTTCTAATAGGGTTTCGTTATGATATAGTACATCGCCACTATTTAAAAATAGCAGATATGTTCCATTAGCTGTTTTTACACCTTTATTCATGGCGTGGTAAACTCCGTTGTCAGGCTCACTGGTGGCATAATGAAAGTAAGAATTATAGGTATGGATAATATCTTTGCTCCCGTCATTAGAGCCTCCATCTATAATAATATATTCATAATCTTTAAAAGATTGATTAACAACGCTTTCAATGGTTTTTTGCAAACCTTTGGCATTATTATAGTTGATGGTGATAATAGATAATAAAGGCATTAACTAAATCATATTTTTATCTCCATTCGGGAACAAATAAACTATAGGCTTTGGCAAAACAATAGCCTAGCAGGCCTTTGCTCCTCCAATAATGCCCACGTAAGGCTTTCCAATGATATTCAGGGATATCGTTTTCGTCAAATATTTCTCCAATAAAGCGCCAATTTTCTCTTTGGTAAGCTATTTTACGGTAATTGTTAGCTTTGTTGATGTTAAAATCATCGTAGTAGGCCATATTGTTTGCTGTAAGTGGTAGTATGCATTCGCTTAAAAAAACCTGATCGGCAGTACGCTTGTTTAATTCTTCATTGGTTTTTAAACCTATCCAATCTTCAATTAATGCCCTCATAGTAAGGTTGGCTTTTTTTTTCATGGCCCAAAGCCCGGCAAACATAGCATAAGTGCCATGCGAACCCGGGTGGTCTTTGATGATCATAAAATCGGTAGTGTCTTTTTCCCATTCTCTAACAACGGAAATTTCCCTCTGGCTCAACCTACTGTCTGTATCTCTGCTCAGCATTAATTGTACCTCCTGAAAATCGATGGCTAAAAATCGCCACATGGTGGGAGGAATGCCGCTTCCGCTCATGTTAAATACTTTCGTATTGCTTTTGATAGATAATTGGTCGATGATATAGACTGGCACGCTGTTATCGTGAAAAAAGTAACATTTGTAGTCGGGTAACAATGCATTTGCTAATGCTACATTCTTTAATGCGCCTATTAAATATTTAGGGTTTGAGCCGAACAATGAAAAAGATATACATTTCATTTGCTACATATCAAAGATTGACAATCTAATTAAATGCCCTTAATAAAAACTCGAGGATCATATTTCAATGCCTCCCAAACTTTAGCTATTAGTTTAAGAGGTTGTTTTTGCAAGGTCTCCATTAACTCTAGTCTGTATAAGGTTCTTTTATTACGCTCCTTAAGCTTTAGCATTTGAGCCGAAATGTTTGTATGGTAATTGATATTGTTCTCTAGAAAAATAACAATTTCTTTATGTTTTAAAATTTGAAGTGTTGCTGTTTTAGCTTTTGCGTGCTGTCTAAAAAGTGCAACCGGTTTTTCTATAAGCGTTACTTCGTACTGATGGGTAAAAAGGCGATAAAACAATTCAAAGTCTAAGCAGTAATGATAGCTTTCGTTTAAGAGCATAGGTTTTTTAGTAGCAGACCAAAATGTTCCGGGTTGGCCAAATAATCCAATATTCAAAATTAGATTTTCTAGGGTTAGCGGCTGGGTAACTTCTCTACAAATGGCACTTTTTAAATCATTTCCTTCAAACCAATTTCCAGTAATGATTTGTTTTTTATCTTTTTGATAGGCTTTTGCCATTTTGAAAAGTACATTGGGCAAGAGCAGATCATCACTATTTAGAAAAGAGTGTAGCTCGCCAGTGGCAATTTTTAGTCCTTTGTTAATGGCATGCGCTTGTCCGTTATCTTTTTCGCTTATCCAGTAATGAATGTTGGTTTCATACTTTTTTATAATTTCAACACTATTATCTGTACTACCACCGTCTATAATTATTAGCTCCAAGTTGGGGTAACCTTGCAGAACAACCGACTGAATAGTCTCTTCAATAAACGCTCCCTGATTGAAACTTGGAATTACAATACTTATTTTAGGTTGGGTTTGCATTGAGGCTGAGGCTACGTTTGAGGGTTAAAGTTACGCTCGAGGTTAAGTCTAATAGTTGCGCATGGTTTTGATCATCTTGTTTAATTCAAAATGTAGCTGCGCTTGTAAGGCCAAAAGTTCTTTTACGATTGCTTCCTCAAAATAGCGCACTTTAATGTGAGTTTTGGGTCTTATTTTTATGCTCTGCCACATATCAAGCCCTAGCAAACCCCATTAAATTCACTTAAAACCGACCTTGGTCTTTGCGGTATCGGTAAAATTGCCTTAGCATTAACTTTAAAGCAAAGAGCGC
>NZ_DHDZ01000001.1:0-231 GCF_002399615.1 Pedobacter sp. UBA4863 | reverse complement strand
AAACAGCGAAGCTCTCTTGAGCTCAACTGAAAGTGATAAACAAAAAGCGAAAAAATGGAGTGCCAATGCCCGGCATGAGGGCAGGAAAGACTGTGTGTTGGCGTTGTGTCCTGATTATAAGTGTGTAACATCCAAAAAACACGTTGCTTTAGTGCCGTAAATTAATTGGTTTTTTGTTTCTAAAGCAGAGCCTCTAGCAATGACATAGAACCCGTAGTGCATTATCAATAA
>NZ_DHDZ01000013.1:7210-7393 GCF_002399615.1 Pedobacter sp. UBA4863 | reverse complement strand
GAAATTATCTAATGACCTCTAAAGAATAATTAATATGGTAAGCAACTGTTTGAATTCGATTTGAAGAAGTGCATAGACGGCTGGGACACCGTCTGTCAGCTTAGGGTGTTGTTTGTAGTGTCCTTGCCAAATATTTTTCCGCGAAATAGGTGCTTTATTTATAAGAAGCTGTTTAAATTTCAA
>NZ_DHDZ01000013.1:3675-6898 GCF_002399615.1 Pedobacter sp. UBA4863 | reverse complement strand
CGAAATTAATTCGGGACTAGCTTTTAAGGGTCTATCTAATCATTTTTTTAATCAACATAACTTTAGGTGTTTGATTTACAGTATAAAATATCCAAAACTCGCGTTAAAATAAAGGGGTGTTTTGTTAACCCGTTGTGCATTTTGGAGATTTAAGCCACAGCACTCCTCCCGAATAGTCGGGATAAACTCTCCAAAGGGGGGCACATGACGTATAACTATGCGATTTGCATATCCCCCTCTTGGAGGGGGCAAGGGAGAACTTAATATTGATATGCAAATATTTGTATATCAATTATTTATTGTTTTATTGATGATGCAAACGGATAAAAATAATGTTCATTCCATCATCGTGACAAGTGCTGTGGCTAAATGCACAACGGGTTTTTGTTATTTTAAAAAGGAGCTTTTGGTGAGTTTGTTTTTAATTTTTTTTAAAAAATAATGCTATTTTCTTGGAAATACATGGCTGATAGGTTAGTTTTGTTAGTGGTATTTTAGGGAGTGTCGGCATTAATACTTAATGTTTTTAAATAATATCTATTATTACTTCCGCAATAACCCAAAAAACATTACAAACTATTATGGAATTTTTAAATGGCGTTAATGCGCTAACACTTGTATTTGTATCGCTTTTGGTATTTGCCATTGCCTATCGTTTCTATGGCATATTTATGGCCAACAAGGTATTAAGGCTAAATTCTTGCAGGAGATGATTGGTGGCGTAATCCCGAAATTTAACGATAAAAATTGGGTGCCTGGTATCATCATCAGCAGTACCATCTTTACTTTTTCGTGGGGCTATTTGGTGTACACGGGCAACGTGAGCAGTATTTGGCCGTTGTTTGGTATCAGCAACCAGTTGCTTGCCGCCTGTGGACTGATTGTTTGTACCACCATGCTTATTCGGATGAACAGGAAAAAGTATGCATTGGTTTCGGCTATTCCGGGGGTGTTTATGGCGATAATTACCTTTTGGGCGGGCTACGAACAGGTGATAAATATTTACTTTCCTAAAAAGCAATACCTGTTGGCTTCTTTGGCCATCTTGGCCATGGTTTTAGTGCTTATCGTTTTTGTAAATACCTTTAAAAGGTGGTATAGGTTGTTAAAGTTAGAAGGCGAATATGTAGATCATTATGGTGATACGGTAAAGGAGTTGGTTGAACGGTAAAAATCGCTGTTGGTTCAATGTTTTAGTTGAGCTAAAGTTTGGTTGGTAAATGGGTTGCCCATTTTAACATCCGGTGGGCTTTGGTGCTAAGACTTGTTGAGATGGCTCTTCGAGAAGCTCAGGGCTCATGGTATCATTGCTTAGCTAAATCATCCCCGACGGTTAAGTGGGGGATGATGTTAGTTTTAAAGTGTAATTGTTTTTACGGTTGTATTGCCAGGGGTATCTTTGGCTTCGGCGGTAATTTTAGTGCCTGCCAAGTTACTTTGCTGGATGCTGCTTTCGTAAATCCAATCGACGTTGTTTGCACTTAATGTAGCCAAGCCGCTCTCTAGCAATGCATCGGCAGCATCATGTATGCTCACTTTTACTTCGGTGACCCTAAAATTGTCTATTGCCCTTACCTTGATCTGATCGCTGATTTGACCTTGGTAGTTGACGGTGTCTATTAAGGTAATTTCTGGGGCTTTGCAATAATCTGCCAGGGCTAAATTGTAGGCCGATATGCCCGGTTTAGCAAATACTTGATAGAAGGTCGCTAAATCTGGATCTTCGATGGCGCCTTTTGCATAAAGAACCGCTTCTCTAAATTTTTGTTTTACCGCTACCTGTTTTGCTGTGTACATTGGGTTTTCGGGTCGTTTTGGTCTTTTGGAGATGACCGTTTGGTTGTTTCCAAAATTTTTAAATACTACTAGGTTGCCCACTCTGCCGCGGGCACCAAACATTACTTCGTTGTTTTCTGACTTTGCCATTTTCTTTTTTTTAAAATGTGATGAATAATTAAAACTCGCAATCTTTTTTACCGGTAATTATTGCTTGGGGGTAAAGTTGCGGATGAAAAATTTAGGGCTTGTCGGCTTTGTCGGGTTTGTACGCCTTTTGTGCTATACTGCTTTGTTTGTCGGTTTTTGTCGCAATTGGCGTTTGAGGGGTGTTGGTTCACCGTCGGTCTAGGCTCGGTGTACCGTCGGTGCTACGTTTGGCCACAGAGATGTTACTGCGCTTGGTTTGGATTATCAGTTTTTTTCTTAGATCACTCAGTTGGAGATAGTTTAAAAGTAAATTTCTGAACTTTATTGTATTATTTTAAGCAGAAAATTTACCTTTTATGCTGTTTTTCGGGGCTAACAACCCAAATTAGCCTTAACATTTTTGTAATACTTTTATTTTTTTATTGCCGAAATGTAAATATGGCTTGCAACGTTTATTGCGAAATTGGTAAGGGTTGTTCGGTGGCATTTAGATAATACGTAAAAGTTGTAGGTTGCTTTGTAATGGCTTGTATATGAGTTATTTTTGTTGGGTTAATAATTATTTTTTGCTAATGAAGTAATTGAGTTATGAGGGAGCCTTTGCATCGTTTATTTTTTTATACTGCCGATCTTAAGCTGATTACGGGCAAGAGCGAACGTACTTGCCAGCGTATTTTGCAATTGATTAGGGATTGTAATGGTTTGCACAAGCACCAACCTATTACTGTTTTTCATGTATGCGATTATTTAGGCATTCCTTTAGATAAAGTGTTGCCATTTTTGAGGTAGTTTTTTCGGTCTGGAGACCTTGGTTTTTAAAAAGGATTTAAGTGGCCCTGCGGAACAATAAACCCATGGGGCGCAATGTCTTAAGTTAAGAAAGTTTAGTCCGTTGGCGAGGACGCCAACGTCCGCAAAAAATCATCCAAAATAGTGGAATAGAATAAATGTTTCCTTCCCGCCAAAGAAAACTCGAGAAGTTAGCAAAAATCATCGTTTTAAATTAAATGAAGCATTGGTTAAAAAACCTGAGAACTATTTTAAATTTTTTTTCGCCAAAAGCAATCTTAATGATTACCGTTATTTGAATGCCTATATTCATCTTTAGGTACAGATGGCTTTTACCCTTTTGGTGATAACGAAATTAAGAATTTTAAACACGGGCTTATTAAACTCGTAGAAGCTGCGTATCTTATTCAATGGAAAAAGTTTCCCAAAAAGTAATTATTGGAACCCGTAGTGCATTATTGCTTTAATTAGTTATCCTCCCCCTGCCCCCTCCAAAGGGGGACACATG
>NZ_DHDZ01000013.1:0-3488 GCF_002399615.1 Pedobacter sp. UBA4863 | reverse complement strand
TTGATAATGCACTACGGGTTATTGGAATAATTAAAAATATCGGTAAAACTGTAGAGTGGCTTGCGCCTAAGTTGGCGCAAGTCTTGTGTGTGTTCGGGTTTGAGGGCAAGATGACTTGTGTCTTTTAGCATTTGCTTTGTGATTGTTTGTTTTTTATTTTAGAATAATAAGCACAAGTCGGGCTGTTGCTCGGTCTATGGCATTAAGACTTCCGCTAAAGTGAGGACAGTTGGGTGTTTTTATCTCATGTGGTACAAGTATATCGCAAAATTTATCATTCCTTTTAAGTCTTCTTTGTCTATGTTTTCATACTTATTATGGTAATCTTCAGTCATTCTCTCAAAATTGAAGTCTGCTAAGTCTGCAAAGTTTGGCTTGCTTTTATGGAAATATTTGGATTTCTTTTGACTCGTAATTTCTGAATACAGGTCATTTTTCAGCCTTCTAATGTAGTCTATACGTTCCTGTTTGAAGTCGCCAAGCTTATGGTGTTTGAGTCGTCTCTTTATCTTTTTCTCTATTTCTTTATTGTCAGAAAAATCAAACTCGTATGCGAGCTCGGTAAAACAGATAGAGTCGTAAGTCTGCCGGTTCATGTTTAGTATTGTTGTCTTTTAGGGTTGCTTGTAACGTTTTGGGTATTGCCGAAGGCGAGCGTTTTAGCACTATCGCTCAATCGAACTACCCCTTAGATTTTTACTTTGCTAGTTAGGTAATGATTTGCGTAGAACTGCTTTTTGAAACATTTGTATTGTTTTATTGCTCCAAACGTGTGCATCATTTTAATGTAGTACCAAGCCAAATCAATTTGATGGGGTTTAAAACCGCTTCTGGCACTTTTGGGGTACAAATGATGGTTGTTGTGCCATTCGCCCGCTACAAAACCGGGCCACAGTTGGTTTATAGAGTTGTCTTTTAGGTTGTAATCTGTGCCTGGTTTCTTTTTGTCTTGACCCTTTCCGTGTCCTTCGTAATTAAATGTGCGTACGCCAATTCCCCAAAAACCTGCTGCGCCAAATAGTGTACAGGCCAGGGCATGGCCGCCAATTAAATAAAAAGCGCCGTACCAAAATGCCCAGTTTAATACCCAAGAAAGTATGGCGTTTTTTGGGTTTACGTAAGAACCCCACTTTAAATATTGAGCGTAAGTGTTTGAGCTTACTCCAGTATGCTCCATGAGTTGTTGTACTCGGCTAAATTCGGCTTCGCTTAAATCTTTAGCTATGGGCTGGTGGTTTACATCGGCCAAGAAGCAATACAAGAAACCCGCTTGTGCGTTGTAGGGATCTCCGGGTTTATCTGATAGGGAATGATGTACGTGGTGTGAGATCACGTAAATTTCTTCTGGAATAACGTTTATGGTTAGGTTTTGGGTAAAAAAGCGCCAGTATTTGTTGCGAAAAGTGTAGGCGCCGTGGGTGCAATATCGGTGATGCCAAATGGTACCGTGTGTACCCATAATGATCATGCTGTAAACAAAGGCGGCAAGTACGGTCCACCATTCTAAAAAGTAAATTAGGAAGATAAAGAAAAAGGGGATTAAGCATAAGATTTTAACCCAGCTTAACAAGGGAAGCCAGTTTCTTTTGTCCTTAAAAACGTTTAATCTGCTAAAGAATTCCTTTAAAATCTGGATTGGTGTAGGCGTAATTAATTGGCCGTTTAAATCCTTCCACCCATAGGCGGGCGGTTGTAGAACTCTTTCAAAGAAATGCATTTTGGTTTGTTATTTAAATGGTGCGTTAAATTTTGCCGTAAGGTATAACAAATTTTAAGAATAATAAATTTATTCGCCATACATTAATGAAATGTTTAAAAAGATTTTTAACAAAAAAAGGATGTACAAATGCACATCCTTTTCTATTTATTTAAAGTTTAAAATTAGCATTAAGCTTTCTATCCCCAAGTATCGGGATTTGCTAGATAGCACTCTTGGAGGGTTCGCTACGCTCTACTTTAAACTTAAATTAGTATCTGTAAGCTTCTGGCTTAAATGGTCCTTCTACCGCTACACCAATATATTCTGCTTGGTGTGGGTCAAGTACATCTAATTCTACGCCTATTTTTTCTAAGTGTAAACGAGCTACTTTTTCGTCTAAATGCTTAGGTAAAACATAAACTTTGTTTTCGTAAGCGTCTCTGTTAGTCCATAACTCTAGTTGTGCTAAAGTTTGGTTGGTAAATGAGTTACTCATTACAAAACTTGGGTGGCCAGTAGCACAACCTAAGTTTACCAAACGGCCTTCAGCCAAAACAATTACATCTTTACCATCAACGGTATATTTATCTACCTGAGGTTTAATCTCCACTTTAGTATTGCCATAGTTAGTATTTAACCAAGCCATGTCAATTTCGTTGTCAAAATGGCCGATGTTACAAACAATCGCTTTATCTTTCATCGCTTTGAAATGCTCGCCACGAACAATGTCGCAGTTACCAGTAGTAGTTACCACGATATCAGCTTCTTTAACTGCGGTAGCAAATTTCTTTACTTCGTAACCTTCCATTGCGGCTTGTAAAGCACAAATTGGATCGATTTCGGTAACGATTACACGTACACCTTGTGAGCTTAACGAAGCTGCAGAACCTTTGCCCACATCGCCGTAACCAGCAACAACAGCTACTTTACCAGCCATCATCACATCCGTAGCACGACGAATAGCATCTACCAATGACTCGCGACAACCGTATTTGTTGTCGAATTTAGATTTAGTTACCGAATCGTTAACATTGATTGCAGGTAAGTGCAAGGTGCCGTTTTTCATACGCTCGTATAAACGGTGTACGCCTGTAGTAGTTTCTTCTGATAAACCTTTAATTGCAGCAATTAACTCTGGATATTTATCAAACACCATGTTGGTTAAGTCGCCACCGTCATCTAAAATCATGTTTAGAGGTTGACGATCTGGTCCGAAGTGTAAAGTTTGCTCAATACACCAATCAAATTCTTGTTCGTTTAAGCCTTTCCAAGCATAAACTTGAATACCAGCAGCAGCAATAGCAGCGGCAGCGTGATCTTGTGTAGAGAAAATATTGCATGATGACCAGGTTACTTCTGCACCTAGTTCTACTAAAGTCTCGATTAGAACTGCGGTTTGGATGGTCATGTGTAAACATCCTGCAATTCTAGCACCTTTTAGGGGTTTTGTTGGACCAAATTCTTTTCTTAATGACATTAAGCCGGGCATTTCTGCTTCTGCTAATTCGATCTCTTTGCGGCCCCATTCCGCCAGTGAAATGTCCTTAACTTTGTAAGGTACGTAAGTTGTCTCTACTGATGACATATTTTTTCTTGTTTTAATTTGAGCTGCAAAGTTACGGCATAGCTTTGTGAATTTCAACTTAATAACCTTAGAACGATTATTATTCTTTGAAAAAAATTAGTGGGTCTGGAAAAAATATTTACCGCTATTGGGAATTGTTAGTGCTAATGAGCGATATTACCAGCGCCAAAACATATGTAGTTTAACCCGTAGTGCATTATTGCT
>NZ_DHDZ01000029.1:188118-188415 GCF_002399615.1 Pedobacter sp. UBA4863 | reverse complement strand
GAATGAAAGCAAATCACAACACTGAAAGCGGAAATAATTGGCTTGGTTATGTTGTTGTAAATATCAGTAGTTCAAAGAATGAAAGCAAATCACAACGAAAAGTAGAGCACTACAAGGTCGTGAATTGTTGTTGTAAATATCAGTAGTTCAAAGAATGAAAGCAAATCACAACTAATTGCTATGGACAACAAAATGAATGATGTTGTTGTAAATATCAGTAGTTCAAAGAATGAAAGCAAATCACAACTCTCCGGTTATCCAAAGTGCATGAACAACCGTTGTTGTAAATATCAGTAG
>NZ_DHDZ01000029.1:186053-187972 GCF_002399615.1 Pedobacter sp. UBA4863 | reverse complement strand
GAATGAAAGCAAATCACAACTCTCCACCGTAATAATGGGCAATAAACTGAGTTGTTGTAAATATCAGTAGTTCAAAGAATGAAAGCAAATCACAACCAATTTACAGATAGGCAAATAGCAATTGAGGTTGTTGTAAATATCAGTAGTTCAAAGAATGAAAGCAAATCACAACTACTTCGTCTTGCGAAAGTACAATGGGTAGGTTGTTGTAAATATCAGTAGTTCAAAGAATGAAAGCAAATCACAACATACTCATTTGGTGTATTTTGTAGCTAATTGTTGTTGTAAATATCAGTAGTTCAAAGAATGAAAGCAAATCACAACCTAAACTCATCAACCTTAATAGGTTTATCAGTTGTTGTAAATATCAGTAGTTCAAAGAATGAAAGCAAATCACAACTCTGTTTAGCAGCTTATTGCGCTTGCGCTGTTGTTGTAAATATCAGTAGTTCAAAGAATGAAAGCAAATCACAACTGTAAGATATATAAACCCTAAAACAAATAAGTTGTTGTAAATATCAGTAGTTCAAAGAATGAAAGCAAATCACAACTGTGCATCCGTGTTACTTCATGGGCTGGGGGTTGTTGTAAATATCAGTAGTTCAAAGAATGAAAGCAAATCACAACTTACAATGCTCGCACTTTAGTTTATCGGGGGTTGTTGTAAATATCAGTAGTTCAAAGAATGAAAGCAAATCACAACAATCTCCAGTGTGTTGGCAGACCCAGAACTGTTGTTGTAAATATCAGTAGTTCAAAGAATGAAAGCAAATCACAACTTTGCATAAAATGAGGTCTTTCCACTCATTGTTGTTGTAAATATCAGTAGTTCAAAGAATGAAAGCAAATCACAACTGTTGGCGTTAAAACCTTTTACACCATTTGGTTGTTGTAAATATCAGTAGTTCAAAGAATGAAAGCAAATCACAACTTCTTACCTTTTCTTGTTTCACTTTTAGTTGTTGTTGTAAATATCAGTAGTTCAAAGAATGAAAGCAAATCACAACTTTAGAAGAGGTAGGCGAGCAAATCGAAGAGTTGTTGTAAATATCAGTAGTTCAAAGAATGAAAGCAAATCACAACGTGAAAATACCTCACAATTGACACCTCTATGTTGTTGTAAATATCAGTAGTTCAAAGAATGAAAGCAAATCACAACACAATGCGCATGCAGGATACAGGGGTTAGAGTTGTTGTAAATATCAGTAGTTCAAAGAATGAAAGCAAATCACAACAAATTAGGCTAAACATGCGCACCGAGCAATGTTGTTGTAAATATCAGTAGTTCAAAGAATGAAAGCAAATCACAACTTTAAAAAGCGAAAGAGAAAAGCAATGGAGGTTGTTGTAAATATCAGTAGTTCAAAGAATGAAAGCAAATCACAACTGTGGGTTATGCTTAAATGTTTCTGTTTGGGTTGTTGTAAATATCAGTAGTTCAAAGAATGAAAGCAAATCACAACTTTTACCATCCAAATAGTATCGGTCGAAATGTTGTTGTAAATATCAGTAGTTCAAAGAATGAAAGCAAATCACAACTCGTAATCAGGCTGACCAGCAGTTGCAAAGGTTGTTGTAAATATCAGTAGTTCAAAGAATGAAAGCAAATCACAACTATCTAGTTCTTATGCTAATGACCTTGCAAGTTGTTGTAAATATCAGTAGTTCAAAGAATGAAAGCAAATCACAACTATTTTTGGTGATAAAACTTATTTATTAGAGTTGTTGTAAATATCAGTAGTTCAAAGAATGAAAGCAAATCACAACTAATTGCAATGGATAACAAAATGAATGATGGTTGTTGTAAATATCAGTAGTTCAAAGAATGAAAGCAAATCACAACGTAAAACCATCTCTGCTCAAACCTGCTCCCGTTGTTGTAAATATCAGTAGTTCAAAGAATGAAAGCAAATCACAAC
>NZ_DHDZ01000029.1:131446-185950 GCF_002399615.1 Pedobacter sp. UBA4863 | reverse complement strand
AGAATGAAAGCAAATCACAACCTGCAATGCCTTTGCCCTGTCGCTAGGATTGTTGTTGTAAATATCAGTAGTTCAAAGAATGAAAGCAAATCACAACCGGCTCCGGTTTATGGTAAACAGGACGGCGGTTGTTGTAAATATCAGTAGTTCAAAGAACCGAGCTTGCGAGTTCATTCATACCTATAAAAATAAATAAAACATGAATAATGAAAGCAAATCACAACTTAAATACGGAACACGACCATCCTTAATTCGTTGTTGTAAATATCAGTAGTTCAAAGAACCGAGCTTGCGAGTTCATTCATACCTATAAAATAAATAAAAACATGAATAATGAAAGCAAATCACAACGGTAGAGTATAGCCATCACTATTAAATCCTGTTGTTGTAAATATCAGTAGTTCAAAGAACCGAGCTTGCGAGTTGATTCATACCTATAAAAATAAATAAAACATGAATAATGAAAGCTCCATAAAGCTTGTGGCCTTTAGCCAACAAAACATACAAAAAACTGCAGCAAATTAAGGTTAGCTTTCTGGTCTATTTTAATCAAAGGTTTCTTCATACTTTGTTTTATATTCACTCGGTCTTTACTCGGTGTTCACTCGCTACTCACTCGCTACTTACTCGCTAAACAAGTAAGTAAGTAATGAGTTAAATTTGAGTAAGCTTCTTCTAAATTACCTATAAGTTACAGAAAATGATTAACTTAGAATAACAGCATCAATTAACTCTTAAAAAAACTTTATCATGGCACGTATTATTAATGGCATTTTAGGTGGCTTTTCTGGCAAAGTAGGTACTGTGGTTGGCTATGCTTCAGGCAACCGTTATCACATGAGAGCGGCTCCAAGCGTTCCTAAAAAATTCACCTCGAAAGAACTGCTAAATCAACAAAAATTTAAAACGGTAAACGAGGCCTTAAAATCATTTAGAGCCTTGCTAAAGGTTGGCTTTAAAAATTATTATACAGCAACAGGTGGTTTAAGAGCAGCAGTTTCGTACACTTATAAAAATGCGCTAATACAGCAAGAAGGGAGTTTTATAATAGAGCCAACACTCCTTAAAATTAGCGGAGGCAAATTACCACAAGCGCTTAACCCTAAAATAAGCGCATTCACAAAAGACACTTTAACCATTACCTGGGAAAACCATGGACGTACCAACTTAAACGACCAATTGATTTTACTGGCTTACGATGCTGAAAAATTACAGGGCATGAGTTTAGTTTATGATGGTCCCCTAAGAAAAGTAGCGCAACTGAAGCTTACACTGCCTTTAGATTTACAGCACACATTGCTCCACGTATATATTGGATTCATTGCTGCCGATCGCTCTCAGCAATCTGACAGTCAATACTTGGGCAGCATTAATACATTTACTGGCTAAATCAGTTTATTCAAAAGGCAATTTAGCTTAAAACTGCGAAACTTATAAAAAAGGGCTAAAAAAAAATTCCGGTAGGAAACTACGCCTACCGGAAAATAAACCAAACAAACTATTTATGAAGAATACCCTCTTGCGAGGATGCTTTAGATCAATTTTATATTATTGTTATCACCATCTGTTTTAACAACATTTATATAACTGTATTTGTTTGCCTTTATTACAACATTGCTGCCAATATTTTACAATTATATCTTTCATGACGCTAACATGACCTTTTTGGCTGATAACAATAAAAAAGTGGCTGAAATTAATTATTAAACACTGCTGCTTTTACAAAAACAAGCCCATTCTTTAAGCCATTTTAACAACATAAAACTGACAAACAGCACTATTTAACAGACAGTGTACTATTTTTTAAACAAACACAAACAACTGAAAGTAAGATAGATAAAAAACACACCCCTATACTACCACACCTTTTTCAACACAAAGAACCAGTGTTGAAATTGGGTTTTAAAAATTTAATTGCTTGGCAAGCATGGGATGTGCTTAACCCGGTATGCAAGGCCCGGTAAAAAATCAACAAATTAAGAAACGGATATTTTTTAAAATAAACCTCAAAAATTTGAGCAGCAAATTGTATCTTTGCATCCCGACAGAGATGTTGGGATTTTTCGTTTTATAGCACAGGAATTCTCCCAGCTATCGGTCAATTTAGACTATCACTTTAGACTTTTTTTTAAAAACCCCACATGCCTAAAGACACTTCCATCAATTCAGTATTGATTATCGGATCTGGCCCTATTATTATCGGACAAGCCTGCGAATTTGATTACTCTGGTTCTCAAGCCGCTCTTTCTTTAAAAGAAGAAGGAATTAAGGTTTCGATTATTAACTCCAATCCGGCCACCATTATGACCGACAAGGTTATTGGTGACCATGTTTATTTAAAACCTTTGACATTAGATTCGATTGAAGAGATTTTAATTGAGCACAAAAACAACCCTGATTTACCTACTATTGATGCTGTATTGCCTACCATGGGCGGACAAACGGCATTAAACCTTTGCGTTGACGCCGAAGAAAGGGGTTTGTGGAAAAAGCACCAGGTTAGAATTATTGGCGTTGACGTTGCTGCCATTGACAAAACTGAAAACAGAGAATCGTTTCGTCAATTAATGGTTGATATAGGCGTAGGTGTTGCACCTTCGAAAATTGCCAACTCTTTCTTAGAAGGCAAAGAAGCGGCACAAGAAATAGGGTTTCCATTGGTAATTCGTCCTTCTTACACCCTTGGTGGTTCTGGCGGTGGTTTCGTTCACAAAAAAGAAGATTTTGATGCAGCCCTTAAACGCGGCTTAGAAGCTTCGCCAACCCACGAGGTTTTGGTAGAGCAAGCGGTTTTAGGCTGGAAAGAATACGAATTGGAGTTATTGCGTGATAGCAACGACAACGTGATTATCATTTGTTCTATCGAGAACTTTGATCCAATGGGTATCCACACCGGAGACTCGATCACTGTTGCACCTGCAATGACTTTATCTGATCGTTGCTACCAGGAAATGCGTAACCAAGCCATCAAAATGATGCGTGCCATTGGTAATTTTGCAGGTGGTTGTAACGTACAGTTTTCGGTAAACCCAGATAACGACGACATCATCGCTATCGAGATTAACCCACGTGTATCTCGTTCATCGGCCTTAGCGAGTAAAGCAACTGGTTATCCAATTGCTAAAATTGCCGCTAAATTGGCTATCGGTTACAACTTAGACGAAATCGAAAACCAAATTACCAAAACTACTTCGGCCTACTTTGAGCCAACTTTAGATTACGTAATTGTAAAAATCCCTCGTTTTAACTTCGATAAATTTAAAGGCGCTAACCTAGAACTAGGCTTACAGATGAAAGCTGTAGGCGAGGTAATGGGTATTGGCCGCAGCTTTATCGAGGCATTGCAAAAAGCTTGTCAGAGTTTAGAGATTGGCCGTGCCGGCATTGGTGCAGATGGCCGTCAAAAACGCGACATCGAAGAGATTATGCATGGCTTGCAGCATCCAAGCTGGAACCGTGTATTCTTGGTTAAAGATGCCATGAGTATGGGCGTGCCACTAGAATCTATCCGTAAGGTAACCAAGATTGACAAGTGGTTCTTAAATCAGATACAAGAACTGGTGGCTTTAGAAACAGAGTTGAAACGCTACTCGTTAACCAATATTCCAAGAGATTTCTTCTTCAATTTAAAGCAAAAAGGTTTCTCTGATATACAAATTGCCTACGTTTTAGGCAATGTAACCGAAGATGAGGTTTACAACCGCCGTAAAGAGCTAAATATTAGAAGAGCTTACAAAATGGTGGACACTTGTGCGGCAGAATTTGCTGCTCAAACCCCTTACTTCTACTCTACTTTTGAAGAAGCGCCACAACAAATTTCGTTGGTAACTGGCGAAGTTTTAGCTGATGGAGAGGAATTGGGCACTAACGAATCTGTTGTTTCTGATAAGAAAAAAGTAATTGTATTGGGTTCGGGCCCTAACCGTATTGGTCAGGGTATAGAGTTCGATTACTCGTGTGTACACGGCTTATTGGCAGCCAAAGAGAATGGTTTCGAGTCAATCATGATTAACTGTAACCCAGAAACGGTAAGTACCGATTTTAACATGGCCGATAAACTTTATTTCGAGCCTGTTTTCTGGGAGCACGTACGCGAAATTATCGATTTAGAGAACCCAATTGGTGTAATTGTTCAGTTAGGTGGTCAAACCGCCTTAAAAATGGCTGAAAAGCTGCATGAAAACAATATCCGCATCATTGGTACTTCTTACGAGAACATGGATATTGCCGAAGATCGTGGTAGTTTCTCAGATTTATTGAAAGAATTAGATATTCCTTATCCAAAATATGGTGTTGCCGAAAACGCTGAGGAAGCAATTAAAGTAGCTAACGAAGTGGGTTATCCGGTATTGGTACGCCCTAGTTATGTATTGGGCGGACAGGGCATGAGCATTGTAATTAACGACGAAGACTTAGAAAAAGCGGTAGTTAATTTATTAGGCGACCTACCTGGCAACCGTGTGTTAATTGACCACTTCTTAGACAGGGCCGAAGAAACTGAATCTGACTCGATTTGCGATGGCGATGACGTACACATTGTTGGTTTAATGGAACACATTGAGCCTGCGGGTATCCACTCGGGAGATTCAAGTGCCGTGTTACCTCCGTTCAGCTTATCTAACAAGGTAATTGCCGATATGGAAAACTACTCGAAAAAAATTGCAAAAGCTTTGAATGTAATTGGTTTATTAAATATCCAATTTGCGGTTAAAGACGAAAAAGTATATGTAATTGAGGCTAACCCACGTGCTTCGCGTACGGTGCCTTTTATTGCTAAGGCTTACGATGTACCTTACATTAATATTGCGGCCAGGGTAATGTTAGGCGTAAATAAACTGAAAGATTTCAATATTGAGCGCAAGCTAACTGGCTATGCCATTAAAGAGCCTGTGTTCTCTTATGAGAAATTCCCAGAGGTTGCCAAAGAATTAGGTCCAGAAATGAAATCTACTGGCGAAGCGATCCGTTTCATCAAAGATTTGGAAGATCCTTACTTCCGCAGCTTAGTGAAGGTTAAATCGCTGTATTTGTCGAAATAAGCGAAAAGCCCAAAGCTTAAATAGTATAAAAAAAGTCCCTTAGCGTAATGTTAAGGGACTTTTTTTATTGTTTTTTTGCCAAATACCGATCTATAATATTCCCGATATCTTCTACTTCATCATTTTCTTCTACAATGGGCAAATCGGTTTTATAATCAATACGCATCCATTTGTTATTCTTGTTCTTCAAAATTTGAAGATATTCATCGCCCATTCTAAAAATAGTGTAGGTATCATCCTCTTCGGGTATTACTTCGTAAATAAGTCCACGAAGTTTAAAGTGAAATGATTCTTCCATTGTTAAACCTCCTCTTCGTTATCTTCATCTTCTTCGGGCTCTTCTTTGTAGGCCACAATTAACCTCCCCAAGGCATTTACTTCTTCATCTTGTTCAAAAACTGGCGTACCCGTTTCTGCATCAAATTTAATCCATTGTTCGCCCTCATCTTTTTGAATTTGAACGTACTCTTTGCCGTCTTTATAAATGGTATAAATTTCATTTCCCTCTGGGAAAACTGCGTAATTGCTATTGTTAAGCTCTAAATCGAAAGGCTGCATTTTAAGTTAAAATTTAAGGTCAAAAATAAAAATATTTATCCTCGTAGGCATCGGCAAGGCTTTCCCTTTGGGCAGTATTTGGGCTTTTACGCCAAAAGATCTCTAATATCGTCTTTACTTAACGATTTAAAGAAGCTTTCTTCGGTGGTAATTAACGAGCTTGCCAACGATTTCTTACGTCGTTGCAGCGCTAAAATCTTTTCTTCTACGGTATCTTTTGATATAAATTTGTAGATGAATACCTTCTTATCTTGCCCAATACGATGTGTACGGTCAATGGCTTGTTGCTCTATGGCGGGGTTCCACCACGGGTCTAGAATAAACACATAATCGGCTTGGGTTAAGTTTAAACCTACCCCGCCTGCTTTCAACGAAATTAAAAACACCCTTAATGCTTCGTTTTGCTGAAAATCTGTAACCACCTCCCCTCTGTTTTTTGTGGCGCCATCTAAATAAGCGTAGCTAATTTGTTCTTTTTCGAGATGTTTCCTAAAAACAGCCAAATGCTTTACAAACTGTGAAAAAATGAGCACCTTATGTCCGCCTTTTAGCACGTTATCTAAAGTGTGCATTACATTTTCGAATTTACCAGAATCGGAAGTATATTCTTCGTCGATCATTACCGGGTGGTTGGCCAATTGGCGCAAGGCAGTTAAACCTTGCAAGAGCTGGATTTGTTTTTTTGCATAGGTACCGTTGTCCATGCTACTTAGCAAATCGTTACGGTAAGCAGATTTGGTTTTTTCGTAATACGCCGCTTGGTCTTCACTCATATCACAATAAAAAATGTGTTCGGTTTTAGGGGGCAGCTCAGAGGCTACTTGCTCTTTGGTTCTACGCAATACAAAGGGTTTAATAATGGCCTGTAATTTCTTCGCCTTCTCTTCGTCCTTACGTTTTTCTATAGCTTGCACGTATTCTTCATTAAAAAAAGCTTGCGTACCCAACAAACCGGGGTTTAGGAAAGTAAGCTGTGTCCATAAATCGCTTACAGAGTTTTCTATCGGCGTACCACTTAGCACCAACTTGTGCCTCGATTTTAATAGCCGTACTGCTTTAAAAGACTTAGAAGAGGGGTTTTTAATATTCTGGCTCTCATCAAGAATAATGTAGTTGAAATAAAACCCCTGCAACACATCGGCATCTACCCTAGTAATGCCATAAGTAGTAATTACCACATCGTACTTGCTAAAATGCGCTACGTCTTTATTTCTATTTGTTCCGGTATGGGCCAAAATTTTTAGTGATGGCGTAAATTTTTTTGCTTCGTTAAACCAGTTGTAAATTAAGGAAGTGGGCATAACAATGAGCGAGGTACTATTGCTCCCTTGCTGCGCCTCTTCTTCTTTCATTTTTTGTAGCATTGCCAAGGTTTGTATGGTTTTACCCAAACCCATATCGTCGGCTAGGCAGCCACCAAAATTATATTCGCGTAAAAAACTAAACCAATTGTAACCAGCTTTTTGGTAGTGGCGCAAATCGCCTTTAAAATTCACCGGCATCGAAAAATCATCGATCTGTTCAAAATCGTTCAGTTTTTGCAGTTTTCTATCAAGCGTAACGTTGGTAATGCTATCTTCTGCCAAATCATTAATTAAGCCAATATGGTATTTTTTAAGTTTTAGATTTTTTCCACCATCGGCCAAGCTAAATAAGCTGCTGTATTGTGTAAACCATTTTTCGGGAATAATGGCTATTTCGCCATCAGGCAAAACAAATTCTCTTTTTTTATGGAGTATATGCTGCTTTAGGGCAATAAATGGGATGGGATGAATACCAAAGTAAACAATGGCGTTAATGTCAAACCAATCATTATCCTGCTTAATTTCGAAATCTATTTTATTACTGCCCAACACAAACCGTTTGGCACTGTTAGCTTGTTCTACTTCAAAACCTTGCGCTGTTAATATATCAATATGCTCGTTTACCCAACTAATAATGGCGTAAGAAGCATCGTGGTTTTCTGCTAAAACTGGTAATTCTAAATGATGAAAAAGCGCACTGACTTTTTTTAACCCCAAATTGGTTAGAAAGTTAAATTGTTCTTTTTCCCAAGCTAGGTTTCGCTTAACACGGGCAAAGGTATAATTATCACCATTTTTATGCAGCCTAACGGTAACTTTATGTTCATTGCCCATGGCAAAGGAGTATTCGCCATAGTTAAAATAAAGCTGTATTTGCGATACGCCACTTTCTACGTAAATTACTTTTATGGTTGCTTTTGGCTCGTGTTTTTCGGTCTTAATGTCAAAACCTTCGGCATAAACGTGGTATTTTTCTATGAGCGGCGCTACAAACTTCTCAAAATAGGTTTCCTCAGTCGCTTTGGGTATGGTAATGTATCTTTTGTTGAGGAAAGGTGTCAGTTTTTTACCTTCAAAATCTTGCTCAAAAAAATACATTACATCGTTTAACAGCAACCAAGCTGGTTGGTTACAAATTACTTGTGCTTCTTTAAACATAAAATCTATACGCAGCCCCTGATACTTAAGGGTTGGAAAGTAACGGGTTTCCACTTCGTTTCTACGAAAATGAAACAAAATGGTCGTAGCTTCGGTAGCCAATTCTATTTTTCTTTCTGCGGGCCAGCCATCCTTATCCATTAAATATAAGCCGTCTTTGGTTTTCAGTATTTCTAAAACCTCTACCAGTTTTTTCTCTATTTTTGGCCTTACGCTATCGTAAAACTTCTGGTCGTAAAACTTGCTAAAAAACTCAAATGGCCTAATGGCTTTTTTGTAATATTTCTTAATGATGAAATCCTGCTCGGTTTCGTCCAAAATTTTAATGAGTTTAAAATCTAAATCGGTAAGATGTTTTGCAAACTCTTGCGCCGTGTGTGTAAACAAGCGCTGGTAGGTTAAGGAGAAATCGCCCTGCGGATTGAGCTGAACAATATGTGGTTCGATTAAATAGCCCAAATAATCGTGTTTACATAATGAATACACGATTTTGCAGGGTGCTGAACTATTTACTCGTAACATTGCTTAAAGAAAAAATTTATTAAAAGGTACGCTGATAAAAATCTTTAAACTTACGCCAAATAGTTGTTTTTTCAAAGCAAAAGCTAAGGCAATTTAGAGGTGTGCCAGTGTGTTTTAGTTGAAAAGAAGCTACGCTACATCTATCTAAGCAAGTCCCGCCATTGCCCATAGTCCTCATTTCGCTACGCTACTTTGCGGGCTATTTGGCGCTGTCGGGTTTAGCCGGCAAGTTTGCTACAAAAATTTACGGCATACCTTCTATATCAAAGGTTCCATTGGTGGCAGCAAAAACCGAAACTGCATTTACCAAGAAGCAACTCACAAATTTTCAAGAAAACGAGTAGCCACTACCCAATTACCCGAAAAAAGGGTGCCCGTTGGTCGAAAAATTACAGGCGTTGGTCTAAGGTTAACTGCTTGTGGTATAAAACGCTAAGTATGCATGCAACCTTTTTGTTTTCACACAGTCTTATATCCGTAAACATCCTGAAAAGGTTGACAATTAACAGAATATAAAAAGATAAAAATATTAAAATCATGAAAACTGCTATTAAAAATTTATTCGCCGTAGTACTAAGTGTAGCAAGCCTAACTACTTCGGCATTTGCAACAGATGCAAAAGAAAATGTTAAAAACACCAAAGAAAATAATTTCACCATATTGAAAGAGGTGAAAGGTATCAACAAGATTGTAGTATCGGGCAATGTGGAAGTGTTTGTAATGCAAGCACCAACCGAAAGTGTTAAAGTGTACGATAACTATTATGCTAAAAACGCGTTGGTACAGCAAAAAGAAGGCGTATTGCGCATCAGTTCTTTCGAAGCTACGCCTTTAACAGTAACCGTTTATGTACGCAACATCGCAGCTATTGAGGCTAGCGATAACGCAACAGTAAAAACTTACGGAAAAATTAACTTTTTAAGTTTAGAGGTGTTATTAAAAGACAAAGCAACTGCCGACATTAATGCCAACACCGTAAATCTTTTCACTTCGGTAAAAGACCAAGCAAGCTTAAAGCTAAGCGGCACTACAGAAGAGCTCTATGCTTTAATGGGTACTTCGGCAAAAATGACTACAGGCAACTTTGTAGCTGGCCATTCTGATGTTAAATCTATTGCTCCTGCTTATAGGGCACAAGCAAAGGTAGTGGCTAATACTTTAGCGGCAATTGCCACAAATAATGATATGTTTTTGACCAGATAGCACCACAACCCTCCGATATATCGGAACAAGCTCTAAAGGGGCTTTTGAAAAAATTAAAATAACAACTCCATCATATATTTAAAAAGAGCGCCCATATCAACGGGCGCTCTTTTATGCAACTTCGCAAGTCCCCTTTAGAGGATTTAGAGCCTGCTCCGATAAATCGGAGGGTTACAAATCAAACTTAATGCCCTGTGCTAACGGCAAAGTATCCGAATAATTAATGGTATTGGTTTGTCTGCGCATGTAAGCACGCCACGCGTCAGAGCCACTTTCTCTACCACCACCAGTTTCTTTTTCGCCACCAAAAGCGCCACCAATTTCTGCACCAGAAGTGCCTATGTTTACATTGGCAATACCACAATCAGAGCCTTGAGCCGATAAAAATAATTCGGCTTCACGCAAGTTTAAGGTCATAATAGCCGAAGATAAACCTTGTGGAACACCATTTTGCAAGGCAATTGCCTCTTCCAAATCATTGTACTTAATTAAATAAAGAATTGGGGCAAAAGTTTCGTGCTGTACAATTTCGTAATGATTTTCTACCTCGGCAATGCAAGGTTTAACGTAACAGCCAGAGCTATATTCATTGCCTGCTAACACACCACCTTCAACCACAAATCTACCGCCTTCGGCTTTGCATTTTTCTATAGCAGCTAAATAGGCTTTTACCGCATCTTTATCAATTAGCGGCCCTACATGGTTATTTTGGTCTAACGGATTACCAATGCGCAATTGCCCGTAAGCTTTTACCAATTTGGCTTTAAAAGTTTCGTAAACACTTTCGTGGATGATTAAACGGCGAGTGGTGGTACAACGTTGCCCAGCAGTGCCCACGGCGCCAAAAACCGCCCCAATTAACGACATGTCTAAATCAGCATCTTTAGAGATGATGATGGCATTGTTACCGCCCAACTCTAAAATAGTTTTGCCCAAACGGTTGGCCACTTGCATAGCCACAGCTTTGCCCATTCGGGTAGATCCCGTAGCCGAAATTAATGGCACACGCGTATCGGCACTTAACAGTTTACCAATTTCGGCATCGCCAATAATTAAGTTAGAAACTCCCTCTGGGATATCGTTTGCGGCAAAAACTTCTTCTGCTATGCGTTGGCAGGCAATGGCGGTAATGGGTGTTTTTTCTGATGGTTTCCAAATGCAAACATTGCCACACACCCAAGCTAATGCAGCATTCCAGCTCCAAACGGCAACAGGAAAGTTAAAGGCAGAAATAATGCCTACCACACCAAGCGGATGCCATTGTTCGTACATGCGGTGGCTAGGGCGTTCGCTGTGCATAGTTAGCCCATACAACTGTCTCGATAAACCTACTGCAAAATCGCAAATGTCTATCATTTCCTGCACTTCGCCCAAGCCTTCCTGCAAGCTTTTGCCCATTTCGTACGAAACTAAAGTACCCAGCGCATTTTTCTGTTTACGCAGCGCATCGCCAAACTGACGCACAATTTCTCCTCGCTTAGGTGCCGGCACTTTGCTCCAGTATGGATAGGCTTCTTGAGCAGTGCTAACTACATGGTCGTATTCTTTGGTCGAAGCCGCAAAAACCGAGGCTATTTTTTCGCCATCAACTGGCGACATGCTGTGAATGTGCGCACCATCGGCCGCGTGGCTCCATTTGCTGCCGGTACTGTACGAAGGGTTAAAGCCTGCAATACCTAATTGCGCTAAAATTGAACTAATATCTGGTTTCATATTTTTTTAAGCTGGTATATACAAATCAACAAAAAATAAAATTGAAAAAGAGTTTTTTCGATTGTTTTTTACCACAGCAACTGTTGCCTTTGTGGGATACATAGCAACTGTTAAAAATGGAGGGCTTATTTTACAGGAGGTGTTTGGCAAGGGTGTCAAAATATATTATGCGCAACCCATGGTCTATGTGCTTTCTTTATATGAAATTTAAACAGGCGTTTAAAATTTATGAAAATCCGAGAAAACCATCCAACAATTTAACCTACCAGTACAAGAGAAAAGAATTTTGCTATCTTTAATTGCAGTTTTCTTTTCTCCTTGTATCTATCAAATAAACAATTTTCCAAGTGTCACCAATTTTTACCAACTGAAAAGAGTTAACGCCGCAGTGGCTAAACTTGTCGCCAATAAAAAACCGATAATCTGTCCAAACACTGGCCAATTTATCGTCTATTAGAATTTTGGTAAAAACTATACGCTCATCTAAAACTACGTTACGTACTTGCGCAATGCTGGCAACAAAATCATTTAGCTTTTCTGTCCTTAACAAAGTTTTCCCTTCCTTATTCTTGGCAATGGTCTGTAAAATTGCGCCTTCATTAAAAACGGCTTTTATCAATGTGCTATCCGCTTTTCTCATCCCATCGAACAGTTGATTAATTGCCTTTTTAATAGCTTCTTCTTCATTATTTTGTTGTGCATGCAGTGTATTTACCGCTGTCGCCAACAGCATTAACAAAATGATACGTATTTTTTTCATGACTTTAGTCTTACCTTTTTAAAACTAAATATATCGAAATTTGTAATCATTAAAGAACATCCCTGTAAATTAGGGCTATCTCCATCCACACACTAATCTGCCTAAATCTTTTATTTATAAATATTTGAGTTGCCCATTGTGTGTATGTTGATAATTATTTTATTGCCCTATTTATAAATTAGCGTAAACTTATAGTGTAATACTAAGCAATTAGGGCTGTTCTTTTAAAGATGCGAAAAGATGGAAGAAGAATTTGATTTTGATTTTAATGAAGATGCGGAAAATTCTGTAAAGCGTTACGAAGAGATGATCCGTAACGAAGACCAGTACTTTTTTGATGCGCAGGCTTTTGAGTATATCATAGATAACTATATAGAAAAGAACGATCCGGTAAAGGCGTTGCAAGTAATTGATTTTGCGCTCAATCAGCACCCTTATGCTGCTGTTTTTTTAATTAAGCAGGCACAATTGCTGCTGTTTACCAACGAGATAAACAAGGCATTTGCCGCCCTCGATAAGGCAGAGATGTTAGAAGCTTCTGAAGCCGACATTTATGTACTTAGGGGCAATATCTACCAAAACATGGATCGCCACTCGGAAGCTTTGGAGAACTACGAAAGAGCCTTGGGCCTGGCAGAAACTACGGATGAGATTTTATTGCAAATGGCCTATGTTTACCAAAACATGCACGATTATGAGAATGCCATTGTCTATATCAAGCGCAGCTTAGAGCAAAATATGGAAAACAAAGACGGGCTTTACGAGCTGGCTTTTTGTTATGACATTTTAGATAAACAGGAAGAAAGCATTAAGTTTTATCAAGAATACATAGACAGCGACCCCTACTCTTATGCGGCTTGGTACAACTTAGCAAACTCTTTCCACAAGCTAGAACTTTACGAGAAATCTATCGACGCTTATGACTATGCCATTCTAATTAAAGAAAATTTTTCATCAGCCTATTTTAACAAAGGAAACGCTTTAGTACAGCTAGACAAATACGAAGAGGCCATTGAGGTTTACAAACAAACTTTTGAATACGAACCACCAAATGCAGACACCTATTGCGCCATTGGCGAATGCTACGAAAAGCTAGAGCAAATGGACGAAGCAAGGGCGTATTATAAAAAATCGGTTAAAATGGATCCTAAAATGGCCGATGCTTGGTTTGGTATTGGCGTTACCTTAAATTTTGAGGAGCGGTTTTTCGAATCACTGCATTTCTACAAAAAAGCACTAGAACTTGAAGATGAAAATGCCGATTTTTGGTTTGCCATGGCCGATGCCCATTATAAACTAGGCCAAATAAACGATTCGATTGAAGCTTACCACAAAGTGTTGGAATTTAACCCTTTAGACATAGAAGCTTGGCTAGATTTCTGTACCGTTTTGTATGAGCAGGGCAGACTGGTAGAAGCTGCCGAAACCATGTTAGAGGCAATTAAGAACAATCCGGATGCGGCAGAGCTTTACTACAGAACAGTTGCCTATTTATTTGCGCTGGGCAAGCCACAAGAGGGTATAGATTACCTACAAACTGCTTTACAAATAGACCCTGATAAACACTACATTTTATTTGAGTATTTGCCACAACTACAAAGCAATAGCGCTATTGTAGCCATAATTAACAATTACATTAAATAAAACGAAACTTAACCGCAATAAGTACCTAAAAAAAGGTAGAGTTTTTTAACTTTGCACCCGTTAAGACGCCCTCTGAGTAGGCTAACAATTATTCGAAAATGCCAACTTAACAATGAAAGCATAATATTGAAATAGATGAATTATACTTTAAACAACATTCCTGAACGTACAAGCAAACCACGCCAAAAAGGATTAACCATGGTGATGGACAAAGGCTTAAGTTTAAGGCAGGTTGAAGATTTTATAGAGGTTGCAGGAGTGCATACAGATATCGTGAAATTAGGTTGGGCAACATCGTTCGTAACCCCTAACTTAAAAGAAAAATTAGCATTATACCGCAGCGCAGGTATTCCCGTTTATTTTGGGGGCACTTTATTCGAAGCTTTCACCATTAGAAACCAATTTGAAGACTACCAAAGAGTATTGGAAAAATTTGGAATGGAATACGCCGAAGTTTCTGACGGCTCTATGGATATTAACCACGAAGAAAAGTGCGAATATATTGCCAAATTGGCCAAACAAGTAACCGTAATTTCTGAAGTTGGCTCTAAAGATGCCGCCAAGATTTTTGCGCCATACAAGTGGATACAGCTCATGAAAGCCGAAATAGAAGCAGGCTCCTGGAAAGTAATTGCCGAAGCAAGGGAAGGCGGAAATGTGGGCATTTACCGTGGTACTGGAGAGGTTAGAGAAGGCTTGGTTGACGAAATTTTAACACAAATACCAGATGAACGGATCATTTGGGAAGCCCCACAAAAAGAACAACAAGTGTGGTTCATCAAATTAATTGGATCTAATGTAAACTTAGGTAACATTGCCCCAGCAGAAGTAATTCCTTTAGAAACCATTCGCTTAGGCTTACGTGGCGACACCTTCGATTATTTCTTAAATAAATAAATTTAATACACCTTTGTTCAAATTTACGGGAGAGGTTCTTCAACCTATCCCCACAGAACAAAATTGGCTCTTCCAATAAGAACTGGAAGAGCAACGACTATATTTCTTTTATGAGAACTTTTGGTTTAATTGGCTTTCCGCTTTCCGCATCTTTTTCTAAACAATTTTTTGCAGATAAGTTTAAGAAAGAAAACATAGCAAATTGCAGGTACGAGCTTCACCCCATACCGCAGGCAAAAGATGTACTTGATTTAATTGAGGCAGATCCACTACTTTGCGGACTAAATGTAACTATACCCCACAAGGTAGCCGTAATGCCCTACTTAAGCGAACTAGATGAGGCCGCCGAGAAAATTGGTGCCGTAAACTGTATCCGTATAGACCAATCTGGAGAAAAACCAATTTTAAAAGGCTACAACACCGATGCCTACGGTTTTAAAGAATCGTTAAAACCACTATTAAAACCTCACCATATCAAGGCCTTAATATTTGGCGATGGCGGTGCGGCACAGGCCGTAAAATACATCTTTAACCAGCTGCAAATTCCTTTTATCTCGGTAGTTAGAAATGTACAGCCCAATGCCGTACTTTACTCTAGCGTAACTAAAGAAGTACTAGAAGAATATACCATTTTGGTAAACACTACTCCGTTGGGCATGCTTCCAAATACCGAATCGTTTCCCCCTATCCCGTACCAACACCTTAACCAAAAACATTTGGCCTACGATTTAGTTTATAACCCCGAAGAAACTGCATTTTTAACGAAAGCAAAAGCACAGGGCGCAACTATAAAGAACGGCTTAGAAATGCTACATTTACAAGCCGAGCGTTCTTGGGAAATTTGGAATGAGCAAATTTGATCATTAGCAGATGGCGATGATTAGACCATGTAAAGCACAAAGCCTATAATACAATACCGTATTTTCACATCATCACATAAGTATGAGTTTATTACTTCGTCTTTTTTGTTTGATATTGCTGGCAGCAACATTAGCCTCATGTAGTAATGAGAAAGTTGCTATGCCCAAGCCCAAAGGCTATTTCCGCATTAACTTTCCCGAAAAAAAATACCAACTTTTTGAGGGTGCCTGCCCTTATACTTTTAGTTATCCTACTTATACTCAAATAGCTGCCGATACCGATAAAAACGCACAACCTTGCTGGAAAAACTTAAACTTCACCCAGTTTAACGGGGTATTGCACCTTACTTACTACGATGTTTTTTCGGCAAAAACCTACAACGAGATGACCGAGAATGCCCGTAGCTTGGCCATGAAACATACCATTAAGGCCGATGCCATTGACCAACGCATCATCAACTATCCAGACAAGAAAGTTTATGGCATTTATTACAGTATAGAAGGCAATACGGCATCGTCAGTTCAGTTTTTTTTAACCGATAGCGTAAACCATTACTTGCGTGGTGCACTGTATTTCAACGAGCGTCCGCAATACGATTCCATACAGCCTGTTATTAAATTTATTAAACAAGATATTGATAAGCTGATCGAAACGTTTCAGTGGAAGAGGTAATTTAGGTTGAAATGTTGTAACGTTGTAAAATTGAAACGTTATAACTTTACAACTCTTTTAACGTTTCAACCTTAAAACAACATGATAAACATACAACAATTCACTTTTAACCCTTACCAAGAAAACACGTACGTTTTATTTGACGAAACTGGCGAGTGTGTAATTATAGATCCGGGAATGTACGAGGGTAGCGAACAAAATCGGTTGGTAAATTTTATTGCCGAAAAAGGATTAAAACCTGTTTTGTTGTTAAATACACATTGCCATATCGATCATGTGCTGGGCAACAAGTTTGTTTTCGACCAATGGGGTTTAAAACCGCAGTTTCATAAAGGCGAATTGCCCTTGTTGCACAGCGTGGTGAGCTATGCCCCACAAATGGGCTTTAAATACGAAGTATCGCCAGAGCCAGAAGTTTTTTTAGCAGAAACCGGAACAGTTACTTTTGGTAACAGTGAATTGGAGTTGGTTTTTGCGCCAGGCCATTCACCAGCACATTTATGCTTCTATGCCAAAGCAGAAAATTTTTTAATAGGTGGCGATGTGTTGTTCTTCCGCAGTATTGGCCGTACAGATTTGCCAGGCGGCAACCACCAGCAGTTAATAGAAAGCATTAAAACCAATGTATTTGCTTTGCCAGATGATTGTGAAGTATTCCCTGGACATGGTCCAAGCACCACCATTGGCTACGAAAAAGTGAATAACCCGTTTTTGGTGGGGTAGTTTATCGCTCCTCTATAATTTTAGCCTGGAGCTGATATTCGTCATTTTTATATAAAATCCATTTTTTGTTGTCTCTCTTAATAATCGAATAATTATCTTTATTATAAGCTTTGGGGAAAGTAGTTGCACCGAAATTAGGAATTTGGTTTACGTACCAGCCGAATGACTTTACCAATTTACCACTGTAATATTCTTTACCTAATATTTCAACAACAATAAAAAAGCCCTCTTCTGGTAGCCTAATACCTAGGTAAGAAATATCAACAGTAAACCATCGCTTCTTTTTAACATTTTGCACAATCATTGGCTCCATTAGTTCTAATCTTGGAAAGGTTTCTCCAGATTCTTTTTTATATAACCTTAACCTAAATGGCATTTCTATACCATCAGCACGGTCAAACATCCTAATATTAACCGCTTTGATGAAGCCCGTTTTTTTTATCTTTATTATTGATGTAAAGACCAAAGCTACTATTGTAATAAACCCCTACACTGGTAATAGTAAAGGCTTGTGTGCCAACAGTTATTTCTTTAAATTTATTTTTACTCTTTGAAATTTCAACCTCTTTAAGCCCATAACTCACTGGTGTAAGTTCAATTGTATTGCGTAAGTTTTTCTTGTTTTGAACGTAAAAACTGGATGTTTGATATCCCATACAACTCACAAAAATGCTGTCTCCTTCGTTAATTTTGTTTAGTGGAATATTGGCTAAACCATTGTTGCCAATTGGGTAATCTACTTTTTTGTTAATAGAAATGTTGGCCGTTTCTAAAGGTGTACCAGTGGTGAAGTCTATGATTTTTGGTTTCCAGTAAGCAATATTACCGTCTTGAGCAAAAGCGTAACTAATACTTACTAAAAGTATAAAAGCAACATGGCAGATACTGCATTTTTTCATGGGACAGGAATAAATAAACTTTAAAGAAAATACATGTTGACCATATTAGCAAATTTTATTCTTTAAGAACCTTGCGCCTTTAAACCTAAAGCATAACTCCCCTTTAGGGGTTGGGGGTTTTTCCCTATCTTTACCCACAGTGAACACCGCTATCTATATTGCCCGCAGGTACCTTTTTGCAAAAAAATCTACCAATGCCATCAACATCATTTCGGCAATTTCTATGCTGGGCGTAATGGTGGGCAGTGCGGCCTTAGTTATCATTCTATCTGTATTCAACGGTTTTGAGGAAACGGTGCTTAAAATGTTCAACAGCATTACGCCCCAAATTTTAGTGGCACCGGCCAAAGGCAAAACCTTTGATCCCAATACCACTTATTTTAACCAATTAAAAAAGGATAAAAAAATTTATTCTTTTACAGAAGTATTGGCAGAAAATGCCCTAGTAAGATATAATACCAAACAAACCCCAGCAGTTATAAAAGGTGTAAGCAGCGATTTTTTAAAAAACAAAAGTCTAGACACCATTATGCTCGATGGCACTTTTGTACTAGCAAACAAAATTGGCCAGCCCCAAGCGGTAGTAGGCTCGGCACTGCAAGCTTTTTTAGATACCAACCCTGCCGATCCGTTTGAGCAGCTGCAAGTTTTTTCTCCAAAAAAAGGTGCTACCGGAAATGCGGTTAACCCCATGGATGACTTTACCATGCTAAGCATTGCGCCCGCAGGTGTTTTTGAAGTACAGCAAGATTTTGATAACTTGTTAATTGTTCCGTTAAGCTTTGCCCGGGAGTTGTTGGGCGAGCCTAAAAATATATCGGCCATAGAAATTAATGTACAGCCAAACATAGACACCGAAAAGCTAAAAGCGAAAATGTCTGCAGATTTAGGCAGTAACTATGTAGTAAAAAACAGAATTGAACAAAACCAAACGCTCTACAACCTGCTCGGCTCAGAAAAATGGATGGTTTACATCATCCTTACCTTTATTTTAATTATTGCAATTTTTAACATTATTGGCTCGCTAACCATGTTGGTGATCGATAAACAAAAAGATATATCGGTATTAAGCAGTTTAGGAGCAGGAAAACGTTTAATTAGGCGAATTTTTTTAGCCGAAGGCATGATGATCACACTTATTGGTTGTATCTTTGGCATATTAATAGGATTAACTTTTTGCCTGCTACAACAAAAGTTTGGTTGGGTAAAAATGGGCGATGCAAATTTTATGTTTTCAAACGCTTACCCCATTGCTTTAAAATGGAAAGATTTTGTACTAGTTTTTGTTACTGTTGCCTTTTTTTCTTTCATCGCTTCAAGTTTGGCATCAAATTTAAGCATTAAGAAGATAGATCGTATTAATCAAGATCTTTAGCCTATGTATAGTGGTAGTAAATTAGTTGGTGTGTTATTATTTGCTATGGCCTTAATTTGGTCTTGTAGCAACAATAAAAATTCGGAGCAAGAAAAAGGCAAGTCTGTTACCTTAAAAGGCCTATATAGCTTTGGTCCAGAAGTAAAATCATTTACCGACTGCGATGAAAGCCGTGAGTATTGGGTAATAGACAGTGCTAAAAACTTAGAGCTAGCGTATAACAATTTAGGCTTCGAAAAACCATATACCCCTGTATATATAGAGGTAGAAGCACACTTGGTAAAATCAGATACTGCTACCATAACTGGTGGTTACGACTCTACAATGGTGGTCACTAAATTGCTCAAAATAAGCAAAGAAATCCCCGAAGGCCCTTGTAACCAGTAACTAAACCCAAGCTTTTACGCTCTTGAAAATCAATCATCGTGCTTTAACCAAACTTTTACAGCAAGCTTATTCGGCAGAAAAAGCAGCGGCCTTTGCCTACATTGGCCATGCCGAAAATGTAAATACTGCCGAACAAAAAGCAGCGGTAAAGCAAATTGAAATAGATGAATGGGAACACCGAAAAGAGGTACTAGAAATCATGAGGGAATACGAAATTCCTATCTCTAAATTTTACGAATTTAAATACCACATTATAGGCAAAACTATTTCGGGCCTATGTTATGTAATTGGTAGGTTTATGCCTTTTTTCTTTGCCGGAAAGCTAGAAAGCGGCAACGTATGCGAGTATTTTAGAATGCGCCAATACTTTAACAGCATTGGCATTTACAAACACGACCTTATTTTGTACGAAATGGGAATTAAGGAAAAAGAACATGAAGTTTACTTTTTAGCACAGGTAAAGGACGATAAATTGCTTCCTTTTTTTGAGAAAATATTTTCTTGGGGCGCAAATACCAGCTACAACAATGTTGATTTAAACCACAAGAAAGCGCCCGAAAACTCTGGCGATTATTGCAAAAAATAAGCCTATATTAACGTGAGTTTTAGATATTTTGCACTGTAAATCAAACGCTTAAGGCTATGTTGATTAAAAAAATAATTAGATAGAACCTTAAAAGCTAGTCCCGAATTAATTTCGGGAGACGAAACGCCAATTTACCGTCACCTCCGATACTCCGAGCAAGCGCTGAATTTATTTTGCTTCGCAGCTACTTCGTGGTCAGGGTCTGTTTAGCTAAATTAAGACCCAAAACTCACGTTAACTTAATGACATTGAGCGATAGTCTCAGTAAAAACTACTAAATTGACTTAAAATCGGCCTTTGTGGTAGCGATGTAATTGCATTAACTCTGGCTTCAAAGCAAAGGCGCAACCTATACCAATTGGTAGGTAGCCAATAATTTTCCCTTCATTTTGGTCGCTCACTTTTCAATAAAAAACGACCATAAATCACGTTAAATATCCTGTCCGTTAACCAAACAAATCACTGCTTAAATACCTATCTCCCCTATCGCATGCAATAAACACAATTAGGCCACTTGCTAATTCTTCAGCTAACTGCAAGGCACAATGAAAAGCACCGCCACTACTCATCCCGGCAAAAACACCCTCTCTTTTTGCCAATGCCCTTGCGGCAAATGTGGCATCTTGCTGCGAAACATCCATAATTCGATCTACCCTTTCAGGTTCATAAATTTTTGGCAAATATTCGATAGGCCAACGACGAATACCAGGAATAGACGAGTCCTCCGTAGGCTGACAACCTACAATTTGAATAGCGGGATTCTTTTCCTTTAAATACCTAGAATTGCCCATAATGCTGCCAGTAGTTCCCATACTACTTACAAAATGCGTAATTTTCCCTTCGGTTTCGCCCCAAATTTCTGGACCTGTGGTTTTATAATGCGCTAAATAATTATCAGGGTTAGCAAATTGATTTAACAAAAAATAGCCAGGCTTAGCACCTTTTTCCTCGGCATAATCTCTACAAATTTCTATAGAATCTAGTAAAGTTACCTTTGCGCCAAAGGCTTCCATGGTTAAAGTACGTTCTCTTGTAGAACTTGATGGCATGACCAATTCAATTTCAATACCGTAAATCGAGGCAATCATAGCTAAAGCAATGCCTGTATTTCCGCTGGTTGCTTCAATTAATTTCGTGTTTTGAGCCACTTCTCCCCGCTCCATTGCACTGCGTATCATATTTAACGCAGCCCTATCCTTTACACTTCCACCCGGATTATTCCCTTCTAGCTTAGCATAAATTTTAACATTGGGGTTGGTATTCAAATACCTTATTTCTGCCAAAGGGGTATTTCCAATACAATCTATAATGGTTTTCATATTTTTTTATAGTTTTACAGGTAATAACTGATTTAAGACGCTCCAACTTTTTTAACCATCGTCTAGTAAACTATCAACTATTCTTTTCCTTAATTTTAATTTCTGCCTGATGGTAAACTGTTGAGCCTTCTGGAATACTTTTAGTTAGCCAAACATTGCCACCAATAACACTATAATCGCCAACAAAAGTTTCTCCACCTAAAATGGTGGCACCAGAATAAATAATTACATGGTTGCCAATGGTGGGATGCCTTTTAGAACTAGATTTGGATTTATCTACACTTAGCGCACCTAAGGTAACGCCTTGATATAATTTCACATAATTTCCAATTACCGTGGTCTCACCTATTACCAAGCCTGTGCCATGGTCTATATACAAATATTCACCTATTTTGGCTGCCGGATGAATATCAATTCCCGTAGTAGTATGTGCATATTCGGTAATGATACGAGGAATATGCGGCACGCCCAACAAATGTAATTGATGCGCAAAACGATACATGGCAATGGCAAAAAATCCCGGATAGCACCTAATAATCTCGAACTCGCTTTTTGCCGCAGGGTCTCCCTCTACAATGGCCGTTAAATCTGTGGTTAGTTTCCTGTAAATTTCGGGTAAACAATCAAAAAAAGTCTCCGCAATCTCTCTATGCTCATTTTTACCACAACCTTTTGTAAATTTTAATATCAACTGCAACTCTTCTTTTAATTCAAAGAAAACGCCTTTTAATGCTTCTTGGTCATAATTGGTAGAAGCACCTCTCTCCGGAAAAATTAAGTTGAGCAGCGTTTGGGCCCAATGCGCAATAGTTTGGTTTGACGGTACTACTTGCTGCTGGTTTTGCCGTTGTATAATTGTATTTAAAAAATTTGTTTTCAAGGTTTTAAAAAAATAATATAGTAAGCTTACAAAGTTAGTATTTTATTCTGCTACAGTTGACATGCTAATATCAAATATATTACCGCTCCGATGGGTTATTTTAATACCGTATTTAAAAGTTGTTTAAATTTCACTCAACTCAAACACCTCCAAAAAAGCAAACCAAACAACACAAAAAACAACTGAAAATCAGATATATAAAAAAATATCAAAATATTATTTTGCATTAAAATAAAAAACTACCTATATTTGAAATATTATTTGGAAAGCCAAATAAAAATCAATTACCAATAGGTGTTGATTTATAAAGAAGTGGCGAGAGACAGGCTCACTGACCCACTGGCAACCCTCACAAAGAGAAGGTGCCAATTCCTGACCAACTAGCATGGTGCTTTTTGGAAATATAAATTAATAAGATGAAACTAATTAATTCAATTTCTTCAAGAAATACGTTTCCCCAATCGGTAGGTAAAAATACCTTTTACACTGCTATTAATTGTATTAGCATGCAATTTACCATGTGCATGTGCTACGGCATATAATTAATATCAAAATCTTCCATTTTGCAGCTTTATCCAAACTCGGAAGGTCCCACTAAAACGGGATACGCATTCTTACTATTATACAGCCAAAAGGCAAATCATAATTATATAAATCATTACCCCTAACTAAAAAAGAAAGAAACATGTCACAACAACATAAATTCGAAACATTACAAGTACACGCAGGCCAAGAAATAGATCCAGTAACAGGCTCTAGGGCAGTTCCTTTATATCAAACTACTTCGTACGGTTTTAAAAACTCTGAACACGGCGCTAATCTTTTTGCATTAAAAGAGTTTGGCAACATTTATACCCGCATCATGAACCCTACTACCGATGTTTTTGAAAAGCGTATTGCGGCCCTAGAAGGCGGTGTAGCAGCTTTGGCAGTAGCTTCTGGACAGGCAGCACAATTTATTGCACTAAACAACATTTTGCAAGCAGGCGATAATTTTGTTTCGTCGAGCCACTTGTACGGCGGTTCTTACAACCAGTTCAAGGTAGCTTTTAAGCGCTTGGGCATTACCGTAAAGTTTGCTGATGGCGACAACCCAGCAGATTTTGAGGCAAACATTGATGAAAACACTAAAGCTATTTATTTAGAAACCATTGGAAACCCATCGTTTAGCGTAATAGATTTCGAGCAAATTGCAACTATTGCGAAAAAGCACGACCTACCTTTAATTGTGGACAATACCTTCGGTGCTGCTGGCTTTCTATTTAAACCTATTGAACATGGTGCAAATGTGGTGGTAGAGTCGGCCACAAAATGGATTGGCGGGCATGGCACCAGCATTGGCGGTGTAATTGTTGATGGGGGCAACTACAATTGGGGCAATGGTAAATTCAGTCAATTCACCGAGCCATCAGAAGGCTACCATGGTTTAATTTTCAACGATGTTTTTGGACAAAATGGCCCATTTGGAAACATTCAGTTCATTATTAGAGCCCGTGTAGAAGGTTTAAGAGATTTTGGTGCCTCACAATCTCCATTTAATTCGTTTTTACTATTACAAGGTTTAGAAACCCTTTCGTTAAGAGTACAGCGCCATGTAGAAAATACTTTAGCACTAGCCAAATGGTTAGAAAACCATCCGGCAGTTGCCAAAGTAAATTACCCAGGTTTAGAGAGCAGCCCATACCATGCCAATGCTAAAAAATATTTATCTAATGGCTTTGGTGCTGTGCTAAGTTTCGAACTAAAAGGCAGTAAAGAAAACGCCATTAAAGTAGTAGATAACTTAAAGTTAGTAAGCCATTTAGCCAACCTAGGCGATGCTAAAACGTTAATTATACAACCAGCAGCTACTACGCACCAACAATTAAGCGATGCAGAACAATTGGCAGCCGGCGTTACACCTAGCTTATTAAGGGTAGCCGTAGGCATTGAGCACATCGACGACATTAAGGCAGATTTTGAACAAGCATTTGCTGCTTTAAATTAATTAACACATCTACCTATAGAAAAACACCAACATAACTACGCAAATGAGTACTTCATCAACATATAAACACCCTAAAATACTCAAATTAGAAAACGGAAAAAAACTTCGTAATCTCGAAATTGCATACCAAACTTTTGGCAAACTCAATGCAAAGAAAGACAACGTAGTTTGGGTTTGTCATGCCCTGACGGCAAATGCAGACGTACTAGATTGGTGGAAAGGTTTATTTGGCACCAAAGATTTGTTTAATCCCGATGAACATTTTATTATTTGCGCCAATATTTTGGGCTCTAACTACGGCACAACAAATCCATTAAGTACAAACCCTGTTACTGGCCAACCTTACTATTTGGCTTTCCCAGAGTTTACCATTAGAGATTTGGCCACCTTGCACCAACTATTGGCAGATCATTTAGGTATCGATAAAATTAAGGCGTTAATTGGTGGCTCCTTGGGCGGCCAACAAGCACTAGAATGGAGCATTAGCGGTAAAACCGAAATAGAAAATTTGATTTTAGTAGCTACCAATGCGGCCCATTCGCCTTGGGGAATTGCCTTTAACGAAAGCCAGCGTTTGGCTATTGCCACCGATAGAACTTTTTATGCCAATAAACCCGATGGCGGCCTAAAAGGACTAAAAACAGCCAGAAGCATTGCGCTATTGTCTTACAGAACTTACGAAGCCTACAACGAAACTCAACTAGAAAGTGTAAACGATAAAGTAACCGATTTTAGGGCTTCGTCTTATCAAAACTATCAAGGCGAAAAACTTTGTAAACGCTTTAACGCCTACAGTTATTGGTATTTAAGCAAAGCGATGGATAGCCACAATGTTGGCCGTGGCAGAAAAAGCATAGCCGATGCGTTGAAATTAGTAAAATCAAATACTTTGGTGATAGGTATTGAGAACGATATGCTCTTCCCTATTTCCGAACAACAGTTTTTAGCAAAACACATTAATGAGGCGCAATTTGCAAGCATCAAGTGTGCTTACGGACACGATGGCTTCTTAATAGAAACCGATAAATTAACGAACATTATCGGCAATTTTTTAAAAGAAAATGCCACCAAAAACAAAAAAGTAATTAAACTACAACACACCGCTTAGTATAAAGCAAAGGGCACAGGCATAAAGCGGAAGAAAAATGCTAATGCTTTATGCGCTATGCTAAAAATAAAGACACATGAGTAAGAAACTAAAAATAGGATTATTTGGATTTGGAGTTGTTGGACAAGGTCTTCATGACATTATCAAAGCTCAAAATCTTAATTTAGAAGTGGTAAAAATTGCCATTAAAAACCCCGAAAAGAAAAGAACTTTAGACGCACATCTTTTCACCACCTCTCACGATGAAATATTAAACAACCCAGAAATTAACACCATTGTAGAGCTTATTGACGATGCCGACGTGGCTTATCAAATTACCAAAAGAGCGTTAACAAGTGGTAAAAATGTAGTTTCGGCCAATAAAAAAATGATTGCTACCCATCTCGAAGAGTTAGTTCATTTACAAGAAAAGCACGGTACTTCTTTATTGTACGAAGGTTCGGTTTGTGGCAGTATTCCAATTATCAGAAATTTAGAAGAATACTACGATAACGAATTACTACATGGCATTAGTGGCATTTTTAACGGTTCTTCTAACTACATTCTTTCTAAAATATTTAACGAAGGTGCTAGTTACCAAGATGCACTAAAAGAAGCACAAGACCTAGGTTTTGCAGAAACAAACCCCATTTTAGATGTAGGTGGTTACGACCCGAAGTTTAAATTGGCCATTGCCACTGCCCATGCTTATGGTTTATTCATCAATCCTGATAAGATTCTTAACATTGGCATTCAAAATTTGAGCGATGCTGATATCCAATACGCAAAAGAAAAAAATTATAAAATTAAATTAGTGCCAACCGCAAGAAAAATAAGCACTAAACACATCATTGCTTTTGTATTGCCAAAATTTGTGAAGAGTGATGATTTCCTTTTCAACGTAGAGAACGAGTACAATGGCGTAACAGTACAGGCTGCTTTTGCAGATAAACAGTTTTTCTTTGGAAAAGGTGCCGGTGGGCATCCAACAGGCGCTGCCGTACTTTCTGATATTGCCGCACTTCGTTACGATTACCGTTACGAATACAAAAAATACCATCAAAAGAATGGCCTAATCCATACCGATAAAGTAAACTTAGAAGTTTACCTGCGTTACCAACACGAATATACCGTAGAAAAATTACAGGTTACAGATATTTCTGAGCGTTTCTCACGCAACGATTATAAGTATGTAATTGGGAATGTGAGCTTAAAGAGCTTGCTAGAAAATAAAGATATACTCGTAAACAAAGATGTTTTTATTGCCCAAACTGGCAGAATTACTTATAACGAACAAGATATTAAAGCTATAAGGGCAGAAGGAATATTAGCCAATTAAATTTTATATTGTTTTGTTTTGATACTAAAAACCCAGATGGATGTCTGGGTTTTTACGTTTTACGTGGATTTAACTATTAACTAAAGATTAATTAACTCAAGCATTAAAAACATTTGCCAAAACCTATTTTGTAACCGTTCCGCCAATCTTTAAATAATCATTCAAAGAAAACTGCATTTCTTTATTATTATAACCGAAGAAATACATCCTTAATATTAATTTTTGGTTAGCGTTTATATTTTGTAATTCTTTATAACCCGAGAGGTAAAGCTTAGATTGGGGCGTGCCTTTTTCGTCTATAACTCCTAAAGGAAAATCGTAGTTAGTTATTTCTTTAAAAGTTTTACCACCGTTTACACTAAAATGCCATTTGGTTTTCACTGTTTCATTTAGGTTTTTACCTAATTTTAAATCAATACTGGCTATGTTCAGTTTATAACCATCCGCTATAGAAAGTTCAATAGCTATAAACTGCTCATTATCTATTGCATTGGCTTTCACTTTCGTTGGTCGCAAAGCATTTAACAAAATTCTTCCAGCTCCTTTATGCTCAAGTTGTACACCTTTACCAGCATTAATTACCGCAGATTCTATTCCCTTTTCTATCCAACTAGATTTAATACTGTTTAAAGTATTTTCTGTCTTTTTCAGATCAAAAGTTAAAATATCCTTAGTTATCGTTAATGGATATAAGTCGGCAGGAGAATCGGAGAGCTTTACATTTCTAAAATTTTTTATACGATGAAAGGTAATCAAGTTAGCATCGTGATAACGAGCCCCATACCAGGAACTTCTGCTTACTAAAACAATGTCATTGCCTTCAAATTGCCAATCTGCATACTGGAAACCAAACACATCCCAAGTATTTAAAGGAGTACCCGCATTCCATTTCACAATATGATATTTTTCTTCCCAATTTTTTAAATCCTTAGAAGAATAAAGTGCTAATAAATTACGCTGATGCCAGTTTCCGTTATAAGTTTCTATAGATTTTTTATCGAAATAGGTAATTTTATTTACTGCTGTCCAATACAATTTAGATACAGGATCAAACCTAATGGTAAATTTTGTTTCTGCGCCAGGAAATAATACATATGCTGAAGGAGTACTGTCGAAAGATACCTTTTTACCATCATCAGAAACCGAAATTACAGCAGCCACTTCATGCCTCGGCTTGCCTGCCGCTGCCCCTTCCAATTCGTATTTTTGGTCTTTGCCCAGCCAAGTTTCCAAACGCATAAAGTCTATGAGTTTACCATTGGGCGCAACCACTACATTTCCTTCCAACCAATTTGGACGTTTGGCGTTAATCCATTTTTCCTCAAATCGTATAGAATTAGATCTTGTCCAACTCGAAGCTTTTAATAAATCGGCATCTACTGGCGCAGAAATTACCAACGCATGAAAGTCTCTATTTGGCTCATCACCAATTGTTTCTTCGTAAGCTCTCCAAATTCGTCCGTTATGTACCACAACAGGAACAGGCGCTGTATGATACCTACCTTTAAAGAGCAAACCATTATTTTCGTCCAAACCTTTTGTCCAACTATTGCCACCATCAGTAGATCTATAAATAATTATATCGCCAAAAGATTTACTTGTACCCATAATATAAAGCGCATCTTTATGTACAAAAAGACCACCCCAATGTCCAATATCAATTTTAGTTATAAACTTCCACGTCAGTCCTTTATCTGTGCTTTTATGTATGCCAATTCCCTTAGACATATCTTGCGATACTACATAACTGCCATCGGGCAATACCACAATGCTAGGCGAGTACATTCGCTCTTTAAAAGGATTTTTACTCTCTGCAACCACTATTCCAGGAAACTTCACTTGCGAAAAAGATGGAGCACCTACGAGTAAGAAAAAGGTTAAAGAAAAAAAAGTTCTAGCTAACGAATTAGCCATCATTATTGGTTTCATAAATTTCAAAATGGATAAACATCAAATATAACCAAACACATAGCTTCTGCCATTATGTTATCTTAGCCTATCAGAATAAGATATTAGCATAAACCAACAAGCTTCTTCACCTACTCTTAAATACGAATAGCATACTAATAAGCTGAGGGCAGTACTAGATATATAAAGGTATATTAGGGACAACGCACCAGTAAAGCTACAGTAAGGGCGAACTTGAGGTGGACTTAACGTGGATTTGAGGTGGACTTGTATAATATTGATGGATTTTGTTTTTAGGATGGGTGATCCTAAAATTGGAAGTAAAGTTAAATTACTAAAAAATTGCGACACAAGAATAAATAATTTCAAATTTGCTTTGGGATTTAAAGGGCTAAGAGTAACGTTATTTCTCACAACCTCAGTTAGATTATTATTCTATTGATTACCTGCTGTTCATTTTGCCAACGCACTTGTTCCGATTACAGATTTACAGATTGTTGTTGTTTTTAAGCAAAATTGAAGCGAAAGCTAATGGCTACAAAAAAGCTCCGCAAGAAACCCTGCGAAGCTCAATTTATATCATTCAAATAGTAGTATTAAGAAATTTCTCTGTTAATATCCCAGTTTTCTAAATAATCTGCCACACGGCGAACAAAAGAACCGCCCAATGCACCATCCACTACCCTATGGTCGTAAGATAACGATAAGAACATCATGTGCCTAATGGCAATCACATCTCCGTGTTCGGTTTCTAATACTGCAGGCTTCTTTTTAATAGCACCAACAGCTAAAATTGCCACTTGCGGTTGGTTAATTATTGGCGTTCCCATTACATTACCAAAAGAACCAACATTGGTTAAGGTAAATGTGCCATTCTGTGTTTCGTCTGGCTTTAATTTAGAAATACGGGCCCTATTGGCCAAATCGTTAACTGCTTTAGTTAAACCTAATAAATTTAATTGATCGGCATTTTTAATTACCGGTACAATTAAGTTTCCAGAAGGCAAAGCGGCAGCCATGCCAATATTAATATCTTTTTTCTTAATAATTTGTGTTCCGTTTACAGCAACATTAATCATCGGAAAATCTTTAATGGCCCTAGCAACGGCATCGACAAAAATTGGCGTAAAGGTAATTTTTTCGTTTTCACGCTGCTCAAAAGCTTTCTTCACTTTATTGCGCCAAAGTACCAAATTGGTTACATCGGCCTCAACAAATGAAGTAACGTGTGGCGAGGTATGCTTGCTCATTACCATGTGTTCGGCAATTAATTTTCGCATCCTGTCCATTTCTATAATTTCGTCGCCACCGCTTACACTTGTAGCCACTGGCGTTGCTTTTGGCTGCTCTTGTTGTTGAGGTGGTAATGAAGCGATAGGCTCTTTGGCTTTTGCCACACCGCCTTTTCTTTGTTGTATATAGCTCAGTAAATCTTCCTTAGTTAAGCGGCCTTCGCTCCCAGAACCTTTAATGCCATCTAGCTCTTCAACAGTAACTCCTTCTTCTTTAGCTATGTTTTTCACCAAAGGCGAGTAAAATCTATCTGAAGCTTTATCAGCTACATTAGTTTGAGGTGCCGTGTTTGCTGTAGGCAATTGACTAATACCCGGAATAGATTCTGCTACTGGTGCAGTGGTTACTTCCTCCACCTTTGTGGGTGGCTGTGGCGTTGGTACAGCTTCTGTTTGCGCACCATCTTCTAATTCTATAATGGCAATAACAGCACCTACTTGCACTACATCATCGGGCGAAAAAAGCTGTTTTACCAATTTTCCGGCTACTGGGGAAGGTACTTCAGAATCTACCTTATCTGTAGCAATTTCTAAAATAGTATCATCTAAACTAATATTATCGCCAGGTTGTTTAGTCCATTTAATAATGGTTGCTTCGGCAACACTCTCACCCATTTTTGGCAATAGCAATTCGTATTGAGCCATATTTTTTTAGTTAGTGTAAATTGTTTACGTTGGCAAAAATACGCTTTTTAATGCTTTACATTCAAATCTTGTTTCAACTGTAAAAAAAGCATCATTAAAGCGGCCATAGCCGAACGTTCTATATTTTGAACTCGTTTACTAGCAAAATTGTACAGTTTTGCTTTTAAGTCCTGTTTGTTTGCTACAGCTATCCATACGGTGCCTACTGGTTTTTCTTTAGTACCTCCATTTGGCCCAGCAATGCCCGTAACGGCTACGGCATAGTCTGTTTTAAAATTAGCAATAGCTCCTAAAGCCATTTCTTTGGCCGTTTGTTCGCTTACGGCACCATAGGTTGCTAAAGTTTTTTCCTTTACGTTTAATAAGCGTTGCTTTAACTCGTTAGCATAGGTTACCCCCCCTCCCTGAAATACCGCTGAAGAACCCGAATGTTGTGTAAATAAATGTGAAATATAACCGCCAGTACAACTTTCTGCTACCGAAAGTGTTAAGCCATGCTTTTCCATTAAATTCAGAATAGCTTTTTCAAAAGGTAAATCTTCGGTTATAACCACGTATTTTTCTATACGTTCAACAATTTTACGTGTATGAAGCATTACTTCTGCCAATAATGTAGCTTCGTTATCACCTGTAGCACTTAAGCGTAGCCTAACCTGCCCTAATTTGGGTAAATAGGCCAATTTAATGTATGATGGAAGCGCTTCTTCCAAGTCGGCAATCTGTTCTGCCAAAAACGATTCGCCCAACCCAGCAACAAGAATATTCTGATGAATAAGGATCGGTAGCTTAAAACGCTGTTTAATGCGTGGAATAATCTCATCTTCCATGAGGTATTTCATCTCAAAAGGAACACCGGGCATAGACACAATGATTTTACCATTATTTTCGAACCACATACAAGGTGCAGTGCCATTCTTGTTCATAATTACGGTGCAGCCCTCTGGCACTTCGGCTTGCTTTATGTTCACGTCAATCATTGGTCTATTCAGTTTTTCAAAAAACTGTTTTACATGTGCCAATGTTGGCTCGTCAATACGTAAAGGCATGCCAAAATACTTCGACAAGGTTTGTTTGGTAATGTCGTCTTTAGTTGGCCCTAAGCCTCCGGTAATTAGAATAATATCGGCCCGTCGCTGTGCTTCGTCTAAAGCATTGATAATATGTTGCGCTTCGTCCGAAATAGAACTGATCTGCTTTACTTTTACCCCAATCTCATTCAGCGCTGTAGCCATCCAAACAGAATTGGTATCTACAATTTGCCCGATTAGTATTTCGTCGCCTATGGTTATAATTTCTGCTAACACTTTGATTTAATTTTTTAGAAGTACGATTTACGATTTTTTGTTGAAACCACAAAAGACACAAAGAACACAAAACAGTTTTCGGACATCAGTCTTTTCCGACTTTACGGACTCCCTAATACCTTGTATAAAACCCTTTACGCTTGCTCAGTTTTAAATCTTGTAGTACAGATGCCTTTACTTTAATATCAATAGAATAACTTTGGTATGCGCCAAAAGGCACCCAACTGGCACTTAAATCCCAACAGTGCAGGTCTCTATAAATAGAAAATGATGTTTGGGATAGATTCTTAGCTTTAAAGTCATAGCCAGAAGTGTATTGTATCTTCCACTTTGGCGTCAAATTAAAATCGCCATTAAAGTTTAAGGTATTTGTAATAGATCTTGTTTCTGGCCGGCCTAAACTATTATTGTAATTAAAACTGTAAGAAAAAGAGAAGTTCCACGGAATGTTAAAATCAACAAAAGCATTAGGATCTCTGCTAATGGCATTTAATTGGTCTATTTGTTCTTGTGTTCTGGTTGATGGGGTATTCTGGTTATTTAGGTTATCTATATTTTCATTCCTTTTCTTAAAAGCTTCAGGGTTTAAGCTATAATCAAAAGAAAAATTTAGGCTAGTCATTCGTGGTAACTTACCATCTTTCCACACATACCTATCTATTTCTTGATAAGAATAAGTAGTGACCTTATTGACACCAGTACCTGTGGTATATTCTACCAAATCTACACTATATGGGCTAAATACACCACTAAAGTTAATGCCTAGTTTTTCGGTAAACTGCGAGCGGCCGCTAAAGTTTATTGGCGAAAGTTTTTTATTTACCCTAAACAGATCGTAACCGGTATTAAAAGTTAATCCTTGTAAAATGGCTAGTTTTCTTTCTCCAGTACCCGTTGTATCTTTTCTGTTGCGCACCTTTAGCTCTACGTTGTTATCTAACGAGAAGCCTACGCTTCCGCTCCTGTTTTGCGAAGGACCGCCATTCATAAACACCGAGTAGCGTACTGGGTTACCAAACTGATCTTTTACAAATTCGCCAGTTGGCACGCTCATGCCGGGTCTAATATCGTCGGTATAATATTCAGCAGGCAAGTAATAGCCATAGCTTTCTTTAGAGAAATCTGGTCGGTAGCTAAAACTAACGCTAGGAGTCATTACGTGTCGCATTGCCCTAATACTTCCGTCGCCTTTAAATTGTTTAACACCGTAAATTTTAGTTGACATAGAAGTGCTTAAACCATATTGCCCGCCACGCTTAAATCCATTTACAGTATCAGAACGTACTTCGTAGCCATTTCCAGCAGTACTTCTAATATACCTATTGCGCAAAGTTTTAAAATCCCACTTCTCATTATAATTTAAACTCGAAGAAAAATTTAGATACTTAAGTAAAGTAAATGGTAAACTAATGGGAACATTATGATCTACACTATTGGTAAAACTATTTAAGCCACTTTTAGAAAAGAGAATGTCTTCTTTTGTATTTACCCTATTGTAAGCACTCATACTGTAACCCACCGTTAAACGTTGGTACCACTTTGCTTCTCCCACTCTATTTTTAGAATCGAAAGGGCTAATGGTTGACATATTTAAGGCAATATCTGGCAAGGTTAAACTAATGGTTTTGCTTTCTGTTTCTTGCGAGTGCGTTAGTGCAGAAGTAAAGTTAAACAGTCCATCGCCAAATACCCTTCCATACGCAATACTAGAGCTCATGGTATTTTGAAGCATCCGCGTTTGATCGTAAGTACCGTTGCCCGCAGTAATGGAATTGTGGGCACTCGAACCTGCATTTACCGAAGCACTAAATGTAGTACCTGGCCTGGCATTGGCACCTTGACTATGGCTCCAGCCAATCATCACCGTTTTTCTGGGTTCGTACTCTGGTGTGCCTTCTAACCCATTACGGGTGCTCGAATAGCTTAAATTAACGTTGCCATTGTATTTATAACGTTTGGTATAATTAGAAACCAAGTTTAAATCGTAAGAGCCGTTGGTATATATGTTACCCATTAAGCGGGCATCCATATAATCATTAAATGCCATATAGTAACCACCTCCGGTTAACGAAAAACCTTTAGTGGCATCTTCTCCGGGTGTTGGCAAAATAAAACCAGAAGATTTCTTATTGGGTTTCGGAAAAAAGGCAAAAGGCAAACCAAGTGGCATCGGAATATCCTCAAACTTCATGTAAACTGGCCCCGCAATAATATGATTTTCTGTGGCAATGCCCTTAGAAATTTGTATGCCAAAGTGTGGATGTGGTAAATTACAAGTACTAAAGGTAGTACCATGCACATGAAACTCATTATCGGGCTGCATTTTTGTTTTACCTCCCGAAAAAAAACCACCTTCCTGCTCGGTAAATACACCGTTTACTATTCCTTTTCCAGTTTCTGTATTATAGCTCAATGAGTCGGCCATGGAAGAGCCCTGACCTTCAGTTTTAAAAATTGGGCGGCCATGATATTTGCCTTTGCTATCGTTTGTACCTCTGGCAAAAATTACTTTATTTTTATTGTCGAACCGAATAAATTCGGCATCTAACTCTAGTCCTTGGTATTTTATTCTAGCCCCGCCATAGAGGTATTGGATTTCGTTCTTACGGTCTAAAACAACCGAATCTTTGGCGTAATACTCTAGCTTCGAGTCTAGACTACTCTTTTTCATCACTTTTTTAGTAGTGTCTCTTTTGGCGCTATCTGTTTGTTGAACCACTGTTTGAAAAAAAACAGTTTTAGTAGATGCAAAAACTTTATTATCAGCCACTAAGGCCAAAAACACATAAAAAGCTAAAAAAATGAGTTTATTTAAAAGTTTCAAATTTGTACGTGAATGTTTATTTTGCAATAATCTTTATCACAAAACGTTCAAAATTAATGAAAAATATACCATTGACTAGGGCAAAACACATATCAATTATTTTAATTTCGGTGTTTTCTGTTTTTTTAACTGAAAATCAACTACTTGCACAAGAATACAAAATAAAAACAATTGTATTAGATGCCGGGCATGGCGGAAAAGATGGCGTTACACGAGGTGCCTACTCTACCGAAAAAGACGTAGCCCTAAAAACGGCTTTGCGTTTAGGCAAATTAATTGAAGAAAAGATGCACGATGTAAAAGTAGTTTATACCCGAACGGAGGATGTTTTTATTCCGTTATACGAAAGAATAGGATTAGCTAACCAAGTAAAAGCAGATCTTTTCATTTCTATACACTGTAACGATATGCCGGTATATAAACAACGTTACATTAGCGGCTATTCTCGAAACAAAAAAGGCAAAAAAGTTCCCATCTATAAAACTCGTTACGCAAAAAGCACTTCTACCAAAGGTACCGAAACATTTGTATCTGGTTCTGGAAGAATAGATGAACAAGATGAGGCCATTAAAAGGGAAAATGCTTCGATATTTTTAGAAGATAATTACAAAGAAAATTACGAAGGTTTTGACACTAGCGATCCAGAAAGTGCCATTATCTTGTCATTAATGAAAAACACCTTTAGAACGCAAAGTCTAAAATTTGCCAAATATATACAAGACGAATATGTATCGGTAGGCAGAATTAACAGAGGTGTGCAAGAAAAAAGTCTTGCTGTGCTAGCTAGGGCTGGTATGCCAGCAGTTTTAACCGAAATTGGGTTTATCTCTAATGCTGGCGAAGAAGACTACATGAACTCCGAAGCCGGGCAAATAGAAATTACTACCTGTTTATTAAAAGCTATTCAAGCATATAAAATGAGTGTAGAAATCTAATATTTTGTATTTTTGTCGAAAACACATTTAAATGCAACTGAAACACTATTTCCCATACCTCACTTTTTTAGTAACGTTATTTGTCTTTTCTAATGCTTTTGCCCAAGGATATAAAATTAAAACCATTGTAGTTGATGCTGGCCACGGAGGGGTTAAACCCGGCGCAAAAGGGGCCATTTCTTGGGAAAAAGATGTGGCTTTAAAAGTGGCGCTAAAGCTTGGTGCAAAGATACAGGAAGAACTTCCAACAATAAAAGTTATACAAACTCGTAAAACCGATGTTGATGTAGATTGGTACCGCAGAGCAGAAATAGCTAACGACGCCAAGGCCGATTTATTTATTTCTATACATTGCAACTCTATGCCTCCCGGAAATTCGCATGTGCGTGGTACCGAAACATTTGTTGGAGCATATAGACGTATCAACGAAATGGATGCCGGATTGAAAGAAAACGAAGAAATTATCAAAGATAAAAACTACAAGAAAAAAGCAGCTTACGATCCAGCAGATCCAGAAGAAGCTATTTTATTATCATTATATAAATCACTTTACCGCTCAAAAAGTTTAGCTTTGGCAAGCTATATCCAAAAAAACTACACCGAAGTAAACAAAAGAGTTAACAGAGGTGTTAAAGAGCAAGGATTACTTATTTTACAACGTGCGGCTATGCCATCGGTACTTACAGAGATAGGATTTATCTCTAATAGCGAAGAGGAAAAGTATATTAACTCTGAAGAAGGCCAAGAAGAAATAGTTACCGCCATTGTAAATGCCATTAAACAGTACAAAAAGGAAGTAGAGAATTAGAACATAACCACTGAATTACGTGAAAATAAAAAATGAAACTAAAGTAGGCATACTAGCTGCATTTGCTATTGCCCTGCTCATCATTGGATACAACTTTTTAAAAGGAAATAGCATTTTCTCTAATGAGACAATTTTGTATGCAAAATATTCTCAGGTAGATGGCTTAACGGTATCTAAACCTGTATTAATTAATGGTTATCAAATTGGCAGAGTAGCTGCCCTAGAATTACAGCCCGACGCTACCATTAAGGCCACACTGCACATCAACGGCAAATACGAAATACCTAAAAATACCCTGGCCCGCCTAGAAGGCACCGACCTATTGGGCAGTAAGGCTATTGTACTAACCTTGGGCAACGATAAAGACTTTGCCGAAGATGGCGATTTTTTAGAAACAAATGTAGCCAAGGGTTTAATGGAAACTTTCCAACCGGTACAAAAGAAAGCCGAGTTAATTATTACTAAAATGGACTCGATACTTACCAGCGTAAACACTATTTTAAACCCTAATCTACAGAAAAATATAGACCGCAGCTTTAACAGTATTGCAGGCACTTTAACTTCTTTAGAATCTACCTCTAAAAAGGTAGATGCCTTAGTGGGGTCCGAAAGCTCTAAATTATCGGCCATTTTAGCTAACGTAGAAGCTATTACCGCAAACTTTAAAAGAAATGGCACCAAAATAGACATGGTAATGAACAACCTTAACACCGTTACCGATAAAGTTGCCGCTTTAAATTTTGAACAAACGGTTAATAGCGCTAACAAAGCCATGTCCGATTTACAGTTAATAATAAGCGATGTTAAAAGCGGTAAAGGCACATTGGGAGCACTGCTAAACGACAAACAAATGTACGACAACCTAAATAATGCTTCTAAAAATTTAGATGCACTAATGATAGATTTAAAAGCTAACCCGAAACGTTATGTACATTTCTCTGTATTTGGCGGAGGCAATAAAACAGACAAATAACAAAGGGTTTAAAAAAGAAAAAAAACGAAGTAATTGAAAAGATTACTTCGTTTTTTTTACTCCTAAGCTATCTGTAAATACATCATTTAGAAGCAACTTACAACGGTGCAAAAGGAGTAAATTTATCCGTATTAAGATTTTTTATTGAACATTTATGTTTTTTAATGGTATTCAAGTTTGTTGCGCAGGTGCTTCGTAAAACAACTCGTAATAATACCCCTCTTTTCATTTCTGTTTCGATAAATCGGAGGGTTAAACCCACAAAAAAAGCCGGAAATCCACCGGCTTAGCATTAATATATTTGGTTGTAAAGAGAGTACTTATTTCATGTGTTTGTCCACATCGCCCACATAAACCTGACGTGGCCTGCCAATTGGCTCTTTGTTGGTTCTCATTTCTTTCCATTGCGCAATCCACCCAGGTAAACGACCCAATGCAAAAAGCACCGTAAACATTTCTGAAGGGAAGCCTAATGCCCTGTATATGATACCCGAGTAAAAATCTACATTTGGATATAACTTACGATCGATAAAATATTGGTCTGTTAAGGCTGCTTGTTCCAGTTTTTTGGCAATTTCCAATACCGGATCATTTATCCCTAGGCTTTCTAAAATATCATCGCAAGCTTTTTTAATGATTTTAGCTCTTGGATCAAAGTTTTTGTACACACGGTGGCCAAAACCCATCATACGGAAAGGATCGTTTTTATCTTTTGCCTTTGCTATCCATTTATCGGTATCGCCGCCGTCTGCCTTAATTTTTTCTAACATCTCTATTACCGCTTGGTTTGCACCACCATGCAGTGGCCCCCAAAGTGCCGAAATACCAGCAGAAATAGAAGCATAAAGGTTACAATCTGAAGAACCTACAATTCTTACTGTAGAAGTAGAGCAATTTTGCTCGTGGTCTGCATGAAGAATTAATAACTTATTCATTGCACTTACCACTTTCGGGTTTGGCTCGAAATCTTCGGTACGTTGACCAAAGGTCATCCATAAATAGTTAGTAATGTAATCGTATTTATTTTTAGGATAGATAAGCGGATGTCCTAAAGATTTTTTATAGATGAAAGCCACAATGGTGGTCATTTTGGCTAACATTTTAATAATGGTAAGATTTTTTTCTTCTTCGGTTTGGTTAGGCTCTAAGCTTTCTGGGTAAAAAGTAGAAAGCGAACATACCAACGAAGATAATTGTGCCATAGGATGTGATTTTGACGGATAACCATCAAAAAACTTTTTCATATCCTCATGAATTAGCGTATGCATGCTAATTTCTTTCTGAAATTTATCTAATGTTTCTTTACTAGGTAACTCTCCATAAATCAACAAATAAGCAACCTCTAAAAAAGATGCTTTTTCTGCCAATTCTTCAATAGGATACCCACGATACTTTAAAACGCCTTGTTCTCCATCTAAAAAAGTGATTGCGCTTTTAGTAGAACCCGTATTTTTATAACCAAAATCTAACGTGATATGACCTGTTAGATCTCTTAATTTTGAAATATCGATAGCCTTCTCTCCCTCCGTGCCTGTTATCACTGGAAACTCATAAGTCTGTCCGTCTATCTTAATTTCTGCAGTAGTTGACATATATTTAAATTTTTTATAATGATAAGTTTTATTTTCTAAGTATTAAAATCAAGATGGTAACAAATATATACTTGTTTTGTTATCTTACATATAAATAACAAGTTTATTTTTTAGCATTTATTTTTTCTGCTACCCTTCCACATTCCATCATCTCGTCGCCATAATAAGGGTTTTGGATTTTCTCCTCAGAAGCTAACCAATCGCCACCATCTCCATTATTGGCCATTGGACAATGCTGTACGTAAATAGTACCCGAAGTTAATTCGGCCTGTTTAAAAACTGGGATCAGTTCTACATTTAGGCCTGTAAATACAGCCCGTTGCGTTTTAATATCCGCAGCATCTGTTATTTTTTGGGCAATTAGTGCTGCATTTTCGCAACCTACCACGTCTTTTAGGGCCGTAGCTAATTCACTTGCATGCTGTTTTGCTTCTTCAAACTTAGTAGCTACCAACTGGTCTTTTAACCCAATATAAGCGCTATAAATGTGTTTTAGTTTTTCATCTTTAAAATCTAAAGCAGCTACGCTAACCGTATCGGCATTCACTAGGGCAGTACTATCTGCTGTTTCGGCTGTGGCAGATTTGTTGCCATTATTACACGCCAACAAAGCGGCCATGGCAAATAGGCCAAGATATTTATTTATTTGCATAAAATTATTTTATAGAATTGCACGTGTAGCACAATCCATTAACAACTTGTTTTGTTTTTTGCTCAAAATAACACTTATAATTCAAAAAACACAAAAAGCCCCGATAAAAATTACCGAGGCTTGATATTATTATATTGTGATTATAATTGATTACTAAACCAGTTTTTACAACTTAAATCCATAAGCCAAACGTAAACCTACGTAACCATTGTTAGCGCCGTCTTTAGAAAGGCCTTCGTACTTTGCACTTAAATCTAAACCGTTGTTCCAGGCATAACCAATAGCAGGCGAGTAAACAAATGAAGTACCTGCCCCTTTGTTAGTTCCAAACGCAGCACCAGCTTCTGCCAAGCCATAAGCACCTGCCCCTGTATCGCTAAAAAAGTATTTTAAACCTGCTTTTGCAGGAATATAACCTACACTACCGCCTCCAAAATCTTCTTTTATTTTTAGGGCAGTATAACCCGCAGTAATAGGAACAGATAACTGTCTATCTATATCAATTTGGTATCTTAAATCGGCGCCAAGTGCAAAGCTATAACCATCGGCTGTAGGAATACCTAGGTTTACACCAATTCCTAATTTCTGCCTAGACGGATTGGTAGGTTCTGAAGCAGTTTGAGCATTCGCATTTGTGATAAACATAGCTAACGCAGCCACTGCGGTCGCCATAAATTTGGTATGTCTTTTCATTGTTTTTTAAAATTTGATTTTACTACTTTAATTACAACAATTAATTGTAACCAAATGTTCAAACAACATGCCAATTGCTTTCAAAATCAAAAACAAAACAAACATCAGTAAATTGATTATCAACAAATTAAACGAACTAAAGCAAATGAAAAATTTAAGCTATAGGCTGCTAAGGGAATGTACTAAAAACTAAACATTTTTGTTACATTAGGTTAATTTACCATCCCAAATTTTTAGTTCTTTTAAACTAAAATGATAATTAGTAGTAACGCCTAAATGGACTCCATTTACCTCATCGCCTTCGCCGCTTTTTCTACGAAACTTTCTTTTGTTCGCTTCTTTTTGCCAAATAGGTCTTAACTCTGAAGCTAAACGATAATAAAATTGACTTTCATTACTCCCTAAAACACAAGGGCGGTTAAGTAATACCCAAAAAATAAAAATATGGATATGATGAGTTTGTTCTAACTCGAAATACCGTTTTAAGTCGCTTAAATTAAGCGCCACTGTTTCCGAAGGCTTTAAATTACTTTCGGGCAGTATTTTTTCTACTGTCATAAAGGTACGGCGCTGTACTTTTACTTCAATAAAAAAACGTTGACCGGCAGCGTTAAACACTTCTATATCGGGAAAGCCTTTTTGGGTAGTTTTATGAGCTTTAAATGGGGTGTATTGATTGATATGATCGATCAGTTGTTGTTCGTAGTGTTCAGAAAACTTAGAGTCGTTTTCGAAAATGTAGTTCATTTTACTTACACCATCGCAACGGGTTGGACAAACCTTGCAATTAAACACATGGGGCGCTATTTGCAAGTATTTTTCCATAGGCTTAATAGTTAGTAATTACCAAGTGCGTAACGCTCCTATCGTTTCGCCCTCTTACGTTATAGGTATAATTTTTCCCAAAAGTTACTATTTTTACTCGAGGATGTGTATAAATATCGCGAATAAAAGGAGTTTCTTTAATGACCACCATCCACTTTGCAGGGCAACTAACAAGAAAGTTAGCCAATCGTTTTTGGTCGGTTTTTGTAAAGGAGTTTTGGTCGTACTCAGAAAACTCACTATCGTAAGGCGGATCTAAGAAGATAAAATCTGTAGGTTTTAGCACTACCTTAGCCAATAACTCTTCAAAATCTTGATGATGTATTTCGGTTTTACTAAATAAATCTTGAACAGGCTTTGCAAAAATCAAATCGGCCTTTTGTTTAAAATTCTTTTTATTGTAAGCTATACCTCCGTACGGAATGTTAAACTCTCCTTTGGTATTAAACCTAAACATAGCGGCATAGCAAAATTCTCGCACAAAATACCAATTTGCGGCAGCCTTAGCATCAGAAAAAATTGGTTTAGCGGCATTACTGTTCATTAATTTACGGAAAAACAGATACATCCCGCTTTTAATACCTGTTTCAAAATGTGCTTTTAACTCGGCAACATTAAATATCCTACTTTCCTTTTTACAAATATGCTGTACTCTGCGAGCCTTATCTAGCAAACTATCTTTAAGGAAAGATTGGAACAAGGCAGAATCTACAATAAAGAGAGTATTACTTAAGGTTGGCTGTTCACTAATCAAAACCTGAAGGTTTTTTTCAATGCTTTCTGCCAGTAATTGATTGGTTTCTTTTACGAAGGCTATAAAATGGACCTCGCATTTTTCCCAAAGCACTGCCGAAAGGTTTTTAATTTCATCCCAAGCATGCACATAATTATAAAGCTCCTCTTTAAAAGTAGGCTGGCTTATTTGTTGGTAGAAACGAATGAGGTCGGCGCTTTTATCGTTAATGATAGCTGGAGTTTTAGGTTGTAGTGCAAAGAAAACACCGCCACCTCCAAAAAAGGGTTCAATATAACGTTCAAAAGATGGGATATAATTGTTAAATAAAGCAAATTCGCGGTACTTCCCTCCTGTCCATTTGATAATTGGCTTTATTTTTTTATCCATTGATGGTTTGTATTAAATTTTTTCGTCATTTAAAGTATAGTGAAAAACCTATTAAATAACAGTTACGAAGTAATAAATTCTTCCTAACATCGGAATGACGCTAATTGTACAAAAAACGAAGATGCAATAATTTTAATTAAAAATGTTGTCTTATTAAAGCTATAGCTTCATTTTTTACCGCGGCTCTATCTTCTTGGGCTGCTATCCAATTAATTTGCACGCCATCTTTCTCCATTTTCCTAAAAAAGGTCATCTGCCTTTTGGCAAATTGGCAAATGGCAATCCCTAAACGTTCTTTTAAGGTTTCGAAATCAATTTCATTATTAAGGTAAGCAACCACAAATTTATACTCTAAGCCATAAAAAATCAACATTTCTTGGCTTACCCCTCTAGACAACAGTGTTTCTACTTCTTCTATTAAACCGCTATGCAAACGCTGGTTTAATCTAGCCAAAATTTTAGTCCTACGTACCTCTACGTCATTGTATAGCCCAATAACCAATGGTTTTAACACAGGTCTTTCTTCTGCCTGATAATCATTTACAGTTAAATATTCGGCAATTTCTATGGCTCTTATTAAACGTTTCGACGAACTATAATCAGCGTGCTGTCTCCATACCAAAGGGAAGCTATTAAGCCTATCTTGTAAGGCAGTTTTATCCATTTGAACTAATTCTTTGCGCAATAGATCGTTTACGGGTATAGCGGTCAAATCATGGTTTTGCAACAGACTATGGATGTACATACCTGTGCCACCACACAATATCGGTAACTTTTTACGATGTTGGATATTGGCAAACGCATCGGAGAAATCGTTTTTAAAGGCATTTACTTGGTATCGTTCGCCTGCATTTTTAATATCGATAAGATGATAGGGAATTTGTTGTGCATCTATTTGATACTCTAACAAATCTTTACCCGTGCCTACATCCATCCCCTTAAAAACCTGTCTGCTATCGGCACTAATTATTTCGCCATTAAATACTTTAGCCAGTTGTACTGCCAAGGCGGTTTTTCCAACGGCAGTTGCACCCAATACAATTAACAGATTTTTATCAGACATTTAGGTATAGATGATATTTGAGATTTCCCGTATTAAATACTTTTAAAAAGCCTTTCTGGGTTAAAAAATCATCCAAATTTAGCACATTTTGCTCATCAAAGGCAGTTAATATTTTTTTGGGCAGCCTATGGGCATAATGGCGGTTCATTGTTTTAATATCTACATAGAAGAATACAGGAGCTGTAATTCCCGAAAAATCAAAACCAAGCTTATCATATCCTTTACCTAAAGACCAATCTCTATCGGCATAGGTCATTAAATCGTTTGCGGCAACCTGTTGCAAAAAATGCTTGGTTATTTTACCCAAGCCGCCAACTACGGTAAACCCCGCCTTGGTAGCAAACCGTATAAGTTCTGCTGATTTATAATGCGTGCCTTTACTTGGCATAGGTCTCGCTGCCGCAAAACAGGCAACGGCTAGCAATTCGTTATTAATTACCAAGCCTAAGTTATACTTTGTTTTAATATAACCTTGTAGGTGATGTGTTTCCAGAAAGCTCTTGGTTTGGGCAATATCTAAATCGATTACTGTTGCTTTTCTACCATGCAGGCTTTTGTTTAGCCCACAAAAAGAATGTATTCTACTTAAAACCTGCTGTCTTTTGTTTCTCCAAACATCTTCCCACAGGTTTACCAATAAAGCGCCCTTTTGTGCATATACCGCTTGTAACGATAGCAACTGTTCAGCCGAAAACACATTGTTAAGCGGAATTAGATTTACATAGACTTTTTCTCTAATAGCTACAATATAAAACGGATGGGTTTGCACAGTTGCTACGGCTTGGTAACAGCTTTGTACAGTTAAAAAAAAATCTTCCTGAAATAACGGATTTAAACCCACTCGTTTTGTTTATAAAATTTATAGCCGATAGCAAACGCCTCTGCCAGTTGCTCTATCAATATATCATCTAGTTTTTTAATATGAAAACACGATTTCCCTTTTAAAAGTTTCAGCAAAGCTGGATGCAGCAACTCTTTCACCTCCGGATTAGTGTAAATCAGCATAAAATGCAGCGTAACGTCAGCTTTCAGTATTTTTAATCCAGCAAAATAGATCTCGTTTCTTTTTTTACCTAACAAGGTTACGTTTTTCTCGCTCCAAAGGTCATAGGTCGTATCAGAATTTATTCTAGCAGTAAAGCCTAATGCTTCGTAAGGTTGCATGGCGGCCCTAATGGTTTGAAATATTTCTATCAAGTCGGTTTTCATCTTTTATCCTTTAATGATAAATTTTATTTAGCTGCAAAATACAAGCTTTTGCTAAACTAAACATCCTTAAATTGAAAATGTTCGTTTTAATAATAATAAAGGATATTTAATTTAAACCATAGCCTATTAGAACGGCTAAAACATCTTTTTATACCCCCCTATTTCTTGCTGTTACGTGAAGTAAAAAAGAGTGTTCACTTTATCAAACTCGGATGAAACTCGGATAAAACACACATGAAAGACAAATAAAACATACCTAATATCCCTGTTTAATCTCTATTTATAATGTGTTTGTTCTTAATTTAAATAAAAGAATAAAACATTCTTTTTTAAGATTAGTGCTTAAAATTTTTGAAACATATAATATATGCCACTAGCTTTTGGCAAGGACACCAATGTATATGGCTCATTTATTCGCACCCTCTCCAACAAATTGTATAAGTCATTTTCACCGTTAAACGAAGGCTTAATCAGCAAAATACGAAAGACAAACCCTTATGTGCTTGGTGTTTTTGTGATTAAAAATAAGGCTTATAGCACCTCAGCTTTTGCAAAATAAAAAGCGTTCCTATCTTAAAAGACAGGAACGCTCTCTACTGCATTTCTAACTAAATCTTAAACCAATTCTTATTGCTTTTTCTGTACTCTACCGCTTTTCCTATCCTCGGCCCTGCCAATTACATAACCAGCACCAGCCCCTGTTAAACCACCAATTATGGCACCACGACCGTCTTTTTTATCTATAAGCACTCCCGTTAGTGCACCTACACCAGCCCCAATGGCTGTACCCTTAGCGGCCGAACTCCATCCTTTTTTCTGTGCCTGTGTATTGGTTACGCCTGCCGAAGAGGTAGTTACGGTATTGCTACTACTGTAAGATCTTGCAGCACTACGCCTAGCTGCCGCTAGCTCTGCTTGGTGTTCAGCTTCTACCCGTTGTTTCTCGGCCAAAGCTTCGGCACGTTGAAAACTATCTAATTTAATGCTATCTCTATATGCTACTAAGGCTTGTTGTTTTTCTAAAGCTACTTGCTTTTCGCTTTTACCGCAAGAGGCCAAAACTGTTGCACCAATTGCAGCTACCATTAATATTTTTTTCATTATTTCTAGTTTTAATCTATAGAAGCAAACACATTTACATTAAAATAGTTTGCATTCTTTGCTTCTCTACCGCTATGCTTACTTTACCTGTTAGCTTTTGAAAAAACTGTGCCAAACCAAAACATTTGCTGCAATAAAGCCTACTCCTTAAAAGCATAAAAACGTCACTTAAGTATCATTATTCGGCTTTTTTAAAAAAGTAAAACCTGTTGATAAAAAATAAAAAAAGGTAAAATGACACTAAAAAAAGAAGCTTTATTGTTTGCTATTGACTACATTTTTTTTTTATGTAAAGCTTCTTATATAAAGGGAAATGATTTACGCTCAAATCCTTTAACAACCGATATATTGAATTTACACGGCAATCATGAAGATCTAATATTTAAACAACAAGCCACTTCTTAGGCAGTTGATGGCCTACAAAAAGCTCTCTAAGGCTAAACGATAGCCGTTTAGACCAAAGCCGGTAAGCACGCCTCTGCAATTGCGACCAGAATAAGATACGTGCCTAAACTCTTCTCTGGCATAAATATTTGAAATATGCACCTCTACTACTGGCGTTTTTATGGCAGCTATGGCATCGGCAATAGCAATAGAAGTGTGCGTATAGGCTGCTGCATTTAAAATAATGCCATCGTAAGAAAAACCCACCTCATGCAACTTGTTAATTAGTTCGCCTTCTATATTGCTCTGAAAATAATCTATCTGGATAATTGGATATTGTTCCCTTAATTTTTCAATATACCCTTCAATAGGCTCATTCCCATATATTGATGGTTCGCGTACGCCTAATAGGTTTAAGTTAGGCCCATTGATGATTTGAATTTTCATGATCGTTTTTTTGGCTATAATAAATTGAACAAGCTTATTTTTTGTAATATTGCTTTGCACAATGTTATAAAAAAAACAGCAATAAATGAATACGCAATCTTATTTAAAAGGATTTTCTGCTTACCTTAAGCTAGAGCGTTCGTTAGCTGCGAATAGCATTAATGCTTATTGCCAAGATGTAGAGAAACTATTCCAATACCTGGCTATTAACGAAAAAAACACCTCTTTAACTACCATAAGCCTACCAGATTTACGTGATTTTGTGGCTTGGTTAAATGAACTTGGCGCACAAGCCAGCACACAATCGCGTATTATTTCGGGTATAAAATCTTTTTTTCTTTATTTAGCACAAGAAAACATTATTACAAACGATCCGTCAGCACTGCTAGAAACCCCTAAAATTAGCAGAAAACTACCCGATACTTTAAGTGTACACGAAATTGATCTACTTATTGCTGCCATAGATGCATCTAAACCAGAAGGCATGAGAAATAAGGCCATTATTGAGGTACTTTACAGTTGTGGCCTAAGGGTTAGTGAACTGACAGATCTAAAAATATCTAACCTTTTTGAAGAAACAGAATTTTTGCGGGTAATTGGCAAAGGCAATAAAGAACGCATTGTGCCTATTGGTGCTACCGCCTTAAAGTTGGTAAAAATATACCTTACAGAAGTGAGGGTGCATCAAACCATAAAAAAGGGCAATGAAGATTTCATCTTCTTAAATCGTTTTGGCACCAAACTTTCTCGTATCGCTATCTTTAACCTTATAAAATCCTTGGCAGTGGCAGCAGGTATAACTAAAAGCATTAGTCCGCACACCTTACGCCACTCTTTTGCCACTCATTTAATTGAAGGCGGTGCCGATTTACGTGCCATACAAGACATGCTTGGACATGCCAGCATTACAACTACTGAGATTTATATGCACTTAGATAGAGATTACCTAAAGACGGTAATTACTGAATTTCATCCAAGGGCCTAAGAGTGAACAACCTATTAAAACTTGCTCATCAAAAAACTAATACCCAACCAAAGGTTAATATCTACTAGCTAATAACATCCGATATTTACCATTTATATCTTTTTTTAACTCAATGTTATTAAACGATTTAAGCTTTAACATATCTACCATTTCATTAGATAAAAACTCGTTAATTTCGAAAAACAAATGACCATGAGGTTTTAACGTTTTCAAAGCAAAATCTGCAATGGCTTCATGAAATACTAAAGGTTGTTCATTACTAACAAACAAGGCGGTATGTGGTTCGTTGTGCAGTACGTTAGTATGCATTTCTGGCTTCTCATTTTCCTTGATATATGGCGGATTACTAACAATCACGTCAAATTTTGGGTATTTTGATGAAGAAAGCTGAAGCATATCGTCTTCTACAAAGGCTATAGTTACTTTATTTAGTACCGCATTTTCTTTTGCTGTTGTTAATGCTTCCGAAGAAATATCTATAGCGGACACCTGTGCATTTGGCAAATGTTTTTTTAAGGCTATAGCAATACAACCACTGCCCGTACCTAAATCAAGTATAGTTGTTTCGGCATTAGAAGTATTTGAATTAGCAGCTATCGGAGAGTTGTATATGGATAAAATCCAGGCAACCAACTCTTCGGTTTCTGGTCGGGGTATTAAAACCGACGGATTTACCTTGAATTTTAAACCATAAAATTCGGTATATCCAAAAATATACTGTATTGGTTTTCCGCAACTTAAATCAAGCAATGTAGTATTTAGCTTTAACAAATCAACTTCATTAACGTTGGTCTGTTTATTAAGAATATAATCCGTTCTTTTATAACCCAGCAACTCCTCCAAAACTAGCAGAAATAATGAATGCGCTTCTTCCGAATCATATAATTCAACTAATTTTTCTTGGTATATCGTGGCTATTTCTACTAACTTCATCGTACAAAAGTAGTTAATAATACAGCTTTTGTTAATTATATTTTCAGGGCTAAATGAGAAAATAAAATCTATTTTTGCAGAGATGGAACATGAATTTTATATGCGTCGTTGTATTGAACTGGCCATTTTAGGCATGGGCAAAGTTAGCCCGAACCCTATGGTTGGCTGTGTAATTGTTCATAACAACACCATTATTGGCGAAGGTTACCATCAAAAAATTGGCCAAGCACATGCCGAAGTTAATGCAATTAAAAATGTGTTGGAGAACTATGGAAACGCCGCTGCCGATTTATTAAAAAATGCCACCGCTTATGTTACTTTAGAGCCTTGCGCACATTTTGGCAAAACACCTCCTTGCGCAGACTTATTGATAAAACATCAGTTAAAAAGGATAATTATTGGCAATACCGATCCATTTGAAGGTATAAATGGAAAAGGCATGGCCAAATTAAAGAACGCAGGAATTGAAGTTTTTGCGGGGGTACTAAAAGACGAATGTGAATTTATAAACAGGCGCTTTTTTACTCGAATTAAAGAACACAGGCCTTATTTTATCCTTAAGTGGGCACAAACGGCAAATGGTTTCTTTGCGCCTACCAACCAGTTGCAACAATGGATTTCTGGTCCAGAGGCAAAAGCACTTACCCATAAATGGCGCAGCGAAGAAGACGCTATTTTAGTAGGAAAAAACACCGTATTAGTTGATAATCCGCAATTGAACACCAGAGAGGTGGCAGGCAAAAACCCTATACGTATTGTTATCGATAAAAATTTAGACATTCCATTAGACTACCACATCCATAACAATACCGCCAAAACCATTATTTTTAACGAGGTAAAAACCGATGTGGTAAACAACATCCACTACGTGCAAATGGAAGACATACATTTTTACCTAGCGCAAAAAATAGCGTACCAGCTTTATTTAATGGATATACAAGCCGTAATTATTGAGGGGGGCGCACAAATACTTCAGCAGTTTATAGCGGCAAATTTATGGGACGAAGCTCGTATATTTACCAGCAAAACACAATGGACAAGTGGCATAGAAGCTCCAAAAATTAGCGGCGAAACTTTAGAGGAGCTTTTTATAGGTGACGACCAATTAAGGATAATTAAACGGATAAAAGCATGATTTATTTAGCACTAAGCATTGTGTGCAGCGTAACGGTAGGCGTGCTGTTTAAATTAGCCAAGCGTTACCAAATTAACATTATACAGGCCATTACTTGGAATTATCTGTTTGCCATTTGCTTAAGTCTGTTCTTTTTTAAACCAGCAGCAAACAGCTTAAGCATCAGTAATTTTTCGCCTATTTATTGGCTTTTAGGGATATTGATGCCAAGTCTTTTTATAGTACTTGGCTTAGCGGTACGCAACGCCGGTTTGGCTAGAACAGACATTGCACAACGTTTGTCGCTTTTTATCTCGTTAAGTGCAGCTTTTTTCTTTTTTAAGGAAAGTTTTGACCGTTATAAAGAAGTGGGCATTGTATTTGGTTTTGCAGCCATTATTTTTACCATGTACCGCAAAAGCGACCGTATGTCGAACAAAAAAAGTTGGCTGTACTTGTTATTGGTATTTCTTGGTTTTGGAGTGGTAGATGTGCTCTTTAAACTAGTTAGTCAATCAACTACGGTACCTTACACCACTTCGTTATTTTTCATTTACTGCATTGCCTTTACGTTATCGTTGCTGTATTTATTTTACCTTGTGATTAAAAAGAAAACCAAATTGCAGTTCATTAACTTTGTTTGTGGCTGTATTTTAGGGCTTTTTAACTTTGGTAACATTTTATTTTACCTTAAAGCGCACCAACAAATGGCCAACAATCCATCAACAGTGTTTGCCGCCATGAATATAGGCGTAATTATAATGGGTAGTTTAATTGGCATTTGGGTTTTCAACGAAAAACTAAGCAAATGGAACTACTTGGGCCTTGTATTGGCATTGATTGCAATTGTGCTTATCACTTTATCAAAAAATTATGCTGTTTAGCGATACCTACCAAACCATTTCAAGAGCAAGCGAAGGCATTTTTAGAGATAAAGGCAGTAAATTTATCGCCTACGCCTATCCTATTAACAACGAAGGCGAAATTAAGGACTTGCTAGCGAAGCTACGAGCAGAACATACTAAGGCCAGGCATTTCTGCTGGGCCTTGCGTTTAACGCCCGACAGGAGCGTACACAAGTTTAATGATGATGGCGAACCTTCTGGAACCGCCGGCAGGCCCATTTTAAATGCCTTATTGTCGGCCGATGTAACCAATATTTTAGTGGTGGTAGTTCGGTACTTTGGCGGTACTTTATTAGGTGTGCCTGGCTTAATTAACGCTTACAAGACTGCTACGGTTGAGGCGTTGAACGAAACTGAAATCACCTCTAAAACAGTAAATGACGTATATGAACTAGCGTTTGACTACCTCATGATGAACGATGTGATGCGTATAATTAAAGAAGAACAACTAAACATACTAAGCCAAGAGTTTGATTTGCAATGTACATTAAAGTTCGAAGTAAGAAAAGCTCACTTAAATCAAGTAATTAGCAAATTTGATAAAATTGAAGGTGTAAAAACCAAGTATATTGGCACGTTTTAACTTAATACAAACTACCTTTAACATAATATTCTTTAAATTTCCTTAAATTGTTGTACTAACATTTTTTAGCATGAAATTATCAGCAGCCGATTTAATTATTAATCCAGACGGAAGCATTTACCATTTAAACTTACTACCAGAAGATATTGCCGATACGGTAATTACCGTTGGCGATTTAGACCGTGTACCCGAAGTAAGTAAACATTTTGATCGTATTGAGCTAAAAAAGGGTAAACGTGAGTTTATTACACATACGGGCTATATTGGAAAAAAACGCATTACCGTGATCTCTACCGGAATTGGAACAGATAATATCGATATTGTTTTTAATGAACTAGATGCTTTAGTAAATATTGATTTTGATAGCCGAACCATCAAAAACGAACTAAAATCATTAAATATCATTAGAATTGGCACTTCTGGCGCAGTACAGCCAGACATTCCCATGGGAACCGTTTTGGCTTCGTCTTATGGTTTAGGTTTCGATGCGCTGATGCACTATTACGAGCAAAAATTATCGGAAAAAGAGGAGGAACTACTATCCGATATTAACACATATTTTAAAGACTTAGCTGGCATAAAACCATATTTAACGCAAGCCAACGAAAACCTGCTACAACAATTTGCGTACGACATGCCAACGGGAATTACCGCTACAGCACCTGGCTTTTATGCGCCACAAGGCCGACAAGTTAGGGCCAAAAATGCAGTGGCTAATTTTATAGGCAGGCTAAACAGTTTTAAAAGTGGCGCAAACCGCATTACCAACTTAGAAATGGAAACTGCCGGAATTTATGCACTGGCAAAAACATTGGGGCATAAAGCATTGTCTATTAATGCCATTTTAGCAAGCAGAGTAAATTTTGAGTTTAGCAATAATCCAAATGTTATTGTAAACAAAGCCATTACCACAATACTAGAAAGAATTTAGATTCAAAAATATGTACAGTTCCCATCACCTAGAACTATACCTTGCAAAAAAAGACCACTAATTATTTACCGCTATTTTATAAATGGTGGTTTGGTGATAAATCTCTTCAGGTTGTAAAACCGTAGATGGAAATGCTGGTATATTAATTGAGTTTGGCGCATGCTGTGTTTCTACACAAAAACCACTAAATGCTTGGTATGCTTTCCCATTTTTGCCATTTTCAACATCGTTATATTTAGCGGTATAAAAATGTGCAACTGGTTCTGTGGTATAAATTGATAAGGTTAAACCGCTTTCTTTGCTGCTGGTTTTGCTGGCTAATGTTAAATCGCCATAAGTTTTATCCAACACATAGCTTTGGTCGTAACCATTTTCTTCGTCCCAGCCCTCTCCTATGGCTTTCCCTTTTCTAAAATCGTGGTGTGTACCTTCTACAGGAATTAATTCGCCAGTTACCACAAAGTTAGAATCTTGCGCCAACCAATTAGAGGCGTTCATTTGGTGATGGTGCAACCTTACGTCCCCTTGGCTGGTAGCTAGGTTAAAATAACTATGGTGCGTTAAGTTAATTGGTGTAGCTTCGTCTGTATCTGCCGTGTAGGCTAACACCAATTCATCGTTTTCGGTGAGCGTAAACTTTAACTGTATTGCCAAATCTCCCGGAAATCCCTCTTCGCCATCTAAACTAAAATACTGAAACGTAACCGTAGCACTAGGTTCATCGGCAACAGCTATAATGTCCCAAACCTTTTTATCGAAACCGTTAACGCCACCATGCAAGCAATCGTTGCCATTGTTACGTGGCAATTGATAATGGGTGCCTGTTACACTAAACTCGCCATTTTTAATACGATTGGCATACCTGCCCACAATGGCACCTAAATACGGATAGTTAGACAAATAAGCTTCGCTGAGATAACCTTCGATGTCATCAAAACCCAATACAATATCTTGTATTTCGCCTTTCGCATTTTTAACCAAAAACTTGTTGATAATAGTGCCGTAATTAAACAATTTAACATATGTGCCTTTGGCGTTGCTAAGTTCTACAGCAATTATTTCTTTCTCAGCAACAAATATGCCCGTTGGTAGTTGATTAACTTTCATCTATTTATAAATTGGGTTTTAGAAACAAAGGATACGCTACAAGATTTACAGCTAACTGTAGTACATGTTTAGCAAATAGTTAAGCAGTAAGGGCTCAATTATTCTTATTGTAAGCCTTGTTTTTAGCATTACAATTATAGCTAAATATCATCATTTCTTAGCGATATGGAAACCAAATTATCGAAATATTACTAAAAAGACAAAGGCACAATTAAACTATAATTAACCGTCGTGCATTTGGGAGATTTAGCCACAGGTGCCAAAAGGATAAAAGTCTAGGGAAATTTAGAAACTGTTTAAATTTCCTAGGCGGGTGGTGACACCCGCCTACAGCCCATAGCTATAGTTTGGTGTCATCACCAAACCCAACCTGTAAAATATTAATATCATTTTTAAACAGTTTCTTAGAAAAAAACAAAAATCTGTGTATCTGTGGCTAAATACACAACAGGTTATAATTAATATATACTTAGCTTTACAAATCCTATTGAATATGCTATTATAAATGGCATAATTTCATTCATGTTACTAAAAAATGAAAAAACTAAAATTAGACGAATTAAACAGGGTTGATATAGACGGCTTTAAGGCACAAGAAAAACTCCCGGTAGTAATTATGTTAGACAATGTGCGCAGTATGCACAACGTTGGTTCTGTGTTTAGAACTGCTGATGGTTTTTCGGTTGAAAAAGTGGTATTATGCGGTATTACGGCTCAGCCTCCGCATCGTGAAATTGAAAAAACTGCCTTGGGTGCCACACAATCTGTAGATTGGGAACATATAGATGATACCTTAACAGCCATCGCTAAATATCGGCAGCTTGGCTACCAAATCATCGCTATAGAGCAAGCAGAACACAGTGTGATGCTGAATACCAACCAGCCCCTATTAACAGAAAAATATGTACTGATTTTTGGCAACGAAGTAAATGGCGTTAGCGATGAAGCCATGCAACAGATTGATAAATGTATCGAAATACCACAGTTCGGAACCAAACATTCGTTTAACATTGTAATTTCGGCGGGAATTGTACTGTGGGATTTTTTCGCCAAAATGAAACTTTAACTAATTAGCCAAGGCCTTACAAACAGCCAAACAAAATTATTATTCATTTTAAGAAGCTGTTTAAATTTCAATAAGAGTAAATACATAGGCGGGTGGAGACACCCGCCTACAGCCCATAGCCATAGTTTGGTATCACCACCAAACCCAGCCTGTAAAATATTAATATCACCCGTAGTGCATTATCAATAA
>NZ_DHDZ01000029.1:688-131363 GCF_002399615.1 Pedobacter sp. UBA4863 | reverse complement strand
CTGTAAAATATTAATATCATTTTTAAACAGCTTCTAAGATGGAAAATCAATTGCTAAAGAAACTACAGGTTAAGCCTAGTTTTAAAGTGAGCGTAATTAATGCGCCAGAAAATGCCATCGCTATATTTGGCATTATTCCAGAAACAATTGAATTTGGTTACCAAATAAGGCAAGATAACAACGCCTATCTCCTTTTTGCCATTACCAAAATAGATATGGTTACTGCCCTAAAATCGATCATAAAATCAATAGGTGATAAAACCATCGTCTGGATTTTTTATCCGAAAGCAAAAACACCGCTAGCTGCAGATTTAAACTTAATGCAGTCGTGGGAGGATTTGGTCAAATTAGGTTTAGCACCCTGTGGTTCGGCAGCAGTTAACGAAATATGGACCGCAATTAGGGTAAAACCCGCCGATAGCCAGAAAAAATCTGGGGTGGGCAATGCCGAAATTGCCAACAACGAATATAGCAACTACATAGATGTGGCCAATAAGACTGTTACCTTGCCCACTTATTTAAAAGAAGCTTTAAGCAAACAACCATCGGCTTTAGCTTTTTACGAGCAACTGGCCTATTCGCATAGAAAAGAATATGTATTGTGGATTATTACTGCAAAGCAGGAAAAAACCAAACAAGATAGAATAAATAAAATGATTGAAAAGCTTTTGGAACGGAAGAAAAATCCGGCCGAAAAATAATTAAACCAAACACAGCATAATAAAGACTGCGTTAATAAAAACAAACAAATGCATTTAGCGCTTGTTAATTAAAACATGACCAGATACCTCAGTGCCATTACATGCTTAGCCCTCTTAAATTTAGCCACCATTATTTGCTGTGCGCAATCTATCCGAAAAGATAAATTATATACGGTAAGCGGCATAGGTACTGCTATTCCTTTAGGCCAAAGCAGCGATTTTCTTGCCCCAAAGATTTCTACTACCTTGGGTGCAAATTTAGGGATTGGTCAAGGTGGATTGTTTCTCTATCCTAAATTTAACCTACATGCCTTTTCTTATTCGGCTATCTTTCCAGACAACGCCGGCACCTATGCAATACAGACCGGACGGGCAAGTACTTATTTGCTAAACATGGCGCTGGGCTATCGGAAGTTTACTGGTAAATTTGCTTATTATGCTTATGTGGGCGCTGGTGGCGGTTATATACTTACGCCTATGGCTCGTGTAAATAATGCCAACCAACAAGTAAACCTAAAAAACAAAACCCATGGCATGCCCATGGCCGAACTAGGCGCAGGCATAGAATTAAATTTAGGTGGCTTAGCTTTATTTACCGAAATGAGCTATATGAACGGCTTTAAAAATATCCAAGACCGTAACTTTACCACTTTGCCTTTAACTTTTGGCATAAAGCCTAATTTAAGCAAGCTTTTTCATTAACGTTTGCCGTACTAATTAGCAAATTTTCCTATCAATTAACGTTTTTTAACAGTGTCTGCTTTAAACCTCTAGTATCCTTATTCATCTTACATGATAAATAACCCTAGTGTAACTTAAAGGACATAAACAAATGAAAAAATTATTGTACACCCTAGCATTTGCTGTATTAAGCTTTACAGCAAGCTATGCACAAAGAACTGAAAAAGTTAGATTAACCGCTGAAGAAAAGGCCGATAAATATGCAACAGCCTTACAAACCAAGCTAAGCTTAACCGCCGACCAAAAAACAAAAATTAAGCAAATTGAACTTGACAGGATTAAAGAGCATGACGGCTTACGCAAACAAGATGAAGCTAAAATGAAAGCAAGGCATGAGGAACGCAAAGCGGCCATGAAAGCGCATCAAGACAAAATTAACGCCGTACTTACCCCCGAACAACAAAAAACCTTAGCAGCCCAAAGAGATGAAATGAGAAACAAGATGAAAGAGAGAATGAAAGACCGTAAAAACAGGCCGCACAAAGTGGATAAAGTAGAAAAAAGTCAATAGACTATGTTGTACCACTAGCAACGATATAAAAAAAGCGGTCTCCAATTTAATTGGAGACCGCTTTTTTTATGGTTATTTCAAATAACCGCCTTTATTTAATACTTCTGCCCAAACTTCGTAACCAGCAGCTATTAAATGTAAGCCGTCTTTGGTAAGATCAGCCCTTAGCTTTTTATTTTCGTCAATAAAATGACTGTACAAATCAATAACAGTTACATTTTTATCAGCGTATTTTTTAATCTCCTCATTAATGAAATTGTAATGCTCTTCTTTATCCCAATGGTTCTTTTTAGGAAATGAGTTGTTTACTGGTAAAATGGTGTAGAAATAAATTTGTGTTTTTTTACTTCCTTTTCTAATACGCTCAATCATTTTTTTATGATTGCGAACAATTAAGCTATCTGGGATATTTCTAGCAACATCGTTAGTTCCTATTAAAATAAAAACCTTAGCTGGCTTAGCGGCTATAATCTCTTCCAATCGGTCTAAAACACCAAAAGTAATATCTCCAGAAATACCTCTATTTTTAGCATTAGCAATAGCCAATATTTTACCCCAATTGCCGCCCTGTGTTATACTATTTCCTAAAAAAACAAAATCTTTCTTTCCAATTGGATCTTTCTTAAAAAATTCTATCCTATCATTATACCTAGCTGGACGATAGGTGGTATCGTATGCTAACTTTTGTGCATAAAGCGAATTAAATGTACCAGTAGTTAATAGTAAAAGTGCCAGTACTAAAAATTTGGTTTTTGCTGTCATAAAAATTAATGTGATAATGGAGTTAAATTACTTAAGTTCTTCTTCTCTCTATTCCACGTAAATGAAGTAAAGAAAATAGCGAACACACAAGCTACTAAAATGGTTATAAAACTGGTATCCCAACCGTATTGATCTACTAAATGGCCTAGTGCGGCGTTAGCCAACAAATCTCCTATAAAATAACCAAACAATCCTGTTAAGCCTGCAGCAGTTCCGGCCGCTTTTTTAGGTACCAAATCAATAGCTTGCACGCCAATTAACATTACTGGCCCATAAATAAAGAAACCTATTGCCCAAAGCGATGCATTTTGTACCACATGGCTATTGCCCGGGTTTAACCAATATATTAAAACTGCTATAAAGGTAAAAACCATGTAAATAATGGTAACGGGTGCTCTTCGCCCCTTAAATAACTTATCGCTCATTAGGCCACAGAGTAGGGTACCTGGTATAGCAGCTAATTCATATCCGCCAGATGCCCAAGCGGCTTCAGATTTAGTAAACCCTTTTGCTTCTTGCAAAAATGTTGGTGCCCAATTTATAATTCCATTTCTAACTAAATAAACAAAGGCATTGGCTACCGCAATAAACCATAGAAGTCTATTATTAAAAACATATTTAAAGAAAATCTCTTTAGCAGAAAATTCCTTTTCTTGGGTTTTAGCATCATAACTTTTAGGGTAATCATTATTGTATTCTTCTATTGGCGGCAAACCTACAGATTGCGGGGTATCTCTTACCAGCCAAAATGCCACTAAGGCAAACACAATAGCCACCATACCGGGAAAATACAACATGCCTTGCCAACCGGCAAACAGCTCAAAGCCTAATACGGTTAAAGGACCAACAAAAAAACCACCGATATTGTGTGCTAAATTCCAAATAGACATGGTAGTACCACGCTCTCTAACAGAATACCAGTGTGCTACCACTCTTCCGCAGGGTGGCCAACCCATGCCCTGTACCCATCCGTTAATAAAAAGAATGATGAACATGACCGCAATGGAAGAAGTTGCGAAAGGAATTAACCCCATAAAAATCATGGTAAACGAAGATAGTACCAAACCAATGGTTAAAAAATACCTTGCATTACTTCTATCAGAAACATTGCCCATAATAAACTTGCTAAAGCCATAAGCAATGGATAAAGCCGAAGCAGCCAAACCTAATTCGCCTTTGCTATAGCCTAATTTTTGGAGCTCAGGAACGGCAAACGAAAAGTTTTTACGCACAAAATAATAAGCGGCATAACCGATAAATATGCCTATAAAAACCTTTATTCTTTCTTTACTATATATTGCTTTTACCTTGTCGGCTGGTAATAATGGTTTATGTGCCGCAGGAGCAGGAAAAAGTCTAAATGCCATTTTGGTGAATTGTTAATTTGGTGAAGTCTATAAAATAAAACGACCAACTCTTTTCAAGTTAATCTAACGGTTAGCAGGTAATTATGGTTTACAATAAATTGGTATAATCGGTAATAATGCCATCTACGCCTAATGCCTTTAAATCAGCTATTTCTTCGGCAGTATTTACTGTCCAAGGCACTACTTTTACACCATCTGTATGGGCTTGCTTTATAAATTGCGCATCTACCATTTTATAAGCCGGGCTAATAATAAAGGGTTTAAAGCCCAGTTCGGCAATATTTTCTTCGTAGCTTTTCTTATTGTTTACCAAGAAAGAGGTTTTTAGCTGAGGATATTCTTTATTTAAAATGCGAATGGTACGCATATCAAAAGATTGTATAACTACATAGGGTTCTATCTTTTTGGCTTTGATTACCTCTACCAATAATTTTACAAAAACATCTGGAGTTGGGTTGGTTACCCCATCGCCCTTGGCGCTACATTTGGTTTCTATATTATAAAAGTATTGCTTTTTATTTTTAGCCTTAATTTCGTGCTGTACACTGTCAATTAAATCGGCCAGCAAAGGAATGTATGTTTTTACTTTCTTTTGCTGAGGGAAATCTTTATGGAACTTGGTGCCAATATCAAACGCTTTTAACGTTGCATAGTCCATTTTAAAAACATTGTACTTCTTGGCTTGAATTTCTTTGCCATCTGGTGAGAGCATAAAGCCGGGGCTTAGGTAATCATCGTGAGTTACCACCACTTTACCATCTTTGGTAATATGTGTATCCATTTCTAAAGTGGTAGTTGCTGGATAGTTCATGGCATCTTTCATCGCCAAAATGGTGTTCTCGGGCACTAATCCCCTACCGCCACGGTGTGCCTCGGCACTAAATTTAGGAAAATCAACATTGTTTATTTTGGTAGTTTTATTAACCGTACATGCGTTTAGGCAAATAAGGGATAGGCTTACCGAAAAAATAATCTTTTTCATCTGTTTATTTATTGTTTTTTAATAGCTGATGAGAACTCGATGTAAATATCCAGTGCCCTGTGTAAAAATGTTATTTATATCTCGGTTTCATGATCAAGTATAAAACTTACAGCTAATTTTCTGTTAAGGTAGTTTTTTTTCGGCGGTAAATTGCTCGCCAAACCTATCTGTTGCTATTATTTTTACAATTTTCACGGTAGCACTGCAATGCGCCATAAATAAATGCTCTGTTCTGCTTGGCTCGGCAAAAGTTCTACCTTTAGGTAGTTTATCACCTTTGTATAGCCTAACCGCCTCTGGATCAAAACCCTTCATTGCTTCTAATGCCACAGGCTGTCCATCTAGTAAACATTCTACTTTCCAAGCGGGATCATAATTCCAAACGTTGGCTATAATACGGTTATTGGCCGTTAATGGCTCTATATCTATACTAATTTGATGCTTTCTGTCTAAGTCGGTGCCTTTATAGTACCATTTCATTTGGTTACCATTCACTTCGTAAACACCGTAACCGCGTGGCGAGCCATCACTACAAATTGGTCCGGTCCACCAAGCGCCACAAACTGCTCCATGATTATGCTCAAAAACTCCTTCCTTAATTACATTACGGGTATAATGGGTATGCCCAGACATGACGTGTACATTGGTAAAGCTTCTTAAGATATCGTAAAAAGCGGTATTATTTTTAACCGAATTATGAATTGGAATATGCACATTAATGATCACTAAATGATCTTTTGGTACATGCTGGAGGTCTTTTTCCATCCAAGCTAATTGTGCCTCGCTAATGTAGCCATCGTATTTTCTTTCTTCGCCAAGGTATCTTACATCGTCTAACACAATATAATGTGCTTTACCACGGTTAAATGAATAATAAGTAGGCCCAAAATATTGTTTAAAAGTACGATCAGAGGTGTCATCGCCGCCTAAGCGATAATCCATATCGTGGTTGCCCAAGCACTGGAAGAAAGGAATGCCCATAGCTTCAACCGCTTTGCTGTAATCATCAAAAAGTGGCAATGCGTCCCAAACCAAATCGCCAACACCTATGCCGTGTACCAATGCTTTACTACCTAAGTCTTTTACCAATCGTTTTACATCGGGCACCGAGGTTTCCATCATTTGTGCTACATCTTTTTTGTTCTTCACCTGCGGGTCTGCCCAAATAATAAAATGATGTTTATTGTCGGCTTGTTTTAGTTTTTTCAATTTAAAATCTAGCTCATTGCGGGCACCTAAAGCTTCGTATTGCCTATTAATGCTGCCAACATCTGTCTTAAAATCGTAGCCAGCAGGTGTACTTAAAAACAAAAATTCTGATTTATCATTCAGTGTAATGGAATATTTGCCCATGGCATCGGTTTTAACCACCTCAAAGCCGTCTGACAATACTACATTTGCAATTGGGTTTTTACCATCGGTTACTTTTCCGGTAATGGTATTGCCGTGTGCTAGTTGATTAAAAGCGTTTGATTTTAGGCTAACTACCATCCCTGTAGCAAGCAATCCAAATCGTTCTAAGAAAATTCTGCGGTTCATTATATAATTATATTTTAATTTACCTGTTGTGCATTTAGCCACAGTACCTGTATTTATTTTTGTTGTTTTCTACCAAGATTGAACTAAAAGGTTACTTTACGTAAATTACACTCCTTATAGCTCTCATAGAACTACCATTAACACTTACACGACCATTATCGCCTTTGCCTTGTACAAACATGGTTGATGAGCCACCACCATCGAAATTCATGGCATTAACCGCTCCTAAAGCCTGTAATATTTTGGCCACATTAAGGGTACTTAATCCCGTAACTCCGCTGTTATAGTCAACCACAACCATAAACAAGCGTTTTCCATCGGCCGTTAGGCCCAAAGCCGTTCTTGCGGTTGACGACGAATTGTGGGAATTTGTCATATCTAGGTTTTCTATTATGCCATTTTTAATTAGCATAGGCCCGCACACAATTACATTTTGGGCCTCTGCCACCGGAATAGCGGCCGCCTCAGGGTTTTGGTTTCTGCCGCCGGTAGTAATGTTTCTGATGCTGGCTATATTATTGTTTATGGTTAAAGCTGCATTGGTAAATATGGGGTTTACGTTTAAGTGTCCGTCTTGCATTTTAACACTGTTAATTCTAATATAGGGATCTTTATCGCTTGCCCCACTCATTGGAAAATACCCAGCATTGATGCCAACTATTGCACCATAATCATTACACATGGCCACGGTAGATTTGTTACTGGTAGAAAAACCTATACCCAAAGTGTTACTTGCATTAAGCGTTACATCTAACACATTTATTCTTCTGGCCGAACCAAATAAGTTAAACTGGCCAGTTTTATAAACAACGCCCGCTCTTGCAGTATGCGATGTCCAGTTATAAGTGGCCACCAAGTTTTGGTCGGCATCTACCGCTATGCTACGGGCATTTGAAACCATGCCCAGCTTATTAACTGTGATATTGGCAGTAGCTGCCGATCCTAAATTAGGAGCAATTACCGTAAGAGAAGTTTTGCTAGCGGCAATAACTGTTGCCTCTACTTCCCCGAATTTTACGATATTATCTGCTTTGTTTTCACTAAAATTATTACCAACAATAATAACTGTAGAGCCATAAAAACAGCTAGCATTTGCAGAGCTTATAGTTGGAGAAGACGTATCTGTATAATTGAACGACTTTTGATTAGAGGCTACATTAGCAATGTAAACTACCACCTTTACCGTTTGGTTTGAAAAACCTGCAGGTGCATTTACCTTTATTTCGGTATCTTTAACTGAAACAATAGTAGTTGCTTCTTGGCTCTCAAACAGCACTTTCACTTTGGCTTTATCTGTACCAAACCCCGTTCCGTTGATGGTAATAACATCCGCAGGCTTTCCGCTTTCTGGTGATATAGCCGCAATTACTGGTGCCGCAGGAGTAGGCGTAACAGTAGTGGGATTATTATCTTTCTTTCCACAAGAAGAAAGGGTTACAACAGGAAGAATTAGGAAGAAAACTAGTAAAAAGTTAAGGCATTTTAAATTCATTTTCATTATACGCTAATCGTTTTAATGCTTATTTATAGGAGATTGATACTTATTATTAAAACTTTATTTTAACCAAAACAAGGGAGATGACCTCCCTTGTTTTGGTTATTCATTGTTAGACTGAGTTTGCCGTTCCTCCCAACTACTGTTCCTAAGAAACACTTATCAGGGAAATTAGCAGGCAGTCTCCCCCGTCTGGAGAGATGTGCAGCGATTTTTAAAACTTAACCGACACGCTTTCGCTACCTTGAACTACTTTTAATAGGTGTAAAGAGTTACCTAACTGAACAGGAATACTCAACTGATTAGCACCTGCGTTTACATTTTGTTGTACAGTAGCCAATTTAGCTCCCGAAACACTATAAACCGTAAAGCTTGCCTTGCCATTTGCTAGGGCTTGGTAGTTTACGGTAATACTAGTTTTATTGGCCAATACTTTGATATTGCTTTGGTTTAAACCTACCTTGGCCGATACTACTTTAGACAGGGTAGATTTACCATCAAAGTCTATCTGTTTTAACTGGTAGTAATTTACACCTGCCGCTGGGCTGTTATCGGTATAGCTGTAATTATTTACCGTAGCAGTAGTGCCATTTCCGTTTACTTTATCAATAGTATTAAAGTTTGCTCCGTCTGTAGAGCGGTTAACCTCAAAATGTGAATTGTTTTGCTCTGATGCAGTTGTCCAAGCTAAATCTACGTTGCCTATTTTGTTGGCTTTGGCGGTGAAAGAGGTTAGGGAGACTGGGAGGGTGGTAACACCTGTGCCTGTTTCTATATCTGCTAGTGTTGAGGTACTATTCAACAAGATAAAACTTCCAGATCTAGGTGTATTCCATGTATTTGTAACCGTATTATAATCTCCTCCAAACTTAAAAAATCTTTGTGCTGCATATAAATTGGATGAAACAACAGCTGTATTTAAACCTTTGTTATAAAACTCCCCATTTGCAGTAGAATACAAGTCATTATTACAAATTCTAAAACCGGCTTCAGGTGGCCCAACCTGATAATGCCCAGCATTAGGGTTGCCCCAAAAAACCACATCTATTGGAATAGTGCTTCCGGTTACGTTAGTAGTATTAAACACTGCTATACCATTAGCAGTATTGGAGTTTACAAAAAGTCCTGTTCTTGATTGAGCATTAGGACCATCACTAACTACTTTACCGTAGTCCACGCTCTTAATCCATTTTGCGCTACTAATATCTGTTGACCCACTTCCATTTATCGTTTTACCATCACCTCCAACATAAAAAAACTCTCCTTTAGAAACAGTTCCTGAAGTTAAGTTAAACTGATATGCTAAAGCACCTCCCCCAGCCCAACCATCTACAGTAGAAAGTGAACTGCCACCAAAATATAAAGCTACTACAGCATAATTATTTACTGAGAAATCAATATTCTGCGTAGCTTTTAGCTGCAAATATTCATATGCCTTTGCTGTAGAAGGAGATGCTGCAGCATCTCCACCATTAGGATCAGCCATTACCCCCGTAATAATAATCTGCGCTTTAGCCGACAACAGTATTGCAGCCAAAGAAAATGTAAGTAAAAGTTTTTTCATATTGTTTTGATTTAGGTTTATATTTGGTTGAGTAATATTTGGTCTAAACTAATGATCTACTATTAAGACTATTTGATTTGCGTAACACCATCCTCAATTTCCGATAACTTACTATCATCTTTTAGTGTAATCCAATTGTTTTTTCTTGGGCTAAGCCATTTTACCGTCGGTTACCTTTCCCGTAATGGTACCGCCATGTTTAAGTTGGTTAAAGGCATTTTTAAGCTTACCCCCATTCCTATGCCCAGCAGGCCAAATCGTTCTAAAAAAAATCTGCGGTTCATGTGTTAGGTTATTGATCTTCGATAAAAAAGCAACAGTTAAATATATAACTGTTGCTTAAAACATATAAGTGAAATGTTTTTTATTAATCTATAAGTTTAGTCATATCATCACCAGTCTCGATATCGCTTCTAGTACTTGTAAAACTCATTGTGATATTGTTACGAGACCTACCTGCTTCCCAACGACCAGTTGTAGCATTATAAACACCACCTAATCTTACGAATGATCCACCAGCAAATCCACCCGCTTGTTCAGTTTGAAAACCTAACTTAGAAGTATTACTACCGGCACCATAAAATACTTGCGAAGATCTATTAGATGGATTAATTGTAGTATAGAACTCTGTATTTGTGATACGATATCCAACTTCAACAGGAGTTTTTTGATAGTAATTTCCATTACCACCATACATAATAACATCTAATGGAACGGTAGCAGAGGTTACAGTTATACCTTCAAATACGGCGATTCCAGCAATATTACCACTATTTGCCAATAAATTATTCGTTTTAGTACCAAAATCATCACCGGCTAACTCTGTATAGTCTTTTGACACTATCCACTTTGCATCAGAAATATCTGTTGAGGTTTCCGTAGCTGAAAAGCCCCAAATGTTTTTATTGCTACCTCCCACATAAAATACCTCTCCCTTACGCACCGTGCCGGAAGTCAAATTGAATTTATAAGTTCTTAAATCACCGGTTGCCCAACCATTTAAAGGAACACCCGCTGGGGTATTGGCACCAGCATTATTTGTAGTTACAACTGAGAATGGAGTTGTAGCGAAATTAATGTCTTTAGTTGCCATAAATTGGATATATTCCCAATTTCCATCGCCTTTACCACCTGAGGTATTAGCGGGGTTTGGCAAATACCCTGTAATGATGATTGCAGAAGGCTTAATTACAGGAAGTTCAAAGATATCATTAGCATTGCGAACCCAAATTTGTGGCACGTTTACACCGCTCACCTCCTTATATAAAACAACACCTGTAAAATTAGCACTAGCAACAAGTGGAATGTCAGCAAAAGTAGCGTTATTTTCAGTGTGAATTATCGACTCGCCAAACGAATCGTCTACGGTATGCTCACCTCTCATCACCTCTGTACCAGTTGGTTCTGGCTTAACAATAGCATTAGCAAGGGTAATCACGCTACCTTCAAAAGAAACTGGCGAATCCCTTAACATTTTGGAATTTACAACCGGTATATTGAATGTTTTACCAGATGCTACTTTTTCAACTTTGCTAGCATCAATGTTAAAAATTTGCAAAGCCCCATCTTTCTTACCCATTGAAGCTCCTAGAACATTAATATGTAAAGAGTCTCCAACTACATAGTTTGCGGCACTACTTCCTAAGTTTACAAATATACCTCTGATAGAATCTGCACTATTTCCAATTTTATACCCATTTTGTAGAGCAACCAAACCCGCTGGCATATTTCCTGCCGATGCATCGGAAACCACAACACCTTTAATTGAAGTGGCACCGTATAATCTATCTGAAGTTAACTCAATGGTAGAACCCGTATAATTTTTCTTCAATACAAAGTTCGATATATAGGTTCCTGGCGTACCAGTAACTAAGAGTATGTTATCCGGTTTGCAAGCAGCAAATAGTGTTAATCCGACACCTGCTGCAAAAAAATATTTTCTAAAATTTCTCATCTTATTTAATTTTAATTCAGGAATTAAGGTTTTTGCCACCAAACCTTGGTATTCACATCATCAGCACCTTGAGCAGCTACTGCGTTTCTATAATTGGTCGGGTTTGTTGATTGTACAATAACAGGATAATTTAAACGAGCTGGCATTTGACGGCCAGAAGCAATTATTGCAGGACCAACCGGCATAACAGGATATCCTGTTCTACGATATTCAAACCATTGTTGGAAATCAACCAGAAACATTGCATAGTATTTCTGCAAATGAATTGAATTCATTTTACTTCTAACGCCGTACACTGTACTATGTAACGGAAGAGCATTATCATATACTAAATTACCAACTGTGATATAAGTTTGAAAATTAGGATCATTTACACCAGTAAAATAATTGGGTCTCCAATAGTTTACAGCATTTACTATACCTTGATAATAAAAGTCTGCTGGATTTCCGTTAATCCAACCATTCAATGCAGCTTCAGCTTTGATAAAATCTAACTCAGCTACATTCATAATAATTCCGGTATAAGCATCTATTTGTAAGTTATAAGACTTCTTTCTAGCTGAGGTACCTGAGCCATCAGTATCTTGATCAGAATTAAAATGCATATAATTTCCGTTTGGATCAAGTGTATTTGGAGCGTAGCCACTTTCCACTGGATCAGCACCATCAAAACTCCAACGAGAAGTGTATGAAGGCGCACCCATATTTATATAACAAGGATGTCTCCAATTGATTAAGTTAGCTGCAAAAAACTCAGCTACATTCACTAGTCTGAAATCATTTGGACGCACATTAGTCATAAATGGAGAAGTATATACTGCCGAAGCCGCATTGTTACCATTCCAAAGAATTACAGCATTATCGCTATCGTTATAATACCTATTACCAACTTTTTGATTGCCAAAGTGGTTATTCGACATTATCGGATAATCGCCCGCTTGTCCGTCAACAATTTTTTGAATTCTAGGAATTGCAATTCCAGAAATATCAGCTTTATGCGCAACCCTCATTAACAATCTCAAATACAAAGAATTACCTAATTTTCTCCATCTCGCTACATCTCCGCTATAAACAGGATCGCTTTCGCTTACAATTGCCTCGCCAGCTTTTAACAAATCGTTAGCTTCTTCGAGCTTCTCAAATAAATCTAAATAGATGTCTTTTTGCTTGTCGAACTTAGGCTGAATGATCCTGCTTGAGGCGGATATCAAATCTCCCTTACCATTGTTGGCTTCTGAGTAGGGAACATCTCCATAAGTGTCGGTTAACAATTGGTATCCCCACGCCTGAATAATCAATGAAATCGCTTGATACGATGTGTTCTTATATTTATCAGTGCCAGCTGTCCTATAGATATCTTTGATGTCCGTTAAAGCAACGTACCAATTATTCCAGGTATTGTCGGCTTGTGTTGCACGCACATCATATCTAAACACTCTTCCCTCACCCTCATTACGGTCAACTGTAACCTGCATCAATTCATTGTTGAAGTTTCTATTCCTCAACATGTTTGTTCTCATTAAACTAACTAACGAAGGAGCTAGTAATTTTTCTGGAGCAACCTCTGATTGCCCTAGCGGATCTACATTAACTTTTGTGAAGTCTTTAGTACAAGAGAACGTACTTAGCCCAACAATCGTTAGTAGTATGTATGCTATATTTTTTTTATTCTTATTCATAATTATAAAAATTAAATACCAACCACTAAACGTAAACCAAATGTACGTGTCGAAGGTAATTGACCAACCTCAAAACCTTGTTGAATATCAGAACCTGAAAGCGTACCAAACTCTGGATCAAATCCAGGCCAAGGAGACCATATAAACAAGTTACGTCCGTAAGCGCTTAGTGTCATCTTACTAAAACCTATACGATTTAAGAACTTTTTATCAAACGAATACGTGATATTAGCCTCTCTAAATTTTATATAATCTGTACTATAAATACTGCCTTCCGCTTGATTATAACCTACAGCTTCGTAATAAGTTTGCATGTTTGTAGCCAACACATCGTTAGGGCGGTAAGTACCTGTGTAATTACCATTGTTATCTCTAATTTCAACAACCCCATTACCAACTAAGCCGTTTACCCTACCTGGCAATGTAAGCGTAGATTTACCAAAACGAACCAATTGTGTCATGGTCATAGAGTGACCAACTGCGCCTACTTGTGCATCAAACAACACGTTAACTCCAAATTTTTTGTAATTAAAACCTGTACCAAAGCTATACCTGAACAAAGGAATGGTATTTCCTAAATACTCAACTTCGGTTCTAATTCTTGGAATGCCGGTAACTTCATCGAAAACAATTTGTCCATCAGGAGAACGCAGGAACCCATTACCATACAAATCGCCCATACTACCACCTTCGGTCGCAACAATCTGTCCACCGTTACCAAAACCACCAGTACGAAGCACCACAGAACTATCAGCCAGCTCAACAATTTTATTTCTATTTGCGGTGAAAGTTCCGTTCAATGTCCAAGTGAAGCTTTTGCTCTTTACAGGAGTTGCGCTTAAAGCAATTTCAAGTCCTTTATTATCTACACGACCTACGTTATACACCGCTACGTTATAACCAGAAGACCTGTCGATAATTCGATTAAGAATTTGGTTTTTTGTATTTCCAGAATAAGCTGCAAAATCAATGTTCAAACGATTTTTGAACATTTTAAGATCTAAACCTACCTCTGCCGTTGTGGTAATTAATGGTTTTAAGTTAGGATTTGGCAATATGTTCGGATTAGTCATAACCCCCGGACCATACAAACCATTATCAGCAATTTGATAATAATAATCAGTACGGTATGGAGTAGTACTACCACTTCCCACTTGAGCTAATGAAGCTCTAAATTTCATTAAACTTACACTCTTAGGTAACTTCCAATAATCTGAAGCGATGAATGACAAACTAGCTGACGGATAGAAAAAGCCAACATTATCAGTTCTTGTGATGGTTGCCAAAGTACTGTTCCAATCTTGACGACCTGTAACATCTAAATAAAGATAATTTTTATAAGAAAAGGAAGCAGCTGCATATAAACTATTAATTCTATACCTAGATGTATCTGGAACGTACACTAATGGATTTCTGTTATTAGTTAACAAGAAGAGATTAGGTACAGTAAGTCCATCGGCACGTGTTTCAAGTCTATTGTATTCGTTACGCATTTGGCTACCACCAAACGTTGCTGTTACATTAAAGTCTTTGTTAATCTTCTTCTCATACTTCAACATAAAATCTGCATTCACCTCGTAAGATCTAACTTTGTTAACACGGTAAGCTCCATAAGCCCAACCGGTACCGTTAGCACCAAATGGACGTTTCGTTTCACGAAGATCATTGTTTAAGTCGCCAGAAGCACGAACCATTAAGCTTAATTCCTTATTAAACTTATACATTGCTTGAATGTTACCTAAATAACCATTTCTACGTTGCCCATTAATGTATTGCTCTGAAATAGCATACGGCCCCTCAGGAAAGGTTGTTGTCAAATCTGAAAACTGCTCATACTCTTTACCTGTCACCCAATAATCGCGATACCAATCTGTATTAATATTTGGTTGCGAAAACGCAAACCAGTACATGATTGACTGATTACCGAAACCTGTACTAGGCAAGTTATCCGCATGCCTGTTGTTGTATTGCGCTTTTAAGTTAATCGTTAATTTTTTGAAGAACGTTTTGTTAGCGTTAAAGGAAACACTAGTTCTTTCTAAACCTGTATTGGGTACAATCCATTCACTGCTGCTATGACTAGCAGATAAACGCATACCCACTCCCTTATGAGTGCCATCTAATGTAACAGAATTAGACTGCTCAAAACCTGTTATAAAAAAAGCATCTACAGGGTCTTTGTAAGAAACAAATGGAGATAATTCGGTACTCCTAGCTTTGGTAGCTGGATCATACTGATAAACCATCATTCCTTGGTTTAATCTTGGTCCATAAGCAGCACTCACTCCACCCACACCCCAAGTATAGGTAGAAGTTCCATGATTACCCATACCATACTCTGTCTGTCTATCAGGCTTTCTGTTTACATCTTCCCAAGCACTGTTAGAAGTAATAGTTATACCCAAAGTCTTTTTATCTTTAGATGCCGACTTTGTAGTGATAACTACAGCACCATTTGCGCCACGCTGTCCATAAAGAGCAGACGCTGCAGGCCCCTTAAGCACTGTAACACTCTCAATATCTTCCGGATTTAAATCATTTAAACCACTACCAAAGTCTACCGGCATAATATCACCACCCGTACCATAGGCACCACCGCCGGTAGCGGCAGTCCTCCTAGAACTACTAGAAGCTACAACTCCATCAATCACGATTAAAGCCTCATTGTCGCCTGTTAAATTATTTTCTCCCCTTAGGATGATTTTATTCGAAGCCGCAGGACCACTGTTACGAACTAAATTCAAACCGGCAACTTTTCCCGATAGTGCATCAGTCCAGTTACTAGAGATTGCATTAGTAACCTGAGCACTGTCTATAGTAGTAGTTGCATAACCTAAGGCCCTTTCTTCTCTTTTTATACCCAACGCCGTTACCACTACGGTATTCAATTCGTTTGTCGAAGATTTCATTCTAATATTAACCCCAGTTTGGGCATCAGAAAAAGTTCTGGCAGAAGTGGTATAGCCGATCATACTAAAATTAACCGTTGCTCCTTTAGCAATAGTAATACTAAATTCACCCTTACCATCTGTTAGTCCTAATACTCTTTTAGAGTTATCAGTAATACTTACACCAGGAACGCCAGTATTATCGCTTTCGTCAAGCACGTTACCTTTTACTGTAATGTTCTGAGAATTTTGAGCCACAGCACCCTGTAAAAGCAAAAATTGAAAAAGCATAATAAAAAGCAATTTTACGCCATTTACCTTTTTAAACGATAGCCTCTTCAAAATACCAAATACAGAAAGCTGCGACTTGGGAATACTTTCGCACCCCGCGGCATGTCGGCACATGCTAGCCTTTTGAGTAGTTGTTTTGTCCATAATTAATTTATATCGGGTTATTTACTAGTTTCTAATTATAATTTTTCCCGATTGCCGCAAAACTAAGCTGCCTGTGTTAATTCTACATTAACTAGGCATTAACCTATTTTGAAACAATTCGCAATTACAATTAGTTTAGTTTTATATTACTAAACATTTCGCAATAATAATATAAAAACAAATTGAAACTAAATATAATTTTCAAATAATCAAAAAAAAATGAAAATATATTTTTTAAGACACCCTCAACACAATATTAAAACCGATACCATTAAAAATGCCAAATCAATTCGAAAGCAATAAGAAATGTTACGAAATCTAAAACACAAAAAAAGCACTACCTTTAAGCAGTGCTTTTCATCAACCTAATTACGCTAATGAAACTAAACTACTGTAACGGTAACTCCCAGCCCTTCCAAGTGATTGATCATCTGTTGAGAAATTCCTTTATCGGTAATGATATAATCTACATCTTCAAAACCACATATTTTACCAAAACCTCTTTTACCAAACTTAGTAGAATCGGCCAACACCACTACCTTTTGCGAAACCTTGATCATTTGGCGGTTCAAATGCGCTTCCATGGCGTTAGTAGTAGTAAATCCATGTTCCAAATCAATGCCATCTACACCTAAAAACAAGGTGTTAAAGTAAAAATCCTGCAAAACCTGCTCCGCATAAGAACCCATTACCGAGGACGAACTTTTACGAAGCAAACCACCCAACTGAATCACCTCGACCTCTGGATTACGCAAAAATTCAATAGAAATATTTAGAGAAGAAGTAACCACCGTCAAATTCAATCCGTTAGGAATGCTTTTCACAAAATAAAGTAAAGTAGTACCCGAAGCAACTACAATCGAGTCGTTCTCCTTTAACAGTTTTGCAGCAGCAGCTCCTATCCTGTTTTTTTCAGACGATTGCATCTTTTCTTTTTCGTTTACCGGCCTATCTACCGTATAAGGATTACTGAGTGTAGCACCGCCATGGGTTCTAAACAATAAATGTTTATCTTCTAGAAGTTTCAAGTCTTTACGAATAGTAACCGATGAAACCTTAAGCTGCTTACAAAGCTCTACCACATTAATGTATTGATCTTGCTGAATACGGTTAAGTATAAATTGATGCCTTTCGGCCAGTGTCATGCTCATAGCGTTTATATTTAACCGCAATTTAATAATTAATATAAATACCCTCGCCATTTTAGCAGATAAAATATTTTACCAAAGTATTTATGTATTTCGATTTTGATTACTTATAATTGCTTATTGTTTCGTTTTATTACCATAAATTATGCAAAGAATACATCAACATAACTTAATTAACAAATCTGAGTGGGACATTATTATCATTGGCGGTGGCGCAACAGGCCTCGGGACCGCTTTAGATTCTGCCAGTAGAGGCTTAAAAACGTTATTGATTGAACAAGCCGACTTTGCTAAAGGTACATCGAGCAGAAGTACAAAATTGGTACATGGCGGGGTTAGATACTTAGCGCAGGGTGATATAGCCTTGGTAAAACACGCCTTAAAAGAAAGAGGCTTGATGCAAAAAAACGCAGCGCACTTAGTACACAAAGAAGAATTTCTTATTCCTTGTTACGATTGGTTTTCGGTTGCCAAATACCTTATTGGATTAAAACTTTACGATTGGTTGGCCGGGCGTTTCAGTTTCGGTACTTCTAAATATTTTTCTAAAAGCGAAACCTTACATATTATGCCTGGCGTAAAAGAAACCGGTCTAAAAGGTTCGATACGCTATTTCGATGGTCGTTTTGACGATGCCCGATTAGCCATTAACATTGCTCAAACTGCACAAGAACAGGGCGCTACCTTAATTAACTACATGAAAGTTACCGATTTAATTAAAGACGGTGACCACATAAAAGGTGTAACCACCGTTGACACCATTACCAATGAAACTTTCACGGTATATGGAAAAGTGGTGATTAACGCTACCGGGGTATTTGTAGATGAAATTTTGCAAATGAGCAATTCAAAAGCGAAAAAGACTGTAAGACCTAGCCAGGGTGTACACATTGTACTTAAAAAAGAGTTTTTAAATAGCGATGCGGCATTAATGATACCACAAACTTCTGATGGTCGGGTACTTTTTGCAGTACAATGGCACAACCATTTATTGGTAGGCACTACAGACACGCCATTGAATGAGCACAGCCTAGAACCTAGAGCATTAAAAGAGGAAACAGATTTTATTTTAAACAACGCGGCAAGTTATTTTAAAACGAAACCTACAGAAAGCGATATTCTTAGCGTATTTTCTGGATTACGCCCATTAGCTGCCCCTACCGATGGCAATGCCAACAGCACAAAGGAAATTAGCAGAGATCATAAGTTAATGGTTTCGGCAAAAGGCTTAATCACCATTACTGGAGGCAAATGGACTACCTATCGCCGTATGGCAGAAGAAACCGTAGATTTAGCCATTAAAGAAGCTAAACTACCTTTTACAGCGTGCAAAACGGAACAGTTGTCTATACACGGTTGCGAAAATGCTATTGATACCAAGTACCTCAACATCTACGGATCTGACAGAGACCATATCGAAACCTTAATTAGCCAAAACCCAGCACTAGCACAGCAACTACATCCCGAATTTCCTTACACCCATGCAGAAGTAGTATGGAGCGTAAGAAATGAAATGGCCGAAACTGTAGAGGATATATTGAGCAGACGCCTAAGGGTATTAATAATTGATGCTAAAGCCGCCATAGCAATGAGCGCTACGGTTGCTGCAATTATGGCAAAAGAAATTAATGCCGATAAGCAATGGGAAGAGGAACAAGTAAAATCTTTTGCTAAATTAGCAGAAGGCTACACCTACAAAACCAAGAATAAAAAGGAAGAGCCTGTATTGGCAGAATAAAACTTCCGACCAAATATAACTTATGGGCAAATATATTTTATCTCTAGACCAAGGGACAACGAGTTCTCGTGCCATCATTTTTAACTATAGTGGCGAAATTATTGCCATTGCTCAAAAAGAATTTACACAAATTTACCCGCGGGCCGGATGGGTAGAACACGACCCGAATGAAATTTGGGTTACACAACTGGCCGTAGTTACAGAAGTAATTGCAAAAGCAGGCCTAACCCCTGCCGATATGAATGCGATTGGCATTACCAACCAACGTGAAACTACAGTGGTTTGGGACAGAAAAACTGGCAAACCTATCTATAACGCCATTGTTTGGCAAGACCGTAGAACCTCCGCATATTGCAACAGTATTAAACAGCAAGGCTATGCACCAACTATCCAAGAAAAAACCGGCCTAATTATCGATTCTTATTTTTCGGCCACAAAAGTAAAATGGATACTGGAAAATGTAGCTGGGGCCAAACAAAAAGCAGAAAATGGCGAACTCGCTTTCGGCACCATAGACAGTTGGCTAATTTGGAACTTGACCGATGGCAGGATACATGTTACCGACGTAAGCAATGCCTCCAGAACCATGCTCTACAATATTCGTTCCTTAGCGTGGGACGATGACCTACTTCAATTATTTGACATCCCTAAGTCGATGTTACCCCAAGTAAAATCATCTAGCGAAATATACGGAAGCACCACAGGAAATATCTTAGCAGCACAAATACCTATTGCCGGTATTGCTGGCGACCAACAATCGGCCTTATTTGGACAAATGTGCACACAGCCTGGCATGGTTAAAAACACCTATGGAACAGGCTGTTTTATGCTGATGAATATTGGTAAAACCCCAAAAACCTCGAGCAATAATTTACTAACCACCATTGCCTGGAAAATTAACGGAGAAGTAAATTACGCCTTAGAAGGAAGTATTTTTATTGCCGGTGCGGTGGTACAATGGCTACGCGATGAACTGGGCCTTATCCAAAAATCTGCCGATGTAGAACAATTGGCCCTACAAGTGAAAGACACACAAGGAGTTTACATTGTTCCTGCTTTTGCTGGTTTGGGCGCACCTTACTGGAACCAAGATGCCCGAGGAACCATTACCGGAATTACCCGTGGCACCAACAAGGCCCACATTGCCAGGGCAGCCCTAGAAAGTATCGCGTACCAAACCATGGATGTGCTGAATGCCATGCAAGCTGATGCAGCTACTCCCATTACCGAACTACGGGTAGATGGTGGAGCTACCGCCAATAATTTACTCATGCAGTTTCAGGCTGATTTGTTAATCTGTAAAGTAATTAGGCCAAAGGTTACAGAAGTTACCGCAATTGGCGCAGCATATTTAGCAGGACTGGCAACAGGTTTTTGGAAAGACATTGAAGAGATTAAATCTCAGTGGAAAATAGACAAAACCTTTACAGCTGATAACACGATTGACCCAAAACGCATCAAAGGCTGGGAAAAAGCGATAACGGCGGCTATTACAAATGCAGAGTAATAAACAGTTTGCAACCTTACAACCTTTCAACCTTCGAACCTTTCAACCTTTCAACAACAAAGCAAATACACTAATTCCTTTCACTCATGAATATTTACGTAGCAGAGTTTATTGGTACAGCCCTTATGATACTTTTGGGTAATGGCGTAGTAGCAAACGCTGTTCTTAAAGAAACCAAAGGCCATAATAGCGGTTGGATAGTAATTACCACTGCTTGGGCATTAGCAGTTTTTGTAGCGGTAATTGTAGCAGGCCCACATAGTGGAGCACATTTAAACCCTGCAGTAACCTTAGCACTTAGTATAACTGGCGCCTTTGAATGGGCAAAAGCACCATATTATATACTATCGCAATTAGGTGGCGCAATGACTGGTGCTTTATTAGTTTGGTTATTTTACAAAGATCATTTCGATGCTACCGAAGACAAAGGATTAAAGGCTGCGCCTTTTGCAACGGGACCGGCCATACCAAACAAATTATCCAATTTATTTTCGGAAATTACAGGCACATTTGTGCTAATATTTGTGATATTCTACATTGCTGGAGGAGAATTTGGCGCAGAAAAAACACCTATTGGTTTAGGTTCTCTTGGTGCATTACCCGTAGCTTTTCTTGTTTGGGTAATTGGCTTAAGCTTAGGTGGAACTACTGGCTATGCCATTAATCCGGTTAGAGATTTAGGCCCTCGAATTGTACATGCACTTATCCCAATGAAAGGCAAAGGGAATAGTAACTGGGGATATGCCTGGATACCCATAGTTGGCCCCATAATAGGCGCTACACTAGCGGCATTATTGTATCTTTTTTTAAAATAATCTATCACCAAAATTACGTTAAACAACATACTTACGCAATTCTTCAAAAAGATCATTCGGATGAAATGGTTTAGAAAGGTACCCGTTCATGCCCACTGCCAACACCTCATCTGCCACTTGGCTATTTACTGTTGCCGTTAATGCAACAATTGGGATAGCGGCCTTTAAAGCATGGCTTAAATTTCTAATTTTTTCAGTGGTCTGGTACCCATCCAGTTCTGGCATATACAAATCCATCAAGATCAGGTCATAATTTTTTTCGAGGTGCATTGCTAGCGCTACAGAACCATTCTCGGCAATATCCGGATCAATACCAAAACTATTTAATGTTTTTTTAATTACCATTGCGTTAACCATATTGTCTTCTGCAACCAATATTTTCATGGCAGAAAGGTTGGCCCTATCCTCTTCTCCTTTTAAATTGTTGCTAGTTAATGCTGCTGCCATTTCATAGGCATAAGAAATATTAAAAATAAACTTAGCACCCTTACCAATTGCACTTTCCACCTGTATATCGGATTGATGCAGAGCTAAAACCCTGCGTACAATGGCCAAACCTAAGCCCGTGCCACCATAATTTCTATTGGTACTGCTAGAAGCCTGCACAAATTCTTCGAACACCTCTTGTTGCCTACTTTCTTCTATCCCAATACCCGTATCTTCAACAACAAATTTTATTCTTAATTCGTTGTTGGTTATTTCTGCTATGCTACATACCAGTTTAACGCTGCCTTTTTCGGTAAACTTAATCGCATTGTTTAGCAAGTTTAAAAGCACCTGTGTTAAACGTGTAGGGTCGCCAATTAAGGTAAGTTCCTTTAACCTACCGGCAACATCAACCTGAAAATCCAAATGCTTTTCAGTAGCTTTTAACTTTGTACAGGCATAAATATTAGCTACCAGACTCGAAAGATTAAAAGGCGTACGCTCTAAGGATACCATATCCAATTCAAGTTTATTAAAATCTAATACATCGGTAACTAAAGCAAGTAGATTTTCGGCCGAAAATTTCAACACCGATAATGTTTCTTCTTGGTCTTTTCGTGGATCTTGGAGCAGTAGTACGTTGGTTAGCCCTATTACGCCGTTTAATGGCGTACGCAGTTCATGAGACATGGTCGATAAAAAACTCATCCGTACGTTAGACAAGTGTTTAATTTCTTCTACTGTTTCATTTAATTGTTCATTAATAACATTGAGCTGATTTTTAGTGTTGGTTAATGCCGCGATATTATGCTTAAAAGCCTTAAAAAAATAGTGATGTAGGAAGGCTATAACTGTAAAATCGAAAATCAAGATAAATAGATAAATAGGTCTAGATATAGTTTGAGGGGCACTGCCCAAAACAAAATAGTTATTACCTGTAAAAGCAGCATCAAGCAATACTGGAACCATATTAACAACAGCATAAAGCCAACCCCAACGGTGGCCATGCATATAAAACCCTAATGCCGAAGCCAACCAAATGTACTGTAAAGTAGCGGCATTAATGCCCTGCACAAAAAACAGCAAGTTTGCCCACACCCCCATTAGGGTAATCAGCATTAAAACCAGGTGCGATATAATTCTCCAAGAATTAAAGCGGTATAAGATAAAAAACAGTACAGCAGAAAATAGACAGATTAAGCTTGCCCTAACCAACTGCGGTATTTGCTGGGTATAAACATAGGCCGCCATTAATAGCAAACCAAGAAAAAAATGAGCAATTAAAAAATAAACTAACATAAGCACCCTAGCTTTGTTGATTGGGTCTAATTCCTTATGCGCAATTGCTTTAATTAGATTTTGTAAACGGAGCATCTTTACAGTATTATGGTATTATGCTAAAATACATATTGCAAGCCAATATCTAATATCAGAAAAGTATAAATATTTAAAAACCTCCATCCAATAATTAAATGCCTTGATGCTATTTAAGTTGGTTATTTTCTATAGCACAATGCGAGCATGATTTAATAAGAGATAAGCTTTTGCAAAAGCCTTGCTTTTTAATTACTAACATAGCACTTTACGATGTCCTATTTCAACAAATTTAACACTAAACCAGGGTGCCCCATGAAAATGGTTACGGCAGCTTAACTATTGTTCATTAAGTTGCTCATCTTCATCTAAGGGCGATATAGACTTTCTAAAAAAATCGGGACCGAATTTATAAATACGAAAGCCGATAAAGGCCAACAAGAAAAACGTACAGAAGATAGAACCTTCTAGCCCAAATTCGCCACCAGAAAGATAAGTGGGCCCCACAGGTGTAGCCTTTGTTAGCCCCGTTATTTTATTACCGCTTACAGGGTAGCCTAAAACAATGGCCTGTATAAAATTCCATGCAAAATGCACCCCTACCGCCCAAGCTATTTGCTGTTTTTGTAAAGTATAAATGGCAAAAAGCATTCCTGCTAAAGTAATATTTATGATGCCTAGTACACTAAGGTTCGGATTTGCAAAATGAGCTAAGACAAACAACAAACCATTTACAAAAACGGCAAACCAAAAAGGATACCGATCGGCCAGAACTTGTAATGGGTAGCTTCTAAACAAGAACTCTTCAAATACCGACACTAAAAGAAAATATACCAAATACAAACAGAGCGTTTGCCATGAAAAGGCTATTTTTACAAAAATTACGTTACCGTTTAAATAGAGTAAGACCGCACAGAGCAACATTATTGCAACACCTGTACCTACACCTTTAAAAAATTCTGGAAGCACAGATTCCTTTCTAATGAAAACACTGTAAAAGCTAACGCTAGGAAATAACTTAAATATCATTAAAAGAGCACTCAATACAATGAGCACCAAACTCACCTGAACCAAAATATCTTTTAGTAACAGATTAGAAATAGATGGCAAAAAGTTAAATTGCGCTATTAATCCAAAGGGAATGGTACATAACAGCAAAAAGAACATAAATAGCCAAACTCTTAAAATTGGAGATAGGTAATAGCCCAGCTTACTATTTTCAATCATTTACAAAAATCTCCTTTAAAAGTTTTACAGCGTACTTATCTGTTTTAAAAGTAACCTCTTCTTCCGTAATTTCACTTATTTTCTTCCACCTAAAACATTGGCTTAAACCTTCATCAAAATCAAAAAGCTTACATTTAAAATTCAATTGCAATGGCTTTAAAGGTTTTACCAAATAATAAACACTAATAACCTGACTGTCGTTAAAAGAAGATTTTTCGTAAAAATCAGTTGTATAAAAATGGCTAACCACTTCAATTTCTGCGTTGCATTCTTCTACAAACTCACGTTTTAGGCCATCTATCAAACCCTCGCCAAATTCTAAACCACCTCCCGGAAATTTTGTAAAATAGCGTCCTACTTCAAACTCATCGCTTAATAGCACTTCTTGTTCATCGTTAATTAGCAGGCCGTAAACCCTCACGTTAAAATAGCTCATAAACTAAAATGCTTTTGATTTTTGGTTACATTATCCATATCCCATTTAATTTCTCCGGTAAATGTTTCTTGCCTTACCCTACAATCTAACATTTTACAATAATGACAACAAGCGGGCAAACACGGATCTGCATGAATAAATAATTCCGTTTTGTTATTAACGGTTTGGTTAATCATCGCATCTATGCTCGAAATTTCTTTATGAACCGCATTCAAATCAAAATAATAAGGCAAGGTAATGTGGCAATCTATGTGCAAGTCGGCACCGTATTGTTGCGCCCTTAGGTTATGTACATCTATCCAACTTGCTTGCCTGTTTTGCTGTAAAGCCTCTACTACTTCTTTTACTAGCTCTAGGTTACTTTCATCCATTAACCCCCCAACAGACTTACGCGTAAGCTTGTAGCCATTATAAACAACGTAAATTCCTATAAAAACAGAAATCACACTATCTAACCATAAAACCTGCGTAAGCTGAATAACGAGAATTCCTACCACTAAACCTGCACTACTTATGGCATCGGTCAACAAATGTTTTCCATCTGCCTCTAGCGTTAACGATTTGTTGTTTTTCCCCGTTTTAACAAGATATAAGCCCATTACTAAATTAACGACACCAGTACCGGCAATAATTATTGCACCGTTGTATAAATCTGAAACTTCATTACCATAAAACAAGCTATAAGTAGATTTTATGAGGATAACGATACCGGCAATAGCGATCAACACACCTTCTACAAAAGCCGAAAAAAACTCTACTTTTCCATGCCCATAAGGATGGTTTTCGTCTTTGGGCAAAGTAGCAAGGTAAATACTATAAAAAGCGAAGGCACTAGCCAATACATTTACAATACTTTCGGCAGCATCGGTAAGGATTGCATTAGAATTGGTAATAAAAAAAGCAATAAACTTAGCCAGCATTAGCAAAATACCGGCACATAACGATAGTAATATGGCTCTTTTATTGGTGGTCAAGACGATGTGTTTTACGATTAGCAAAACTACATTAATTGTATAAAACATTTCGATTTTAGTGCCGAAAGTTTTGTGCATTTAGCCACAGCACTTGTCCCAATTACGGAATGAACAGGCTTTCATTGTTTTTAGACCAAAAACATTGCCTTTAAATTCTGTAAATTTAATTTTCTAGAACTTTTATACGCATATCATTAGGGTAGCTGCGTGCTTGGCAAAGATGCCAAACAATACAACGAGCTAATAGACGGCTCCTACGTATAATTCAGTAGCTTATGGCAGCTTTGTTTTTGCAGCTGAATAGTTTTCAATTAGCCCATAAGGCGTAAACGCTTAAGGCATTAACAAATTACTAACAAAACCTTGTAAAATTTAAACAAATGCCATTAAAAAACATCTTTTATTAGGGCTTTATAAAGAAGGTTTTTATATTTGCTACCTCACAGAAACATCATGAGTATTTTATCAGACAGAATAAATAACCTTTCAGAATCGGCTACCCTAAAAATGACCAAATTGGGTCGTGAATTAGCTGCAAAAGGCGTAAACGTAATTAGCCTAAGTGTAGGCGAGCCAGACTTTAACACTCCGGAACACGTAAAAGAAGCTGCAAAAAAAGCACTAGACGACAATTTCACTCGTTACTCGCCAGTACCGGGCTACCCAGATTTACGCCAAGCTATTGTAAACAAGCTTAAAGCAGAAAACAACCTTGATTACGATATTTCTCAAATCGTTGTTTCTACAGGTGCAAAGCAATCGCTTTCTAACGTTATTCTTACGTTAATTAACCCAGGCGATGAGGTAATCATTCCTACACCTTATTGGGTTTCTTACTCTGAAATGGTAACCCTGGCCGAAGGTAAATCGGTATTCATCAACACTTCTATAGAAAGCGATTTTAAAATTACGCCAGCGCAACTAGAAGCGGCAATTACGCCAAAAAGCAAGTTGTTCATGTTCTCTTCGCCAAACAACCCAACAGGTACCGTTTACAGCAAAGATGAACTAGCTGCTTTAGCAAAAGTATTTGAAAAACATCCAAATATATTCATCCTTTCTGATGAGATTTATGAGCATATCAACTTTGTTGATCAACACGAATCTATCGCACAATTCCCAAGCATCAAAGACCGCGTAATTATTGTAAATGGTTTCTCTAAAGCTTTTGCAATGACAGGATGGCGCTTAGGTTACATTGCTGCAAGCAAAGAAATTGCCGCTGCTAATGATAAACTACAAGGACAAACCACTTCCGGAACTTGCTCTATTGCGCAACGTGCAGGTATTGTAGCTTACGAGCAAGGTTTAGACACCGTAAATGAAATGAAAAAAGCGTTCGCTCGCCGTCGTCAATTAGTTTATGATTTGTTGAAAGACATTCCAGGTGTAAAAACGAACTTACCAGAAGGTGCATTTTATTTCTTCCCAGAAATTAGTTCGTTCTTTGGCAAGAAAGATGCAGATGGCAATATCATCAAAAACTCTTCAGATTTAGCACTCTATTTGCTTAACGTTGGCCATGTGGCAACCGTAGGCGGCGATAGTTTCGGTAACGATAACTACATCCGCTTGTCTTATGCCGCATCAGACGAGAGTTTGGTAGAAGCCTTAAGAAGAATAAAAGAAGCACTAGGCAATTTACGCTAGTAACCACATTAAAGATAAAAGAAGCGTCCCAATTTTACATTGGGACGCTTCTTTTATTAGTGCTAAACACAAAAGATATTCTTTGCTAGCGAAAAGCTTACTTTTCTTATCTAAAATTTATGTTAATTAACTTCTAATTGCCTCTACCGGATCTAACCTAGAAGCCGAATAAGCTGGCCAAAAACCAGAAACCATACCAATAGCTACCGAAACGCCAATGCCCAACATCACGTTGCTTAAGTATAAAACTACTTTAAAATCGGTAAAATTGGACACCAACAACACGCCTATATAAACAATAGCTAAACCGCACAAACCACCCATTAAACAGAGTACAACAGCTTCGAAAATAAATTGCAATAAAATAAAGTAATTTTTGGCCCCTAACGATTTTTGTATGCCTATAATATTGGTCCGTTCGCGTACCGACACAAACATGATGTTAGCAATACCAAAACCGCCTACTAAAATAGAAAAGCCGCCAATAATCCAACCGCCAATATTTATACCATCAAACATCATGTCTAATTGATTAGAGAGCATGGTCGTTTTATTTAACGAAAAGTTATCTTCTTGCCCGGGGCTAATACGTCTAACGGCACGCATTTGCCCTAACAACTCGCTTTCCACTTCTTCAAAACTAACATTATCCTTCCCCCTAACCGTAATTTGCGGGTTATATCTTTCGTTATTGATATCGAAAATACCCTTGGCAAAAGCCATAGGGATAAGTACATTTTTATCCTGCGACATGCCCATCATATCCTCGCCCTCTTTTTTGAAAACTCCAACTACGGTTACCCTGCGGCCCATCACTTTAATTTGCTTACCTATGGGGTCTGCGCTTCCAAATAAGCCTTCAGCTATTTCAGCACCCAATATACAAACAGGCGTACCCGACTTTCCTTCATTTTCGGTAAAGTACCTGCCATTTTCAAATTCTAAATTCCAAGTTTGGTCGTACTCTTGGGTAGCAGCATTTAAAATTGCTCCCTCTACCGAACTACTTCTATATTTAACTGTTCTATTACTTGCCGAAATTTCAAAACATACCCCTTTTGCGCTTTCCATCCGCTCTTTTAACAGCAAATAATCTCTATACGATGGTTCTGGGCGGTTTACATATTTCCACCATGGGAAACTATCGCTAAAAATCCATGGCCATTTTTGTACAAATAAAGTATTTGAGCCAAGCTTATCTACACTTGACTGTATTTGGTTACGCATGGTATCTACCGCAGTAAATACAGCAATAATGATAAAAATACCAATGGTAATGCCCAATAGCGAAAGAGAAGTCCGCAGTTTATTTTGTCGCAGGGCGTCCCAAGCAAACCTGAAGCTTTCTCCGATAAGTTTAAAAACTAATATCATAATGTTTAGACCAAATGTACTTAAAAAGGTTACACCTAAGTAAGTGAAAAGTAAAAAGGTAAAAGTAAAAGTTTTGCGAGCCGCCCCTAAAAGTGCATTATAACCCAAACTAAGAGCCTATTTAAATAAATAGCATACACAAATAACGCGTTTGACATGGATGACAAATACTACTATTAGGTGCAGAAAACGGCGTACCAATCGTCCGTATATATTTGATTGACTAAAATTAAAACAGGCGCTAAGCTTTAGGAATTGAATTTATAAAAAACCTAAAACCATACGTTTGTTATCTTACTGATATTTAATTGCAAAAAGAGAATATTAATTCGTAAATTTGCGCCCTAATTTAGGGTATCAAAAGCAAGTTTTAGTTAGGAGCTATCCCTGTAAGATAGACTTTAAGCAACTAGCCCTTGCCAAGATCATAAACAATTAAAAATTACACATGAAATTATCTCAATTTAAGTTCAACTTACCCGATTCTCTTTTAGCTAATGATCCTGCTGAAGAAAGAGACGAAGCCCGTTTAATGGTTTTACACAAAGACACTGGTAAAATTGAACATAAAATCTTCAAAGATGTTTTAGGCTATTTTGATGATAAAGATGTAATGATTCTTAACAACACTAAAGTTTTCCCTGCCCGTTTATATGGCAATAAGGAGAAAACCGGTGCAACTATAGAAGTATTTTTACTACGCGAACTAAATAAAGAATTACGTTTATGGGATGTTTTGGTTGACCCAGCTCGTAAAATCCGTGTAGGAAATAAATTATATTTTGGAGACGACGATTTATTGGTTGCCGAAGTGGTGGACAACACTACATCGCGTGGTCGTACTATCCGTTTCTTATTTGACGGTACTGATGAAGAATTTAGAAGAAATGTAGAGATTTTAGGCGAAACTCCACTTCCAAAATACATTAAACGTAAAGCTACAGAGAAAGACAAAGAGCGTTACCAAACCATTTTTGCTAAACACGAAGGCGCTGTAGCTGCTCCTACTGCTGGCTTGCACTTTAGCAGAGAGTTAATGAAACGTTTAGAACTTAAGGGCATTGATTTTGCAGAAGTTACCTTACACGTTGGCCTAGGCACTTTCCGCCCGGTTGAGGTAGAAGATTTAACCAAGCACAAAATGGATTCAGAGCAATTCATTATCGAGCAAAAAGATGCAAACATTGTTAACAAAGCACTTGAGGAAAAGAGAAGAATTTGCGCTGTAGGTACTACTTCGATGCGTGCTATCGAATCGGCAGTTTCTGCTAACAAAACTTTGAAAGCAGCTAATGACTGGACCAGTAAGTTTATCTTTCCTCCTTATGAGTTTAGTATTGCTAACTCGATGATTACCAATTTCCATACTCCAGAATCTACTTTACTAATGATGGTAAGTGCTTTTGGTGGTTACGAAAATGTAATGAATGCATACGAAGTTGCCGTAAAAGAGAAATATCGTTTTTATAGCTACGGCGATGCGATGCTGATTATCTAGCAAAAAAGTATTTAGTAGTTAGTGTTTAGTTAAACAGCTATTTGCATACTAAACTAATCACAAACCAGTTATTATTACAACTGTCCTAACTACTAAATACTAATATCTAAATACTCAAAAGATGAAATTCTATGCAATAATAGTAGCTGGTGGCGCTGGCAAAAGAATGCAAACTGCAATAGCCAAACAGTTTTTATTGCTTAACAATAAGCCTGTAATAATGCATACATTACAGGCTTTTTATATTTCCGAAATTAGACCAGAAATTATATTGGTATTGGCCAAAACCGAGCATCAGTACTGGAAAGATTTATGTTTGAAATACAATTTTGATATTCCGCACACCTTGGTAGAAGGAGGCAAAGAACGATTTCATTCGGTTAGAAATGGTTTAATGACTATTAAAGAAGATGGTATAGTTGCCATTCACGATGCTGTTAGACCGGCAGTTAATACCAGTTTAATTACGCAAACGTTTCAAATAGCCTTAGAGGCCGGAAATGCGATTCCTTGTGTAAAACCAAGCGATTCTATTAGGAAACTACAAGAAAACTCGAGCAAAATTGTTAATAGGGACAAATTGGTATTAATACAAACCCCACAAACCTTTGAACTAGGACAATTACGAAAAGCTTACCAACAACGCTATTCGTCTAAATTTACAGACGATGCTTCTGTGGTAGAAGCGGCTGGATACCCTATTAATTTGATAAATGGCAGCCGAAATAACATCAAAATTACCTACCCAGAAGACTTAGAACTAGCATCGTTTCTATTGAAAAACAATATCATATCCTAATTTTGGCTCCCTGTGCAATAAGAAAACCTGCTGAAAAATAACCTCAACAGATTTCCCTATCCATTTATATTTTACAGTTCTTTAAATACAACGGTACTGTTATGCCCGCCAAAACCAAAAGCATTACTCATTGCCGTTTTTACTTCTTTATGTACAGCTTCATTAAACACCAATTGCATTCCTACCGGAATTGCTGGATCTGGCTCAACTACATTGATGGTTGGGGGTATCACATTATCGTTGATGCTCTTAATGGCAATAATAGCTTCAATAGCTGCTGCTGCGCCCAATAAGTGACCAGTCATAGATTTAGTAGAACTGATGTGCAAATTCTGTGAAGCACCAAAAACCTTGTAAGCTGCATTTAACTCCGCCAAATCTCCAACAGGAGTAGAAGTAGCATGAAGATTTAAATAATCTAACTCTTCTGGTTTAACATTAGCTTCTTCCAGTGCTAAATTCATTGCTTTAGCCGCTCCAATTCCCTCTGGGTGTGGCGACGTAATATGGTAAGCATCGGCAGTCATGGCAGCGCCCACTACTTCTGCGTATATTTTTGCACCTCTCGCCTTAGCGTGTTCGTACTCTTCTAAAATCAAAGCTCCCGCACCTTCTCCCATCACAAACCCATCCCTATCTTTATCAAAAGGCCTGCTTGCAGTTTGTGGGTCGTCATTTCTGTGCGACATTGCTTTTAAAGCCGCAAAACCACCGAAAGACGCTGGCGTAATACCTGCCTCAGAACCACCCGTTACAAACATTTTTGCTTTCCCCATTCTAATGTAGTTAAAGGCATCCATAATGGCGTTGTTACCCGTAGCACAAGCAGAAACTGGCGTATAATTAATTCCTTGTAGGCCAAACTTCATCGAAATTAATCCCGATGCCATATTTACCAATAGTTTTGGAATGAAGAACGGATTGAAACGTGGATTATAATCGCCTGTTACATAGTTTTCAACTTCGGTTTCGAAAGTTTGCATCCCTCCTTGTCCGCTGCCCCAAATTACACCAAAATCAAACGGATCTATGGTAGTTAAGTCAATACCGCAATCTTCTATGGCTTGTGCGGCGGCATATAAAGCATACTGCGTAAATAAGTCTGTACGCTTAATTTCGTTTCTGTCTAAATGTTCGACTGGATTAAAATTCTTCACTTCGCAAGCCATTTGCGAACGGAAACGCGAAGCATCAAACCTGGTAACGGTTTGGCATGCGCTTTTACCTTCCACAATATTCGTCCAAAAATCGGCTACGTTATGCCCCAACGGATTAATAGTTCCTAAACCAGTAACTACAACTCTTTTCATATCCTTATCTATTGTTTAAGGGCGCAAAGTTCGCATTTAGCAGCAATTAAATGTCTTTAATTTCTAATTATTCTAAAAGCATCCCACAAAAAACTGAAAAACAATTAAATAACAAAACCTGTATTGACAAAGGTATGCCATATTTTACGGACTAAAGGTTTTTCGACCCAGCAGAAAGTCTTATAAAAAACGAAGCCCCGATTTTCATCGGGGCTTATGATATCTTAAGAAAGTTCAAACTTGTAGCCTACTCCTTTAACGGTAGATACATAATTCTCACCTAACTTTTCTCTTAATTTTCTAATGTGTACATCGATGGTTCTGTTGGTAACCACTACCGAGTCTTCCCAAATATTTTTCAGGATAGATTCTCGCGTATATACCTTGCCCGGTTTTGATGCCAACAAATAAAGTAGTTCGAATTCTTTTTTCGCTAAAACTACTTTCTCGCCACTTTGGTAAACTAAATAAGATTCGCGGTCAATAACCAAATCTCCTATTTCTACTTTGTTCTCCACCACTTCGGTACCGCTAGCATTGCGGCGCAGAATGGCATTAATACGACTAACCAAGGCCCTTGGCTTAATTGGTTTAGCAATATAATCATCTGCTCCTACGTTAAAACCTGCTATTTCCGAATATTCTTCACTTCGGGCAGTTAAAAACACCATGAACGTATTTTTAAACTCTGGGATTGCCCTCATTAAACGACAGGCTTCAATACCATCCATCTTAGGCATCATAATATCCAAGATGATTAGATCTGGCTGAACCTTTTTTGCTACGTTAATACCTTCTTGACCATTACTGGCCAAAAACACCTGATAACCTTCTTTTTTAAGATTATACTCAATTAATTCGAGGATATCTGGCTCATCGTCAACAATTAATATCTTCTGCTTAGTTGTACTCATGGTAGTTTTATTTGTTGCGAAAGTAGGCATACAATTATAACAATTGGTTAAAATGAAGTTAACAAATTGTTAAGACTAACCTATAGCTTAACATAAACTTAGCGTTTTGGTAAATTATTCCTTAAAAAGATATCCAAATCCGCTCCTCTTAAATCTCTAGCAATGATTTTACCTTGTGGGTCTATGAGAAATGAACTTGGAATAGCTTCTACCTGATAAAGCCTAACGGTAGCGCCTTCAAAATCGCCCAATTCTCCTGCCTGATCCCAGCTTAAATTATCTTGCTTAATGGCCTGTGCCCATGCTGCCTTATCTTTATCTAAAGAAATGCCTAAAACAGTAAAATTTCTGTCCTTATAAGTTTGATATGCCTTTACTACATTAGGGTTTTCTGCCCTGCAAGGCCCACACCACGATGCCCAAAAATCTAACAACACATATCTCCCTCTGTAATCGGCCAATTTTATCTCTTTACCATCTATGCTTGGAATGGTAAAATCTGGCGCTATTTGTCCCACTTGTACAGCCTTTAACCTCATCACCTTTTCTACAAAATTCTTTACCGCCAAATGTTTCTTTAAACCCGCACCTACCTGTTCTGCATAATCTACCATTGCTTTTTCATTGCCTTGTGGGCTAACTAAGCTAATGGCATAAAAACTCACTAACGATTTACTGTTGTCCATTGCAAACTTTATCATGGCTTGGTTAAGATCGTACATGGCGTTGTTATATATCGGCGACAGTTTTTCCAATAGTTGCTCTCTTTGATCTGGGTTAGCAGCTACTTGTTCATCAAACTGTTTGCTTACGTCAAAAATCTTCTGCTGAAACTTAATTCTTACGTCGTTAAACTCGGCCAACTTTACGGCATCTTCTGCCCCATCAATGGTATAATGGCGATTTTTATCATTTACATCGGCAGTTATCTTTACTTCATCGCCATTTTTAGCAATTACGATGTATTCATTATCAAGGTAATTAACCCTAAAAAAATCGGCTTCTGGCTTGGTATTGGTAAACTTAAACTCGCCATTTGCAGATAAGTTTGTAGAGTCTAACAATACCATGCTATTGTTAGCCATGCCATAGAGGTAAACTTTATTTTTTGCTTCTGCGTTGGTTAATTTACCATTAATCGTAAATCTTGTTTTATCCCTACATGCTGTAAATATGCTAATGGTTGCTAGTAGTAATACTACACTTAGTTTCTTCATTTTAAGGAGTGAATTTTAAAGGAGTGAATGATTTGAATAACAGGAAATATCTTCGGACATTGTATTTCCAACTATTTCAGTTTGTCTAAAATTAATTCGTTTACTTTTTTTGCATCGGCTTTGCCTTTGGCCAGCTTCATTACTTCGCCAACAAACAAACCTAAAACGCCTTTTTTACCTTTTTTGTATGCTTCTACCTGTGGTTGATACTTGGCCAACACCTCATCTATCAATGCCTCAACGGCATCAACATCTTCCACAATAATTAGGTTAAGTTGTTTGGCCAAATCTGCCGCATTAACATTAGCCGTTTTCTCTAAAGCTGGCAGCAATGTTTGGATAGCATTTTGTTGCGAGATTTTCTTTTCATCAACCAAGTTAATGGTTTGTGCCAATTGAGAAGGTGTAAGGCCATAGGCAGTTATGCTTATTTGTTTCTCGTTCAAAATTGCTCTAATACTGCCCAACAACCAATTTACCAAACTTTTCTGGTGGTTAACTTGCGTTTTAGCCTCGTTGTAGTATTGGTATAAATCTTTATCATCGGCTAAAACGGCTGCTTCGGAAAGGCTAATACCTAAATCGGCAACTAAACTTCGGGCTATTTCTTTTGGCAAAGTTGGCATGTCCAATTTAACCTGCGCTAACCACTCTTCAGAAATGATTACTGGCGGCAAATCTGGATCTGGAAAATAACGGTAATCGTTAGCTTCTTCTTTGCTACGCATTGGCGAGGTTGTACCTTTATCTGCATCGAAGTTTAGGGTGCTCTGAATAATTTCGCCACCATCGCTCACTATTTTCACCTGTCTGTCAAATTCAAAATCCATCGCTCTTCGCACGTTACGAATAGAGTTTACGTTTTTCACTTCGCAACGTGTACCGAAAGCTGTCGTGCCTTTTTCACGAATAGAGATATTGGCATCGCAACGTAAAGAGCCCTCTTCCATATTGCCATCACTCACGTTTAAAAAACGCACCAATTGCCTAATTTCTGTAAGCAAAGCTGATGCTTCTTCAGCGCTACGAATATCAGGTTCGGTTACAATCTCTATTAATGGCACACCGGCACGGTTCAAATCAACAAACGAGTATTCTGCATCTTGGTCGTGCATGCTTTTACCCGCGTCTTCCTCTAAATGGATGCGGTTAATGCCAATTCTTTTCTCGGTACCATCGGCCAATTGCACGTTAATAAAGCCATTTTTGCAAATGGGGTTATTGTCTTGCGTAATTTGGTATCCCTTTGGTAAATCTGCGTAGAAATAATTTTTCCTATCGAAGAAATTATATTGATTGATTTCGCAGTTTAAAGCTAAACCAATACGCATTGCTTTTTCAATAACTTCCTTATTTAATTTAGGCAAAGCTCCCGGTAAGCCTAAAGAAACGGCAGAAATATGCTCGTTTGGTTCTGCACCAAAAGCAGCAGAATCTGAACAAAATATTTTAGATTGTGTATTTAACTGAACATGTATTTCTAAACCCGAAACAAGCTCGAAATTACAGGTGTCTTTTGCGGTAATTGTTGTACTCATAAAGTCAAATGTCCGATATCGGAAGACCGAAGTATAGTGTTTCTAATTTCACAAATATAGGGATTATCTATGGATGAATACTTTTTTTAACCACAGATGCACAGATTTATGGATAAATAATCTTAGCGAATTAACATCTGTGCAGCTGTGGCCAAGATCTATTTGAATGTATCAATACTATAGCATAGAGAGATGCTGTACCTAAATGGCACGGTATTCGTATAGCTTTTAACGACACACAAAAACTAAATGCTATGAAACGATTAATTCTGATGTTTGCCGTTGCTATAGTAGCAACCACATTACAAACCGCAAACGCTCAAGTAAGCTTAAATATTAATATTGGCTTACAACCTAATTGGGGCCCACGAGGCTATGATTATGTAGAATATTATTACATGCCCGAAATCCGCACCTATTACCATGTTCCTTCTAAGCGTTATGTTTATTACGAAGGCCACAATTGGGTGCACAGAAAATCGTTGCCTAAAGCTTACAGAGGTTATGATTTATACAGGGGAAGAAAAATTGTAGTGAACGAGCCTAGGCCCTATTTAAGACACAATGTTTACCAAACCCGTTATGTAGAAAAATACAGACATGATAATGGTAAACACAAAGGTTGGCATAAAGAAAAAGGAAGAAAAGGTAGAGATAGGGATTAAATTACATTTTTAGAAATACAACATCAATAATAAGGCCCTGAAAATTTCGGGGCCTTATTATTTTAAAATCTTTTACCTATAGTTATGCCCACACGGGGATATAACTCAATCTCTTCTTCATTATGTTGATTGAAGAACCTTCCAACTCCGTAAGATATCTCACCGACAAAACCATTCTTGGTTAAAAATTTGCCACCAATCGCCGCACCCATACCAACATTCCATCTCACACTATTTCTCAGCGTTGAAAAACCATAGTTACTGTCATAATAGTAGTTATACCCTTTAGTTTGCATTAAGGCGGCATTGGCTTCTATAAAAAACCCAGATGATTTCTTGGCATTTCCAAAATATATTCGATAGTAGGGTATAAAACCCAATTTGTATTCTATATCCTCATCTAACCCTAAGGAAACCGACAGGCCAAGCCCTGTATTATTTTCAAAAATTCTTTCGTAAGATATTTCTGGCATAGCCAAAATACCCATTAAAAGATTTAATTTAATTTCGTTCTTGCCGCTTATATTTTTATCTATAGCGGTACTATCTGTATTACTTTTAGTGTCTTTTTGAGCAAAAGCCGCGTATGTAAAACACAGCAGCATTAGCGTTAATAGATTTTTCTTCATTTTATGGTTTTGTTATAAAAATGTCTTTGCTTTTTCAATTGCTCTGGCCATTCCACTCGCATCTTTACCACCCGCTGTGGCATAGAAAGGCTGGCCACCGCCACCACCTTGAATTTCTTTAGCCAGTTCTCTCACAATCTGCCCTGCGTTGTAACCTTTCTCTTTTACCAATTCATCATCAATAGCTACGGTAAGTTGAGGCTTACCATCTATTACTACACCTAACACCAAGAACAAGTTCTGTACTGCTCCTTTAACTGCATAAGCCAACGTTTTTACAGAATCAGCATTTGGCAAATCAACGGTAGTAGCTATAAAGTTTACGCCATCAATATGTTGCATTTGGTTCTCTAGATCGGTTCTTAATGCAACGGCTCTCTCGGTAATGCTTTTTTCAATCTCTTTTTTAAGTGCGCTATTATCCTCGATGATCTTGCCTAAAGCAGAAACAAAATCTTTCGGATTATTCAACAAAGCCGTTAAGTTCTTCACTAAATCAAAATGTTCGCGAATAACCGCGGCAGAACGTTCGCCGGTAATGGCTTCTATTCTACGCACACCAGCGGCAACTGCACTTTCAGCAGTTAGTTTAAAAAAACCAATCTGTCCGGTAGCTTTTACGTGAGTTCCGCCGCAAAGTTCTTTCGAAAAATGGTCGTCGAAAGTGATCACACGAACAAAATCTCCGTATTTTTCGCCAAACAATGCCGTTACACCGCTATCAATAGCTTCTTGATAAGGTACGCTTCTTTGCTCTTTTAAAGGGATATTCTCTCTTATTTTCTCGTTAACGATGTCTTCAATCTTATTTAGCTCTTCGTCGGTAACCTTAGCAAAGTGCGAAAAATCGAAACGTAAGTAATCTGAATTTACCAAACTACCTTTTTGATTGACGTGAGTACCTAAAACTTGCTTCATTGCAGCGTGTAACAAGTGTGTAGCCGAGTGGTTATTTTCTGAAGCTTTACGTTTATCTTCATCAATAACTGCCCAGAATTTACCATCTAAATCAACCGGTAAGGTATCTGCAAAATGCACAATCACGCCGTTCTCTTTCTTAGTATCTGTAATTTCTACCCAAAATTGACGACTATGGTCTTCCAACCTACCGGTATCGCCAACCTGACCACCGCTCTCTGCGTAGAAAGGCGTTTGAGCCAAAACAATTTGATATTGCTCTTTGCCTTTAGCAGTAACCTTTCTGTATTTGATGATTTCCGTTTCTGTTTCGGTTAAATCGTAGCCAACAAATTCAGTTTCCCTGTCTTCGTTCACAAGTACCCAATCGCCAGTATCAATAGCTGTTGCCGCACGAGAACGATTTTTTTGAGCAAGCAAAGCTTCGTCAAATTTGTCGATGTTAATTGTAAAGCCTTTTTCTCTAGCCATTAGCTCGGTTAAATCAACTGGAAATCCGAAGGTATCATATAATTGAAATGCAAAAAGACCAGGAACTACATCTTTCACACAAGCCTCTTCATCCATCTCAGGAATAGAAAAAGCAACAGATTTATTTTCCAATGAAGTGTTGTGAGTCGCAATAAAGCTGTCAAACAAGTCAATTCCTTTAGCCAAAGTCCTCAAAAAAGAAACCTCTTCCTCTAAAACTACTTTTTGCACAAAATCTTTCTGCAAATACAACTCATCGAATACGCCATTAAACTGATTAGCTAATACTGGTACCAATTGATTTAAAAACGGTTCCTTTAAATTCAAGAAAGTATAAGCATAACGCACCGCTCTACGTAAAATACGACGGATTACATAACCAGCTTTATTGTTAGAAGGCAATTGACCATCTGCAATTACGAAAGAGATGGCACGAATATGATCTGCCATTACACGCATTGCCACAGCTTCGTTCCACCCTTTTTCGCCTGGTTCGGCATTGCCTATATATTCAAAACCAGATTTTTCTGAAATAAATTTGATTAATGGTGTAAAAACATCAGTATCGTAATTAGAAGTTTTGCCTTGTAGCACACGTACCAAACGCTCAAATCCCATTCCCGTATCTACGTGTTTGGCCGGAAGCGGTTTTAAAGAACCGTCCTTTAAACGGTTAAACTGCATAAATACGTTATTCCAAATCTCAATTACTTGCGGGTGATCGGCATTTACCAACGACTTTCCTTTGCCATCGGCACGTTCTTGGGCGGTACGACAATCCACATGGATTTCAGAACATGGCCCACAAGGTCCTGTATCACCCATTTCCCAAAAATTATCTTTCTTATTGCCTAAAACAATACGATCTTCTGGCACAAACTGTTTCCAAAGTTCAAAGGCTTCGGTATCCATTGGCAAGCCCTCTTTTTCATCTCCTTCAAAAACCGAAACGTACAATTGGTCTTTAGGGATCTTGTAAACTTCTGTTAACAATTCCCAACTCCAAGCTATGGCTTCTTTTTTAAAATAATCGCCAAAACTCCAGTTGCCCAACATTTCGAACATGGTATGGTGGTAAGTATCAATACCTACTTCTTCTAAATCGTTATGCTTACCCGACACACGTAAACAACGTTGTGTATCAACCACACGTGGGTATTTCACAGCGGCTTCTCCTAAAAACAAGTCTTTAAACTGGTTCATTCCGGCGTTGGTAAACATCAATGTAGGGTCGTTTTTTACCACAATTGGTGCCGATGGCACGATATGATGTCCTTTGCTTTTGAAAAACTCTAAAAAGGCCTGTCTTATTTCTTTCGCTGTCATTTTTATATAGGGTTTACAAGGTGTAAGGTGTAAAGCATAAGGCTTAAGTTTACTAACCTTAAAACCCTAAACCTTACACCTCAAACCATTCGGAGACAAAATTATAATTTTATTGTGGTTTTTTGCTAAAATCGGGCTACATTTGAACACTTTAAGTAAAACCTACAATCGTTTAATAATCAGTACAAAATATGCCATACAAAGAAAGAGAAATTAATAAAATGTATTACACGATGGGCGAAGTGACCGAAATGTTTGAGGTGAATGCTTCGCAGATTAGGTTTTACGAAAAGGAATTTGAGGTACTAAAACCCAAGAAAAACAAAAAGGGAAATCGTCTTTTTACCCCAGAGGATATTGAGAATTTGAAAATAATTTTTCATTTGGTAAATGATAAAGGTTTTACGTTGAAAGGCGCTAAAGAGCACATGAAGAGCAACAATGGCGAAGTAAAGGAAAATCAAAAAATTATAGATTCGCTTGAACGTTTAAAAGGCTTTCTTTTAAAACTTAACGAGGAGATTTAAAAAGTCTGTAGATATAACGTATTATTCTCTCATTTCAAAAATCAATCATTCGAAATTATTTACTAAATTGCTTTCACCAAACAGCCTATGCGTAAAATTTTACTCGCTTTTATTTTGTCTTTTTTTATAATCGATACCTTTGGCCAATACAACCAAGGGGCCCGATTAACGGCTATGGGCAACGCTAGTGCTGCTGTAAACGATATTTGGAGCTTAAATGCCAATCCAGCCGGAATTACGGGACAAAAATCTGCAACTGCGGCTTTAAACTACGCCCGTTATCTTTTTGGCGATGAACTGAGCGAGCAAAGTTTTGCCTTTGTACTACCTTTTAACACTAACTTTGCTGGCCTAAGCATTAATCGTTATGGCATTAGCGAACTTAGTGAAATTAAAGCCGCTCTTGGCTTAGCGAAAAAATTTGGAGAAGATTTGTCAATTGGTGTTAAAGCTAACGTGCACCAAATTAAAATTACCAATTATGGTAATGCAACTACATTTTCGGTAGATGCTGGTGTAAACTATACCGTGAGCAAACAGATTGGTTTAGGCTTGTACGTTAACAACCCTTCTTCGCAGAAATATAAAACCACCAATGTACAAACCTATATCCCTACAACTGTTAATTTTGGCGCAACTTACACACCTTCTAACAAACTGGTATTGGCTGCTACGGTTGCTAAAGATTTTGAACGAAAATTTGATGTTAGCGTAGGCGTAGATTATAAATTTTACGAATTACTGAGTTTACGTGGCGGCTTAAGTGCAAAGCCTTTCAAGCAGTACTTCGGCATTGGTTTAAATTACCAGAAACTGATGGTAGATATTGCGGTAGAAAGTCATCCACAAATTGGTTATACCCCTCAAATTGGCCTGTCTTATGCGTTTTAAACTGCTATTTATCATTACTTTTTTACTGATTGGTTTTGCAGCCAAGGCACAAACACAAGAAGATCAATTAATTAAGGACTTAATTGAAAGTATTGCAGAAAATTTACCAGAAGATTATGACCTTTCCGAGCTTCAAGATCGTTTAACCTATTACCGAAACAACCCCATTAACCTTAATAAAACTAATGCCGAGGAACTAAAAACATTGGTTTTTCTTTCTCCTCTTCAAATTAGTAATTTATTTGAGCATATTAGAAAAAACGGTAAACTGATAGACCTTTTGGAATTACAAAGTATTGCCGAGTTTGATGTAGTAACCATACAACGCCTAATGCCTTTTGTAACCTTAGAACAAAATGCTATAGTTGACAAAATAACCGGGCAAAACCTATTAAAATACGGCAATAACGATTTAATTGTACGTTATGGCCGCGTTATAGAAAAATCTAAAGGCTATACCGATTTACCCGGAAGCAGGTACTTGGGCACACCAGACCGATACTTGTTTAGGTATCGCTACACTTATTCTAACCGTGTTTCTGCCTCATTGGTATTTGAGAAAGATGCAGGCGAGCACTTTTTTAACGGGCCTAAACAAAAACCGTTCGATTTTCTTTCGGGGCATATTGCCCTATTAAATACAGGCAGGTTTAAGAAAATTGTAATTGGCGATTATAGCATGCAATTTGGACAAGCATTAACGCTTTGGTCGGGCTTTTCTTTCGGCAAATCGCCAGATATTACTGCCGTTGCCAAAAGGGATGTAGGCTTAAGGCCTTATACCTCTGCCAACGAATTTGCTTTTCTACGTGGTGCCGCAGCTACAGTTGGTATTGCCAAAAACATCGACTTCTCTCCTTTTGTCTCGCATCGAAAACTAGATGCCTCTTTAGGCACCAACGCCAATGGCGAAAAAACCATTACCACAATTAACGAAACGGGCCTGCACAGAACCCAAAACGAAATAAACAATAAGAACACTACCGAACAAATGGTTTATGGTGGTGTACTGCAATATAAAACCAATGCCTTAAATATTGGCGCAATAGCCTACCATACTTCATTTAACAGAATATTTGTGCCCGGCTCTTCACTATACCAAAAATTCAATTTTAATGGCAAAGAACTAACCAATATAGGTGCGCATTACAGTTATACTTACAAGAATTTTTATTTCTTTGGCGAGTTTGGAAAATCCTTAGATGCAGGTTTGGCCTATGTAAATGGCGCATTAGTTAGTTTATCATCTACGGTTTCTGCCGTAGTTTTGCATAGAAACTACCAAAAAAACTATCATAATTTCTTTAATCAGGCAACAGCCGAAGCCAGCGAAGCGTTTAACGAAAAAGGCTTTTATGCAGGCTTAAATATTAACCCGTCTAAAGTATGGAGTTTCCAGTTATATGGTGATTATTTCAATTACCCATGGTTACGTTTCAGAGTAGATGCTCCATCGGAGGGCTATGAGTTTTTGGGTCAGGTTACTTATTCTCCTACCAAAACTTTTAAAGCTATTCTACGCTTTAAATCTGAAGTTAAGCAACAAAACACCAGCTTAACGGTACCGTTTAACTACCTCGATAACGTAAAACGAGAAAATTACCGTGCCGATGTAAAATGGGCCGTTGGCAAATCATTCAGCTTCCAAAACCGTGTAGAAGTGGTGCAATTTAAAAAGGGTGCCGGCAATGCCGAATTTGGTTATTTAGCTTATCAAGATGTAAGTTACGATCCACTTTCATCAAGGCTATCTGGAAATATAAGGATTGCTTATTTTAACACAGCTTCTTACGACAGTAGAATTTATGCTTACGAAGACGATGTACTTTATAATTTTACCTTTGGCTTGTACAACGGAAAAGGATTAAGAGGTTATGCCAACTTGAAATATAGGCTGGCCAAAAAACTAGATGTTTGGGGCAGGTATGCACTTTACAACTACGAAAACGTAGAAAAAGTTGGTTCTGGGCTAGATGAAATTGGAGGAAAAATGAAATCGGAAATGAGGATACAGCTTCGATACCAGTTTTAGTAATAGCTCGGAGATATTATGTTATAATAAAAAATAAAAATTTTAACACTAAATTTAAAGTAAACTTCTGTTTAAGAAGTAGATATTAACTGGGCTATAAAAGTTAAATCGTTAACTAACCACCATACCATGTTTTGATATTCAAGGCAGAAATAGTGTTCGTGAAAATTATTTTGCCTTTTTGCTTAGGCATTGTACTAGGTTATTGCTTTCAAATCCCGCAACTATTCCAATTATCGGCCATTCTACTTGTATGCTTTATTACACTTGCGGCCAGTATCAATATCTTCTATAAAAAGGTTAAGGGATGGAAATTTAAACGACAAATTGCTAGTTTATACTACCTGTTATTTTTCATCTTGGGTACATTTGCGACACTATTCCATACCGACTTTCTACACAAGAATTACTTTGCAAAAAAACAATATCAACATTTAAAAGTATGGATAAACAACGAACCATCACAAATTAATGATATTTTAAGGTTTGAAGTAGCCGTAACCAATGGCTATGCCAATAACGAGGTGAAAAACTGCAGTGGAACGTTACAAATAGCCCTGAAATTAGACAGCCTATCCCCCATTAAGCTCCGCTATGGCGATGAATTACTTATTTCGGCCAACTATTTACCGATAGAACCGCCCTACAACCCAGCAGAGTTTGATTTTAAGCAATGGCTAGCTTCCAAAAACGTGTACCACCAATCTTTTATTCGGCAAGAACAACTGGTTAAACTGGCCAGCAATAAAGGAAATCCAATTATAGCTTACGCTTTAACCCTTAGGCAACAACAAGTAGCCATTTACCGAAAGTTAATAAAAGACGACGAAGCATTTGCGGTAGCATCTACCCTAATTTTGGGTTACCGAGCAAATTTGAGCAAAGAAACTTTAGCGGCCTACAGCAAAACAGGAACCATCCATGCACTATCTGTTTCGGGTATGCACGTTGGCATTATATACCTCATGCTCAACGCCCTGTTATTTTTCTTAAACCGTAATCGTGTGTTGTTGGTAGTAAAAGTAGTTCTTATTATTACATTAATTTGGTACTATTCCTTGCTTACGGGCCTATCTTCGTCGGTACTGCGCTCGGCCATTATGCTAAGTGCCTTTATTATTTCGAAACAAATTGGACGTAGCACCAACAATTATAACATTTTAGCCTTTACGGCCTTTATATTGCTGGCCTATAATCCGTTTTACCTTTGGGATGTTGGTTTTCAACTCTCCTTCTTGGCAGTATTTGGCCTTATTTACCTCGAGCCTAAAATTCACAATTGGTTGTATGTAAAAAATTATTTCCTTCATAAAATTTGGAAACTAATGTCTATAAGTTTAGCAGCACAAATAGCAACCTTACCACTCAGCATTTATTATTTCCATCAGTTTCCGGTATATTTCATTTTAGGCAACTTGCTCATCAGCATTCCTATTGTTGTACTCATGTATTTAGGCATCAGCATTCTATTATTAAAGCTATATCTACTTGCACCCATATTTGAGTGGTTAATTACCCTTACCAACAATATTTTAAAATGGATTGCCGATTTACCTTTTTCTGGAATTACCCAGATTTGGATAGCAAAATGGCAATTGTTCGTCTTATGCTTGTTAATCGGTCTGTTCGTTATAGGCTTTACCTATCGTAAAAAACAATACCTATTTTACGGGCTAGCCATGTTATTATTGTTTCAAGCAAGCCTTAGTTATCGTAAAATAATTAACTTTAAACAACAGCAAATAGTTTTTTACAGTTTACGAAAAAACTATGCTGCCGCGTTTATAGCAGGCAATACAGCCATTTTATTAACCGATTTAACCGCCGATGATAAAAACTTTGAGTTCTTTGTAAAACCATCTTTAGACCAAAGGCACATTAATCATATCCAATTTGTAAAATGGGAAGATGATTTTAAAACACACCATTTTATAAAACAACAGCACCTGATCACCTACCTCAACAAATCTATATTACTGATAGACCACTCCATCAATTACAAAAAAATTGAGCAAAACCCCAGTTTCGATTTTGTTTGGCTACACCAAAACCCAAAACAAAAGATAGAAAACTTGTACAAGGAAGTAAATTTTTCGAATTTGATTATAGATGCAAGCAATAAAGATTATTTAATTGCTAAGTTTGAAAAAAAAGCAGACAGTTTAAAAATAATCGCTCATGTACTAAAAAAACAGAAAGCGGTAAGCCTAAACCTTAATTAAGCTCATGGAACCATTGGTACTTTACCAGAGTAATGAACGCATTGCCAACATTACCATTAATAGGCCTGAAAAAAGAAATGCCTTAAACCCAGCCTTAATTGCCGAACTCACCAACGCTTTTTTAACTGCACAGCATGATGAAAACGTAAAAGTTGTGGTACTAAAAGCAAACGGAGAGGTTTTTAGTGCCGGTGCCGATTTGGCATACATGCAACAATTACAACATTTTTCTTACCAGGAAAACATACAAGATTCTACCGCTTTAAAAAATCTTTTCGAAACCATACGAACCTTATCAAAGGTAGTTATTGCACAAGTTGAAGGGCATGCTATTGCTGGTGGTTGCGGATTAGCTACTATATGCGATATAATTTTTGCTGTACCCGAAGCAAAATTTGGCTACACAGAGGTTAAGTTAGGTTTTGTACCAGCCATTGTGAGCTGCTATTTAGTACAAAAAGTAGGCGAAACTATTGCTAAAAAACTATTGCTAAGCGGCGATTTGTTTACAGCAGCTGAAGCATTGCAAAATAATCTCATCACGAGTGTAACAAAAGCAGAAGAAATTAATCAAATTGTAGATGATTTTGCAGTAAATTTGAGCAATAGCGCTTCTGGTAATTCTTTAATGCTAACTAAACAATTAATTAACCAAACAACCAATACATGGCTCGATAATTGTTTAAACAATGCGATTGAAGTAAATGCCAAAACGAGAGAAAGTCAAGATTTTAAAAAGGGAATTGCTGCTTTCTTAGCAAAAGAAAAAATTAAATGGTAACTAAACTTAAAAAAACAATATGATGTTCAAATCGGTAAAAACAGGGCTTTTAGCTGTTATTTTAGTAGGTTCGGCAATAATTGCTAACGCTCAAAAAAAACTTGCACAAGGCACAATTATTTATGGCGTAGAGTATAGTCTTCCGCCAGAGGCAGCAGCAATGGCTTCTCAGCTTCCTAAAGAGCAAAAAGTAAAATTTAATGGCAACTTACTTCGTATAGATATGGAACAAGGGCCAGCTGCCATAGGTATTTTAAAAGATTATGTTGAAAATAAAGGCCTAATGCTTATTGATGTACCAATTGCGCAAATGCAGTTTGCGGTAAAAATGAGCAAAGAAGATATCAATAAAGCAGAAGCTGCTTCGCCTAAGCTAAGCGATTTTAAAGCTACTGGCGAAAAATTAAAAATAGGCAATTACAATACTGAAAAATACACCTATAAAGACGACAAAGGTGGTAACTACGAACTTTGGGCCACTACAGAAGTTGAATTGCCCGCAGGCTTTTCGGGCGAGCAGTTTAAAGGTGTTAAAGGTACTTTAGTGAAATATACTACCTTTCAAAATGGCACAAAAGTAACTTTAACCGTTAAAAATATTACCGAAGACAAAGTTGGTCCTTTCTCTTTAGAAATACCTAGCGGTTACGAACTTAAAACCATGGAAGAAATTATGGCAATGCAAGGCGGCGGACAATAAGAACATACGCCAAAGGCATTTAAACCTATAAGCCCACGAACTTAAATCGTGGGCTTTTTTTATGGCTTTTTTACTAATTTAGCACCTCATGTTTAAAAGTCTAACTTTCTTTGTCAGATACCTTATATTTTGGCTGCTCTATTTTGCTGTCGATAGGTTCCTTTTCATGTTTATCTTCCATGTAAAACTGAGAGGTATTCCACTGTCCGAAAAGTTGGCTACCTATTATCACGCCCTCCGACTAGATCTATCTACAGCGGCCTATATCACGGTAATTCCTTTGTTAGTTTACACGTTCAACTACTTTAGTGGTAAAGAAAAAATTAACTTTAATTGGGTACGCTATTACAACGCCGTATTACTTGTGCTTTTCAGCATCATCTCGGTTGCTAATTTTAACATTTACCGAGAATGGGGCAGTAAAATAAATTCTAGAGCAATAGAGTTTGCCATCCTTACCCCTAACGAATCGTTAGCCTCTGGTGCCTCTTCCCCTATTTCGCTTACTATATTTATTCTACTCATCTTACTAACAGTTGGTTTTTACCTCAATTTTATACTTATAAAGCGGCAAATTATCTTTGTTAAAACACCAATTAGAACAAAAATTACTATTGCCCTACTGTTTTTAAGCTTTAACTTCTTGCTTATTCGCGGAATTAGCGCTACGCCCAATTCGCAAAGCATGGCCTATTTCTCTAATCATCAAATTTTAAACCATACGTCTTTAAACACAATTTGGAATTTGGTATCGAGTATGTTGTCAAGTAACCAAGTAAACAAAAATCCTTATCGCTATTTTGATCAGAAACAGGCTGATTTAACTATTAACCAGTTATATCACGTAGAAAAAGACAGCACTACTGCCATATTAAACACCAACAAACCCAATGTAGTGGTTTTTATTTTAGAAAGTTTTACCGCCGATTTGACCCAAAGCCTGGGAAATGAACAAGGAATTACACCTAATTTAGACAGTTTGGCAAAAAATGGCGTGCTCTTTAGCAACATATATGCCACCGGAAATCGCACAGACAAAGGTTTAATTGGTTCTTTGGCCAGCTTTCCAACACTTGGTATCGCAAGCATGGTTAAATGGCCCGATAAGATGCAAAAAATTCCTGCGCTTAGCCAGAAATTCTACGAGAACGGCTATCAAACCTCGTTTTATTACGGCGGAGAATCTGAATTTGACAACTATAAAGCATTTATATTAGGACACAAGTATAAAAAGCTAGTAGATAAAAATAGTTTCAAAAGCAATCAAATAAATCCACAATGGGGCGCTTATGATGGCTGGGTATTTAACAAACAGCTAAGCGATGCCAACATTAGCAAACAACCTTTTTTCTCTACCATACTGTCATTAACCAACCACGAGCCATTTGACCTACCCGTAGCTTACAAATTTGGCCAAGCAAATAATACGCAAAAATTTAAAAGCACGGCATTTTACACCGATTCTTGCATTGGCAGTTATTTAAGCGAGGCCAAAAAACAGCCTTGGTATAAAAACACCTTATTTGTATTTATTGCCGACCATGGACATTCGTTACCAAAGGCCAAGCACGAAATATACGAACCGCAACGTTACCATATCCCCCTTATATTTTATGGCGATGTAATTAAAGAAGAGTTTAGAGGTAAAGATTTTAACCAAACCGGTAGCCAATTAGATTTATCGGCTACGCTTTTGGCGCAGCTAAAAATAAACAGTAAAGAGTTTAAATGGAGTAAAAACCTTTTAAACCCTTATTACAGACATTTTGCTTATTTTAGTTGGGATAACGGTTTCGGCTTCATAGAAAATGGCCATACCGTAACTTTTGATAATTTTGGAAAAAGCATACTCTATAATAGTAACCCAGAAGATGCTAAAAAAACTAACGAAATTTTAACACTCGGAAAATCTTACCTTCAATCAGTTTATCAGCAATTTATAAACCTATAATACCAAATATGAAAATCGGAAAATTAATTTGGGCATTTACCTGCGCTGTTGTTATTTGCGGTAGTGCCAAGGCTCAAAATGTAAATTGGGCTAAAGATGGTAACAGTTACTACCAAAACATAGCCGGAGAAATTGTAAACATTACCCTCCCAAAAAACGAACGTAAAACAATAATTAGCACCAGTTTACTTACTACGCCAAACGGCAATACCATTTCGGTTCGAAGCTTTCAGCTAAACGACGATGGAACCAAGGCACTAATTTACACTAACAGTAAAAAAGTATGGCGTTACGATACCCGTGGCGATTATTGGGTGGCCGACATGACCAATAACACCCTAACACAAATAGGAAAAGACAAACCCACCTCATCGTTAATGTTTGCTAAATTTTCGCCCGATGCCTCTAAAGTGGCTTACGTTAGCGGGCACAACATTTACGTAGAAGACCTAAAAACGGGTGCTACCAAAGCCCTAACTACCGATGGTACCACCAGGTTAATTAATGGTACTTTTGATTGGGCTTACGAAGAAGAATTTGATTGTAGAGATGGTTTTAGATGGAGCCCCGACGGAAAATCTATCGCCTATTGGCAAATAGATGCCCGTAAAATCCGTAATTTCTTAATGATTAACAATACAGACTCTATTTACGCCTATAACATTCCGGTAGAATACCCAAAAGTGGGTCAAGATCCATCGGGTTGCAAAATTGGCGTGGTTGATATAGCAACAGCAAACACCACTTGGGTAGCCGTACCGGGCAGCTCGGTGCAAAACTATATCCCGCGTATGGATTGGGTACCAAATAGTAACAACATCATCTTACAACAACTAAACAGAGAACAAAACGTAAGCACTATTTTCTTGGTAAACGCCACTACAAAAAATGTGAGCGAAGTTTATAAAGAAAGTGATAAAGCCTGGATTGATGCCATTGATAAATTTAACTGGATCAACAAAAACAAAGAATTTGTACTAAAAACAGATAGAGATGGCTGGGCACATTTATATCGCATTAATATTGAAAATAAAAAAGCTACATTAATTACCAACGGCAATTACGATGTAATGAGCCTAAATTTGATAGATGAAGCGAACAACACCGTTTATTTTAGCGCATCGCCAACTAATGCCATGCAAAAATACCTTTATAAAACAAAGTTAGACGGTAAAGGAAAGTTAGAAGCGGTAACCCCATCTGTATTGCCAGGTACCCATAACTATAATATCTCGCCAACCGGTGCCTTTGCCCTACACAGTTATCAAAGTGCTACGGTAAGACCAGTAAACGAATGGATGAACTTTAAAACAAACAATCCTTTGTCTATGAATGGCAGCATTACTAACCAAGTGGGCAGCCAAGCCGCAATTAAAAACAAAGTAGAGTTTTTTAAGGTAACTACCGATGACGGCATTGAGTTAGATGGCTGGATGAAAAAGCCAGACAACTTTGATAGAACAAAGAAATATCCAGTAGTTTTATACGTTTACGGCGAACCAGCATCGGCAACTGCGCTTGATACTTGGGGTGCTGGCAACAACTTCTTGTACGCTGGCAATATGGCAAAAGATGGGTACATCTATATCTCTATGGATAATCGTGGTGCGCCAGTGCCTAAAGGTAAAGACTGGAGAAAAGCAATTTACAAAAACATTGGCCAGCTAAACATACGCGACCAAGCTTTGGGAATGAAAAAACTACTTGCCACCAATAGCTTTATGGACAAAGATAGAGTAGCTGCTTGGGGATGGAGCGGCGGTGGCTCATCTACGTTAAACTTGTTGTTTCAATATCCAGACATTTTTAAAACTGGCGTTTCTATTGCACCAGTTGCCAACCAATTAACCTACGATAACATTTACCAAGAAAGATACATGGGCACTCCTTTTCCTACTACAGCTGCCTACGTAGCTGGCTCGCCGGTTACATATGCCAAAAACCTAAAAGGAAATTTGTTATTGATACACGGCACTGGCGATGATAATGTGCATTATCAAAATGCGGAGATGCTAATTAATGAATTAGTAAAACATAAAAAAACCTTTCAATTAATGAGCTATCCCAACAGGTCACATAGCATTAACGAAGGCGAGGGCACTACCGAGCATTTAAGGTTAACCTTCACTAAATTCATTAACGATAATTGTCCTGCTGGAGGAAGATAATAAAACAATATTATCATTTCGACAGCCTGCTCAGACTATTCGGAGAGGAACAAGAACAGATCAATTATACATTAAAAATCCCTACTAGCTAAACATTAGTAGGGATTTTTATTTTTCGCAACCTCGTAGATTTCTACCTACAGTAGGAAACATATTATAACCAATCAATACCTTTTTTTAATAAATTGATGGTTTTTTCTTCTTCGCTTGCTGGCTGGGCCTGTGCATTATAATGCCATTTTGCAGTTGGTGGCAAGCTCATTAAAATACTTTCTATTCTGCCGTTAGTTTCTAAACCAAATTTGGTGCCCGAATCGTACACCAAGTTAAACTCGGCATACCTGCTACGGCGTAAATACTGCCATTCTTTATTGAAATCGTTATACGCTTTATCCCTGTTTCTATCAATTAACTCGGTATAAACCGGTAAAAAGGTATTGCCTACCGCTAACGAAAAATCCAATAGCTGATCATAAGATAAATCGGTATTTTCTGGCTTAAGCCTATCGTAAAAAATACCACCTATGCCCCTAGTTTCTTCCCTGTGCTTAATAAAAAAGTAGTCGTCTGCCAATTGCTTAAAGCGAGGGTAAAAATCTGCCTTAAACTCATCGCAAGCCTGCTTTAAATGGTAGTGAAAAAATCTAGCATCTGTAGGAATTACATAATGCGGCGTTAAATCAATACCGCCACCAAACCAGCGTGTTTGTTCATCCATTTCAAAATAACGGATATTCATATGGATGATGGGTACAAACGGATTTTCGGGATGTAAGACAATAGAAACTCCGGTAGCAAAAAACTCATCATTTTCTACTTTAAACGATTTTTTAACGGCCTCTGGCAACTTACCATAAACTGCCGAAAAATTAACGCCCCCTTTTTCTATTACATTACCATGCTGTATTACCCTAGTACGTCCGCCGCCGCCGCCATCTCTTTCCCATAACTCTTCTACAAACAAACCTTTACCATCGGCTTCTTGTAAACCGGTACAAATACTATCCTGAATTTGTCTATAGGCTTCAGCCACTTTATCTCTAAACATCTTCTTCTTTAATTATAGCATCAAATTTACACCTAATATAGGGCATTAGCCAAACCCAATAACAGATAGTACATTAGATTGACATTGCCATTTTAAGATGACAAATTAGCTTAAATAGCAAGGCGTGTTAAGACAAACATATATTTATTGCGCTGATAGAGATAAAAGTTTTTTTAACCAATTTAGCACTAATCATCAAACTAAAGACGAATAGCAGATAACGCAAAAAGCTAGATTTACCCTCCTTACAACCCGTCAAAAAGACGATACGAACAAAATAATTACCCTAGAAACTACAGGCAGCACTTTAACCAGCGACGTAGCAACAACGGAGGACCGACGGTAGACCGACGGTGAACCAGCATACCCAAAACGACAAACACGCCAAAAACCGACAGATACAGACAATTTACATTTTTAGCGCCCATTTAAGCACTAAAGCCCCGAACCATAGCCAATTTTATTCCTCTACGTAATCTAAATCTTTATTAAAAGTTTCTTTTAGCTGGCTTAGGGCTAATAAAGCTATCGCGATGCAAATTGCACCAACCACGAAAGCACCTTGCAAAATCCCCATTTTCTCTTTAAAAAACTGAAATCCGGTGGTGATGGCAATTAATGAACCTCTGATGAAATTAGGGACAGTTGTGGTAACTGTAGCTCTTAAATTGGTGCCAAATTGCTCTGCGGCAATGGTTACAAAGGTTGCCCAATACCCCGAAGCAAAACCTAAAAATAAACTGAGTAAAATAAAACGCTCTGGTGTTAGGCCATAAGAATTTAGGTAAACCACTATTGCTACCCCTGTTAACAATAAAAAAAAGAGCATTACCTGCCTTCTAGACTTTAGCATTTGCGCCAGCAGGCCAGCCACCACATCTCCAATAGCAATACCTATGTAGCAATACATTACCCCCTTGCCTGCATTTAAAACCCCAGTAGCATTTAGGGCTTTACCAAATTCTGGCGAAAATGTAATGAGCACGCCTACTACATACCATAAAGGCAAGCCAATTAAAATACAGTATAAATAAGTTTTAAACCTGTTCCAATTATTAAACAGCATAAAAAAATTGCCTCTTTTTATGTTTTCGTTGGCGGTAGTTTCTTTAAACATACCCGATTCTGCTAGGCCTATACGCAGTATCAATAATAACAAACCCATACCGCCGCCAATAAAATAACTGGTTTGCCAAGTAAAATGATCTCCAACAATTGCGGCCATTACCGCACCTAACAAGCCTACCCCAGCAACAATCATGGTACCATAGCCCCTATTTTTCTTGCTCATGGTTTCGGCCACCAAGGTAATACCTGCACCTAGTTCGCCCGCCAAGCCTACACCTGCTATAAAACGAATAATTTCATATTGCGTAACGGTAGTAGCAAAACCATTGGCAATATTGGCTAGCGAATAGGTAATGATAGAGCCAAACAGCACACTTAATCTTCCTCTTTTATCGCCCAGTATGCCCCATAATAAACCACCTACCAACATCCCAAACATTTGGCTGTTCATGATAGCTGCGCCTATCTGCAACATATCCGTATCGGCCACGCCTAAATCTTGCAAGCTTTTTACACGTACTACAGAAAAAAGAATTAAATCGTAGATATCTACAAAATAGCCTAAAGAGGCTACCAAAATAATTAAAGCAATGTTTTTATTGCTTGTTGATTGATCCATTAATAGTTTAGTTTGCTAAGCTGAAACTACAAAAAAATCAAAATAAAAAATGCTGCAATTATGATTTTTTTCAACGAAACCAATTTTTACGCCAAAAAAAGATAATCTGTACCACCGCTATAAAAGCCATGATGAGCAATGTATAGGCGTAGCCATGCTCTTGGTAAAGTTCGGGCATATTATTGGGCATTACTTTTCCTGTAACAGGGTCTTGTTTGGCAAAATTCATCCCATAAATACCAGCAACAAAAGTAAGCGGAATAAAAATAGAAGAAATAATGGTAAGTACTTTCATAATTTCGTTCATTCTATTACTGATAATAGATAAATACATATCTATATTGCTCGATGCAATTTCTTTCATGCTTTCTACCATTTCCATTAACTGCACGGTATGGTCATAAGCATCTTTAATAAACATTTTAGTCTGTTCAGCAATCAACGCACTGTCGCTCCTAAGAATATCGTTCATTTTATCCCGCTCTGCCCAAACTACTCTTCGTAGGCTAATTAGGTTTCTCTTCACCTGTTGAATTTCGTACATTACCATCTTATCTGGACGTAACAATAGCCTATCTTCAATCAAATCCATGTTTTCGTTCCAAGTATTGATAATTGAAAAATAGGAGTCTACTACCATATCCATTAGGGCATACATTAAATAGCCAGAGCCGCCAGTTCTAATATTGCCCTTACCTTCTTTTAATCTATTTCTAACGGCTTCCAAGCAATCGTCGTAGCTTTCTTGAAAAGTGTACAAAACCTGCTGCGTTTGGATTATTGAAAATTGCTGATTTTCTAATTCTCCTTCGGTATTGATGCGCAGCATTCTACTAATGGCAAAGTTATAGCCGCTATACTCTTCAAACTTAGGGCGGTGGTATGTTCTGGTAATATCTTCTAATACCAGTTTATGTATTTTTAATTCATCGCTAAATACCTTAAACATTTCTGCAGATTTTAGCCCTTTTAATTCTACCCAATAAAAAGTATCTTTTCGATTAGTTTTCGCAGAAATTGCTTTTAAGCTTTTCAATTCTTCGATTTCAAAGTGCTCCGAATTATAGCTATACAGCGTAATTTTAGGAGGCAACGAATCTTCGGCGATATAAACAAAACCCGGAGTTGTGCCTGGTGCGGGCAACTCGTATTTCTTCTTTCTATTTTTAAAATGTAAAGGTTTTGCCATGAATTGTTCTTATGCTTATTTACATTAAAAGTAGCTTTTAGCCTGTGGGCCTTGGTTAAAAAGCAAATCTACAATGCTTAAATTAGGGATAAATTCGTTTCTGTCGCTAAACACCTGAAAATAAGGCTTTGTTTGCACAAGAGGAACTTCCTTTTTAGTCAGCACACTTCTATAATCTACCGCTGTATCGGTTTCGTAGCTTTTGGTAGTAGTTAGCTGGTTAGTTAATTTCAACTGTGTAAACAACCATGAAAGCATGTCATAGTTATAATCGAAAAGGTATTCGTATTTCTTTTCGTAGAACGGCGCTAACCCATCTTCGTAAAACTCGAAATAGGCCGAACTACGATAACAGGTTTGCATGCTTAACCAATGCAAGCGCTGCCAACGATCTTGATAGCTAATTTTAACATCTTTGTAAGGCGTGTGGAGTTTAGAACCTTTAGTGATAGGCACTACCATATCTAAACTTCCGTTTGGCGAAGCAATGGTTGCTCTATTTCTATAGGTCTGTTTCGGGAAATGTTCGAACTTTTCTAAATCAAATTCAAAATTATTCTCTTTTAAAAGTGTAAAATAACTAACTGGCGGAAGATAAAATAATGGAAATATAGCTTGATTTTGCATCTGATATTTTAAGTTTGCAATTCAGTTGCCAAATTAATGATTAAAAAAGTCTTTTTACACATCGGGATATTTTTTTTACAGCTCTTATCGTTTCTTCCGCTGTGGTTTTTATTGGGTATTGCTAACATTTTATACTACCTCATCTATGATGTGGTTGGCTACAGGAGAAAAGTAGTCCGCAAAAACCTCCACCAATCCTTTCCTGAAAAAAGTATCTCAGAAATCATCAAGATTGAAAAGCGTTTTTATAGAAACTTGACAGATATTATGGTTGAGATTATAAAAATGAACTCAATAAGCAAAGCTGAAGTTTTGAAAAGGGTAAAAATGAAGAACTTTGAGCTGGCCGAAGATTATTTTAAACGTGGAGAAAGTGCTTTGGCATGTACAGGACATTATGGCAATTGGGAGCTGTGCATGATGGCCGTTGGCTTGAAATTTTCTGCAAAACCTTATGTAATTTACAAACCTATTAACAATAAGGTGTTCGAAAACTGGTTTAATGCACTTAGAACTAAATTTGGAAACATCTTTGTACCAATGAAACAAACGCTGAGAGAGGTGGTAGCCACCAAAACAGCAACTACCTTGTTTTGCTTTGCTAGCGACCAAAGCCCCAGAGGTAGAGATGCCCACCATATCCTCACTTTTTTAAATCAGCCAACGGCCGTACTGCTAGGTCTCGAAAAAATTGCCTTACAAACCAATAGACCGATCTTTTATTTTGAAGTAAAAAGAATTAAACGGGGATATTATGAAATTGAATGTATTCCGATGTGCTTAAACCCAAAGGAAACAGAGAAATTTGAAATTACGGAACAATTTTTCGAACACTTAACGAAAACTATTGAAAAAGAACCTGGAGATTGGCTATGGAGCCATAGACGCTGGAAAATAAATGAGTAATCCTCCTTTTTTAACTTTATATCTTAACATTTATGGAACCTAGCGTAGCTGTAGTAATTTTAAACTGGAACGGACAAACTTTCTTGGAACGCTTTTTACCAAGTGTTGTAAAAACAGCTTACAATAACCTGCAAATCATTGTGGCCGACAATGCTTCCACGGATCATTCTATTGCTTTTTTAGCACAACATTATCCCGCTATTAAAGTTATTGTTAACGATAAAAATTACGGTTTTGCAGCAGGTTATAATAAAGCGTTAACAAAAATAGAAGCAGATTATTTTGTGCTGCTAAACTCAGATGTTGAGGTACCAAGCAATTGGATTGAACCTGTAATAGCACTAATGCAGAGCGATGTCACTATCGCTGCTGCTCAGCCAAAAATTAAATGGCAACAAAATAAAAGCATGTTTGAATATGCGGGTGCCGCTGGCGGATTTATAGACAGTTATGGCTTCACATTTTGCAGGGGTAGAATATTTGACGAGGTAGAAACCGACCAACAACAATACAACAGTAATATGCCCGTATTTTGGGCTAGTGGCGCAGCGCTATTTATCAAAAGTAAAGCATGGAAAGAAGTAGGCGGTTTAGATGCCGACTTGTTTGCCCACATGGAAGAGATTGATTTATGCTGGCGCTTAAAGAACAAAGGGTATCAAGTAGTTTGTTGCACCGATGCAGAAGTTTACCATCTTGGCGGCGGCACGCTCAATGCCGGTAGTCCGTTTAAAAACTACCTTAACTTTAGAAATAACTTAATCATCATGCAAAAAAATTTGCCATTTGGCGAAGCTTGCATAAAAATATTTATTAGGCTATGGTTTGATCTGGCCGCATGGTTTCAATTTGCCCTAAAAGGTAATTTTGCCTTTGCATTTTCTATTAACAAGGCGCATGCACATTTCTTTGGCGCATTTTTTAAAACGGCAAAAAAACGTAAAGGAGTATTAAAACCGCTCAATACACATCAAGGTGTTTTTAAAGGAAGTATTGTTTTTAAATATTTTTTGGGTGCTAAAAAATGGTTTAGTGAAATTGTTTAACACTAAAAAAGGGATGCCGAATAAATCAGCATCCCTTTTTTTATATCTGCGGTAAACACCTGCTTAGGCACTTACGCTTCGTCTAAATTTAAACAGCTTTTAAATTATTTATTCTTTAACAAATCTCTAATTTCGGCAAGTAATACCTCTTCTTTTGTTGGTGCTGGTGGCGGAGCAACGGCTGCTTTTGCTTCTTCTTTACGTTTTAATCCATTAATTCCTTTTACCATAATAAATATAACTAATGCTAGTAAGAAGAAATTAATTGCAACCGTAATAAAACTACCATAGGCAAAAATTGCAGCGCCATCAACTTTTCTTGCATCTACCAACGCAAGACCATCAGAAACTTCTCCCCTAAGCACTACATAAAGATTGCTAAAATCGGGCTTGCCAATAATAGCAGCAACAACTGGCATCACTAAATCATTCACTACACTATCTATAATTTTGCCAAAGGCTCCGCCAATAATCACACCGACAGCCAAGTCCATTACATTGCCTTTTATGGCAAACTCTTTAAATTCTTTTACAAATCCCATAAATTTCTGTTTTTAAATAAGTATTAATTTTTAGTAAACTTAATCAAAAGAACATTAATTAATCAAATTAGACAACAAAAATCTAAAGCATTTGCGTATTTTTGAAAACTTGTTACTCTTGTCTATGCTTAAACAACACCTTCAACAAAAGTTATTACAAAAACTATCGCCCCAACAAATTCAATTCATCAAATTGTTGCAGGTTCCAACTGTAGCTTTAGATACGCGTATCAAAGAAGAATTAGAAGATAATCCGGCGCTCGAAGATTCGAGCTTAATAACGTTAGATGAGCCTAAAGGCGAATACGACGACCTACAAGATGGTGAAGATTTTAACAACGATACTTCGGAAGACAACACGCTTGACGAGTTTAACGTAGATGATTATTTACAAGATGATAGTACGAATGATTACAGTACATCATACAACAACGGCGATGACGAGGAAGATAAAAAAGAAGCACCAATAGCTATTGAAACTACTTTTTTTGAGAGTTTGCAACAGCAATTAGACCTAATTCCACTATCTGATCAAGACTTTGTGGTTGGGCGACAAATTATTGGAAGCTTAGACGACGATGGCTACTTAAGAAGACCCATTACTTCCATGATTGATGATCTTGCCTTCTCTCAAAATGTAATGGTAGAAGAAGAAGATGTTTTAGAAATATTAAAATTAATCCAAAGTTTTGATCCTGCCGGCATTGCCGCTAGAGATTTGCAAGAATGCCTTTCTTTACAGCTTAGAAGAAAAGATATTAACAACCCTCTTATAAAAAAAGCAATAGAAATTGTAGAATTTCACTTAGATGAATTTACTCGTAAACATTACGATAAGTTAGAAAAAGCTGTTGGCTTAAATAGCGAAGAACTAAAAGAGGTGGTGGCCGAAATTCTTCGTTTAAACCCCAAACCTGGCGATTCTAATCAAGTTACCACCAAGCAAATGCAAATCATCCCCGATTTCCATATTAGTAATAACGATGGGGTGCTTGTACTTACCTTAAATGCCAGAAATGCACCAGAATTACGTGTAAGCAGATCTTACATGGACATGTTTGAGCATTATGACAAAGCTGCACAAAAAGACAAAAAGATGAAAGAAGCTGTGCAGTTTGTAAAGCAAAAACTAGACTCTGCAAAATGGTTTATCGATGCCATTAAACAAAGACAACAAACCTTGCTTAAAACCATGAACGCCATCATGCGCTATCAGTACGATTATTTCTTAACTGGAGATGAGCGTAAGTTACGCCCTATGATTTTAAAAGATATTGCCGATAAAATAGGAATGGATATTTCAACGGTATCAAGGGTGGCCAATTCTAAATATGTACAAACAGAATTTGGAACTTTCTTACTAAAATCATTTTTCTCTGAAGCTATCCAAACAGAAAGTGGAGAAGAAGTTTCTAATAAAGAAGTAAAGAAAATTTTGGAAGACTGCATTGGCAAGGAAGATAAACGTAAACCGCTTGCCGATGAGCGATTAACAGAAATTTTAAAGGAGCACGGTTACAATATTGCCCGAAGAACGGTAGCAAAGTATAGAGAGCAAATGAATATTCCTGTGGCTAGGTTAAGAAAAGAACTTTAACATTAAACACCACAGCCGCCGTTAAGCACGGCAACTAAAACAATACTTTTAAACTTAGCTCGTGAGATCCTGAAGAAACCGTCTTTAATGCCGAAGTGGTATAATCATAAGCGTAACCTATGCCAACCATATTTGCAACGTTAAAGCCAACATTGCCAAAAAAAGCATCATTTTTACGGTAACCACCCCCTATCCAAAAGGCATCTCTGTAAGCGAATTTTAAATTCAGATCAAAAGCTTTAGGCAAAGGGCTTACTACTTTGAGCATCACTGATGGTGTTATCGAAAAATCGTTATTTATCCAAAATTTATATCCGGTTGTAACAAAATAATGCGCTACATCTTTCCCTGTATTAAAGCTTCCATCAAAAGCTATTTTGTTTTTAATAATTTGTTGCATGGAAGCACCAAAATAAAAAGATGAAGTATAAAAATACAGCCCGGCGTTTAAATCGGGTGTAATTTTATTAATCTCTCCAGAAGCACCTACTACCGGATCATCGGCCTCGTCAAACACCAATGATTGTGCATTTATCCCTAACCTATTTGCACCTATGCCTACCCCAAAAGAAAAGTTAGACCGATCGCCAATTGCCAAATGATAGGCATAGGTTAAATTTCCGGTAACCCGATTTAATGGTCCAGTTTTATCCGTAAGAAACAACACTCCAAAGCTATGATGAGACATAGAGGCCGTATAATCGAACATATCGTCTTTAGATTGTGGTTCGGTAACACCTAAATCACTACCCCGATAATTGGCCATATCGCCTCCAAATGAAACAGGCGTACTAAACGTAAAGTAGCCTGTTTTTGGGGCATCTTTTAGTCCTTGCCATTGCGTACGCATACCTAACCTTACATCCATCCCATTATTTAAACCAGTTACAGCAGGATTTAATACCGACATATTTTGTAAGTATTGTGAATAATGTGGTTTTTGTTGCGCTAACAAACTACTGCAACACATTAAAATTATATACCAAAGGATACAGCTCTTTCTCATCTTAAAATCGTTACGGAGCCAGTATATCTTTTTCTTCCATTATTCGGTTCAATAATGTAATAATAAACTCCTAAAGGTAAATCAATTCCATTTAACTTGCCATCCCAAGGGGTATTATAAGGAGATGCCTCAAAAACCTTCTGCCCATAACGGTTAAATATAACAATACTTCCTGCGTTAAACGTTTCTAGGTACTTAATATTCCAAGTATCATTTTTTCCATCGCCATTTGGACTAAACACATTTGGTATAAGAGGGTTTTCATGAACTATTACAGTTGTTTCCATTACTATTTCGCAACTGTTAGAGGTAATACTTAGCGTATATTTTGTAGTTTTTTCGGGCTTAGCGATAGGGTTTAAAATATTATCGGCACTTAAACCCGTAGCAGGGCTCCATTTATAGCTAAGGTTTGTTCCTGTAGCCTTTATGTCTATTAACTTTTGGCCGCCCAATAAAATATTAAGCTCTGTTGGTAGCGGCGTTATTTCTGGAAGTTTATCTACCTTAATGGTGATGCTCTTTTCTTCCGTACAGCCATTATTTGTATTGTACGTGCATTTAATATCAAAACTACCAAAACCACTTATTTTTGGATCAAAAACGCCTGTAGGAGAAACGCCTATCCCAGAAAAAACATAAGTACCTGGCACATTATTCTCGTCTTTTGCTATAAGTTGAACAGCGTCTGCATTTTCACATAAAGGCGGTATTGTTTCGAATTTTAAAGTAGGGGCTGGATATACACTTACAGTTATAGGGGAAGATTCTGTAAAACAAAGTTGCCCAGAGTATGCTCTCATCACTACTTTATAATCTGTTTTAACAGCTGTATTTGGATATTTATGGGTATAAATTTTACCAAAAGAAGGACTATTATCTGTAACAACGGTATTTGTGCCTCCTACTTTGTAATCAAATATCCATTCTATTTTAGTGATGTTGCCAAAGGCAATAGTGCTTTTATTTTCAAAAGAAATTACTGCATTAGCGCATAATTTTGTAGGGGTTTTAACTTCGAAAATAGTATTGGGGTTACTGCCACTAATTACTACTTGTTTAGTGATGGTAACTGGGCAACCTTGCGCCGATATACCAGTTAATTTAACTGTATAGGTACCCGATGCAGTATATTTATGCGCAGGGGTTTGACGTGTTTTTTGCACCAAATCGTTTGAGCCATCGCCAAAGTCCCATAACCACGAGATGACATTTCCTTTAACAGCCGTTGCTTCATATTCTACTACATCGCTAACACAAGCAGCCGGATCTTTAAAAGAAATTTCTGGAGTTTCATAAATGGTTATCGTTTTTTCTAAGGTGTCGGCACAACCACTAGACGAAACAGAAATAAGCCTTACTTTATAGTCGCCGGCAGCCTTATAAGTACTGGTGGTAGATTTTTCGGTTGACATTGGTGTTCCATTGCCAAAATCCCAAGTTTGCGAAACTATAGATGAGTTAACAAATGTACTCTCGTTGTTAAACTGAATATTAGCATTGATACAAAATGGTCCTACTGCTGTAAAAGCAGATTTTGGCGGTGTAAGTATCTTTATAGTTTTAGTAATCACAAGGTTGCAGCCCAAATCGGTTACTACGTTTAAAGTAACTGTCTTTACTCCAACTGTGGTATATTTATGCTTAGGGCTCTGTAAATTAGAGGTTTTCCCATCGCCAAAATCCCAGCTCCAACTGCTAATATTACCCCCGCTTCTAGGAGAACTATCGGTAAACTGAACATCAGTGTTTACACAGGCTTCTGTTGGCATGTTAAAATTTGGAGAAAACACATCAAAAGCAGTAAATATTTCTTCATCAACGGCACATATTGCCGCAGCAGGCTTTTGGATTGTGGCTCTTAATACATAGTTTCCGGCAACTGCAAAATATGTTGATGGTAAAGCATAGCGATAAAGATAATAGGTTTGTCCATCCTCTACCATAGTGGTATAGCTTGGATGATCACTAATTGCTATTTTAGCCCCATTATTTAAGTTCCATGTAATTTTATCGGTTATATAAGGTAGTTTTAAAACAAAATCGAAATTAGTACCCAAACAAAAATTGGTTGCGGCAATACTGCCCCCAGTTGGAAATACTTGAATATTACTCTTTAGGTTTTTCAAATCTGTTCCGGCTAAATAAGCGTACGATTCTACATGTCCATATCCATAAGCAATGGCCACAAAACCACCACTTGCAATTAAACGATGTTGATCTGACGAATTTGTCACATCTACCACAGCATAACTATATTCGCTATTTGCTATTGGCTTAAATTGACTAGAGATGGTGGCTCCGTCCAGCGTAAAACCAGCAATATCTGCCGTTTTTATAATAATATTTAAATAATACTTAGAAATATTAGTCTTAACGCCAGCTACACTATTTAACCTAGAATAAACGGTAATATCTTTTAAAGTTTGTTCAATGGGGTTTAAAATAGTCATTTCGGGGTCGCCATTATAAAGCCCATTAGGAATTTGCCCTGCAGGGGTAACCGCAGGATTTGCCAGGTTACAGGTTTGCGATGTTTGATATTGCGCTACCGCAATGGGCGACGTTGCTTTAATTACATTGGGCGAAGTGGTGTAAAATGTAATTACACTGCCTTTGCTATAAGGATTTGAAAGTGGCGTACCATTTGCCAATGTGGTACTTCCGTTCACAGTAACTGTGGTATTATCTTCAGAAATGATAATTTTAACAATGTCTGTATTCCCATTCAGCGTATTATAAAAAGGAGCCGAAACAAAATTTTTGCCCCATACAGTAACTGGAAATAGTTGTTGATATAAATTATCTCCCCCACTGGGCAGTCTCGTATTTCCTTCTTCGCAATAAGCCGTCCAGGTATTTCCCGAATATACGGCTATTGGCGTACAGCCCGTAATTACTTTAATAAAAGTTCCCGTTAAATCATCAACAGCTTGGTATTGGTAAATATCGCCCTTGTTTAAAGTAATTTGAAAAGACCTATTTGCAGACCGCGAGTTAGTTCTATCGCCCTTGGTTGGAACAATTTCTACTACTGTTCCGTCTTTGGTGCCAACAATAGTAAACTCTGAATATACTCCAGCTGCTGCCCCACCTTTATTTTCCTGAGAGAACACATAATATTCTTGCCCAAGCGTAGAAGTTGGCAAAACCAATGTACCCCCGGTTCTGGCACTATTAGAAATTATCGAATATAGAGATATGGGCTCTGCGGTAGTAACGTTTATTCCCTTGTTAACCTCCTTGGTGTTTGAAGAGCCAATATAAACATTGTAATCTAGTGGGTTAATAAACACTACTGTTACCACATTGGCACTAATATTACCCGAAGAGATAGTTATGCCTCCAGAAGTTACTTTATAAGTGGTATTAATATCAGACGACAAGAACAGCGTCATTCTGGAGGTAAGCCCATCTCTATGGCCTGCATAAGCCACCCAAAAATCAGTGCCTTTATTAGAGGTAGATTGAGCAAAGATTTGATTTTTGCCTATCGAGAACATAAGCAGTAGAAAAATTATCAAAAATTTGCTTTTCATTTCATGTCAAAAATAGAAAATGGCATTAGGTAGTTGTTTGGGTTATATACCCGTAAATGTAAGCTGATTTTTGATAATTTTATACAGGTACAGCTAAATAAAAAATAACTGCGTAATCAATGTGTTTTCTAACTAGAAAACACATTGATTAAACACTTTATGAAAGTAAGTTTTGACGTGCAATAAACTCTAATTGTTGATTAGCAACTAAAAGCTTGGCCGTTAACTCTCTATTTTCTTTACGTAGCATATATATTTCAATTGCCTTATCTATATTAATTCTTAAATCTTCTTCCATCCATGGTTTTTGGATATATCTATATACCTGCCCCTTATTTATGGCGTCAATTACTGCATCTATATCGGTATATCCCGTTAAAATCATACGTATCGGTTCGGGATATTCTTCAAGAATAGAAGCTAAAAACTCCACACCAGTAGTTTTTGGCATTCTTTGGTCTGTAATAATTACCTGTATATCTTCTGCTTCTAATATTTTACGGCCTTCTTCAGCAGATTCTGCCGTAAAAACTTTGTACAATCTACGAAAGGTAGCCGCAAAGGCGCTCAGATTATGTGGTTCATCATCAACGTAAAGGATGTTCGCTATCATTTTTGTGCTAATAAAAAGTTAAAAATACTTTTTTATTGTAATTCTAAAAAACTAATTTAGTCTTTTAACTACGAAAAAACATTTTTTAATTTGAAAAATACCATCTTACAACATACCATCAAATGTACACACCAGGCACTTACTCTCCGTTGCATGTTCTCATAGCGCAGACAATTAAAAATCAAGATTTATACAAACCACTCTTCCTAAAACTTTCTAACACAGCAGATAAAGCTAAATTTGATGAGTTAATAAATAATACGCAAGGCTTACAGGTTTTTGATACTATTAAAGAGCAAGTTGCAGAGCTATTAAGATGTTTAAATCCACTAATTATATTTAGCCCAAAAGAGATATTGGAGCAAACTATTTCCAAAAAACTTGGCAATAGCGACGAATATGGTGTTTGGGTTTATTATCCCTGGTCTAACAAATTAGTTCATCTATTAGATGAAGAAGAATTTGTTATCGTAAGAACAAATCGTAATAAATATAAAATTACCGAAGAAGAACAACAACTCCTAGCCACTAAGAAAATTGGTATTATGGGATTATCCGTTGGCCAATCTGTTGCATTAACGTTGGCTATGGAGCGTGGCTTTGGCGAGCTTCGCATTGCCGATTTTGACGAATTAGATTTGAGCAATATTAACAGAATTAGGACAGGTGTACAAAATATAAAGCTCAAAAAAACCGTAATTGTTGCCAGAGAAATCGCAGAGATTGATCCTTTTTTAAACGTTGTATGTTACCATGATGGTATTACAGAAGAAAATCTAAATGAATTTTTAACAGGCAATGGTAAATTAGATTTATTAATTGACGAGTGCGATAGTTTCGATATTAAAATAAATGCTAGAAAAATTGCTAAAGAACTTCAAATTCCCGTATTAATGGAAGGAAGTGATAGAGGCACTATAGATATCGAAAGGTTTGATCTCGACCCACAGCGACCTATATTACATGGTTTAGTAGAACATCTAGACATGGAAAAATTCAAAGATCTAAAAACCTTTGATGAAAAAGTACCATATATAACAGCAGTTACAGGCCTGGAGACACTTTCACCTAGAATGAAAGCCTCTGCTGTTGAATTGATGGGAACTATATCTACTTGGCCACAACTTGCCAGTGCGGTAACTTTTGGAGGGGGTGTAAGTGCAGATCTTTCGAGAAAGATATTACTAAACAGCTTAAAAGTATCTGGCAGGTTCTTTTTAGATTTAGACGAGATGATTACAGATGCCCCTGCCACTCCTACTATTAAGGAAGAAGTGTTGGAGAAAAAAGCATTATCAACAGAAGCTATTGAAGCTTTTATAAAAGAGAACAACCTTTCTGTAGCAGAAGAGCTAGCAAAAGATCTTTCAGATACTGAGCTATCATATTTAATAGAAGCCGTTAAAAAAGCTCCTTCTGGCGGGAACAACCAACCTTGGAGGTTACACTATCAAGATAAAAAACTACATCTTTTTTTAGATGAAAGTACCGCATTAGCCTATTTAGATCCAGAGTTCGTATCTTCATACACCTCTATAGGATCGGCAATAGAAAACCTATTATTAGCGGCAGCAGCTAATAATCTAAAAGTAAACTGGAAACTAACCCCACAATTGGCTCCCAAACATATTGCCGTTTTTAGCTTTACTGACGGGGAAAACCCTAATGAAGAAACAGCTCTATTAGCAAAGCAAATTCCATTTAGACATACTAATCGTAAAATTCCGCAACGCACTGAAATCAGCGAAGAGGAAATCAATTATTTCACTGAACTAGTAAAACAAACCGAAGGAGCTAACCTAACTTTTGTAAAAGATACCGCAAAAATCAAAGCCCTATCTGAAATAGCAACTGTTACAGACTTATTTAGGATATTTATCCCCGAAGCTCACGAAGATTTTATTACCAGGGAAATGCGTTGGAGTGTTGAGCAAGCAAACCAAACAGAAGATGGCATAGGTATCCATACCTTAGATTTAAGTAACAATGACCAGCTAGGTATCCGTTTACTTCGTGATAGAAAAATGATTGATTTTCTACAAGAAATTAAAGGTGGCGGAGCCTTTAATAGACTACTTACACAACAGTTCATGAGCTCTTCGGCAATTGGTTTAATTACCATGCCAAGCTCCACAGTTTCTTCTTGGATAAACGGAGGAATTGCATCCGAAAAAATGTGGCTGGGAGCTACTGCAAAAGGTTTTCAAATACACCCCGTCAATGTACCTTTATTATTTTTTTATAAGAACTCTGTAGAGAAAAGCATAACTTTATCTGAAGAAAGAAAGCAATACCTAACAAAAGCAGAAAAAGAACTAAACCTTATTTTTGACAAGCCTGAGAACGAAACAAGCATGTTCATGTTTAGAATTTTTAGGGCTACTGCATCTCCCGAAAAAACCATCAGAAAGTCTAACGATAAAATTTTCTCCATTGGAAGAGCATAACTCAGAAATAAAGAATATCAATTTTACGGCTTTTAGAGCTGTTGATGATAGAGATGCCTGCATGCGCTTTGTTGAAGGGCATAAACGTGTTTTAGAGATTTTTGGCATTACACAAATTACTTCGGCCAAGGCAGATTGGGTGTTAAATCCAGATGTTTATGTAATGTTAGTTACCGATGCCGATACCGGTAAAATTTTAGGAGGAGGAAGAGTACATAAGGCAAATGGCATTAACAGATTGCCTGTAGAAGAAGCCGTAGGCTATATGGATGAAAAAATATACAAGTTAGTTGACGATCGTACGGAAGCAGGTACTGGAGAAGTGGCTGGTGTTTGGAATTCATTTGAAGTAGCTGGTTTGGGCATTGGAAGCTTATATTTAAGCATTGCATGTGTTGCCTATTCTGCTTTTGTTGGCATTAATTCTCTTTTTGGTCTTGCGGCACCCGCTACCTACAGAAATGTTTATAATGGTGGGTTTAGACCTATTACTGAATTGGGCAATAACGGCAAATTTTATTATCCTAAAGATGACATGATTGCCACAGTAATGTTTAATGAAGATACAATTAACTTACCTATTACAGTAGATGCACAAAAAAGCATTGGACTTGAGATGAGAAGAAAATTAATACATCATCATGAAGTAATTTCTAAAAAAGGAGATATAGTAAATTTAACATTCGACTTAACCAGACAAAATGCGAAATAATTTTTATCGTATATTTTTCTTTCTCTTTGCCGGCACCTTGCTCTTAACAAGTGGTTGTAAAACAGAAGATGCGAATAAAAGCTTTCCTTTTAAGGTTGAATATTTCAAAGATAAAACCAATAATTTAACTGTTAACGAAATAATTAATCAACCATTCGAAGAATATAAAAATACTGGCCTCTTTAACTTCGGTATAGAAAATGCAACGATCTGGCTAAAGTTAATTTCAACAAAAGAAAAAACATCCAATAGAGATGTTATTTATATTGAGCAGCCCAGATTTCAGGTGCATGAAATGTTTGATCAAAAATTAGTCAAAACATCTCTATTAAAAACCTCGTATAAATCTTACCAAAACGACCAAAGCATTGCCTTTTACCTCCCCGACACCATAAAAAAAAACGAAGTTCTATATTTAAAGCTTAAAGCTAACGAAGCATTCATTACCCGAATATCGGTTATTAAAGAAAGTGAGCTCGACAAAAAAAGCTCTTTTAAAGACATCATATTTGGCATATACACAGGGGTGATGTTAGTAATGTTTGTTTACAACCTGTTTTTGTTCATCATTGTTAGAGATAGAAGTTATGTTTTTTACGTTTTCCATATTTTATTTACTTGGCTCACTCAAATAACTATACAAGGGTACGGCCTAAAATATTTATGGAATACTAATTCGTTAATCAATGATTATTCTGTTGTAATATTTTCTGTAATAGGACTGGTTTTTGCCGTATTATTCTCCATGTCGTTTCTTAGCACCAAGATCTTCGTTCCAAAGATCCATCGCATGGTGGTTATATTTACAACAATAATACCTTTAAATTTAATTCTGCTCATCTTAACAAACAACTATATTAGCTTCATAGTAATGCAGCTATTTCTAATAGCAGGAGTCATTATTGCTTTAGCTACCTCATATTACGTTTATTTTAAAAAAAGGTACAGGCCTGCAGGATTTTATTTAGTAGCATGGTCTATACTTTTAATTGGAGCTATTCTTTTTATCTTGAAAGATTATGGTATAATACCATATAACAGTATTACGATATATCTACTACAAATCACATCAGCTATAGAAGTAGTACTATTGTCTTTCGCCCTCGCAGATAAAATCAACTATTTCAAGAAAGAAAATGAATTGGCACAGGTTCAAGCTTTAAATGCATCTTTAGAAAACCAAAGATTAATTAAAGAACAAAATATTGTTTTAGAAAGAAAAGTAAAAGAACGTACCGAAGAATTAGAAAATGCAAACGAAGCTCTTAATCTCACGCTGAACAATCTAAAATCTACACAATCGCAATTGGTAGATGCCGAAAAAATGGCTGCCCTTGGTCAGCTTACCTCGGGTATTGCCCATGAAATAAACAACCCTATAAACTTTGTAACAGCTAATGTTAAGCCACTACAATTAGATATAGACGATTTGAAAGACATCATCAAAAAATATGAAGACATCGATTTTGAAAAAGAGATAAAACCGCAAATTGAAACAATAGAAGCCTATAAAAAGCAAATAGATTTAAGCTTTATCAATAATGAAATCACTTCGCTCCTATCGGGAATTAGTGAAGGTGCAAAACGCACCGCAGAAATTATTAGAAGTTTACGGAATTTCAGTCGTGTTGATGAAACCGACATGAAGGCCATTGACCTTAATGAAGGGCTTTTATCTACCTTAGTGCTCATTAGAAATACCATTCCTGATAACGTAACCTTGATTAAAAATCTTGGGAACCTTCCTAAAGTAGAATGTATGCCCGGCAAAATTAATCAAGTTTTTATGAACTTGGTTTCAAATGCGGTACAGGCAATAAAAAGCAAAGAGGTACAAGCCGAAGAAGAGTTTTTAACCATAAAGAGCTGGTACGACAATCAGCAGGTTTTTATCAGCATTAAAGATACCGGGATAGGGATGACCGAAGAGGTAAGGCATCGTATTTTTGAGCCATTCTTTACCACAAAAGATATTGGCGAAGGTACCGGACTAGGTTTATCCATTGTTTTTAGTATCATAGAAAAACATAAAGGTCACGTAGAAGTTATATCAGAACCAGGAAAAGGAACTGAATTTATTATTATATTGCAGGTAAATATTTTATAGCTATTCAAATGAGCAACCCAACTGTACGCGTCTTATATATCGATGATGAAGAGAACAATCTTCAGGCATTTAAGGCCAGCTTTAGAAGGCAGTACGAAATTTATACTGCTATTTCTGCCGCAGAAGGATTAAAAATATTGAATAATATAGATATCCATGTGATACTTGCCGACCAAAAAATGCCAAACACTACCGGTGTAGAGTTTTTTAAGAGCATTAGCAACACTCACCCCGATCCCATTCGTATTCTTTTAACTGGATATACTGATATTGAAGCCCTAGCAGATGCGATTAATCATGGTGATATCTACAGGTATATTACCAAGCCTTGGAACGATCTAGAACTACATAACTCCATTAAAAATGCGTACGATGCCTATAAAGCCAAGATAGATTTACGTAACAAAATAACAGAGTTAGAAAAAACTAACGACGAGCTTAACCGTTTTATTTACAGCATTTCGCATGAGCTTAGAGCACCATTGGTATCGGTAATTGGTATTATTAACCTTGTAAAAATGGAAAACCTCTACAATTCTAGCGGTGAGTACTGGGGGCTAATAGAAACCTGTTCTAACAAGCTTGATTATTATATACAGAAAACATTACAGTATTATAAAAACACTAAAGATGTTCCAGATCATAGCGAAATAGATTTTAACCAATTAGTGGGAGAATTGATAGAGTTACATACCTACTCTGACAAAGACACCACATTTAATGTGAAAATTGACCAAGCTACTAAATTTGTAGGTGATGCTTTTAGAATTGAAGTGATATTTAGCAATCTCATTTCAAATGCCATAAAGTACCAAAAATCGAACGAACTTAATAAAACTGTAAACATAACCATAGACGTTAACGATTTTGAAGCCAATGTAAGCATTAACGACAATGGCTTAGGCATACTTAAAGAGCATCTAGAAAAAATATTTACACAATTCTTTAAGAGCAAAATGCATCACGGTAGTGGATTAGGCCTTTTCATTGTAAAAGAAGCCCTAAATAAAATTAACGGTACAATTAGCGTTAGTTCAAATGTTGAAGTTGGTACAACCTTTAAAATAACCATCCCAAATGCCAAATAGAACCGAAAAAGTGTTGTTGATTGATGATAATGACATTGATCTTAAAATCAATGCCAAGGTAATTAAGTTATCAAATTTTTTTGATGAAATTATTTTATGCCAATCAGGAGAAGAAGGATTAAACTATATTAATAAAAATCTTGATCACCCAGAACTGCTCCCTGATTTTATTTTATTAGATATTCAGATGCCAGAAATGGATGGTTTTGAATTTTTGGAAATATATAAGCACTTACCTAAAACGTTTCTTAACCACTGTAAATTAGCAATCTTATCGTCAACGCTAGATTTTGGCGACATTAAGAAGGCCGAAGCTAACCCATTGGTAATTAAACTCTTGAAAAAACCACTTTATCCGCATGAACTTAGGGAACTACTGGGTGACAAACATGTTTCTCTATCAGGAATTTAAGAGAAAACTTTAAACTCTATTTAAATAGTAATTGCGATTGCTTTAATACCAGAAAATAGGTGATACTGTTAATCACATTTTTCTACTGTACCATAGTTGGTATGTGTAGTGGGCGACAAAAATGGTATGCCCAAATTAGCAGAACGCATAATAAATATAATGCCCAAGAACATTGCAAACCAAGGCATTAATTTTTGACTATTAAACCTAAAGTATTTTTTAAGATAAACACCGCCTAATGAAATAAAAAGCATTAATGGGGTGGTGCCTAAACCAAACAACAACATAAAGGTAGCACCACTATAATAGGTAGCAGAATTAAGTGCAGTAGCTAAGGCCAAATAAACCATACCACAAGGAATTAAGCCATTAAGCATACCTGCAAACAAGCCCCACAGTGGTAATTTAAAAACTTTCCCCATCAGCTTACTAATGGGAACTACCATTTTTTGCTGTAACTTTTGTAGCGTAGCAACATATTTACCACTCAGTTGGGCTATGGTAAAAAGTATTAATATTATACCTATAATTAAACTTAATGTTTCTTGCTTCACAAAAATGGCGAAACTACTGCCAACCCAGCCAACTAATAAGCCAAGCAACACATAAACAGCTACCCTGCCCAGTTGGTATAACGATACTTGCAGAATATTATGCCAATTGCTTTTTTTGTCTAATGGCAAGCCCAATACAATTGGCCCGCACATTACTGCGCAATGCAAACTTCCCAAAAAACCCATTAAAAAAGCAAATGGCAAAAAACTCATATCATAATGTCTTTTTTAAATTGATAATGCTTACCATTGGCCTGCCATTCTATCTTTAAAGACCATAACCCTTTAGCTAAAGTAGTTGCATCTATAATAATCAAATTTGTATCACCTTGTGTTTTACCACTACTTTTTATGTCTTTAGCCGCTGCAGAAGGCCTCATTAAGGTAAGTTGATAATCGGCAGAGTCTTTCAGTTGCAAAATTAGCTGTGTTTCACTTAGCTTAATAATAGGTGCGGCATCGTCTTGTAGCGTATTCGTTTCGGCTTCGTACTCTTTATCGTAATTAATGCCCTTTTCGTAATAGTCTTCTTCTACCAACGCATCTTTATCATGATTTTTAAACATATACGTCACCATGCCAATTATAAATAGCATAAATGCAGCCATGCCTAAAACCAGTTTTGTTCCCCAATTCATTTTAATTAGTATTTAATATTAGATGTAAGTTTTTGTCAACTGTTAAATAAGTGATTAGTTAACTAATGTCTACCTCCTATTTATGGTTGCGAAAAGAAAGTTGTAGTTGTACTGCTAATCACCTCGCCATTTACTTCCACTTCAAATTTCACTTTCGATTTAAACTCTTTGATATTCTTTGGTTGTTTAATAAGAAAAAAAGTAAGGCGGGCAGAACCTTCTTTCTTTAAAACAGTGTCTGCCTGTATCAGTTCTATTTTATCTGTATTATCTACCGACCTAAATACAAACTTCATATCCTTATTGGTTTTATTTATTAACTCTGCATTATATAAATTGGCTATACTACCATCTGCACGTTTTTGATACAATGTACCACTTGCTCTTAGAACTGTAGTCTGCACATCTTCTCTTTTATAGATAAGCGATGAAAAAATAACGATAACCAATGCCAAGACAACGGCATAAGCATAGGCCCTAAGTCCAAACTTAAACTTGTTTCTATTTTGGATGAAATCATGATTATAGAAACCTATTAACTTTTCTGGCTTATTAATTTTAAGCATTACTTCGTCGCAGGCATCAATACAGGCAGTACAGTTCACGCACTCTAATTGTGTGCCTTCCCTAATATCAATTCCGGTAGGGCAAACCTGCACACATAAACCGCAGTCTATACAATCGCCTTTTAAGCTTTGATCAGCATTTTTTTGAATAAACCCTCTCGGTTCTCCCCTAGTTTCATCATAAGCTACTACTAAACTCTTATTATCTAACAATACGCCTTGTAACCTACCGTAAGGACAAATTACAGTACATACCACTTCTCTTACATACGAGAAAACACCATAGAAAACGAAGGTGAAAATCCAAATAGAAATAAAGCCAGCTGTATGCTCGCTAATTGGTTCGGTAATAATTTGATAGAGCTTATCTGAACCAATAATATAGGCCAAGAAAACGTTTGATATTAGAAAAGAAATAACGAGGAATAGGAAATGTTTAAACCCTTTTTTGAGGATTTTCTCTCTGTTCCATTCTTGGGCATCTAATTTTCTTTGCTGGTTGGCATCTCCTTCTATCCAATATTCTATTCTACGAAAAACCATCTCCATAAAAATGGTTTGCGGACAGGCCCAGCCACACCACAATCTTCCCAGGATAACTGTAAAAAACACAATAAACAAGATAAATATCAACATTGCCAAAGCAAACAGATAAAAATCTTGTGGGGTAAATATCAAACCAAAAAAAACAAACTTCCGTTCTAAAAAGTTAAGCAGTATTAACTGTTCGCCATTTAGTTTAATAAAAGGGCTCGAAAACAACAACAGGAGCAATACATAGCTTACCCATTTTCTCTGGTTATATAACTTACCATGAGGTTTTTTTGGGTAAATAAATGTTTTGCCCCCGCTTTTTTTACTATTATTTTGGGATTGTTTCATCGCTATATCATTCTGCACTTATTCTTAAAGATTGCTTCGCTATACCTGCTTATCTCATTGTCCAGTTAAGGGCTTAAATTAGCGAGCTTGTGCGAAGCAATCTTTTACTATCTATTAAAAAACTACTTAATTAGCTGTAGTTTCTGCAGCAGCATCGTATTTCTCGCCTTGTGGTGCTTTTGCATTTGCAGGTTTAGAACCTTGTAATGATAAAATATAATTGGTTACCGCACTAATATTAGCCGAACTCATGTTCTTCTCCCAAGCAACCATTCCTTTTTCTGGCACTCCATATTTAACCACTTTAAAGATATCTTTTACGCTACCACCATGTAAGGTATATTCGTCGGTTAAGTTAGGTCCAACTAAACCTTCACCATTTTGACCATGACAGGCTACGCAATTGGCATCAAACACTCCCTTACCTACGGCAATTTGCGATGGATCTACTTTTACAGTATTCTCATCAATAGATGAGGTAGATTTTGACAGTGATTTCTGTTTTGCAATATCGGCTTTTGCCATTTCAGTTTTGTACTCATCATCTTGTCGTTCGCCGTGTTCGCCAATGTGGTAATAATACATATAGCCTGCAGCAAAAATTAATGTACCATAGAAAAGTACGTTAAACCAAGTTGGCACAGGGTTATTCAATTCTTTAATGCCATCATAAGAATGAGGAATTTCTAAATCCTTTTCTGCCGACAAGGGTTTTAAGCTTAATAATTTATTCCAAATACTTGGCTTGCTTTTATTTAGTTTTTGCCATTCCTCATAGTCCAATAATTTTTCCTCTTTGGTTTTAAAAGGTGTTGGATTTATTCGTTCTTGGTAAATTACTTTAAAGCTATTATATAAGGTAAAAGCTACAAACAACAGGATAATAGAAAATATCAATAAGGTAATAATTAACAGTTCTGTAGTACTTAGCCCTAAAGATGGATTTGGTATGGTTGCAGGAGCTTCTTCTGTGACAGTTGCAGCCTCTTGAGCAAAAACACTTACAGTAGCTGTTAAAACCATCATCAATAAACTAAACTTCTTCATATTCATTAGATTGAGGTTCGTTAAAAGGTAAATTACTCATTTCTGTAATATGGCTTTTGCTCATTTTAATAAGGTAAACACCCACCATAATGAAGAAAACCATAAATATAAGCAGTGATGCGATAAGGTAAAACTCGTTGCCTGCTAAGTCTTTTATTTGTTTAAACATAATTTTACTGGTTAGAAGGAATAGTTGTTTTGTTTGCTTTAATATCAGTTCCCATGCGTTGCAAATAGGCTATTAAAGCAATAATCTCTCTGTCGCTTTTCACTTCAATATTATTCTGCTTCAAATCTGCTGCAATGGCATCTGCCTGCTCTTTTAACTTGGCTTGCGCTACCGCATCAAAATTCTCTCTATAAGGTACGCCCAAAGTTTGCATGGCTCTAATTTTAGCTTCGGTCATGCTGATATCCAATTTTTGGGTAATTAACCAAGGGTAAGCTGGCATGATACTTCCTGGCGACATTGAAGTTGGATCTAACATATGGTTGTAATGCCACGCATTAGAATATTTACCACCAATACGGTGCAAATCTGGCCCGGTACGTTTACTTCCCCATAAAAACGGATGGTCATAAACAAATTCTCCCGCCTTACTGTACTCACCATAGCGCTCGGTTTCTGACCTAAACGGACGGATAGTTTGTGAGTGGCAGTTTACACAACCTTCTTTAATATATAAATCTCTACCTTCTAACTCTAATGGAGAATAAGGTTTAACACTTGCAATAGTAGGCACGTTGCTCTCTATCATAAAAGTTGGCATCATTTCTACCATACCACCAATTAAAATCACGATCATAGAAAGTACCATAAATTTCATTGGTTTGCGCTCTAATACACGGTGCCATTTTTTATCGGCCGCATCTTCGTTGGTTATTACTTTTTCTAAAGGCATTGCTTCGGCCTCTTCATTAGCAACCAGTTTACCTCTTAACATGGTTTTTGCCAAGTTATAGGTCATTACAATAGCACCTATTAAATATAAACCGCCTCCAATAGAACGTAATACGTGCATCGGAATAATTTGTAACGTAGTAGTTAAAAAGTTAGCATATTTTAACAAACCATCTTCAGAAAACTCTTTCCACATTAAGCCTTGTGTAAAACCAGCCCAATACATTGGAATGGCATAAAACAAAATTCCTAAAGTTCCAATCCAGAAGTGGAAAGAAGCTAGTTTTTTAGAGAACAGTTCTGTTTTGTAGATACGTGGGATTAACCAATACAATACTCCAAAGGTTAAGAAACCATTCCATCCTAGAGCACCAACGTGTACGTGCGCTACAATCCAATCTGTAAAGTGTGCTACACCGTTTATTTCTTTTAGAGAAAGCATTGGCCCTTCAAAAGTTGCCATACCATAAGAGGTAAGTGCAACTACCATAAACTTCAAGGTTACGTCTTCGCGAACTTTGTCCCAAGCACCGCGTAGCGTTAACAAACCGTTAATCATACCGCCCCAACTTGGTGCAATAAGCATTACAGAAAATGCAACTCCTAAAGATTGTGCCCACCCTGGCAAAGAAGTATATAATAAGTGGTGAGGTCCTGCCCAAATGTAGATAAAAATTAACGACCAAAAGTGAAGGATACTTAGCTTATAAGAATATACCGGGCGATTAGCCATTTTTGGCAAGAAATAATACATCATGCCCAAATACGGTGTGGTTAAGAAAAATGCTACTGCATTATGCCCATACCACCATTGTACCAAAGCGTCTTGTACGCCGGCAAAAATATAGTAACTTTTAAAAAAAGATATTGGCAGCTGAAACGAGTTTACGATATGCAATACCGCAATGGTTACGAAAGTGGCAATGTAGAACCAAATGGCCACATACAGATGTCTTTCTCTACGCTTAATTATGGTACCGAACATATTGATGCCAAAAACTACCCAAATTAAGGTAATGGCAATATCAATAGGCCATTCTAGCTCGGCATACTCGTGAGATGAGGTAAAGCCTAAAGGTAAGGTAATAACCGCCGAAACGATAATTAATTGCCAGCCCCAAAAATGAATTTTACTTAGCAAAGTGCTATACATTCGTGCTTTTAACAAACGTTGTAATGAGTAATAAACACCCATAAAAATAGCGTTACCCACAAAAGCAAAAATTACAGCGTTAGTGTGTAGCGGCCTAATACGACCAAATGTGGTGTACTGGTTACCCAAGTTCATACTCGGCGAAAACAGTTGCGTGGCAACAAGCAATCCCACTAACATCCCGATAATACCCCATACAATGGTTGCAATACCGAAATCTCGTACAATCTTATTGTCGTAAGTAAATTTTTCTAGCTGCATAATTAATAATAATAGATTTGTAATATTTGACAAAGTTATTTAGGTGCTATAGTGTAGTTGATGATTAGGATTAGTCGGAAATGTGATTTGTATCATTTTTTTCTGTTTTCACTTCATCATCAAATAAAATTCTTACACTGGGTGTGTAAACATCATCGTGTTGGCCATTTTTTAAAGCCCAAAAAAAAGCGCCAAGAAAAATTAGTGCTACCAATACGCTGCATCCAATTAAAAAATAGAGTATGTTCATTGTTCCAGTTGTTTTGTTTTTTGTTTGTCAGTTGCATTGATAGTTGGACATTTAATTTTAAAAAACAGCCATCCAAACAACTACTTTAATCCATTTTTCTTTGCAAAATACCTAGTAGCCAAACTAGTAAAACTGATAATAGTTATTGTGCTTATTGGCATTAATATAGCGGCCACTAACGGATAAAGCGTTCCCTGTACTGCAAAATATACACCAATTAAATTGTACGAGGTAGCTATAGCAAAGCTGATTTTAATAGTTTGCAATCCGTTTTTGCTTTGTTTAATAAAGTTTGGCAATAAATTTAAAGAACTACCGCTCATAATGGCATCGCAACCTGGAGTAAAATTATTGATATTATCTGTAATTGCAATGCCAAAGTTGGCTTGTTTTAATGCCCCCGCATCATTCAATCCATCGCCCAACATCATTACCTTTTTATTTTGGGCCTGCAAACTAGTAATAGCTTCTAATTTTTGGTGCGGACTTTGGTTAAAAAACATCGGTGTTGCTGGTTTAAAAACAGCTTTCAGCATTTGCTCATCTTTATTCGTGTCGCCAGAAAGCACCCTCAAATCGTAACCTTTACTTAAACCATGAATTAAAGGCTTAATACCTTCTCGCCATTGTTGCTCTACAGAGAAGCATCCTTTATAAACCTCATCAATTACAATATGAACCCCACTTTGTTCTTTGGTATCTACCTCAAAAGGTAAAGCTCTTTTACTACCGGCGTAAATCATTTTACCATTCACTTCGCCCATAATACCTTTGCCTGGTACTTCGTTATATTTTTCAATGGTATAAACCTTACTAGGGTTAATGGTTTTTAGTACTTGCCTGCTTAATGGGTGCGAAGAATTATAAATTAAAGATGCCACCAACAATTTCTCTTCATCAGTTAAACTGCCATCAAAATAAATCCCTGAATTGTGCGTAGTGGTCAAAGTTCCCGTCTTATCAAAAACAATAGTATCCAAATCGGCCAATTGCTCTAATGCATCGGTATTTTTTACGTAAAATCCTTTTTTATCGAAAATAGAAAGTATGGCCGATAAGGTAAATGGCGTACTTAAAGCCAACACACATGGGCAGGCCACAATAATAACTGCTGTAAAAGCCGACCACGCCTTTACGCTATCGTTTTGCCATAACCAATAGGCCGTAGCGGCAATAGCCACCGCAAAAACACCTATACTGAAATATTTGGCAATGCTATCGTTAAAGTTTTTTTTCTTAAAATCTGTTTTGTAAAACTCTTTATTCCATAAACCTGTTAAGTAACTTTGCGAAGCCGGCTTAATTACTTCGAGCTCAATAGCCTCACCTATTTGCCTTCCGCCAGCATAAACAATTTCACCCAAAACCTTTTGCTGCGGCTCGGCTTCGCCAGTTACAAAACTCATGTCCAACCAGCCATCTCCCTTCATTAAAATGGCATCGGCTGGCACTAATTCTCCATTGCGTATCAATAATCTATCGCCAACAGCTATTTCGCTAATGGCAATCGGTTTTTCGCGGTTATCTTTAATACTGGTAATAGCTATTGGAAAATACGAACGGTAATCTCTATCAAAAGAAATATGATGATAAGTACGTTGTTTAACCCATTTACCCATTAACAGCAGAAAAACCAAACCCGTAAGCGTGTCGCCAAAACCCGGCCCCGTATCAAAAATGGTAGAAATAGCGGTACGTATAAACAGTACAGCTATAATAAGCGCTAATGGCGTATCTAGGTTAATGTATTTTTGTTTTAAACTGGCGTAGGCCGATGTAAAATATTCTTTAGCACAATAAAAAGTTACCGGAATACAAAAAGCTAAGTTTAACCAAGCAAACAAATACTGAAATTCTTTTTCTAAGGCCGATAGACCAAAATATTCGGGAAAACTGAACAACATTACGTTGCCCATACAAAAACCTGCAATTGCAATCTTCCAGATCAACTGTTTATTTACCGAATTTCCTTTTTCTTTTACTACGTCCTGTAAACTAATTAAAGGCTCGTAACCTGTTTGGTTAAGTATTTCAACTACTTCACGTAAAGACACTTTTTCATGCTTGTAGCTAATGGTTACTTCTTTTTTAAGAAAATCTATACGCGAGCTAAATATAGCCGGATTAATTTTGTACAAATGCTCTAACAACCATATGCAAGAACTGCAATGAATAGCAGGAATATAAAAGGTGACTATCGAATTTTCTTTGTCTTTATAATTGATGAGTTGGGTGATGATACTTGGCTCATCTAAATATTCGAAATGGCCAGTTTCTTTTACCCTTTGCCCTGGCGTACTGTTATAGGCGTAGTAGTTGCACATATTATTTTCAGATAATATCTGATATACACTTTGGCAACCTACACAACAGAAATCTTTTTCGTCGTAGTTTAATTTAACGGCTGGCAACTTATCGCCACAATGGTAACATACCGAACTTTTTTGGGTAAGCGTAGTACTGCTCATAGCTTCTAATTTTATATTGCCGCACTAAATAATTGGGTTTGCGGTTGTTTTTGCCATAACCTATTATCGAAGGCCATACATACGTTACGCATAAAAGTTCTACCTTTAGGCTGTATTTTTATCTCGCCATCTTTAATGGTTAGCAAGCCATCATTAAGCATTGGCTGTAAACGTTCGGTTATTGCTGCCGGTATTTCAGTATCGAAATAAGTATTGCCCTGACACATTAAGTTAAGGATATGTTTTCTAATATACAAATCTTCTTCTGTTAATAAATGACCTTTTTGAACAGCCAACAAGCCATCGTTAATGTACTTTTTATATTCTTCTACCGTTTTTGCATTTTGGGCAAAGGAAGTACCACAATCGCTAATAGAAGAAACACCTAAACCTAACAAAATATGGGTATATTGATCGGTGTATCCCATAAAATTACGGTGTAGTTTATTTTCTGTGTAAGCAATATACAAATTATCTGTTTTCAAAGCAAAATGATCCATACCAATTTCTTCATAGCCCGCAGTCACCAGCATCTCTCTACCTCTTTGGTATAGTGCAAATTTTTCATCGCCCTGCGGAATATCACTTTCGGTAAAGTGGCGCTGACCTGCTTTAACCCAAGGCACATGAGCATAACTGTAAAAAGCAATGCGGTCTGGCCTAATGCCTATCGCTTCTCTAATTGTTTCTTCTAATCCTTTCATGTTTTGGCCTGGCAAACCATAAATTAAGTCAAAATTAATGGATTGATATCCAATTTTTCTGGCTAGTTTAGTAATTGCCTGTACCTGAGCCGGGGTTTGATACCTATTGATCATGAATTGCACTTTAGGATCAAAATCTTGTATGCCAAAACTTACCCTGCGAAAGCCCAAGTTGTACAAAACCTGTAAATGAGCCTCGGTGGTATTATCTGGATGCCCTTCAAAAGAACAGGCGGCATTTTCATGAAATTGAGCAGCGCCAGCAATAGCCTGCAACAAATCTTTTAGATTCTCTGCACTAAAAAAAGTTGGGGTACCGCCGCCTAAATGAATTTCTTTAATCTTTGGTCGTTCGCCCAATAAGGTGCAATACATTTCCCATTCTTTTAGCAGCGCATCAATATAGGGCAACTCTACACCATGATTTTTGGTAATACGTGTATTACAGCCACAATAAGTGCAAAGGCTTTCGCAAAATGGCAAATGAATATACAAACTAATTCCCTCGCTTTTATGCTGCTCGTAGGCTGCCACCAATCTGCCTTGCCATTGCCCAGCAGTAAAATCATCATTCTCCCAATAAGGTACCGTTGGATAACTGGTGTACCTCGGGGCTGCTACATTATATTTTCGTAAAAGTGATTCTTCGCTCATTACTTACCTCCCTCTTTTATAGCAACCGCACAATCATTAGGGCAACAACAAGCCTTTCCTACACATTTACCTACTGCCCAATTGTCTAAGTTTTTAATAATTTGCTGCATACGTGACATCGTCAATTCTTCTCCCTCCTTAAAAGGCACGTTTGCTATTTTGAAACCAGCCACACCCGCAGCTTTAAGATCTATATGGTTAGTTTGAAAAGATGATGTAGCAATATATTTAATGCCTAAAGTTTTTAAGCCCTCAATAAGCTCGGCACTCAACGGATCTTCATTAAACACAATTAAAACCTCTTTTCCCTGCGCAAACGACATGGTTTCTATACACAAACTATTGGCAATAATAGTAATATCATGTTTTTTGTGGTTAGCTAAAACCAAACACTCTTTTTCTTCTGGTTTAATGTTATAAGCTATTGCTTTCATTTTCCTGCCTTCTATTTTTTGATTGGGTGGAACCTTACAATTATTCATTGTAGGGATTTATTCATCCTAACTATGTTCTACAAACATACCGTGACACGCATTACGAAGAGTTGAGCGTAATTATTCAAAAAAATGATATTCGTCACAGTTAAAATGTTTAGGCTTTAGGAACTAGCGAAAGATTGCTTAAAAATTAACATTTAAAAACTGTTCAAAAATGGATAACTATTTTACATTGCGTTTGGCGAGGTCGCCAAACGTTGCACCAGCTGCAGACGACGGCGTCTTCGCCGTCCATACATATATATATAAATACAGACTAAACAGGGATATTATTTATGTTTTACCCGAGTTTAACCTATGTTTGGTAAAACAAACCTCGTATAAATTTAGCCATACCCTTGTGCCGATTTTCGGCATACACAGGTTTTTATTGTTCTTAATTAAGATTGAAGCGAAATATTATGGATCAATAATGGGTTTTGGCAAAAAAACTAAATCCTCCTAGATTTTCATCTCTTTAGCACCTATGGAAAACGAAAAACATTATTGCATGGTCCAAAATAAAAGCATTGACGATTTGAAGAGTTTCTCTTATAACGACGCTTTTACCGATGAAAATGGAAATGTGACCAATCAGCTCCCTAGTTCATATTGGATCAATACTTTTAGTGAGCAAGGGGGTGAAACTTGGGTAAATATTGCTATAAAGCACAAAAATTTAGCAGATTTAGAAATGATTTTAGCTATGGGCTTAAAAGAACGATTTACTGCAGGTCTAAACAATTTAGAAGAAGTATTAGCAAAGCGTTAATTTGCTCTCTACTGTTGGCAAAAGAAGTTTATACGACAATTACAGCCTGCATCTCTTGAAATAAATTAAACCGAACAAGTAAAAATTTAAACAGTTTCTTAGCTTTGCTACCAATGATAGAAATCTACACAGACGGAGCAGCAAGCGGAAATCCAGGGCCTGGTGGTTACGGTGCTATTTTAAAATCGGGCAAACATTATAAAGAATTAAGCGGAGGTTTTAGGCTAACTACCAATAACCGTATGGAGCTTTTGGCAGTAATTGTTGCATTAAAAGCACTAAAAGCACCACAACAACAGGTTATTATATTCTCCGATAGCAAATACGTAGTAGATTCGGTAGAAAAAGGATGGGTATTTGGCTGGGTACAAAAAGGTTTTAAAGACAAAAAAAACAAAGACCTATGGCTACAATATCTTCAATTACACAAAATACACCAAATTAAATTCAAGTGGATTAAGGGCCATAACGACCACCCAGAAAACGAACGTTGCGACCGTTTAGCTGTTGCCGCTTCGCAAGACAAAGCAAACTGGCAAATAGACACTGCATTTGAGGCAGAAAGAAATAGTGCCAGTAAGTTATTATAATAGATTTTTTTGAACTTTTGTCGTCATTTCGAACGCAGAGAGAAATCTGTTAGACAATAGCACTTAGTTAACAGATTTCTCCTGGTTCCTCTCCGAATGGTCGGAGCAAGCCGTCGAAATGACGTGATTAATAATTATTTAAGGCTAACCGGCACAGAGATCTTATCCCAGTTTAAAGAAAAGCCTTTAGCAGTAATATTATAAACTAATCTTTCCTGCGTTTCTGCTAATGTTTTAGTTTTCACATCAACACGTAAGGCATCCTTAGATTCGTCGTATTTTCCAGCGCCCCATTGCTTAGGTTCTTTGTTAAAAATTGCTGTCCAAGTACCGCTTTCTCTAGGAATTAAAAAGAAACTGTATTTTCCGGCAGGTAAGTTTTTACCTTCTACTTTAATGTCTTTGTCGGTTTCAAAGGTGGTAGCTTCGTTAGCTCCTGCACGCCAAACTTTATCAAATGGCACTAATGCTCCCCAAATTTTTCGCTCCTTAACCGCCGGACTACTATAGGCAATGGTAATATTTGCACCCTTTATCTTTCCAGTTGCCGTAGCCGCCGGACTAGCTTTTGGTTTTTGCGCAGGCTTGTCTTGAGCTATAGCGCTTACAGACACAACCGAGCTAAATAATAAACAAGCTATCGTTTTAAATGTTGCTTTCATATTTTTTTATTTTTTGATCTAAACTAAGTTAACGCTTTAAAAATCAAAAAAAGCTACACCAACAATAAAATTAACTCAAATAAAAAAAGACGGAATAATTTCCGCCTTTCTTATTCATTCTTATTAAATATTATTATGCCGACTTGATGGTAGCTGAATCTTCCTTCAACTTCTCTACGGGCGAAAACTCGGCCATAAACTCTTCTGCCTTTCTCACCATTGTAGGCGAACCTACAAAAATAGCTACACGCTGATGCAGTTCTGTTGGCTCGATATCCAAAATTCTATTCAAACCATCAGAAGCAATGCCACCAGCCTGTTCAATAATAAAAGCCATTGGGTTACATTCGTAAAGCAAACGGAGCTTTCCTTTTGGAGACGATGCCGTAGTAGGATACATATAGATCCCTCCTTTAATCAAATTTCTATGTATATCGGCCGCCATTGCACCAATATACCTCGAAGTATAAGGCCTGTTGGTAGCGGCATCTTCTACCTGTGCATATTTAATGTACTTTTTCACTCCCTCTGGAAAATGAACGTAATTGCCCTCGTTAATAGAATAAATTACGCCATCTTCTGGTATTTTCATATTTGGATGCGATAGGCAAAACTCTCCTATTGATGGATCTAAAGTAAACCCGTTAACACCTTTACCAGTAGTATAAACCATCATGGTAGATGAGCCATAAATTACATAACCGGCAGCCACCTGTTCTGTTCCCTTTTGCAGAACATCGTTTAAGTTAGCTGGCCCTTCGGTAGATTTTCTTCTGTAAATAGAAAAAATAGTACCTACCGTAACGTTAATATCAATATTCGACGAACCATCTAAAGGATCAATGCAAACAATATAACGGGCATTTTTAGATACGGGAGAATCGATGCGAACAAAATCATCTTCTTCTTCAGAAGCCACAATACAACATTCGCCCCCACTTGTTAAAGCAGAGATAAATTGGTCGTTGGCATAAACATCCAATTTTTTTTGTCCTTCGCCTTGTATGTTAATTGTATCTGCATCTCCTAAAATATCTACCAAACCAGCTTTATTTACTTCTCGATTTACAATTTTTGCAGCGATACCAATATCTCTCAGTAAGCGAGAAAGTTCGCCCTTAGCATACGGAAAGTCTGCTTGTTTTTCAATAATAAACTGGCCTAATGTTTTTATACCCGACATCATTTTACTTAGTGTATTTTTTACGTTATCTATCTCCTAATTCTACGGCCTCTAAGGTATGTATTTTTTCGTCGGAAATGCAAAAGCGAATCAAAGTTCTTTTCTTGTGCCAACCGTGTTTTCCGGCCGCACCGGGATTAATATGCAAACATTGTATTTTTTTATCGAAAATAACTTTTAGAATATGCGAGTGGCCGGAAATAAAAAGTTGCGGAGGCTTAGTGTATATTTCACGCTTAACAGCAGGAGCATATTTATCGGGATAACCGCCTATGTGTGTCATCCAAACATCTATCTGTTCGCACTGAAACCTCAGGTGTTCCAGAAATTGCGCCCGAACATCCATCCCGTCAATATTTCCATACACTCCCTTAAGCGGTTTAAAAGCTGCCAAAGGTTCAATTACACCCGGACCAAAATCTCCAGCATGCCAAATTTCATCCCTATCATCAAAGTATTTAAAAACTGCATCATCTAAATAACCATGCGTATCAGATATTAAACCTATTTTTTTCATTTGTTTCAGATATGAGTATTGAGATTTGAGACTTTACTATCGCAAAACTAAATGTTTATTTTTTTGAAAAGCAATTCCTGTAATACTAGGTTTAGATTGTCAGGCTTTACGCTTTATTCCCGATAAATCGGGAGATACCGATGCAATCCCGTTTATTTAACAAAAGACAGTTTTCCAAATTCTCCAACTATATACGTCATTACAAATGAACGAGGCAAAACTAATAAGCCAAAAAAAAGTCCTTCAACAACAGTTCGTATGCCTTGGTATATCTCTTCTCGCTTTCGTAAATCATGAAATCCTCTTCTACTAAGTCCAACTTTTCTCTTCCCAAACAAACAATTCGTCTAAATTCAGGCTTGGTGTCATCAGAATGCAGCCTAATTATCTTTTGCAAAAACAAGTTGTATTTCTTAGCTCTTTCTACCAATTCTTCAGCCTGTTTAATTGGCAAAACAAACCAAAAGCAACCTTTTTCACTCAACAACTCATGCACTTTCTTTATCAGCTCTGCAAAAAAAGTATGACTGGCATGTCTTGCAATCTCTTTTTTGGGTTCCGCATTTTTATAATCGTTCACAAAAAATGGCGGATTGGTTACAATGAGGTCAAATTTCTCTAGATTGTTAAATTGTTCGATTGATATATTGCTGTTTGTTAACCGCTTACTAAAAACTGATTTTTCAAAGTTTCTTCCAGCAGTTACTGATGCCTGCTCATCAATTTCTACCGCATGCACCTGAGCTTCTGGAAAACGTTGCGCCAACATCAGGGCAATTACTCCGGTTCCTGTGCCAATATCCAATATCCGTTTCGGGTTTTCATGTTGCGCCATCGCTCCTAACAACACCCCATCGGTATTAATTTTCATGGCACAGTTGCTCTGATCTACTTCAAATTGTTTAAAACGGAAGATGTTTTTCATAAATTTAATTTAACGACAGAGATTTTAATAAGTACAACACTTTTTTTATTTCACCCACCCATTAACTTTCCCAATATTAAAACCTTTCCATCTTCAACACACAAAACACACAACAAATAAACCCAAAAATCATCAATTTTCTCAGTAAAAAAACCTAAATTTGCGTCTTCAAAAAATAAGCATGATTTATTTCTTTTTAGGTCAATCTGACGAGATTTTTGTTTTACAAACAAGCAAAACTTTATCCCCAACTGATACAGAAAAACTAGAGTGGCTTTTTGGTGGCGCAAAATTAAACACCGAAAGCACTTTAACTGGTTTTTTTGTTGGTCCACGTGCAGCAATGATTACCCCTTGGAGCACCAATGCTGTAGAAATCACTCAAAATATGACGCTTGATGGCATCATTAGAATTGAGCAATTTAAAAAAGTGGAGGAAGGATTTTCTGCATTTGATCCAATGCTTTCTCAAAAATACAATGGTTTAAATCAAGATATATTTACCATTAACATTGAACCTGAAGCAATTTTAGAGATTACTGATATTGCCGCTTACAATAAACAAGAAGGTTTGTCTTTAAGTGATGAAGAAGTTGATTACCTAAAAGGATTAGCTGACAAGCTAGGAAGATCTTTAACAGATTCAGAAGTTTTTGGTTTCTCTCAAGTAAACTCAGAGCACTGTCGTCATAAAATTTTCAACGGCACTTTTGTAATTGACGGAGAGGCAAAACCTACTTCCCTTTTCAAACTGATTAAGAAAACATCAGAAACACACCCTAATGAGATTGTTTCTGCCTATAAAGATAACGTAGCTTTTGTAAAAGGCCCGAAAGTGCAACAATTTGCACCTGCTAAACCAGATGTGCCATCGTTTTACGAAACTAAAGACTTTGATTCGGTAATTTCTATCAAAGCCGAAACACATAATTTCCCTACTACTGTTGAGCCTTTTAATGGTGCAGCAACGGGTTCGGGCGGTGAAATTAGAGACCGCTTAGCTGGCGGACAAGGTTCTTTGCCGTTAGCTGGAACAGCTGTTTACATGACTGCCCTTTCTCGTTTAGAAGAAAATCGCCCTTGGGAAAAAGGTGTGGAAGAACGTGAATGGTTGTACCAAACACCAATGGACATTTTGATTAAGGCATCAAACGGAGCTTCTGATTTTGGAAATAAATTCGGCCAGCCGCTAATTACGGGTTCTGTGTTAACTTTCGAACACGAAGAACATGACCGTAAATTAGGTTTCGACAAAGTAATTATGCTTGCTGGTGGTATCGGCTACGGAAAATTAGCACAAGCTAAAAAACAAGAGCCAAAAACTGGCGATAACATTGTGGTTTTAGGTGGCGAGAACTACCGTATTGGTATGGGTGGTGCTGCTGTTTCTTCGGCAGATACTGGTCAACATGGTTCGGGTATCGAATTGAATGCGATACAACGTTCTAACCCAGAAATGCAAAAACGTGCAGCAAACGCAGTTCGTGCAATGGTAGAGAGCGATAATAACACCATCGTTTCCATCCACGATCACGGTGCTGGCGGTCACTTAAACTGTCTTTCGGAACTAGTAGAAGCAACCGGTGGTAAAATAGATCTAGATAAATTGCCAGTTGGCGACCCTACCCTTTCGGCTAAGGAGATTATCGGTAATGAATCGCAAGAACGTATGGGCTTGGTAATTAGCGAAGAACATACGGCTACTTTACAGAAAATTGCTGACCGTGAGCGTTCACCAATGTATACCGTTGGTAAAGTAACTGGCGATCATCGTTTTACTTTCGAATCGGCTACTACTGGCGCTAAGCCAATGGATTTAGCTTTAAGTGACATGTTCGGCAGCTCGCCAAAAATGATTATGGACGACAATACTGTTGACCGTAATTACGAAGCGGTAGCCTACGATCAAGGTAAAATCAACGAATATTTAGAACAAGTACTGCAATTAGAAGCGGTTGCTTGTAAAGATTGGTTAACTAACAAAGTTGATAGATGTGTTGGCGGCCGTGTAGCTAAACAACAATGCGCTGGTCCTTTACAATTACCATTGAACAATGTGGGTGTAATGGCCTTAGATTTTCAAGGTAAAGAGGGTATTGCCACTTCTGTTGGTCACGCTCCTGTTTCCGCTTTGATTGATGCTGGCGCTGGAAGTAGAATTGCCATTGCAGAATCTTTATCAAATATTGTTTGGGCACCGTTAAAAGACGGATTGAAAAGCGTTTCACTTTCGGCCAACTGGATGTGGGCTTGTAAAAATGAAGGTGAAGATGCTCGTTTATATGAAGCAGTTGAAGCATGCTCGGCATTTGCCATCGATTTAGGAATTAACATCCCAACGGGTAAAGATTCGCTTTCGATGAAACAGAAATACAAAGATGGTGATGTAATTGCACCTGGAACTGTGATAATTTCTGCAGCTGGCAACTGTAACGACATTACGCAAGTTGTTGAGCCAGTTCTACAGAAAGACGGTGGTAACATCTATTATATCAACCTAAGTAATGATACTTATAAATTAGGTGGCTCTTCATTCGCTCAAGTTTTAAATAAAGTTGGCAACGAAACTCCTGATGTTAAAGATGCAGTTAAATTCGGCACTGCTTTCAATACTGTTCAAGAATTGATTAAAGCTGGCAAAATTAAAGCAGGACACGATATTGGCAGTGGTGGTTTAATTACTACGCTTTTAGAATTGTGTTTTGCCGATCAAAACTTAGGTGCAAATATCGATTTGTCTAGCTTAGGCGAAGCTGATGCTTTAAAAGTTCTATTTGCTGAGAACATTGCCTTGGTTTTTCAAGCTGATGAAAGTGTTGAAGCAACATTAAATGATAAAGGTATTGCTTTTAACAAAATTGGTTCGGTAAGCGATACCGCTACTTTAAATGTAACTAATAACGATAACAATTATTCTTTCGATATTAACCATTTACGTGATGTTTGGTATAAAACCTCTTACTTATTAGACAGCAAGCAAAGTGGCGAAGTAAAAGCGAAAGAACGTTTCGACAATTATAAAAATCAACCTTTAAAATTCAATTTCCCTGCGCAATTTGATGGTAAAAAACCGGTAATTGATGCAAGTAAGCCTCGTCCGAAAGCGGCAATTTTACGTGAAAAGGGAAGTAACTCTGAGCGTGAAGTAGCTAACGCGATGTATTTGGCAGGTTTCGATGTGAAAGATGTGCACATGACCGATTTGATTTCGGGCAGAGAAACTCTAGAAGATATTCAGTTTATTGGTGCTGTGGGTGGCTTCTCTAACTCAGATGTTTTAGGTTCGGCAAAAGGTTGGGCTGGTGCATTCTTGTACAACGAAAAAGCTCGTGTAGCTTTAGAAAATTTCTTCAACAGAGAGGATACTTTATCAGTAGGTATTTGCAACGGTTGCCAATTATTTGTGGAGTTGGGCTTAATCAACAAAAACCACGAAGTAAAACCTAAAATGCTACACAACGATAGCCGTAAGCACGAAAGTATATTTACTTCGTTAACTATTCAAGAGAACAAATCGATAATGCTTTCTACTTTGGCAGGCAGTACTTTAGGTGTTTGGGTATCGCATGGCGAAGGAAAATTCCAATTGCCTTATGAAGAAGCTAAATATCAAATTGTTTCTAAATATGGTTACGAACAATACCCAGCTAGTCCGAATGGCTCTGATTATAACACTGCCATGATGTGCGATGATACAGGCCGTCACCTGGTAATGATGCCTCACATTGAGCGCTCATTATTTCAATGGCATTGGGCAAATTATCCAGCAGGTAGAAAAGACGAAGTTTCGCCATGGATGGAAGCCTTTGTAAACGCTAGAAAATGGGTGGAAAAACACCAGAGATAATATAAAAAGAGCCGTGAAGAAAATCGCGGCTCTCTTTTTATATCTCTACACCGCCGGCACGATAAAAATCAACAAACTGACGAGCGATTACCTCTCCTTTGAATTTTTGAGCAGCTGCTGTTCTTATTTTCTCGCTATCGAAAACTTTCTCTTTTTTTATTATTTGTTTTAGCGCATTTGCCAAAGCATCAACATCATTAGATTCAACTAAAATTCCATTGGTTTCATTAATCATTTCAGGAATACCACCAACTTTGGTTGCAATAACCGGTACGCCTAAACTCAAACTTTCAGTAATTACCACAGGTTGATTTTCGTAATTGCTAAACAAAACCAATGCTGTTGCCTTTTCTATCTCACCGACAACATCTTTACCATATAAGAAACCAGTGAAGTTAACTTCCTTTAAATCTTTTTCTTTAACATACTTAAATGCAGCTTCATGATCTGTCCCATCACCTACCATTGTGAGAGAAAAAACATAACCTTTATTTTTGATTATTTCAAAAGCATCAATAATACCGATTACATTTTTACAGTTTGCCGCAAAATTAGACACATGAACAAAATGATTTTCGACAGTTCTCACGGCTTTACTACTTTCAAAAAACCTACTTTCAGTTACATTAGAAATTACTGTAAAATTTTGATGCTCTAAACCATGACGGCTCATGTGGAATTTCAAATTTTCAGAAACAGCTGTTATCCCTCTCGACTTGCTCACTACCGATTTTGTAAATCTCTTTCTTAAAAAACCTTGATATGAATTATCCTGAGGTAAATATCGAGACCAATGTTCTGTGATAAAATACTTGATATTACTACTGAACAATTTAAGTACATAAGGTAATATTGCAGCTCTAGTTAGTACGTGAACATGAAAAAAATCTGGCTTGGGCGCAATTCTTCGATATTTATAGTAACCATAAAACTGCCCAAACACATATAAAAAAGCCTTAACAAATTGTGAGATTACATGCTTTGATTTTGATTTTCTGTAGTATAGAATATAAGTATTTACATCATTGACCTTTGTTTTTTCGAAACTATATATCATTTTCAACTCTTCATCACCGCATACATGAAAAACATCTACCGAAACCAACTCGTTAACTGCCTCAGCGTGGCTTCTAACAAAAGAACCTACTGACAAATGAGTTCTGTTGGGATACCACCCTGGTAGGAATAAAATCTTTTTTAACTTATCCATCACATCAAAAGATAAAAGTAAAAAATCCTTTAATACAAGCACTCTAAAATCAATATTTAATTGGAATTATTTGTATGTTTGAATCTATGTTGCGCATTTACTTGTCTATTCTTTTAGCACTCTACTGCTTCAGTGTTGTTGGTCAAACTACTTATGGTAACGATTGGATTAATACCAATCAATCGTATTATAAAATCAAGGTGAGCCAAAAAGGGATATATAGATTAAATTACGCTGCATTAAATCAACAAATACCTTCGCTAAGCAGCATTAATCCAAAGAATTTCCAATTATTCAAAAATGGAAAAGAGGTTGCCATTTATGTACCTGGAGAAAGCGACAATACATTTGACAATACCGATTATATAGAATTTTATGGAGAACCAAATGATGGTACATTAGATAAAGAACTCTACGTATCGGCAACAGCGCAGCCGCATAATTATTATAGTTTATTTACCGATACTGCCGCCTATTTCCTTACTTTCAGCGCTACAACAGCTGGCAAACGTATTCAAAACTTCCAAGCTCCAAAAACCGGATTAACTGCTGAAAACTACATTATTCAAGAAAGTTTAGGGGTATATCCGGAAGCTTTTTATCAAGGCAGGTACATAACAGCACACATGAGCTTATCCGACTACCAAGAAGGAGAAGGGTTCTTGGGAAATATGTACGGCAAAGGTCAGAGTCAAACAAGAACGCTAACTACACCAAATTTATATACTGGCACAGGCGCTTTAGGAATTAAACTCGAAACCTATGTAGCCGGGCGATCGGACTCAGACACTCCGCAACCAAACAGAATAAATCACCATTTACGGATCAGTTTAAATAACGGCACCAATACATTTATTAAAAAAGATACGCTATTTTCTGCATACGCTATTTATAAAACTTCTTTTTCTGTATTACCAACCGAGCTTGGCACAAATACCAACATTATTTACGAATCTGTAGATGATTTAAACTTAGGAGTTAATGGGACAGATTACCAAGCTGTTGCTTATGTTAAAATTATTTACCCCCGAACACTTGATTTACAAAGTAGTGGAAATATTCACTTTTCTTTAAGTGGCAACAACCAAAATCGCTATCTAAACTTTAGCAACAATAACAAAAGCCAACCAATAATATGGGACAATACTTCTAATCAGAGAATTTTAGGTGAAATTAACGGCTCAAACGCCGAATTTGTATTGTCTGCCAATAATGAAAATCGTAACTTCTTTTTATATGACGGAGCCTCTTTTAACTCTCCTTCGTTAACAAAAGTTGAGATGATAAATTTCGCACCTAGTACATTTGACAAAAACTTCATCATAGTTACCCATAAAAAGCTATTAGCTAGTGCTCAAAATTATGCGGCTTATAGAAATCAAGGTAATTATAAATCATTTTTAATTACCACAGAACAACTATACGACCAATTTTATTATGGTATTCACCATCCTTTTGCAATTAGAAATTTCGCTAAGTACCTACTGCAATTTGCTGCAACAAAGCCTCAATATCTTCTACTTTTAGGCAAAGGAATGGAAAACAACCTGATCAGGGGTACTGGAGGGATAAATGAAGATTTAGTACCTACATACGGCTCTCCCCCATCTGATGATTTACTTACTGCCCGTATTAACAATACAAGTTTAGCACCTGCTATTGCTACAGGTAGAGTTGGTGCAAAAACAAACGAGGAAGTTGAAATTTACTTAGCAAAGTTGAAACGTTACGAGCTTTATGAAAATGCGCTTTGGCGTAAAAAATTCATCCATATCAGCGGCGGCGGCACTCTCTCCGAAAACTTATCATGGGCTGCATACCAAGCCAACATGTACAACATGGCGAAAGCAGATCCTTTTGGTGCAGATACTGTAAATTTCAACAAAAATGTCACCGTGCCGGTAAGCGTAAACCAGAAACAGCAAATTATTAGTGAAATTAACAAAGGCGCAGCTTTGCTCTCTTTTTTAGGGCATGGCGCTCATCAAGCTACAGAAATTGATTTTGGATTACCACAAGAACTTAACAATAGCAATACTCTTTTAACTTACCTAGTTAATGGCTGTACGACCGGAAATACGTATATCGTTGCTCCCTCCTTAGGAGAAAAACATATTTTCTATCCTGAACGTGGCGCTATTGGCTGGATTGGAACCTCTAGTGAAGGAATAGCTAGTTACCTTTCGAGCTTTAGTGCCACTTTCTATCAAAAAGCATTTACCGCTAATTACGGTGTATCTATAGCTGAAGCGCTAAAGCTGGCTAAAGCTCAGTATCAAAACCATAACGATGTGTATAACGTAATGCATACTACCCAATATACATTTCAAGGAGATCCTGCGGTAAAATTTTATACTCCAGAAAAACCAGATCTTGCTATCGAAAACCAAGATATATTTATATCGCCTGCTAATGTTACTGCCACTAGTCCTTCTTTTTCGCTAGCTATGGTAGCCAAAAATATAGGGAAAGCCGTTAACCAACCAATTAAGGTAGCAGTTACACGCACGCTACCTAATAATTCTGTTGTTTCATACCCTGTGCAAACCTTTACTAAACCCGTTTACTATGCAGATACGCTTGTTTTTAATATAGAAACAAATGACCTTAATGCCGGCGGAATGAACAAGTTTACAGTGACCTTAGATCCCCAAAACGAATTTGACGAAATTTCTAAAAGCAACAATACCGCTACACTCGAGTATTTTATGGCTTCTAATGGTTTAAACACTATATACCCAAAAAAATACGCAATAGTTTCACAAACAGATATCGAACTCGTTGCTCAATCAAATGACTTATTTATTAAGGATGCAAACTGCATTTTTGAAATAGATACAGTAAAAACTTTCGATAGTCCTTGGCGAAAAAGCACTAACTTAATCTCCAACTTTACCCCTAAATGGCGACCAAATTTGTTAACTAATGATAATCAGGTTTACTATTGGCGTGTTCGCCTAAACGTAGATATTGATAAAGGTGGAGCTTGGCAAGAAAGTACGTTTACTTACATTAAAAATAGTCCGGAAGGTTGGAATCAATCACATTATCAGCAGTATCAAAATGGCACTTTAAATAGTTTAGAGTTTAATAATAATGCTAAAAAATTAGAATTTGCAAAAACAGCATTTTATACCGTTGTACAAACCCGAGGAGACGACGGCCCGACTACTGAGGAAAGACGCTATAGAGCTAATCCGGGTGGTGCTTTAGGTTTTAGATGGGACGGTTTTACAGGCTTCACTATTTTAGCATTAAACCCCACTACCATGCGACCGTTAAATCTTCCTTCTCAATTCAACTACAAAAATCAAGATAACCCTGGGGCACCTCTTTATTATTCTGGACAATTTTATTTTGATATTAATAATCCATTAGAAGTAGATAGCTTAATTGAATATATTGACAAAATACCTACTGGATATCACGTAATTGGGTACAATGGTTATGGCATTAATCTTTCTACCCTATCCCAAGCAGCTAAAGATGCGTTTTTAAAAGTTGGCGTTGTTAATATTGGGAATGTTGGAAACGGAGAACCTTACATGTTTTGGGGAGAAAAAGGAATGCCCGCTGGGCAAGCTATTGAAAAAACTGCAGATTTAGGCAGTAGCGTTCTTCCAAGAGAGCAAGTAATTAGATTTGATAAAACCTACCCCTATCCACTAACTCAAGGAAACTACATTACAACGCAAGCTGGTCCTGCTAAGCAGTGGAAAAGTGTTCATTATGAAGTTAAAACAGAAACAAACGATCAGGTTACCTTCGATTTAATAGGCTACAATAAAACGGGTGCTATGCAAGTTTTACAAACTAACTTGCCGACAGACAACCTAGATTTAAGCACCTACGATGCCAAAACATATCCAAAAATGGCCATTAAGGCAAACTTTAAAGATAATATAGATAGAACTCCGCCCCAATTCATAAAATGGAAGTTTTTATATGATGAATATTCCGAGGCTTCGATAAACCCAGAGATAAAATATTCCTTTTATAAAGATTTGATAAACGAAGGAGACTCTATAAAACATGAGATTGCTTGGCAAAACATCTCCAACAAACCATCCGACTCGGTAAACGTTTATTACACAATAACAAAAGCAGACAGAAGTACTATTAGAGAAAAAGTTACGAAAATTGAAGAACTGCTACCTAACCAAAGCAGCAACATTAAAATAAAACTTCCCACAATTGGACTTACAGGAAACAATTCACTTAGAGTTGAATTTATGCCAATTAATGAACTTGACAGTTATTCTTTCAATAATTACGTACAACATCCTTTTACCGTTATTAAAGATACCAAAGAACCTATCATAGACGTTTCTTTCGATGGAAAACATATTATGAACGGCGAAATCGTTTCTCCACAGCCTAATATTTCAGTCAATATTACCGATGAAAATTTATACCGATTAATGAATGACACTACCCAACTTAGCATATACATAAAAAATACTACGGGCAACTATAAAAGAATTGCCTACACTTCTGGGTTATTAACCTTTACCCCTGCTAGCTCCGTTGCAAACAATAAAGCAAATGTTAATTATAAACCTGAAAAACTGCAAGACGGCATATACACCCTAATGGTTGAAGGCAGAGACGCCACAGGCAATATCAATAACACCACCAACTACACCATAGATTTTGAGGTCATCAACGAATCTGCAATTACGCACTTTTATCCTTACCCAAATCCGTTTACCACGGCTATGAAGTTTGTTTTTACCCTAACGGGAGATAAAATTCCTGATAAGATAAAAGTACAGATCATGACCGTTACAGGTAAAATTGTTAAAGAAGTGTTTAAGGAAGAGCTGGGCAATATCAGAATTGGCAATAACATCTCTGACTTTACTTGGGACGGAACAGATATGTATGGAGATCGTTTGGCAAAGGGTGTTTATTTTTACAAAGTGATCGTCGAGAACAACGATAAATCGGAAATTAAACATAGAAGAACAGCAACCGATAATTTCTTTAAACAAAATACGGGAAAAATATACCTGATGAAATAATGTGTGGGATTACTGGCTTTATTGACTATAAAAATCTAATCAGTGAAACGGATTTATTGAACGCCTCGGCCACACTACGACACAGGGGTGGCAATGGCTATGACCACATATACGAAAAGCATGATAAGTATAGTATAGGTTTAGCAAATGAAAGGTTAGCCACTATTGCCCCGTCTCAAGATGGGCAGCAGCCATTTACATCGCTTTGCGGAAACTATACGCTTACCTTTAATGGCACTATATACAACTATCTTGATTTAAGGACTACACTTATTAAATACGGCGTTACCTTTAAAACATTATCAGATACAGAAGTTTTATTAGAATGTTATAAAAAATGGGGAAATCAACTATTTGAAAAAATAGATGGCGCTTTTTCTTTCGCCCTATTAGACAGAAAACAAAACCAACTCTTTTTGGCTAGAGATACCATGGGGGTAAAACCTTTGTATTTTTATAAAGACAATCGTTTTTTTGCATTCTCATCTGAGTTAAAAGGCTTGTTGCAATACCCGATAGAAAAAAGAACAAATACTAACGCCTTAGAAAAGTATTTGCGTCACGGCTATATTACAGGAGAGGACACCATCTTTGAAAATATATGGAATTTCAAAAAACAACATTATTTAATTCTAGATTTAAATAGTGGTAATTACCTGCAAGCTAAGTTCGAAAATAAATCAGTTGTCCCATTTACAGATACCGACAGCGAAAAACAAATTATCGACCAGCTTGATGAAGTACTTACCGAATCTATACTTAGAAGAAATGTAGCCGACGTAAATATAGGTGTAATGCTAAGTGGTGGATATGACAGCGCAACAGTTGCCGCCATACTACAAAAAAAACAAACAAAAAAGGTGAAAACTTTTACGCTAGGCTTTACCGACAAAAGAATTAATGAAGCTCCAGATGCCAAAATTATTGCCCAATATCTTAATACAAGTCACAGCGAATACTATATAGACGATAAGGGAGCTATAAGTACGTTAGAAAGTTTACCAAAAATTTTTGATGAACCTATGGGCGATAGTGGCGCCATTCCCTTAGCTTTTCTAGTTAAACAAATTTCTTATGAAGATATAAATGTGTTGCTAGGTGCCGAAGGCGGTGATGAACTCTTTGCCGGTTATAAAAACTATCAAAGAGCGATTTGGCTTTATCAAAAATCTAATAAACTTCCCCAAGCTGCAAAAAAGCTTGTTATTAACTTTTCTAAAAGTAGAAAAAACAAGCTTAAAGAAATATTCTCTGCTGAAAATCTTTTAGACACCTATGAATCGTTGACTTCATTTTTTTCATTCGACGAAATAAGTATATTGCTAAACAGGGATATAACCATTTATAAGTCTAACGACTATAGGAACAACATAAAATCTCTTTTAGAATTCGATTTAAACAATTATTTACCTAACGATTTATTAGTAAAAACAGATCGTATCACCATGCACTATGGTATCGATAATCGTGACGCATTATTAAAAACCGAACTTGTAGATTTATTGAGCACAATACCTGCTAAATGGTTACTAAAAGATGGTAAACTAAAGTATCTTTTAAAAAATATAACACATAGGTATATCCCTAAAAAGCTAATGGACAGACCCAAAAAAGGTTTTGGTATTCCGTTAACAGCGTGGATGAATACCATATACAAACCTTATTTAGAAGAATATTTATCGCCAGAACAGTTAGACAAACATCGTTTCTTTAATATAATAGAAGTATATAAGTTAAAAAATAGATTTTATGCTAATCCGAATGGTAACGATGCCAGAAAACTTTGGTTATTATTACAGTTTCAGATGTGGTATAAAGAATACTTTAAGTAAAGCGCTTCAGTATCAATTTAGCTAAACTTTTAATTTTATCGACACCATTGTCAATGTAAACTTTCCTTTTGTTGTAACGTACTAAAAAATGCGGTTTTAAATCTGTTTTAAACCTAGATTTAAAAGACGCAATATTCTTCATATCGGCTCCTAATAAATCAACATACGAATACCCATCTTCTTTTAATTGCGTAAAAAAGAAATCATGCAATAAAGAATGTACATCATCCTTATTTATACGAGACGTTTTGTTTAACAACAAAGTATATGCTATCTTAAATTTTTCATCCAACAAAATCAGATTAGAAGCTATTAATTCATCGTCCTTATAACAATTAAAACTTTCTAGATACCCCTGCCCAGATAACGCCATCATTAACTTTCCAATATTAGCTATCTTACGCTTACCGTACACTTTCAAGTCTGAAAACAATTGTAGATTAACGTTTAAGCTTTCTCCATTCATTTTTTCTCTAACACAGGTATAACCCAGCTTCTTTACCTTTCTAATATTTTTTTCGGTCACGCTATGGTAATCTAGCTTATCTAATTTTTTTATATAAGTATAATAGTTTGTTATGGAAAACTTATTCCATAAGAAAGGTCTTATATCTAAAACATCAATAGGAAGTTTAATTTCTATAGTATCATACTGTTTAACTAATGCAGAAATAAATTCATATAAATACTGGCAATATTGGGTATCGCTTAAATTATTTTCTATCCAAAAAGCCGAATAAAAAAAATGAGATGGGTGTCGAATTTGTTCACCTTTTGTATAGGCGATGAAACTAATAATGGCTTTATTGTTAGCTTGATAAATAAAATACACAGGATCTAACGAGGTGAGATTACGAAGAACGTCTATAAAAGCACTTTCTTCATTTATGTTAAGATCTCTATTCTTTAGTATCGCTTCTTGCCACTCTTCTCTTTGTAAAATTCTGAGCATATACTGATAAAAGTACGTTAAATTGTATTTCTTGGCAACAAAAAAGCGATGAAATTTCTTCCACCGCCTACACAAATCAACATTATCTTAAACTAATTCTGCATTACATAGCTAATTGGCATATTGTACCTTACCCTTACTGGCAAGTTGTTTTGCATGCCTGCTTTCCAACGTGGTGATTTTTTAATTACCCTCATAGCCTCTTCATCGCAACCGTAGCCAATGCCACGAGTAACTTTTACATCGGTAATGGTACCATCTTTTTCTACCACGAAACTAACAAATACCTTCCCCCCTATACCTTCTTCTTGCGCCATGCTTGGATATCTTAAGTTTCTTTGAATATATTTAGCCCAGGCTTCCATGCCACCTGGAAATTCTGGACTATGTTCTACCGAAGCGGTATGGTGTACTTCTTCTCCATTTCCACCTGCTCCTACACCAATCCCTAAGCCTGTTCCAGAAGCTTCAGTACCCAATTCGGCATTACCATTTTTACTTAAAGCTCCAACTTGTGTAGTACTGGCAATTACAGCATCTTTCAGCTCATCTGTTGTTGGCGGATGGTGCATTACCAAATCATCTTTTACTACTTTAATATTATCTGTCATACCTACAGTTTTGGTTTTTGGAGCAATAGCTTTCGGTACTTCAACCTCTCGTTTAGCTTCTAACTCCCTTGGTTTTTGTGTCTTCGGTAGTTCACGAATAAAATTATCAATGGTTACACCTTTATTTATAACAGGATCATTCACTATGGCATCTTTTCCTTTAAGAGCGGCAATAATTGAAGGCCCTAAAAAAGCACTTACAAATAATGGTGCAGCAATTAAGAAAGCCTTTAACATCGTACTAGAAGATTGCCTTCTTAATTGGTAAGCACCATACTTTTGGTTTCTGTTTGCAAACACGAGAGCGAGCCACTCGCCACCGTATAAATTTGATGAATTATTTAACATAGCTATTAGGTTTTTTAGCTATGATGGCAAACTATTTAAGAATCCATAAATAATAAACAAGAAATTTTAATGCAATTGCCTACCGTTTCAAAACCTTTTTTTCAATCGCAAACCACGAAAAAAAACCAAAAATTACACATAGGCCTAATGATAATGCAAATTGATAAGGTTTTGTATTTAAATGTAAGTGAAAAAATAAATTAATAATGGGCATCTGATAGATATAAATTCCATAGGAGATATCATTACCCTTCAATATTTTACCAGATAAGCTAGGTCTAGTGTTCGCTATAGAAAAAACCACCGCAACAAGTAAAACCAACATTATAAAACTCAAACCATTAAATACATATCGATAATACATTATTTGAAAGTGGTCTAAAACAAATCCAAAGCTTATAAAAATAAATATCCAGAGTAGTGCTTTTCCTTTAAATATTTTGATAAAAAAAGTTCTATTTAAATAGACCAAAGCTCCCGCTATAAAAAAATATAAATACGATAGCACAAACACGAAAGACAATTTATATGCTAAGCTATCAGGATGTAAATATTTGTTAAAAAGATAATTGTATAATGCAGATATAATGAAACAGATTATAAGAATTGTATTTCGCTTCCATTTATCTATCTTTTTTAATAAGAAATACCATAAAATAGCTACAAATAAATAAAATTGAAGTTCTACAGATATGGTCCATAAAGCACCATTAGGTGGCGAAAAACCAAAATCCCTTACAATCTCGGGATTATAAAACTGAAAGATGGTAAGTTGTGCGACAATCCATTTTCCAAAATCAAAAGTTAAAACTTCCTTAAAACTTAAACTATTAAAGTATACCAGTAACAATATTGTAAGAAAAAAACAAATAATTAATGCTGGATATATCCTTTTAAATCTCTTTTCAATAAATAACTTAAGAGAATTTCTTTCTAAGGATTGAAAAATCAAATACCCAGAAATTATAAAAAACACATTTACACCTGGAAAATTCCAAATAAAACGCTCTAAGAGCTTAGCACTATCATTGTCCAAAAATTGAAAAAAAGCTAAATGATGAAGTAAAAGGACTTGCAATGCAGCAATTAACCTTATTAAGTCAAAGTTATTTCTATGATCTCTTACATCTTTCACGGGATGAAGATAATCATCCAAGACATATTATGAAAATCATCATTTCACCCATATCATCAAAAAATCTATAAAATTATTATTAGGCGTACAAACAAATCAAAAACAACAAAAATCATATGAAAATTTAAAAATATAGAGCTGAAAAATATTTTCTATCACTTTTTTTATAAAATTTTCACAAAAAATCACAAAAAACTATATTTTTGAGAAAAATTTTAATCAAATAAATGAAAAGCTTAAGAACCATAGCACTAAAAGAAGCTCTAAACAGAAAAACACCTGAAATTAAAACGTCATCTACAAAAATTTCAGAATTTTATGGACTAAACGTTTTCGATAAAAAGAAAATGAAAGAATATCTTTCTAAAGATGTCTTTGAAAAGCTCATTTCCTCAATAAACCAAGGCGAATTAATTAACCATGACGATGCAAATCAGATTGCAACAGCCATGAAATCTTGGGCAATGAGCAAAGGTGTAACTCACTATACCCATTGGTTTCAACCTTTAACTGGCTCTACTGCCGAAAAACACGATTCTTTTTTTGAACCAAGTGGCGATGGTGCCATTGAGAAATTCGCAGGTAGTGCATTGGTACAACAAGAACCTGATGCTTCTAGCTTTCCTAACGGAGGTATTCGCAATACTTTCGAAGCTCGTGGCTATACGGCCTGGGATCCATCATCACCAGCTTTTATTATAGAGCACACCGCCGGAAAAACACTTTGTATTCCAACAGTATTTGTTGCTTACACAGGCGAAGCGCTAGACTATAAAGCTCCTTTATTAAAAGCATTATCTGCTTTAGATAAAGCTGCTGTAGATGTTTGTCAATATTTCGACAAGAGCATCTCTAAAGTAAATGTTTCATTGGGAATTGAACAAGAATACTTTTTGGTAGATCTAGCACTATTTAATGCTCGTCCAGATTTAGTAATGACGGGTCGTGCCTTATTTGGACATATGTCTGCAAAAGGGCAGCAACTAGAAGATCACTACTTTGGTTCTATCCCAGAACGTGTATTCGCTTATATGGTTGATTTCGAGAACGAGGCTATTAGATTAGGTATCCCTTTAAAAACTCGCCACAACGAAGTTGCTCCTTCTCAATTTGAGTGCGCTCCTATTTACGAAGAAATTAACTTAGCAATAGACCACAACCAATTGTTGATGGACGTTATGGAAAAAATTGCTCGTCGCCACAACTTTAAGGTACTGTTACACGAAAAACCATATGCTGGCATTAACGGCTCTGGTAAACATAACAACTGGTCATTAATTACCGATACAGGCAAGAACTTGTTAGCACCGGGAAAAACTCCTAAAAATAACTTAATGTTCTTAACCTTCTTTGTAAATACCATTAAAGCGGTTCACGAACATGCAGATTTATTAAGAGCAAGTATTGCATCGGTAAGCAACGACCACCGTTTAGGCGCTAATGAAGCTCCACCAGCAATCATTTCTATATTTTTAGGGCAACAATTAGACGAAATTCTGGATGAAATTGAACATTCTCGTTTAAGCAAAAAGCTAAAAGAAGACAACTCACTTTGGTTGGGCATCCCTAAAATCCCTCAAATTTTATTAGACAATACAGACCGTAACCGTACTTCTCCGTTTGCATTTACCGGCAACAAATTCGAGTTAAGAGCTGTAGGTTCTACCGCAAATTCTTCGGCACCAATGACAGTACTAAACGCAATTGTTGCAGATCAGTTAATTAAATTTAAGGTTGATGTAGATAAGCTGATTAAAAAAGGCGAAAAGAAAGACGTGGCTTTAATGACTGTAATTAAACGTTACATCAAAGAATCTAAAGCAATTCGTTTTGAAGGCAATGGTTATAGCGATGAATGGGCTGTTGAGGCAGAAAAACGTGGCTTATCCAACATTAAAACAACTCCAAAAGCTCTTGATGCCTACATTAGTGAAAAAACCATCGAACTTTTCTCTAAAAACAACGTATTTAACAAACGTGAATTACATGCTCGCCACGAAATTTTGCTAGAAAATTTCTACAAAAAGCTTCAAATAGAAGCTCGTGTGTTTGGCGATATGGCTAACAGCCAAATTATCCCTGCAGTTATTGCATATCAAAATTCTTTAATTGAAAATGCAAAGGGCTTAAAAGAACTAGGCTTAAGCAAAGAAGCCTTAGCTACGCCGTTAGCTATTATAGAGAAAATTTCTACGCACTTAACCATTGTAAAAACAAGCGTAGATAACATGCTAGAAGAGCGTAAGAAAGTTAACAAAATTGAAGACAGCAGAGAAAAAGCAATTGCTTATGACGAGAAAGTGAAAGTTTATTTTGATGCTATCCGTTATCACGTAGATAAATTAGAGCAAATTGTTGACGATAGCATTTGGCCACTACCAAAATTTAGAGAACTATTATTCTTAAAATAAATAACATTTCTTTTATTTATAAGACTGTTTACAGAAGTAAATTAAGGCGCAAGATTATTTTTGCGCCTTTTTGTTTTATAAGCCCCAACAAATTACAAGTACTTTGATATAGCCAGAATTACAACATACAGCAAAGCTCCATTACCTAAAGCCATTCCTAAAAAGTTCTTTAAACCGAACTACCATTGTTAGTTTCCATAATCTTCTCTAACAAATGTGCTAAGTTTACCGTGGCAAACGAAGAACAATAATCGGATAACCCATAGGGAATAATTAGCTCATCGTTATGAATAATAGAACCGCAAGAATATAGTACATTGGGTACATAACCCTCCCTTTCATCGGGGTTTGGCATTAACAAAGGCTCGTGCAGCCTGCCAATTTCTATGGACGGATTATGCAAATCCAACAAACTGGCCCCCAAGCAATACCTGCGCATTGGCCCAACACCGTGAGTAATAATTAGCCAGCCCATGGCTGTTTCTATTGGCGAGCCACAGTTACCAATTTGAATATATTCCCAAGGGTAAAGCGGTGCCTGCAACTTTATAGGCTGCTCCCAAACTGTAACCCTATCTGAATACATTAAGTAATTGTTCCAACCATCAATACGCGACATCATTGCATATTTGCCGTTAATTTTCTTTGGAAACAGCGCCAAGTTTTTGTTCTGTGCTCCTTTCCCATGCAAGGGGCTAACTTTGAAATCGTAAAAATCTGTAGTTTGCATCAACTTAGGAATGATAAACGAACCGTCGAACGCCGTGTAGGTAGCATAGTAAATAACACTACCATCATCTTTGGTAAAACGAACAAATCGGGCATCCTCAATTCCTTTACGTTCAAACTCCGAAATAGGGAATATTACGCGGTCTGATATATCGGTATCTTTAGAAAAACAAATTTCATGATAAGTATCAGACAACCAAAGTATTCTATCGTAATCTAGTTTTTCATCATCATTTTTTTTCTCTTTGACACCAAGCAGAAACTTTCTTAACTGTCCATAATCAAATTTATCCCCCAAATGCTCGTTTATGGCAGCAATTACTTCCATAGCAACACCAGCATCCGAAGCTTTTTTAAGGAACAATCTTTTGTTATAGATGGCATTTTTCACCACCTCGGCCTCGTCTATATAATTACCTGACGGCAGCACATGAATATTGTTATGGCAATCTATCAATGCTCTCCTAAAAACTACCGATGAGATATGCCCTTCTCCCACAGCCCTAAAACTAATAATCACACGCTTTTCGCCTTCTACCAAGTTAGATTGATCTGGATCTTCTACAATCGAGGGGTTAAAAAATGCCGCCGACTCTATAGAATACTCGTGGGTAAAATAAGATCCAATAAGGTATTTAGTAAATTCATCAAGGGCTTTATAATCAATTCCCATCTCCTCTATTAACCATTGTGTTTTTTTGCAATGTTTTAAAAACACTTTGGTAATATTTCTATGTCGTTTAGAAAACTCTTGCAACAAAGGCGATACAATACCAAAAATTTCCTCTTTAGTGAGTTTCATTATTTGCGCAATTAGCTCTCTAGCTCGCTCATCGCCATTATAAAAAAATCTGGCTATTACCCTTTTCGGATCTGGATATACCTTTACAGGTTTTCTGCTTACTGTAATCCTCATTTTAAATTGGTTTAAAATAAATAACAACTTTTAAAGCCGCTATGTTTTAAACGAGCCTAAAACATATCAAACTAAAAATTAAATCAACTGTTAATTAGACAAAACATTGTGATGAAGCCACCAACAATAGACTTTTATATTATTGCCACAATAAATGAGCAAGAAAAACACATTAAAGTGGCACAACTAGAAACTACCGACGGCGTGCCTTATTATGCTTGTTTTATTGGCGAAACCGAAATTACACAGTTAAGAAAAGAAACCTATGGGAAATGGGAGCAGCTCTGGGGCAATTTGGACAATAAAACAATTCAATTTATAGGCTTACAAATAATGGAAAAGACAACACCACCTTAAATATTTAATTGGTTAATATTAATTAATCTCCTCTAGCATTTGGTTAGTACCCGTCATGGTCAAAATTTCTTCTTCTTCTTGTTTATGATTTAGAATAATTTTTATAAGATTGATTATTTTTTCTTTACCATATACCTTAGCCTGCGCCAACAAAGAAATATAGGCCGTAATTTGATATTGCTGTACTTGTTGCACGCCTACAATTAAACCCGCATCACGAATAAAAGTATTTCTAGGGGTAATATCTATAATATCATAGCATTCATCAATCAATACTTCAAAATCTCGATGTTCGGCCGGAGTTATTTTTGCCTCCATAATTTCAACGATATCTTCTAACCTGCGAAGATGTACTGCTCCATCTTTCTGAAATTTTTGAAGGGTTTTTAAAAAATCTTCGCAACCTATGGCCAATTGTAAAATGGGCAATATGGCCAACCATTGCTGTTCGGCAGTATAAACTAACATTAAACTAGCTGTTATTTCCTCTTTTAAATCCTCTTTGTTAGGTATTTTACCTGTGAGCGTGTTAGATTGCGATATTTTTATCATAACTAACCGTTTAAAAATCAAAGAATAACCATCTTATTACCTGATGGTTTACAATACTAATATACGAAAGATATTGGTTTTACAAATACAACTTAAACGTTAAGCACACTACCCAAAAACATTTATTTTGTTTTATTGATTTTTTTTATCCGCTAACGTTAAAAAATGGTGAAACACGAAGAATTTATTTAGGCATTTACAACCTCCGTCAAATGCTCGGAGAGCTGCAACAATTGTAAAGGTTTTTCTCCCCAACTTGGCAAAGTTACCGGCTGCTCTAAATCAATTTGTGCAATATAGGCCAGAGCTTGCTGTAAGTTCATTTCAATGTGGGCAATAGCTGTGGCTTGCAAATAGACTCGTCCCTGTTTTTGGGCACCTGCAAAAGTGGCAATAAGCACATTAAACTGATAATTTAGCAACTGTATGCGATTAATGCGTTGCCAATTAATTTTTTTATGAAACGGTTCTCTAGCTGCTGCTGCTATGGCTTCGCTCAATGCAGAAAGTTGCTGATGGCTTAATTTTCTGGCCAATCTTGTTTGGTGAATAGTATCTAAATCGTGAGGCCTTAATCTAACCACCGCTTGGAAATAGCTCAAGTTGGCTTTAATTACTTCTGTCATTAGATGGCTCAATCGGGGAGCATTCCATATAGGAAATACGAAAGTGGCCCCAAAACACAACAGCACGCCGATAACAGTAAACACGGCCCGGTCTGACACCAATTTCCATAAGTTACCATCATAAACATTTAAACTTAAAATTACGGCAACGGTAATGCAAAGGGCGCTAATACTATAAGCCACTCTATTAAAAGCAAAAAAGCCAAACAAGCCAAGCACACTAACAGCTAATTGCAAAGGAATAGCCGCATACTGACTAAGAAACCACCCTACCAACAACCCTACAGCGGTACCTCCTATGCGTTCTGCATTGCGTTTCATTGTTTGTGTGTAACTAGGCCTACTTACAATTACCATGGTTAAAAGCAACCAATAGCTGTAATGCTCTTCCGTTTGCCAAGTAATTAATAGCATGGCTACCAAGCATAAAGCAGATAAACGTAACGCAAAGCGAAAAATAGGCGAATTTAAAGAAAAATGGCTTTTTAGGGCCTTTGTTTGTACTGGTGTAAGCGTCAAAAAATCACGGTAGCGAGCTGTATTTATATTTACCTGATGGTTAACATTAGGCTGATGAATAGCAATAATCAAAACATAAATTTCATCAATATTAGCTAAAATCTGTTTAAGCAAGGTGCTTTTATTTTCTTCGAGCACAACTATTTTTTGGCTTAATGCCATACGCAACTCTTCAAATTGAGCTACAAATAATTGATGATTTGGTTTATCCAACAAATCCGCAAATAATTCGATACTTTGTTGAATAAGTAACAGCACCCCTGTATTTTCAAATTGCTTGCGTAAATACGGATAATCGTAGTGCACAGCACTTACTTGCTCGTACAAATCTATCAGGTTAATAGATTTTTCTAAAAAAACTGCACTTTTAGCATCCAGTTGCTTTATCGTCTTACGATCGCTTAACAACAAATGCCTTATTAACTCGTGGTGGTTAGCTAATTTTAAATGCAAGCGCATATTACGTTGGTTAAAACCCAACAAACTTATTTCTGGATTATAGCCCTGCGACCTCAACCTTAACAGTGCGGCTGTTTCTCGTTTAGCTTGACCAACTGCCCTGTGTAAAGAACGATACGGAAAAACAGAAATTTGCGCCAAACTAATTAGGGAGTACCAAACACCGCCCCAAAAGATATAGTTGCCATAAAGCAGCGGATCTGCGGGTTTTAAACCGATAGTAAAAGTAGCCAGAACAATCGCCATTAGACCTATACCGGCCATACGCTGCCCCATTACTGCACCCATAGTAAAAAGAAAAGTGAGCAACACTACAACAACAATCATTAACAGCGGAACAACTGTGCTCCAAGCAGTTAAAACTGCCACAAGAGTAAAAACAAGCACACTAATCCAAGCTGCCTTAAATTTATCACTACGGTTGCCGGGCAAATCGGTCATACAAATCATTAATGCCCCAATACCAATGCCTATGCCCGTTGTTGGCCAACCTAAATAAAAAAAAACCATAAAAGGCAATACCACGGCAACAGTGTTGCGTAAAGCATCTACGGTATGTTCGCTTTTTAATACTGCAAAAATAGTTAGCAAAAAATACTGGAATTTACCTTTCATTTACAGCGGTAAAAATAGGTAAATTGTTTAAAACAAGTATTCATTTATCAAACGCCAACTTCTCCCTAAAAAATAGCGTTAAAAAAATAGCCGATATATTCTATCGGCTATTTTATAAGTTAGATTATTGAAAGTTAACTTTCAAAATGGTACAAGAAGAAAACATCGCCTACAAAAGCGGGTTTTGGCTGATCTTTTATTTCTAATACTACCTCAATACATACTTTGCTAATTCCTCTTAAATTTAAAATAGACTTTAGTTTGGTTTTTAAACGCACTTCGCTATCTACAACCACCGCCTGACCAAATTTAAAGCTTTCTATTCCATAATTGATTTCCATTTTAAGGTTACCAATAGTAGCAATCTGTTGCCATAAATAAGGAATCAAAGAAAGTGTAAGATAACCATGGGCAATTGTTTTTTTAAACGGGCTATCTGTTGCTGCCTTTTTTACGTCGGTATGTATCCATTGGTGGTCTAAAGTAGCATCTGCAAACTTGTTAATTTGGTCTTGCGTAATCTGGTACCATCCAGAAACACCTACTTCATTTCCCAAGTAAGCCGCAAATTCATCGTGGCTGTTAATTTTAACCATAATATATTGTTGTTTTTATAGTAATCCTTTAATATTGGCCGGAGAGTAATTAACAGACTTTAAAGTTTTGTCATCTCCCTTACGGTACACTAGGTACAAACCTTCCACTTCTCTAAAATAAGCCTCTACATTATCTTTTTGTTTGTAATGTGCAATGGTTTGCTCGGCCTCTGTTATGGTTTTACAAGCTTTGCTCATATTAGAACGGTGCACTTCATCAAACAGGGTTTTAAACTTGTTGCCCAAGCCAAATTCTAAAACTGCACCTGCTAAAACGTATTGCAAATCGCATAGCGCATCTGCAACTTCAACCAAATCGTTATTTTCTACTGCTTCTTGTAGCTCTTTTAACTCTTCAGCAATTAAATCAATTCTTAGCTGGCTTCTGTTTTTCGGAGGAATTGAAGCCTCTGTTATAATTGGATGTTTAAAAGTCTGATGAAATTCTGCTACTTGACTTAACGCACTTAAATCTTCCATAAAATGTGTTTACGAATGCTAAGTTTTAACAATTTAAGTTCAATAACAAATTTTGTTATCAACAAGTGCATTAACTTTAATCGCCTTAAATATAAATTACTGTCAGACATACAATTCTACATATAGTAGTGATATTTTATTAAATTTGCTACTGATTAACATTAAACCAAAACGTTGAAAAAAAAATCAACTGCATTTACACGTCGTATTTTCGCCAAAACTTATAATTACAGAAAAACTTTCTATCTGTTATATCTTTTGTGCTTTTTTATGTTAAATACAGGATGTAAAAACGAACAAGAAACTACAAATTCTTCTGGCAAAATATCTCCTTTAAAATTCAAAAAGATCGATAGCATATACCTATCGGGAGATATAAACGAAACAAATAAGGAATTAGATAATGTTAAAAGAAATATCAGCAATGCAGATATAGAAGATTTAACCTATTATTATTACTATAAAGGGCAGGTGTCGTATAAAGATACCGTATTAGCAAATAAATACGCCGATAGTGCATTAAGCTTATACCAAGATGTAGCTATACAAAAAAAACACAAAATTGGTTATGCAAAAGCCTTAATGCTCAAAAACGATATTTATATAACGTTTAGAAAATATGATGAAGCATTAGAAGCTTTTTTTAAGATAAAATCTTTACTGAAAAAAGAGGGCAATACAATACTTTACGCCTCCTATATGTCTAAGATAGCTCAATTATATTACCTAAAAGGACATTTTAAGCAGGCTGCTCAGTATAATTACGATACTTACAAAATACTTATTAACGTACAAGAAACGCCCGTTAATGTCCAAAATGTTTTTCACCTTAAACAGGGAGCTTTAAACAATGCAGGTTTTTCTTACGAACGAACTGGAATATTAGACAGTGCTATTTTCTTTTATCAAAAAGGCTTAGCTTACATAGCATCAGAAACAACTAAACAACTAATACCTACCATACAATTAGAAGCTTCTAAACTTGTTTTTTTAGACAATCTGGGCGGTGTAATGCTAAGTAAAGGAGATTTTGTATTGGCTAAAAAATACCTAGAGGAAAGCATTGCATGCAATAACTATCAAGAACACAAAAGTAAAGGCACAGCATATCTTAAATTAGCCAAGGTATATATCCAGTTAAAACAATTCGATAAAGCAGAACCTTTATTAGCAACAGCCGAAAAAGTAAATAATGACTATATAACTGATATATATGAAATAAAACCTAGATTACTTAAAGCAAAAAGCGAGCTTTATCTTGCCAAAAAAGACTATAAACAAGCTTTTTTATACCTCAATGAGCATAACAGAACTTTAGATAGCATCCGCAATGCTGTTAATAAACTTTCTAAAACAGACCTTACGCTTAAATTCGAAAGTATGCAGGATAAGCAAGACCTGCAACTTCTCGCAAAAGCAAACGAAAATAAAACCATCTACCTTGTTTGCATTGGCATTTTTGTTTTTATGCTTATTCCAATTATACTACTGATAAATAAAAATGCCAGACAGGCCGTTAAATCAAAAGAGGCTACACAAAAACACAGCGAAGAATTGGAAAAGGCAATGTCACACTTAGAAGCCCGAAATAAGGATTACGCCAAGATGATGAAGGTAATGGCTCACGACTTAAAAAATCCGTTGGGTGGTATGGTAGGCATTAGCAATTTATTGTTAGAAGAAGACCGTTTCTCTAAGGATGATAAAGAAATGCTACAACTTATTTCTAATTCTGGCGAAAATGCCATCGAGATGATTAATGAACTTCTTAACTCGGGCTTAGCCATAGAAAATGAAGTACTTACCAAAACATCTATAAACATTCAGCAATTGCTTAGGCAATGCACCGAACTTTTACAGTATAAAGCCAGCGAAAAGCAACAAAAGATAATCATGATTAGTGGCGGCCCCGTAACCATCTCCATCAGTAGGGAAAAAATATGGCGAGTACTCAATAACCTTATTGTAAACGCCATCAAATTTAGTCCGCCAAAAACAGAAATTACCGTGGTACTACAGCGCCTTGCCAATAGTATATGTATAAAAATAGTAGATCAGGGCATTGGCGTACCGCAGGCCGATAAACAAAAAATATTTGAAATGTTTACCAGTGCCAAAAGACCTGGTACAGCTGGCGAACAACCCTTCGGCATTGGCCTTTCTATTAGTAAACAAATTATAGAAAGCCACAAGGGCAAAATTTGGCTAGAAGACAATCCAAACGGCGGCACTATTTTTTATATAGAGCTGCCTTTAACTTAATTAAACCGCAACAACTACCAATTCAGTAATTTAGAAGCTGTTTAAATTTAAATGGCAATAAATACTTGGGCTGGTGAGGACACCCGCCTATAGCGAACTGCTAGCACCAAACTTACCTGTAAAATATTTATATCATTTTTAAACAGTTTTCTAATGTATTAAACATCAAACTTATCCAACAATTTTAAAAGCGTTGCAAAATCTTTTGGATAGGGTGCTGCTACAAGAATGTCTTTCCCATCTAACCCCTTAAAAGTGATTTGTTTGGCATGTAACGCAAAACGTTTCATAATTGGTTGCTCTTCTTCATCTGTTAAGCGATAGCCCCTTTTTATTGAAGAAAGAAAAACAGGTTTTCCTCGGTACATTGTATCGCCACAAATAGCCGCACGTTGCGAAGCCAGATGAATACGAATTTGGTGCATACGACCAGTAATTGGCCTACATTCTACCAAAGTGTAATGCTTATAATACTTTAAGGAAGTAAAAAAAGTTTCGGCTCTTTTTCCTTCTTGCCTATCGATAGTTACATTTTTATTTCCATCGTTAAGGATAGGCAAATCTACAAACAGGTTATCAAATTGAAACTGTCCGCCAAGCACAGCATGGTAAATTTTGTTTACCTTACGTTTTTCGAACTGCATAGATAAATTTCGGTAAGCTTCCGGGTTTTTAGCAATTACAATGGCACCCGAAGTTTCCTTGTCTAACCTATGGCATATCTGGGCATCATCAGTGTATTGCCTCGCCAAGCGCAAAATATTGATTTCGCCAGCGCCAGCTGCACCACGCTCATCTAGCGAAGCTATAAAAGGAGGTTTGTTTACCACGATATAATCATCGTTCTCAAAAAGTATAAGATCTTTAAAGTTTGGATATTTCAATTTTAAAAGGAGTTTAAAGCCGTAAAAATACAAATAGATTTTAAGATTTTTATTGCGGTGATATTGGTTAAATATATAAATTAGTTATAGGCTTAAATAGTTAACTATTTAACATAGCAACCTCTTTGTTAAAACCTACTAAGCGAGAACTTTAACAAGTTAGCATCGAATTAGAAGTAGTTATAAGGATCTTTTTAAAGATAGCACTAAAATTAAGTAAATTAAATACGTTAATTTGTATTGTTTGTTTTAACACAATTTAACAGATAGTTTTTTACATTTTTTTCATCTTTATAGCATGTTTAAAGAAATTAAAAATAGATATTTCAGGTATTTAATCATCTTTATATATTTCATCATTTTATTCTTTTGTGCCCTGCAAATCAATTTTTTAGGTTTATTCGGGTACTCTCCTTCTTATGCCGACATTAAAAGTCCATCGCAAAGGGTTGGCTCAGAATTATACACCTCTGATGGGAAATTAATTGGTCGGTATTTTAAAGAGAACCGTACACCGGTAGCGTTTAAAGACATTTCTAAAAACGTAGTAAATGCGCTAATTGCTACCGAAGATATACGTTTTTACAAACACAACGGAATAGATGCACAAGCCTTGGGCAGAGCCATAGTGGGCATGGGCAAAGAAGGCGGAGCCAGCACCATTACACAGCAATTGGCAAAAAACTTGTACAGAACACGTTATAACAAATCGTCGGGTTTGGCTAAAAAAATACCTTTGGTTAGAACTATTATTCCCAAGCTTAAAGAATGGATGACCGCCATTAAATTAGAAGCCAACTATGAAAAAGACGAAATCCTAACCATGTACCTCAATACGGTTTCATTTGGCAATAACACTTACGGAATAAAAACTGCTGCACGTATTTATTTCAACAAAGAAGCCAATCAGCTCAACGTGCCTCAATCGGCATTGTTAGTAGGCATGCTAAAGGCAACCACCTCGTACAACCCTATTAAAAACCCCGAAAAATCTTTAGAACGCCGCAATGTAGTACTCTCCCAAATGAGTAAGTACAACTACCTCAGCAAAGAAGAATTAACAAAGTTTAAAACCGTACCTCTGGGCATTGAACTTGGCAATGAAGAGGAAAGTAGCGATGGCGATTCGTACCTAAGGGCAGCCGTAGATAAGTACTTAGAAAAATGGTGCGAAGAAAATAATTACGATCTGTATGAAGATGGCTTAAAAATATACACCACCATAGATTCGAAACTGCAAGGCTATGCAGAAGAGGCCGTAAAAGATCAAATGCGAATTTTACAACGCAGGTTTTATAGCGTATGGGGCAACGAAGATCCGTGGGAAGATAGCGAGCGCAAGAAAGTAGATTATCCCGATAGGGCAAAAAAATCACTACCCATTTACACGTTATTACAAAAGAAATTCCCTAACCAACCCGATTCTGTAGAAGCCTATTTCAACAAGAAAAAGAGAATGAAGATTTTCTCTTACAAAGGCGACAGAGATACTTTATTCTCTACTATGGATTCTATTCGCTATTACGGAAAAATCTTAAACACCGGAATGATGACCTTAGAGCCCAAAAGTGGAAAAATTAAAGTTTGGGTAGGCGGCATTGATCATAAATTCTTTAAATACGACCACGTAAACCAGGCAAAACGCCAAGCAGGTTCTACATTTAAACCCTTTGCTTATTTGGCAGCGTTAGAAAGTGGTATGAGCCCATGCGATAAATATACCGACAAACCCGTTCGTATTGCTTACCAAGACAAAGGAGAAACCAAGTATTGGGAACCTAAAAATGCCGATTGGAACTACAGCTACCAAGAAATGTCGCTGCGTTGGGCAATGGGCCGTTCTGTAAATACCATTACCGCACAAATAACTGAAACCGTAGGCTGGGACAATGTGGTTAAATGGGCGCACCAATGCGGTATCGATAGTCATTTAGAATCTGTTCCATCGGTAAGTTTAGGTTCTAATGATGTTACGGTTTACGAAATGGTAAAATCTTATGGCACTTTTTTAAACGAAGGCAACAAAGTTGACCCCATATTGGTAGAGAAAATAACCGATAGAAACGACAACCTTATTGAAGAATTTACAGCCAAGTTTAAGCGTGTGCTTAGCGAAGAAATTGCTTGGTTAATGTTATACATGTTTAGGGGCAGCATAGAAGAGCCAAGAGGTACATCGCAAGCCCTATGGGAATGGGATTTATTTAAAAAGAACAACCAAATTGGCGGCAAAACCGGAACATCATCAGACTATGTAGATGCTTGGTACATGGGCATTACCAAAGACTTAGTTACCGGCGTTTGGGTAGGTTGCGATGAACGCACAGCGCACTTCAAAAACGGCGAGCAAGGCGAAGGCTCCAGAACCGCCCTCCCTATTTTTGCAAAATTTATGGAGAAAGTTTATAAAGACCCGCTTACTGGCTATACTTATGGGCCTTTCCCCAAAGCAAAAGCAGAAATAACACGCAGCTATAACTGCCCTACCCCTCGCCCACCGGTTGATACCGTAGCTACAGACTCTGTAAGTATAGACTCTTTAGACTTAGATATACCTATACCAGAAATTACCGAGCCTATTAAAATTGAACCAAGTACCAAGATAGACGAGAAAAAAACAACTGTAGAAACGCAACCAAAACAAGACAATACTGCTACTGTTCCGCTTACCAGAAAAGAAGAAAGAGAACTGAAAAGAAAACAGAAAAAAGAACAAAAAGAGAAAGAGAAAAACCAAAATAACAATTAACCTTCTCTTTTAAATTTATATGCTTACAATGCCATAGCTTTAAAATTATTCGGATATGAACAATTTTCTAAAAAAAACCACTTTAGTTTTATCATTTGCACTGTTATGCTTTTACACCTCAAAAGCACAGTATTTCGGGCAAAACAAGGTTCGATATAAAAACGAGAAATTTAAAGTACTAGAAACCCCACATTTCGACATCTACTATTATTTAAAAAATGATAAGGTAGTGAAGAAATTTGCGCAAGACGCAGAAACGTGGTATAAAATGCATCAAGAGGTTTTTAGAGATACGTTCTTTAAAAAAAATCCGATTATTCTTTACAATAACCACCCCGATTTTCAGCAAACCACGGCTTTACAGGGCGAAATTGGTGTTGGAACAGGTGGTGTTACCGAGGCGTTTAAAAATAGGGTAATTATGCCCGTAATGGAGTTGGGCAGCCAAACTAGGCACGTTTTAGGGCACGAGTTAGTTCACGCTTTCCAATACCATATCTTATTAGAAAAAGATTCTATTCCTTTAGAAAACATTGGCCAAACACCACTATGGATGATAGAAGGAATGGCCGAATACCTGTCTGTGGGCAAAAAAGACGCTTTCACTTCAATGTGGATGCGTGATGCCCTACTCAACAGAGATATTCCCTCGTTAAAAGATTTAACCAATTCTAACAAATACTTCCCATACCGTTATGGCCAAGCCTTCTGGACTTTCGTGGGTTCGCTATATGGAGATACAACTATTGTTCCGCTATTTAAGGCAACAGCCAAGTTTGGTTACGAGAATGGTATCAGATATACATTTGGCTACGATGACCGAACCTTATCTGGTTTATGGAAAAATGCCATAGAACAGCACTATAGACCAATGTTAAAGGCAGATAGTTCGCAGATTAAAATCTCGGGAGCTAAAATTATCGACAACAAAAATGCAGGAAACATGAACGTTGCCCCTGCAATTAGTCCCGATGGAAAATACCTTGCCTTCCTTTCTGAAAAAGACCTGTTCGGCATCGATCTGTTCTTGGCAGATGCTAAAACAGGAAAGATCATTAGAAAGCTAAGCAGCCAAGTCTCCAGCTCTCATATAGACGATTTTAATTTCCTAGAATCTGCCGGAACTTGGTCGCCAGACAGCAAAAAATTCGCTTTTAGTATTTTTAGTAAAGGCCGAAACAAGTTACTGATCATAGACATTGCTAATGGTAATACACTATTAAATACCGGCATGGAAAAGGTAGAGCAGTTTGGTAACCTAACTTGGTCGCCAAATGGCAAAGACATTGCTTTTTCTGGAATGGTAGAAGGACAAAGCGATATTTTCTCTTATAACTTAGACACCAAAAAAGTAACGCAAATTACCGATGACGAATATTCTGACTATGCACCTAACTATTCGCCCGATGGTAAAAAAATAGTGTTCTCTTCAGATAGAGCAGCCATACAAGCTGGCAATTTTGCTGCAGTAAACCCTATCAACCTTACTATTTTTGATATTGAAACTAAAGCGTTGAGCAATATTCCTGTTTTTGTAGGAGCAAATAATTTGAACGCACAATTTTCTGGAGATAGCAAACGTATTTTCTTCCTATCTAACAGAGACGGCTTTAGAAACTTATACGAATACAACCTAGAAAACAAAGGCGTAAAACAACTTACAGACTATTTTACGGGCATTAGCGGCATTACCGAATTTTCTCCAGCAATTACCGTTGCTAGAAACGACGACATTATTTACAGTTATTACCGTTATCAACGTTACACCCTTTACAACTCAGCCTACAGTAATTTTAGAGCCAAAGAAGTTAACGCTAATGAGGTAAATTTCAATGCAGCTATTTTACCCCCAAAAGAAACCGTGGGCGTAAATATTGTAAACTCTAATCTTGGTAATTTTGAAAGATTCGAAAGAACACATACAGATTCTTTACGAAACATTCCGTACCGCCCTAAGTTTCGCTTAGATTATTTAGCAAACAGCGGAGGCATAGGCGTAAGCACCAGCCGTTTTGGTACAGGCATGCAAGGTGGCGTAATGGGAATGTTCAGCGATATTTTGGGTTATAACCAAATTGTAGCCAACTTAGCTATTAACGGCGAAATTTACGATTTTGGGGGCATGGTAGGCTACGTTAACCAGTCAAGCCGCATCAACTGGGGAGGCAGCGTTTCACACATCCCCTATATTACTGGCTTTATGTCGCAGAGCAGGAAAACTGTCGAAAATGTAAACTACGAAGTGATTAGCACCAACATCTTGCGCACTTTTGAAGATCAAATACAACTATTTGGCGCCCACCCTTTCAATAAAGCCCACCGATTTGAAGTAGGAGGTGCTGTTTCCAGATACAGCTATCGCTTAGATCGATTTAACAATTATTATGGTGAAAACTTTACTTATTTTGCTGGCTCAGACCGAGAAAAAGTAAGCAAAGATGAAGCGACCAATATCCTAGGTATGCCTTTAAAAGGCTTTAGTATTTTCCAGTCTAACGCTTATTTTGTTGGCGATAATTCTATTTTTGGTGTTACCGCTCCATTAGATGGGTTTAGGTATAGAGTGGGTGCCGAGAAATATTTTGGCGATTATAATTTTACTGCCATAGCTATCGATGCAAGAAAATATTTTCGATTAAAACCTGTAACTATTGCCTTACGCTCTTATAACTATATGCGTTTAGGTAGAGACGGAGAAAACCTTTACCCGCTTTATGCTGGTTACAGTTATCTAATTAGAGGATATGAGCCTAATTCCTTCTACAATAATCAAAATTTAAACACAAGTACATTCGATATCAATCAATTATCGGGCAGCAAGCTAGCCGTGTTTAATTTTGAACTAAGACTACCTTTTACAGGCCCTAAAAAGTTGGCACAAATACCATCTAACTTCTTGTTCACCGATTTAAACTTGTTCTTTGATGCCGGCGTAGCTTGGACAGAAGACACCAAAGTAGTATTTAAGAGCCAACCCGATCCAAACAAAATAGGCAACTATCCAAATGGCCAGCCATATTTTATAGAACGTGTGCCCGCTTTAAGCGCAGGTATATCTATTAGGGTAAATTTATTTGGAGCAATGATTTTAGAACCTTATTACGCCTTCCCTTTTACTCGTAAAGATGTTAAGGGTGGCGTATTTGGGCTAACCTTTGCACCTGGATGGTAAAATTGATAAAGTATAAAGTAAAAAGGACTAGCACAACCAAAAATTAGCGCTAGTCCTTTTTTATAAAAATTTCTTCATCAACCTTAACTTCTTAAGGTGTAAAAAATAGCCTTAAAAAAATAAATGAATTTAAAATTACTACTTAAACCGCAAAAGGCAATAACGATTGGTTATTGATCTTTTGATGGATGTGTATATTTTCAAAATCCAAACCAATAGTCAAGTCAATCCAATCTGGATTACAAGCACGTACCAACCTTTCCTTTTGAGCTCTCGTAAACCTACTTACGGTTTTAAACCTGCCCAAAGCCTGTTCTTCTGTTCTAAATTCTTCGAAATAAACCAAACGGCTTAGCTGTTGCGCACTATCAAAAAATAGATTTGGCATCTTTTTATAGAAATCCAAGGTTTTCATTAAATCAGCACTCATGCCAACATGTAAAGTAGTACGATTTCTGTCGGTAACGATATAAACTATTTTTTTCATGCCACAACAATTAAGGTTAAAACTAATTATATTAGATATTATTTGTCTGTTAAAATAATAATTACTAATTTTATTGGCACAATAATACTAACTATTTTAGTAAAAACAAATTTATTTTAAAATTATTTTGTATGTCTAATATCTCAGCCAACCTTAAATACCTTAGAAAGAAAAAAGGATTAACACAGCAACAATTTGCTGATAACATGGAAATTAAGCGATCTTTAATAGGTGCCTACGAAGAAGACCGGGCAGAACCAAAATACGATTTACTAAAAAAAATAGCAGAATATTTCGAACTAACAATTGACGAGTTCATCAACGAAAAAATAAACGACAACTGGAAACCCAAGCCCAAAAGCCAGGGCTCTAACTTACGTGTACTGAGCATATCTGTTGACAAAGACGATAACGAAAACATTGAATTAGTACCTGTTAAAGCTAGTGCAGGCTATTTGAATGGCTTTTCCGATCCGCAATACATTCAAGACTTACCAAAATTTCAGCTACCAATACCCTCTTTAAAGCAAGGCACCTACAGGGCTTTCGAAATTAAAGGCGACTCAATGCTGCCAATTCAATCTGGTAGTATTATTATAGGTGAATATTTAGAGAATTGGAACGATATTAAAATTGGTGATACCTACGTGATTATCAGTAAAAACGAAGGTGTGGTTTATAAACGGGCCGGCAACAAGTTTAAGGAAGAAAGAGAATTAAAATTGATTTCGGACAACAAGGTGTACGACCCTTATTCGGTTCCGGCAGAAGACATTTTGGAAATATGGAAAGCAAAAGCATACCTTTCTACGGCTTTGCCAGAACCTACGCCAGAACCAACCATCGAAACCCTGTCTAACATGATGGCACAAATGCAAAAGTCAATTTCTCAACTAAACAAAAATTAATAGTTTTACCATAGCAAACTTTAAACAAAAACTCCTTTAAAAGCCAATTTTATTGTAAACATTAACTAAAACAGCCAAAAACAAACCTAAGGCAACCACAAACAATGCAACAGAAATTAAACAACTTCTTAGCTATTTCTTTGTGCTTTCAGCTTTATGCTTTCGGCTTAATAAACTATCTTTGCAGCAATTATGAGCGACAATAGGTACAACCAACGTGGCGTGTCGGCATCTAAAGAAGATGTTCATGCGGCCATTAAAAATATCGACAAAGGAATTTTCCCTAAAGCATTTTGTAAAATCATTCCCGACATATTGGGCAACGACCCAGATTTTTGCAATATTATGCATGCCGATGGCGCTGGCACCAAATCGTCGTTAGCCTATACGTATTGGAAAGAAACCGGAGATTTATCTGTATGGAAAGGCATTGCGCAAGACGCAATCATCATGAACATTGACGATTTAATTTGCGTAGGAGCCACAGACCAAATCTTGTTATCATCTACCATTGGGCGCAATAAAAACTTAGTGCCCGGCGAAGTTATTGCCGCCATTATTAACGGCACCGAAGAAATTTTAGCAGAACTGAGAGCCTTAGGCATCTCTATCTACTCAACCGGTGGCGAAACTGCCGATGTGGGCGATTTGGTACGCACCATTATCGTAGATAGTACCGTTACCTGCCGCATGAAACGCAGCGAGGTAATTAGCAACGATAACATTAAAGCAGGCAATGTGGTAGTTGGTTTAGCATCGTATGGCAAAGCTACTTACGAAACCGAATATAATGGCGGCATGGGTTCAAACGGCTTAACGTCTGCCCGTCACGATGTTTTTGAAAAAGCCATTGCCAACAAATATCCAGAAAGTTTTGACCCTGGCGTGCCATTTGATTTGGTATTTTCTGGCGGCAAACAATTAACTGATCTAGTTCAGATTAGTGATACCGAAAGCATTACAGCGGGCAAATTGGTATTATCGCCAACCCGTACTTACGCACCAGTTATCAAACAAATTTTAGATAAATATCGTAGCCAAATTGATGGCATAGTACATTGCAGTGGTGGTGCACAAACAAAAGTACTACACTTCGTTAACGATGATGTGCATGTAATTAAAGACAATTTATTCCCAATTCCTCCCCTATTTAAACTAATACAAGAGCAATCTGGTACCGACTGGAAAGAAATGTACAAAGTGTTTAATATGGGACACCGTATGGAGCTGTATGTACCTGCAGAAATTGCAGAAGATATCATTGCTATTTCGAAAAGCTTTAACATTGATGCACAAATTATTGGTCGTGTAGAGAGTGGTATAAAACAAGTAACCATTAATAGCGAGTTTGGCCACTTCACTTATCAATAAAATTGACAAAAAACACTAAAACTTATCGAGTAGTTATTATTGTACCTGCTCGATAAGGTAAGTTTTTCCATTAAAACTAAATTGCTCGCCAATGACTTTACCTAACAGTAATTTACCAATGGGCGAAGCAGCAGAGATTGCGAAATAAGTTTTGCCTTCTAACTGTAATTGCCCTGCACTTATGCTGATATAGAAATTACCATTATTGGTAATTACCAAGCTTCCACTTCTCACTTTTTCGGCTTCTACAACATCGACCAGCCCTAACAAAACAGCTTTTTGTTGCTGCGCATCAGCTAATAATTGTTTGTTGCGGTTAATGTCTTGCTGCGCCATTTCCCTACCCGTTTCAAACTTATCGCCTGCACTGCTTTTGGTGTCATCACTACTGGCTTCTTGCGCTTGCTGTAAAGCTTCGTTAGCAGTATTAACTCGCTGCTCAATAAAAGCTAAGCAAAGCTGATATAATTGACTTTTCAAGATTAACTGCTATTTTTTTAGAAAATTAAACTATTAAAATGCTTCAGAGTTACCAATTTCCAAAGCCCATCTTATTCCGATAGTACTTCTCACTCCTTTAAAGCTCCCACCTTTGGTCTTTGGTCTTTGTTCCTTGCTCTTTGCTCCTTGGTCTTTGGTCTTTGTTCTTTACTCTTTCACCTCTATACTATTCTCCCATCCATTTCACTTTATCGGCCATTGGTGTACGATTTGCCAACCTTGGCTCCTCACTATGTTTGCCCATGTAGAACAAACCGTAGCATTTTTCATTTTCGGCCAAACCTAAAAAACTATCTAAATGCGCTATTAAAGGCGGCGAACTCCAATAAGCCCCAACATTTAAAGATTCGGCAGTTAAGGCCATATTTTGTACTGCACAAGCAACCGCAGCAATTTCTTCCCAATTGGGCACCTTATCTTCGTGAAATTGGATATTTATCGCTATAACCGTATCAGCTTGAGCTGTTTTTTGAGCAAAACTATCGTGCTTTTTCTGCAAAAACTTCTCGGCAGGAGTTTGTTCTTTATAAATTCTACCCATCTCGGCAGCTAATTTTGCTTTTGCATTTTTTCTAATTACGGTAAAACGCCAAGGCTGAGTTAATTTATGTGTAGGTGCGTAATTAGCACTTTCTAAAATTTGCTCAACAATATTAGTAGGGATTTCTTCTTGCGTGTAGCTTTCAGGAAAAACACTTCTTCTATTTTTTATAATTTCCGATAGGATTTCTGCTTTAGTACTCATGGCTCAAAAGTAAGGTTTAATTATAGCTTTAATGCGATGTACTTGTAAAATTGATAAATGTGATAATGGCCAAACGTAAGATGTGGTTAAACGAGCTTTCGCTAAGAATAGCCTTAACCTTATCTAACCTATCTATTTTAAAGACCGGCAAGGCAAAAGCAATTCGTTTTAGCACTTTAGCAGCTATTTGTGAAGCCCTAAATTGCCAACCAGGCGATATTTTAGCATACGCTGAAGAATAGCTAAACTTTAAGTTGTTTCCTAATTTGTTTCACTTTTGCAAAAAAGGCAATACTTTCCTTATCTGCCAAGTAATTCATGGTTTGCACCAACTCGTCTTTTACCCATTGGTGTTTAACACAAAAATTAGCCAAAATATTTAAACAGTGCGATTTAATTGCCACAGGCACATTATCGTCAATTAACCAAGCAAAAGTAGTTTCTACTAATTTTTCAGTATCGTATTCGTTCAAAATCTTTTTTATCTCTTGCGGTGCGTTCTTTTTGGTAAGCAAAGCCAATATTTTACCAAAATGCCTACGTGCAGATAGATTGTTTTGAAGGGAGAAGCTATCCAGAAAACAAGTTGTAAACGGTACAAAACCATGAGGGTTATCGACATAAATATTTTCTAAAATCCAAGCGGCCCTAAAACCAATTTGTTCTTCCGGATGAAAAGTAATCGCTATAATAGTCGCTATAGCATTAGGCTCTTTCGCTACATTTTGGGCCAATAGCACTACGTTGTTTTTTGACAAAGTAGTCTTAAGATTTTTCAAAAGCTGTTCTTCCATGATTAAACCAAAAATAATGCTTTCTATGTAAAAGCCCATTATGGTACACCAATTTGATGTTTATACCAAAAAGCAAGTTTCGGATTTTAAAACTACTTTACTCTTGCCATATTTGTATAATTTTAAAGCTTATGAATACGCAAGAGGAATTGAATTACGAACGGATTGCCAAGGCCATCGACTATATTAAAACAAATTTTAAAAGCCAGCCCAATTTAGATGAGGTGGCCGAAAAGGTGAACTTAAGTTCGTTTCATTTTCAGCGCTTATTTACCGAATGGGCCGGCACAAGCCCTAAAAAGTTTTTGCAATACATTAGTATAAACCATGCTAAAAGATTACTGCAAACCCCACAGGCCAATTTGTTTGAGGTTGCTTTTGAAACAGGACTGTCGGGAACGAGCAGGCTGCATGATTTATTTGTAAATATTGAAGGTATGACGCCTGCCGAATATAAAAACGGTGGTAGCGAACTCCTGATCAATTACAGTTTCAACAACACCACTTTCGGTGCTGTGTTAACGGCTTCTACCAGCAAGGGGCTATGCTACATGGCTTTTTACAAAGATAAAACCCTTGCTTTAACGGTACTGCAAGCAAAATTCCCTAATGCCACCTATGTAGAAAAATTAGATGTGATACAACAAAATGCGCTGTTCATTTTCCAAAACGATTGGACTAAACTAACAGACATTAAGCTACACTTAAAAGGCACCAATTTTCAGTTAAAAGTTTGGGAAGCCTTACTAAAAATCCCAATGGGCAAGCTTGCTACCTATGGCCAACTGGCCACCCAAATAGGTAATAAAAACGCTTCTAGAGCAGTTGGCACCGCTATTGGCAGCAACCCGATTGCCTTTTTAATTCCTTGCCACAGGGTGATACAAAATACTGGAAATTTTGGCGGCTACCTATGGGGAAACACCCGAAAAACTGCGATTATTGGATGGGAGCAGGCTTTTATAAACGAACAAAAGTAAGGCCCATGAACTTGTTTGACCATAATCCTGCTAATGCAAATCTTCTTCCCAAAGATGGAACTGTAAATTATTACGGTACCATTTTCAACAAAACTGAAGCCGATTTTTATTACGAAAGCCTGTTGAATAACATTCATTGGGAAAACGACCAAGCTGTGATCTTCGGAAAACTAATTATTACCAAACGAAAAGTAGCTTGGTACGCAGAAAAGCCTTTTAAATACACCTACTCTAACATCACCAAAACAGCCCTACCGTGGACTAAAGAGCTATTGGCCTTAAAACAAAAAGCAGAAGCACTTTCTGGCGAAACCTTTAATTCTTGCTTATTAAACTTGTACCACAACGGCGACGAAGGTATGGCTTGGCACAGCGATGCCGAAAAAGATTTAAAGAAAAATGGAGCAATAGCCTCTTTAAGCTTTGGTGCAGTAAGAAAGTTTGCCTTTAAGCACAAAGTAGCTAAAACTACCGTTTCGCTTTTACTAGCACATGGCAGCCTATTAATCATGAAAGATACCACACAAACACATTGGCTGCACCACTTACCTCCTACCAAGTTGGTTGCTAAGCCCAGAATAAATTTAACTTTTAGAACTATCGTGAGCTAAGGAAGAATACCTCATTACCTCGCCATAAAACCTATCCGTGCTTTTTCTGTTTGTTCATTTTAGCTTTTTCGCCACTACTATAGTTAGTTGTTTTGGCATTGCTATCTTTTTTAGGCTTAAAAGCAGCATTTCTAAAAACTTCTTCCGCTGCTTTTGCAAGTTCCAATTCCTTAGCGTGCTTACTTTTCTGTTTAGTAGTTTTGTTGCCGCTCTCTTCTATCAATAAATCTTCTGGCAATGCGGCTTCCTCTATTTTCTGTCCTAAGGCCTGTTCTATTTTCCTCAATTCTGGCAATTCTAAATCAGTAACGAAATTTAGGGATACCAAATCCACTTCTTCAGTTTTAATTACCCTGTTAATGTAACGCATCCTATCTTCAGGCAACTCAAAATGAAAGATAAAAGGAATACCACTTAAAGTTGTTTCTTCAAAATTCTCATTGGCCACAATAAGCACCCTAGCCTTGTCATTAATACTAAAAGCTGCTAAGCTTTCAAAGCCTGCCTCGTCAAAAAACAACGGTTTATAAACAAAAACATCGTCAGCTTTGCCATTAAACAAATCTTTTGATAAGGTTTGTGCAGTTAAACGGGTATTTACAAAAACTACTGCCTTATCAAATACTTCGGTATCTTTTAAAAGCAGGTTTAGCAAATTAAGCTTAGTACGAAAATTTGGCACATGATAAACCAACTGAGGAAAAGTTGCTACCTCGGTTTCTAATAATTCGTCTATTTCTATAACGGCTGGTGTCAACATAAAATCTTCAATCATGTACTCCAGCTTTTGGTGCATTACCTCGGTAAAAACCAAATGTTGGCACTTTTGAATACTTCTTGCTAACTCGTTAATGGGCAATTGCAACCATTGCTTTACCAAATCTGCGGCATCGTCCAAAATCATCATTTGAATTTTATTGGTGTTTAGGCCCAGCTTCAAATAAATTGCCCTAGCCCTCGATGGAATGGCAACCACGATGTCAACTCCATCCGTTAAATCTTCGACCTGTTCATCAATAGGCGTATCGGCATGGATCCCCACAATTCTAAAGGTATCGTTTCTGTTCAGCTTGGCAAAACAGTCTAATACCTCCAGCACTTTTTCTTTAGTTGGCACTAAAATCAATGCTCTTGGTGCATCGCCGCCGCCCGTTTTTAAGCGCATTAAAGTAGCCAACACATAAGTGGTGGTTTTACCACTTCCCTCCGGACCAATGGCAATAACATCCTGCCCGCCCAAAATTCTAGACATGGTTCTTAATTGTACTTCTTTGGGCGACAAATAACCCAATGCACTCATGGCCGAAACCAAGGGCTTACTTAATTTTAACTGCTCTAACGACACGCTTTCTTTTTTTATGGAAGCCACAAATTTAAAGAAATAAAAAAGAATAGGTTAATTTTAAAATCTTTGTAGCGTTTTATAACTACAAAACGTATAGAGAGTAGAAATTAGTAAAAAACAGGGATATTTTAATCGCGTACCCTAAACGTACCAAGAAGCTAACAGAAGGAAAATGCCAGACAACGAGAGCCTAATAGAGCTCATTGCTTCTTGCAAGAAAGGCAACTTACGCCAACAAGAATTGCTATATAAACAGTTCTATGGCTACGCTTTGGGTATTTGTATCCGTTATTTAGGGAACCGAGAAGATGCCTTAGAAGCCGCTAACGATAGCTTTATTAAAGTTTTTAAATCGATAGACAGCTTTAACCAAGAAAACGATTTTAAGCCTTGGTTTCGAAAAATATTGGTAAACACTTCCCTCGATTACAAAAGACGGTCGATGCGATTTAGCGAAGCCATAGAACTAACCGATACTATTCCGCAAAGCATCCATACATCGGTCATAGATAAAATAAGTGCACAGGATATTTTAGACCTCATGAAAAGCTTAAATGAAATGCAGCGAATGGTCTTCAACTTATATGAAATTGACGGCTACTCGCACAAAGAAATAGGAAGCCTGCTAAACATCCCCGAAAGTTCATCGAGAACTTACTTAACCAGGGCCAAGCAAGCTTTACAACAATTATTAACCACCCACTCCATCTATAAAAGATAAAGTAATGAAAACGAGTGACGAAGAATTAAAAGAACAGATCAGCGCTGTTTTTGAAGACTACGACGATGGTCTTGGAGAACAAGGCTGGGCCGAGTTACGAAAAAAATATCCGGCAAAGGAAACTAAAAAACTACCAATTTGGTGGTTAAGCGGTATTGCTGCGTCCCTACTTTTGGTTGCTGGTTTATATTTCAGCAATGCTTTCGATAAAGACACCGAAAAAGTAATTTTAAGGGCTGCAACAGCTCAAAAAGAGCATATACTGCCAGAAGAGCCTAAACAGTCTAATCAAGAAAATGCAACTATCACCGAATTAGATACCATTACCGCTGCCATACATTCGCATTCAGCAAAAAATAAAAGCGTTAAACAAGAGAGCGCCGTAAATAAAATTCCGCCTTATATTGCTCAAACTACTACTGCTGCCGCTATTAATACAAGTTCAACAAAAGAAATAAACTCGGCTGTTTCAAACTCAACCATAGCACCCACAACGGCATCGGTTATAGCCGAAAATAACAATTCGGTAATTGCCGCAAGCAACAACGAGGCTAAAGTAATCGCCAATAACGAAATAAACAACGGGGCTGTGGTAGTGGAGCAACCTTCAATACCAAAATTATCTACAGAAGAATTTTTGAAGGAAGAAAGTAGGCTACTGGCCAATAGTACCAATAAAGACACCAAGAAAAACGGCACCTCGAAAACTACATTAGATGTATTTACAGGCACTTTCTTTAATTATTACGACGATAATGAAGCAAAATTAAGTGCCGGAATAGGTTTAAATGCCAACGTAAAAGTGACTAAAAATCTTATCTTAAGCTTTGGAGCCGGAATTAGCCAAAACAAAGTAAGCTTCGAAAATAACGTACCGGCTCAAATTTCGAGCGCTATGACTTCTTCAAAAAACAACGCTTTAAGTGCCCCTTCCAATAGCTTCGCTTATTCTGCTACGGCCACTAACGACTTAAGTTTTAATGGAAGCATGTGGAGTATCGATTTGCCAATGGTAATTAAACTTTACCCTACCAACAAACAAGATTTCTATATTTCTACAGGAGTTAATTCGAGCACTTACCTCTCTCAGAAATACACTTACAACTATAGTTTAAGCAACTTTGCGGTACAAAACGGTACAGCGCAGCCCCAACAGCAAACAGAACACAGCGGCTTAAAAGGATTTGATTTTGCCAACAGTGCCATTATAGCCATCGGCATTAATCAAAACATTGGTAAAAACATCTTAATTTTTGAACCTTATTACAAGCCTGCCCTAAATGCCATGGGCGATAAAAATTTAAGAATCAGCTCTGCCGGCCTTAACCTTAAATTTAATTTTAACGGCAATGGTAAAAAATAAGAAAGTTTCCAGTGGCCTAACGAAAGACGAAGAACGATCAACAACCCCCTCCTTACTCTTTGCTCCTTGTTCTTAACTCCTTGCTCCTAATTACTGGAGCTGCATTGTTTTTGTAAAATCATTTTATTTAATGCCAACTAATTTTCATTCCAACGATAACCGTCTTTTTCTAGCCCAGCTAAATCAATAACCCTATCTATTACGGTCTGTACTACTTCTTCTATTGTTTTTGGCAAGCTGTAAAACGATGGTATTGCCGGGCAAATGATACCACCGGCCTCGGTAATTAGCTTCATGTTATTTAAGTGGATTAAGCTGAAGGGAGTATCTCGTGCTACTACGATGAGCTTTCGGCGTTCTTTCAAAATTACGTCTGCAGCCCTAGAAATTAAGTCGTTAGAAATGCCGTGTGCAATACGCCCCAAAGTACCCATAGAGCAAGGCGCAATAATCATGGTATCGTATTTTGCCGACCCAGATGCAAAAGGTGCATTAAAGTCCATTTTTGCATAAAAATCAAAATGATAGTTGTTATAATCTTCGTTGCCCAGTTCGTAGCGCCAAACCTCTTTTGCATTATCAGACATTACAACGCCCACTTTATCTATTTGCTGGCCTAACGACTGTAAGTTATCTAATAAGCACTTGGCATAAATAGCGCCACTAGCACCCGTAACTGCAACAACAATCTTTTTTCTTTTTTGCATAGGCACAAAGATACAACCTGAAAAGCATACTCCACACAAAATAGCTTGCCATACCAAGCAACAAGAGGTTTTTTAAATTCAAAATTTTGTTTTTCAGCAAGAAATTTCAAATAATTCGACTATAAATCAACACACTACAACTTATCTTTATTTTTTATTTGCAGGTGTTTGTTCATGTTTCTATATTTGCACCTCCTTAACACGAAGTATTTACTTCAGCAGAAAGGAAGATTCCGTAGCTCAGCTGGTAGAGCATTACACTTTTAATGTAGTGGTCCTGGGTTCGAATCCCAGCGGGATCAC
>NZ_DHDZ01000029.1:0-592 GCF_002399615.1 Pedobacter sp. UBA4863 | reverse complement strand
AATCCCAGCGGGATCACAAAAAGGCGCAAGAGATTGCGCCTTTTCTGTTTAAAAGTCTTTTTTAACCGCGATTCGCAAAAAATAATAGGTCATTTCTATCCATCCAAATACACAATAAATGGTGCCCTATCTGGTGCCCAATTGTAATGGTTAAATTTGGGCACCAGTTAGCAAATATATCTTGATTAAAACACTGGAGGACAATCTAAAAAAACAAGAAGTTTTACTAAAAGATTGAGAAATGAAAAGTAACCAAACCCTTAAAATCCTTTTTTGGCATCGCAAATCAAAAGCGAATTTAAAAGATTATGCACCTATTATCTTTAGAATTTCCATTGACGGGAAAGATGCTGAATTTTCTACTGGCCAAAAAGTTCACATTGACAATTGGGACATCGAGCTAAAAAAGGTAGTAAGGTCAGAAAATTCCAAGAAAATCAATGCAGAGCTTAATCGCATCACCAGTGCTTTGGAAATAAACTTTACCGTTCTAAAAACACAGCATGAGTTTATAAGTCCTTCAAAGCTCAAAAATTCTTACAGGAATATATCAATCGCAAGCAATGAGCAAATAAACCACTATGGATTAAAA
>NZ_DHDZ01000006.1 GCF_002399615.1 Pedobacter sp. UBA4863 | reverse complement strand
AAATAAGAGCAGGATTTTAGGATTTGCAGGATTGACAAGATAAACTTTCCAACGTTGCAACCTTTTAACCTCGTAAGAATATAAAACAAATAGGAGCAGGATTTTAGTATTTGCAGGATTGACAGCATAAACTTTCCAACATTGCAACATTTTAACCTTACAACAATATTAAACACAAACACACAAATGAAACATCTAATTTTAAAAGCAGTAATGGTAAGTGTACTTACTTTTCTGGCAGCAGGAAGCTTAAAAGCACAAGACGAAAATGTTAAGGATAGTGTTAAACGCAAAAAGTTCGAAATTAACTATGGCGTAGGGATTGCTATTGGCGAGAAAAAAGATAGTACCGGTAAGGTAGATCAAAATAAAGGCCGTTTTATTGGAGGTGTTACCTTTACCCGTTTAGACATTGGTTTAACAAAATTGGTAGATAATGGTAGTTTATCTTTATCGGCAGCGAACAATTTTTTAGACTATAAACCTTGGAAAACAAGCACCGTATCTTTCGATATCTTGCAGATGGGCTATAGGTTTAATAGCCACTTTAAAGTTTATTTAGCGGGAGGTTTCGATTGGACACATATTCGATTAGACCAAAATATTACCATCAAGAAAAATGCACCTATTCTAGACTACGATGTAATTACCGACGCTACTTTTAGCAAAAACCGTTTCTCTGCCAGTTATGTACACTTTCCTTTAAACTTTGAATTAAGAACAAAAGAAAACAATCATGGCAAACGCTTTAGGTTTGTATTTGGGCCAGAGGTAGCTTTCTTATTAGATGGAAAAGTAAAACAGATTAGCGAGAAGTACGGCAAAGTAAAAGTTAACGATGATTATCATTTCACCCCATTTCGTTATGGTGGTACAGTTAGAGTTGGGTACGGAGGTTTAGGCTTGTTTGCTAAATATTACGCTAACGATATGTTTGATACCGATGCTCAGAAAGGACTTAAAAATATGTCGTTTGGTTTAACATTTGGATTGAATTAAAGCTAAAAGCATAAAGACTAAAGCTGAAAGCTAAGTCGAACACATACAACCCACAAATAAAGCCAATCCTGTTTCTGTAAAAAGAGGCAGGATTTTTTGTTTTTAGTCAGCTTAGTTCATTTGTTCATTGCTTACATGTGCAATAATCGTACTTCGTAAATCTAAAATCGTAAATCAAAAGCCTTATCTTTATACCGTGAGCGAACAAATTTTAAGCATACAGCATTTAACCAAGCAGCATCAAGCCGAGCAATTATCGGGTGTTTCCAATATCAGTTTCGATATTAATAAAGGCGAGATAGTAGCCGTTATTGGAGAGAGCGGTAGTGGCAAATCAACCTTGTTAAAATCTATTTATGGCTTATTAAAGGTTGATGAAGGTGAAATCATTTTTAACGGTAACCGTGTAAAAGGCCCCGATGAACAACTCATTCCTGGTCATGCTGAAATGAAGATGGTGACGCAAGATTTTTCACTAAATATCTACGCTAAAGTTTATGAGAACATTGCTTCGCAGCTTTCTAATACCAACGTAGCTTTAAAACAGCAGAAGACTTTGGAAGTGATGGAACACCTTCGAATTACACCGCTAAAGAATAAGCGAATTATTGAATTAAGTGGTGGCGAACAACAACGTGTAGCCATTGCCAAGGCTTTGGTGAGTGATACAAAAGTGCTGCTGTTAGACGAACCTTTTTCGCAGGTTGATGCTATCCTGAAAAACCAACTGAGAGCTGATATTAAACGCTTAGCTAAAGATACTGGCTTAACCATCATTATGGTTTCTCATGATGCTACCGATGGCTTGTTTATGGCAGATCGGTTGGTGATTTTAAAAGAAGGAAAGTTGTTGCAAGAAGGCAAACCTAGAGGGGTTTATAATGAGCCAAGCAGCACCTATACTGCAAAAATGTTAGGCAACGCGGTAGTGCTGTCTAAAAAAGAAGCACAACAATTAGATTTGAAAGTTACTAAAGAGCAGGTTTGTTTTTATCCAGAATGGGTAGAGCTAAAAGCAAGTTGGTCGGCAAAAAAATTTAATGTAAGAGATATTTACTATAAAGGTTTTTATGATGAGCTGCTATTGGAGAGAAATGGCGTACACATTAGAGCCTTACAGTTAAACAGTGGTGAGCATAAAAAAAACGACCAAGTTTATGTAAACATTGGCCGTTTTTTAGAATTTTAAAAATGCGTTAGTTCGGTTCGTATTCTGACGGAACCACTACAACTTTTACTAATATTTTATAATTTGGAGCTATACTATTAGATAGATTGTTAGTGTCCTGTACATCAAAGCTAATTCCTCCATTAAAGAGCTCATAACTATAGGCACTATAATTAAATGTGTAGGGTAGTTGAATAAAGCTGCTAGGTGTAACTGGGTGTTCGAAATAAACCATTACACCTTCATCTTCTAAAGTTATACCATCAAATTTTTTGTTAAGCCATGTTGCTGTATAGCTGCCATTTGGATTAATTTTCCAATCAGATGGCCTAATTTCGTAGTTATAAGTTTTTGCTTTTAACTCTTGTGTAATGTAAGTGTCTTTCTGGCATGATACCAAACCTAGTGTGGCAACGCAGAGTAGGAGTAGAGTGAATTTTTTCATTGTGTGTGAGTTTGCTTTTAAAGGTTATGAAGCTATCATGAATAAATCATGATGGTTTCATTTGGTATTGGTTTAATTGTTTTGCGAAACTCCTCTTGTGCAAAGGATATTTCAATTCAATTTTATTGGTGTGTTGTTAAGCATATATCAAAACGGTTGCCAAAAACATATAAAAGTTGTTGTCCAAGTAAAAAAATAATAAACAAAGTGTCGGAAGTTTTGTTTTTCGCTATTTGAAGCAGTTTTTTTATCGTATTGTAACAAGAATATAGTTCGTTAAAATTTCTGTTTTTGAGAATTTCTGCTATCCAATTGCACAGTTTTTTGGAAAGCGAAGCTCTTGTAAAATAAAATAGGAGACAATAAATTGCCTCCTACCTACATAAATATAAAAAGTATGGAAAAGTTTCTTTGTTCGCCACAGATGCACAGATGGTTTAAGATTAATCTGTGTATTTGTGGCTAACTTTTAAACCAAATACTCAAACAAGGTTGCATCTTGGTTCAGCTCTATTACATCAAACTTAAATTCTTTTAAGCGCTGTAAAATACCAGCATAATCTTCTTTGTTTGCTAATTCGATACCTACCAAAGCAGGGCCGTTTTCTTTGTTTGTTTTTTTAATAAACTCAAAGCGGGTAATATCGTCTTGTGGTCCTAAAACCTCGTTTACAAACAACTTTAAAGCTCCTGGGCGCTGCGGAAAACGAACAATAAAATAATGCTTCAATCCTTCGAAAAGTAAAGACTTTTCTTTGATTTCCTGCATACGCTCAATGTCGTTATTACCACCACTAACCACACATACTACCGTTTTACCAACAATTTGGTCTTTTACCTGTTCTAATGCAGCTACCGACAAAGCACCAGCAGGTTCAACTACTATCGCATCTTCGTTATATAGTTTTAAAATGGTGGTACAAACCTGTCCTTCTGGAATTAAATAGGTAGAACTTAACAAATCACTGCAATATTTGTAGGTAAGCCAACCCATTCTTTTCACAGCAGCGCCATCTACAAAACGTTCAATATTTTCTACCGTAACGGGTCCCCCATTTTTTAAAGCTTCACTTAATGATGGTGCACCCATAGGCTCTACACCAAAAACCTTAACGCTAGGTTTTACGGTTTGCAGGTAAGCCGTTACACCAGAGGCAAGACCGCCGCCGCCAACCGGAACAATAATGGCATCCAAATCGGGTAAGTCCTGATAAATTTCCATCATCACGGTAGCTTGTCCTTCAATTACTTTTTCATCGTCAAAAGGCGGAATAAAAGTGGCATATTTTTGTTCGCTGTAAGCTAAAGCTTCCTTTAAACAATCGTCAAAAGTATCACCAACTAAAACAACTTCAATGTTGTCGCCACCAAACATGTTTACCTGCTTTATTTTTTGTTTGGGCGTAATCTCTGGCATAAAAATAACCCCTTTAATACCTAGTTTCTTGCAAGAATAAGCTACACCTTGTGCGTGGTTGCCTGCACTAGCGCATACTACGCCATTTTTTAATTGGTCGGCAGTTAAGCCACTTATTTTGTTGTAAGCACCACGTAGTTTATACGAACGTACAATTTGTAGATCTTCTCTCTTTAAATAAATATTTGCATTGTATTTTAAAGAAAGCCCTGCATTAAACTCTAGTGGAGTTCTTTTTACAACCCCTTGCAAGGTTGCAAATGCTTGTTCAAAATCGAAAGTATATGCTGTTGTTGTTTCCATGCCCAAACCCCTAAAGGGGATTTTATTTTTTATAATTTATTTTTTGAAAAGCAGTTTTAGTTTTCCATCGGTTACCGTAGCCCTGCTATGCGTTGTAAGTTTTTTTGTCGGTCTGTCATCCTGAGCCTGTCGAAGAATTTTCATCGGTTACAGATGCTTCGATAAACTCAGCATGGCACTCAACGATTGTTTTTGCTAACAAAAAAACTTTTCACTACTATCAGGTTTAGTTAATTTAAGGTAGAAGAAATATTAAAAAACCTCCCCCTTTAATTCCCCCTCCAGCGGTGGACACATGTCAGTTAAGCAAATTGTATATCCCCCTCTCCGAGGGGGCAGGGGGAGGAAATGAAATTCTACCACCCTTATTATAGTTTTTTACCTCGTCACCGCTTTAAGCTTCCCGCCTAAGCAGGAATGATGATGGGAAAAATTAACCCAACTTAGTGGCTAAATGCAAAGTCATTAATTGGTTTAAATCATCATCGTTGATGCCCTGTTTCCTATCAGCTAAGTTTAAAAATGCAGTATAAACTACAGCCAATTGCTCTTTATCTAAGCTGTGGCCTAATCTATCTAAGTGATGTTTTAACGCATGTCTGCCGCTTCTTGCCGTTAATACAATGGTTGCATCTGGGAAACCTACATCTTCAGGTCTAATAATTTCGTAGTTTTCACGGTTTTTTAAGAAACCATCTTGGTGAATGCCCGAGCTGTGCGCAAATGCATTGGCGCCAACAATAGCTTTGTTAGGTTGTACAGGCATGTTCATTTGGCTGCGCACTTGATGACTGATTTCGTAAATACCTTGGGTGTTGATGTTGGTATGTAGCCCTAGGGTTTTGTGCGTTTTCAAAATCATGACCACTTCTTCCATGGAAGTGTTACCAGCACGTTCGCCAATACCGTTAATGGTACATTCTACCTGACGGGCACCGTTCTGTAAACCAGCAATAGAGTTAGCTGTAGCCAAACCTAAATCGTTGTGGCAGTGACAAGAAATAATAGCTTGATCAATGTTTTTTACGTTCTCTTTTAAGTAAAGAATTTTAGAGCCGTATTGGTCTGGTAAACAATAACCGTTAGTGTCTGGAATGTTTACTACCGTAGCACCAGCAGCAATTACAGCCTCAATCATTTTGGCTAAATATTCAATATCGGCACGGCCAGCATCTTCTGCATAAAACTCCACATCCTCTACATACTTTTTAGCATATTTTACAGCCTCAATGGCACGTTCTAAAATTTCTTCTCTAGTACTGTTAAATTTAGTTTTAATGTGCATATCAGAAGCACCAATACCAGTATGGATACGAGGTCTTTTTGCATAGCGCAAAGCATCTGCAGCTACATCGATATCATTTTTATTAGCTCTGGTTAAAGCGCAAATAATAGGGTCATTAACGGCTTTAGAAAGTTCAATTACGCTATTAAAATCGCCAGGGCTAGAAACAGGGAAACCTGCTTCAATCACATCTACGCCTAGTAGCTCCAACGATTTTGCGATTTCAATTTTTTGAGGAGTGCTTAACTGGCAGCCTGGCACTTGCTCGCCATCACGCAAGGTGGTGTCAAAAATGTGTACTCTATTCGGATCGTGTAACATAATACTTAAATTAAAAAGTAAAAATTCAAAAGGCAAAAGCCTGCTTACTTCTTTACTCTAGGTTGCTAACTTTTTTAATTTTATCTCTTTATTTTATTAAACTCAAAACTTTATTTCCCATTTCTTGAGTGCCCAATACTTTAGCCCTGTCAGTAGTTTTATCGGCGATATCACCAGTTCTATAACCGTCTTTTAAAGCTTGATCAACTGCGTTTACTAAAGTTTTTGCTTCTTCTGTTAAGCCGAAGCTGATTTCTAACATTAAGGCAGCAGATAGGATAGAGGCTAATGGATTGGCTAAGTTTTTACCTGCAATATCGTGTGCCGAACCATGGATTGGCTCGTAGAAACCAACGCCATCACCCACAGAAGCAGAGGCTAACATACCCATTGAACCTGCAATTTGCGAAGCTTCGTCGGTAAGGATATCTCCAAAAAGGTTAGCAGTTAATACCACATCAAACTTCTTCGGATTTTTAATCAACTGCATTGCTGCATTGTCGATAAACATATGTTCGGTTTCTACATCTGGATATTGCTTGGCAATTTCTTGTACGGTTTCACGCCATAAACGAGAGCTTTCTAAAACGTTTGCTTTATCTACCGAACATAATTTTTTACTACGTTGTTGTGCCGCTTGAAAAGCTTTGTGTGCAATGCGTTCTACTTCGTATCGGTGGTAAATCATCAAATCTGAAGCAGTATTTCTATCTTCCGAACGGTTCTTTTCTCCGAAATAAACATCGCCTGTTAATTCTCTAAAGAATAAAATGTCAGTGCCTTTTAAAATATGTGCTTTAATGCTTGATGCTTCTAGCAATTCATCAAACAACAAGATTGGGCGTAGGTTAGCATATAAGCCCAATTCTTTTCTGATTTTTAGTAAGCCTTGTTCTGGTCTAACTTTTAACGATGGGTCGTTGTCGTACATGGCATGCCCAATGGCGCCAAATAAAATGGCATCGCTTTTACGTGCTTTTGCTAAGGTCTCGTCAGGTAATGGATTACCAGTTACTTCAATGGCGGCATGTCCCATTAATGCTTCATCAAAGGTAAATTCGTGACCAAAGTTTTTAGCTACTTGCTCAAGGGCTGCTTTTCCCCATTGGGTTACTTCTTGGCCAATGCCATCGCCAGGTATTACTAATATGTTTTTCTTCATTTATTCTTTTATATTTCTTAACGGCATTCAAGAGGGCTGCGCCGTTTTTCATTGTGTCTATATTTTGAGCGTATTGTTTATTACTATTTCGTCATTTCGACCTTAGGGAGAAATCTAGCATCAAGAAATTGGGCATAGGATTTCTCCTCGTCCCTCGTTCGAAATGACGGGTTATTTAAGGGTTCTGCTACACGCTTTCTAATTCTTCTTTCTGTGTATAAATATCATTAAGTATTACCTCGCCTTTGTTCAGCAAAAGCTGATGTGTTAAGTTTTTGGGTAATTGGTCGTCGCTGTGCGAAACGTAAATTAAGGTTCTGTTAGTGGTGCACAAACCGTCAATTAAGGTGTTAAACTGAAGCGTTTGGTATGCGTCTAAACCTTGGCAAGGCTCATCCAATACCAATAATTCTGGGTTTTTAATTACTGTTCTGGCCAATAAAACCAAACGTTGTTTGCCTAATGGCAAAGCTGATAGCAAGTCGTTTTTATTGGCGGTTAAGCCGAAATACTCGATGAGTTCATCAACCTGTGTACGTTTATGCCAGCCAATTTCTTTGTACAGGCCAATACTATCAAAAAAGCCAGAGGCGATGCTTTGCCAAACCGTAGCATTAAAATCGAAGTACCAATGTAATTCTGGAGAAATTAAGCCTATGTGCTGTTTAATGTCCCAAATGCTTTCGCCCGAACCACGTTTGTTGCCAAAAAGATAAATTTCATTGGCGTAAGCCTGTGGATGATCGCCGTTAATTAAGCTTAACAAGGTTGATTTTCCAGAGCCATTGTGGCCTTGCAATAACCATTTTTCGCCTGCCTTAATTTCCCAGTTTACGTTTTTGAGTACTTGCTTTTCGCCGTAGCTGATGTTAACATCAACAATTTTAATTAGCACCTCGTTGCTTGATGGCGGTGCTTGGTGTAAAAATTCGGGAATAGGACGATCTTTAAGTACGATTTCGTTTCTGGTGCAAAAAGTGAAATGTTCCTCTAATTGTCCGTCAACTATTTCGCCAAACCTGTTAATGCAAGCTGGAATTTCGGTTTCATTACTAACCAAGATGATTTGAACACCGTTATAGGTTATCTCATCTAACAAGTTATTAAGGTTTTGGCGAGATTGAATATCTAAACCGGTGTAAGGCTGGTCTAGTAGCAATAGTTGCGGTTTTAACCATAAAGCTTTGACCAATTGCAACTTTTTATGTTCGCCACTTGATAGCTCAATAAGTTGCGCATTTTTAAGAGCTGCAAAACCTAGCGCTTCTAAAATCGGCTCTGCTTGGGCTAAAATAAGATTGTTTTCTTTGGCGTAATGCGCTAATTCGGCATTAACAGTTAAGGTATCTTGTACTTGTTGTACATTGTAGCGCTGTTGGTAATAAAAATTGGCAACGCCTTCTACATTTTTGAATTGATACCATTGGGCAATGTATTGGCAGACGGATTTGGTATCGCTTTGCTCGTTAAAGCTGACGACAATATCTTCCGTACTTTTTTCTATACCAGCAATTGCTTTTAATAAAGCGGTTTTTCCACTTCCGCTAGTGCCAGATAAGAGCCAGTTTTCTCCCTTTTGGATAGTCCATTCCAAATCCGTTAACACGGTTTTGTTACCGTATTTTAAGTTAAAGTTGGAAATTTGGACTATTGGGTTACTCATTTCTTAAGTCGAAAGTATAAAGTCTTCGGGTGTCACTTTTTAGTGTTAACTACAATATTTTAGGTTGATACACTCTATTTTGCTCGTAGGTTTCAATCAAATCTGTTTGGCTGCGAACAAAATCAATGTCATCGTAACCGTTAATTAAACAAGACTTTTTGTAAGGATTGATTTCGAAATTTTCTTTAGCGCCTGTTGCCTCAATGGTAACGGTTTGTTCTTCTAAATTTACAGTTAATGTCGAGTTGGCATCTTTAGCAACTTGCGCAAAAATTGCAGCTAAAAATCCTTCGCTTACTTGGATGGGCAACAAGCCGTTGTTTAGTGCATTGCCTTTAAAAATATCAGCAAAGAAACTACTTATCACTACGTCAAAACCTGCGTCTTGAATGGCCCAAGCGGCATGCTCTCTGCTACTGCCACAACCAAAGTTTTTACCCGCAACCAATACTTTTCCACTGTAAGTTAGGTCGTTCAGTACGAAATCTGCTTTAGGCGTATTGTCGCTATTGTAACGCCAATCGCGGAAAAGGTTTTCGCCAAAACCTTCGCGGGTGGTGGCTTTTAAAAACCTCGCCGGAATAATTTGATCGGTGTCTATATTTTCAATCGATAATGGTACAACCGATGAACTTAATGTTTCAAATTTTTTCATACCCCTTAATCCCCTAAAGGGGAAATTTTCTGTTAATATTTTTTACTTCTTCCAAAAGCCCCTTTAGGGGTTTGGGGTTACTTTTTAATCGCTTTTATTCTCAATCTTCTATAATCCGCAGTCCATTCACCATCTTTAAAATGTGTTGGTTTTAGAATGCTTACGGCTAAATCTGTTACTGCTTTAGCTTCTTCCTCATTAAGGTTTACAAAGGCATGCTGCGCAAACTGATTGATCCACTTGAGCATGCCGTCTTCACCAACTAACTTGGTTGGCCTGTCGAACAGCCAAATTTGCGCTGCTTCGAAACCTGTAGATTCTAACAAAGTAGCATAATGACTAATGGAAGGGAAAAACCAAAAGTTGGAAATTACCCTGTGTTCAAAGTGTAATTGTTTGGCGGCATCTTCTATCGCATCGATAATAGATTTGATATTTCCTTTGCCTCCAAATTCGGCTACTAAACGTCCGCCGTGTTTCAAACTTTTGTAAATGCCACGCAATAATCCTTTTTGGTTTTCAACCCAATGGAAAGTAGCGTTGCTAAATACGGCATCGAACTCACGGTTGTAATCTAAAGCAGCCGCATCTTTTTGCTCAAAGTGTATAGCGGGATAGCTCTGCTTAGCTAGTTCAACCATATCGGCAGAAGCATCTATACCTAAAACTGTTGCCCCGATTTCCTGTATTTTAGCTGCTAAATCTCCAGTTCCACAACCAATATCTAAAATATTTTCGCCTGCTTTGGCATTAAGCCATTGCAAAACGTCCGCTCCGTAATCAGATACGAAATGATGTTGTTCGTTGTAAAGCTTGCTGTCCCAATGTATTTCTGGCATAATGCTCGTTTTTTAGTTGTTTTGTTGGTTAGTTTTTTAGAATTTAGTCGTTAATCCTTGCTCTTTATTCCTTTATCCTTTTACCTTTTCATAGTGCTCTACTGTTGGAAATGGATCATAAAAATGATGCAGTAAAGCTTTCCATTCCTGATATTGGGCAGAGCCTCTAAACCCTACTATATGCGCTTCTAAATCTGTCCAATTCACCAAGAGGATATATTTGGCAGGATCTTCAATACATTTTTGAAGCTGATGCGAAATGTAACCTTCCATGCTGGCAATAATTCGCTCTGCTTTAGCAAAAGCTATTTCAAACTCTGCAGTTAGGTTTGGGATTACATTTAATATGGCAACTTCTAAAATCATATTTTAATTGTTGGTTGGTTTTTTAGTTGGTTAGTTTTTTGGATTAGACTTCAATGTATCTAACTGACCACTGACCCCTAATCCCTAAGCTTCCAACAACTCCCTTACATCTGTAATTTTACCGGTCACAGCAGCAGCAGCAGCCGTTAATGGACTTGCTAGCATTGTTCTTGCGTTTGGTCCTTGGCGGCCTTCAAAATTTCTATTCGAGGTAGAAACGCAATATTTTCCTGCTGGGATTTTATCCTCGTTCATTCCTAAACAAGCCGAGCAACCCGGTTCGCGTAATTGGAAACCAGCCGCTTCGAATACTTTATCAATACCTTCTGCCTTTGCTTTTGCCTCTACTTGCTTAGATCCCGGAACAATCCAAACTTCTACGTTATCTGCTTTCTGTTTGTCTTTTACAAACTCGGCAACGGCACGTAAATCTTCAATACGAGAGTTGGTACAGCTACCAATAAAAACATAATCTACAGGTTTGCCCAATAAACTTTCCTCATCGGCAAAGCCCATATAGGCTAAAGCTTTTTTGTACGATACTTGCTCGGTTTCAGGTTGAGCAGCAGTTGCTGGAATATGGTCGGCAATGCCGATACCCATTCCAGGATTGGTACCATACGTAATCATTGGCGCAATGTCAGCAGCATCGAAAGTTAGCACGCTATCAAATTTCGCATCAGCATCGCTGTACAAAGTTTTCCAGTAAGCTAAAGCCTCGTCCCATTTCTCGCCTTTTGGTGCAAACTCTCTGCCTTTAATATATTCAAAAGTAGTTTCATCTGGAGCAATTAAACCACCACGAGCACCCATTTCGATACTCATGTTGCAAACCGTCATACGAGCTTCCATGCTTAACGAACGGATAGCCGAACCTGCAAATTCTACAAAGTAGCCCGTACCACCAGCTGCAGAAATTTTAGAGATGATGTAAAGGATAATGTCTTTAGCACCAACACCTTTACCTAACTTGCCGTTAACTTCAATTTTCATGGTTTTAGGCTTGCTTTGTTGCAGGCATTGTGTTGCAAAAACCTGCTCTACCTGCGAAGTGCCGATACCAAAAGCAATAGCACCAAAAGCACCATGTGTTGAGGTATGGCTATCGCCACAAACCATGGTTTTTCCTGGTAAGGTAATGCCCAATTCTGGGCCAATTACGTGTACAATACCTTGAAAAGGATGGCCTAAACCGTAAAGTTCTACGCCAAATTCAGTACAGTTCTTGGTCAACATATCTACCTGATATCTCGAAAGTTCTTCTTTGATAGGCAAATGTTGGTCTAAAGTAGGAACGTTATGGTCGGCAGTAGCTACCGTTTGTTTCGGGCGGAAAAGCCCTATGCCACGTTTTCTTAAGCCGTCAAAAGCCTGAGGCGAAGTAACCTCGTGAATTAAATGCGTATCAATGTATAAAATATCGGGAAAGCCTTCTTCACGCTTTACTACGTGGGCATCCCATATTTTTTCTACTAATGTTTTAGACATCTTGTTATAAATTGTTTTTAGTTAACCCCTCCCAGCCCTCCCCTAAAAGGGAGGGCTAGTATAGAGTTTATTTTGTTTGTAGCAAAAATGTAAATTTCACTACGAATTTGCGTAAAGCATTACCAAATTTCCCTTTAGAGCCTGTCCCGATTATTCGGGAGAATTTAGGGGTTATGCCGTCTTAATCGACTTCATTGCAGTCATTGCTTTACGTAATTTTCTACCTACCACTTCTACTTGGTGTTCACGTAAAATCTCGTTGATTGCAACTAATTCAGCGTTATCAACCGAACCATCTTTACCTTCGTTAAAGTTTTTGCCTACTAAATCAGTATCAACAGTTTTCATAAAATCAGTTAATAAAGGCTTACAAGCTTGGTCAAATAAGTAGCAGCCGTATTCTGCCGTATCAGAAATTACACGGTTCATTTCGAACAATTTCTTACGGGCAATGGTATTAGCAATTAGTGGCGTTTCGTGTAGCGACTCGTAGTAAGCACTTTCTGGTTTAATACCAGCCTCAACCATTGTTTCGAAAGCCAATTCAACACCAGCTCTTACGAAAGCCACCATTAGAGTATAGTTGTCAAAGTATTCTTGCTCGCTAATTTTCACATCACCAGCAGGTGTTTTTTCGAAAGCGGTTTCACCAGTTTCAGCTCTCCATTTCAATAAATTAGCATCGCCATTAGCCCAGTCAGCCATCATGGTGCTTGAGAACTCGCCGCTCATGATATCGTCTTGGTGCTTTTGGAACAACGGACGCATGATGTCTTTCAATTCCTCAGAAATTTTGAAAGCTTTTACTTTAGCCACATTGCTCAAACGATCCATCATACCGCTTACGCCACCGTGTTTCAAGGCTTCGGTAATTACCTCAACACCATATTGTACCAATTTAGAAGCATAACCAGCGTCAATTCCTTTTTCAATCATTTTGTCGAAAGAAAGAATAGAACCCGTTTGCAACAAGCCACACAAAATAGTTTGCTCGCCCATTAAGTCAGATTTTACCTCAGCCACGAAAGACGATTTTAAAACGCCAGCTCTGTGGCCACCAGTACCCACGCAGTAAGCTTTAGCTTGTGCCAAACCTTTACCTTCAGGATCGTTTTCTGGGTGTACAGCAATTAACGTAGGCACACCAAAACCTCTCAAATACTCGGCTCTAACCTCCGAACCAGGGCATTTAGGCGCTACCATAATTACCGTTAAGTCTTTACGTACTTGCATGCCTTCTTCAACAATGTTAAAACCGTGAGAGTAAAGTAGGGTAGCACCTTGTTTCATTAGGGGCATAACTGCATTTACTACAGCTGTGTGTTGTTTATCTGGGGTAAGGTTAATCACCACGTCAGCCGTAGGAATTAGCTCTTCGTAAGTGCCCACTTTAAAATTATTGTCGGTCGCATTTTTCCAGCTATCTCTTTTTTGCTCGATAGCTTCCTTACGCAATGCATAAGAAACATCCAAACCACTATCTCTTAAATTTAAACCTTGGTTTAAACCTTGTGCGCCACAACCTACAACTACCAGTTTTTTACCTTTTAGGGCGTTTACGCCATCTAAAAACTCATCGTTGGCCATGAAATCACATACGCCTAATTGGTTTAATTTTTCTCTAAGTGGTAAGGTGTTAAAATAATTTGCCATTTTTCTATTTAGTTTTTGTGATACACATTTTGCGCATCTACGGATTTATTGTTTATGTTTTTATTTTTTCCTTCGGTTTGATCACACAGATGTTGTGATTTCACCGATATTATACTATTCGTCTTTGCTCTTTAATCCTTGCTCTTTATTCTTGTAAAGCATGGTTCTTTGCTCTTCGGTTATTGCTGTCCCGCTTTTTGCTCTAATTCCCGATGAAACCTGTGAAACAAGCAAGCATACAATTGAAAATAACAACCTGCTATGCTTAAATCGGGATATTTCCGCTTCAATCGGGTTTAGTTTTTAACGGTTGTAGGTTATACGTTTGAAGTTATACGTCTTGTAAAGTAACGTATAACGTAATACCTAAAACTTACAACTTCCTTCTACATCGTAAAAATCTTCTCGCCCTTATCCAAGAACTCGTTTTCTACACGCTCTTCACCTGGTTCATCAGCTTCAAATTCTTTCAGCTTTTCGTGGAAACCAGCGCTATCCTTAATAATTGCTACCCTTGCCGAACGCACAAATTCAATCAGTTCGTAAGGCTCCAGTGCTTTTACCAAAGCATCGGTTTCTTCTTTATGGCCAGTTACCGAAAAAACAGTATAATCTTTACGGATTACCACCGCTGTTGCACCGTACTGTCTCAATAAACGCTCTACCGTTACTTTCTCGGTAATCTCTTCTGTAGAAACCTTGTAAAGTGCCAGTTCTTGCCAAATTACTTCGCTGTCTGTGTTAAAGTACACTTTTAGTACCTCAACTTGCTTCTCAATCTGACGGGCTAATTTCCTTACCACTTCGTAACTTTCGTTAATTAAAATGGTAAAGCGGTGTATGCCCGCAATTTCCGATGGAGAAGTATTTAAACTGTCGATATTAATTTTTCTTTTCGAAAATATAATCGAAATACGGTTCAATAAACCAACCCTGTCTTCAGCATAAACTGTAATGGTGAAGTCTTGCTTACCTTCGTAAGAGGTGTCGCTAGGTGTATATTTTATGGTGTCGTTACTCATTTTTATGGGATTAAGGATTAAGGAACAAGGAATAAAGATGAAGGACTTTCGTCTTTGGTCTTTTATCTTTGCTCCTTATTCTTTGCTCTTTTATCTTAATTATTTTAATCTAATTTCGCTTACGCTGCAACCTTGTGGTACCATTGGGAAAACGTTATTTTCTTTACCTACCATTACTTCTAAAAGGTACGAGCCTTTGTGGTTAATCATGGTCTCCAATGCTTTCTTAAGTTCAGCTCTTTGGTCAACCTTGCTAGCCTCAATGTAGTACGACTTAGCCAAGGCTACAAAATCAGGGCTGGTAATGTTCACAAACGAATAGCGTTTATCGTGGAATAACTGTTGCCATTGGCGTACCATGCCTAAGAACTGGTTGTTTAAAATCAAGATTTTCACCGCTGCACCGAACTGCATAATGGTACCCAATTCCTGTGGGGTCATTTGAAAACCACCGTCGCCAATAATGGCTACAACCGTACGCTCTGGCGCACCGTATTTAGCGCCAATAGCTGCTGGCAAACCAAAGCCCATGGTGCCCAAACCACCAGAAGTAACGTTGCTACGGGTTTTGTTAAATTTTGCATAGCGGCAAGCTACCATTTGGTGCTGACCAACGTCGGTTACAATTACCGCATCGCCACCAGTAAGCTCGTTTAACGTACGTAGTACTTCGCCCATGGTCATTTCTTCTCCAGTAGGGTATAACTCTGGTGTAATTACTTGATCTATTTCCTGTTGGTTGTAATCTCTAAACAGCGCAACCCAAGCTTCGTGCTTACTTTCTTTTACGAAATTTGTTAAAATTGGAAGAGTTTCTTTACAGTCGCCCCAAACTCCAACTTCGGCTTTTACGTTTTTATCTATTTCAGCAGGGTCAATATCTAAGTGAACAATCTTGGCTTGTTTGGCGTATTTATCTAAACGACCAGTTACGCGGTCATCAAAACGCATCCCAATAGCAATAATTACATCTGCTTCGTTGGTTAATACGTTTGGCCCGTAATTGCCGTGCATGCCCAACATGCCTACGTTTAGTGGGTGGTCTGTTGGTATAGCGCCTTCGCCCATGATAGTCCAGGCAGCAGGAATACCAGTTTTCTCAATAAATGCTTTAAATTCTTTTTCTGCATTTCCTAAAATCACCCCCTGACCAAACAATACAAAAGGTTTTTGAGCACTGTTAATCAATTTTGCAGCTTCTTCAATAAGCGCTACCCGTACTTTGGGCTTAGGCCTGTAACTACGGATGTGGTTGCATTTTGTGTAAGCTTCAAACTCTTCGATTTGCAATTGCGCATTTTTGGTAATGTCAATCAAAACTGGGCCTGGTCTGCCACTTCTAGCAATGTAAAAAGCTTTTGCTAATACTTCGGGTATTTCTTTGGCGTCAGTAATTTGGTAGTTCCATTTGGTTACTGGCGTGGTAATGTTAATTACATCGGTTTCTTGGAAAGCATCTGTACCCAAAAGGTGCGCAAATACTTGTCCGGTAATACAAACTAAAGGCGTACTGTCAATTTGCGCATCGGCTAAACCAGTTACCAAATTAGTAGCGCCTGGGCCGCTGGTGGCAAAAGCAACACCAACTTTTCCGCTGGTGCGGGCATAACCTTGGGCCGCATGAATGCCGCCTTGCTCGTGGCGTACCAAAATATGTTCTAGTTGATCTGCGTAATCGTAAAGTGCATCGTAAATAGGCATAATTGCACCGCCTGGGTAGCCAAAAATGGTGCTTACGCCTTCCTCAATAAGTGCATTTAACAACATTTGCGAACCCGAACCTTTAAAGGTAGGGGAGCTTGTTGTTGCCTTTTTTGTAGCTGTATCTTGTAAGGTTTCCATGGTTTTATGTTTTATGAATGGAAGTTTTCGGTTTGGATTAATTTTTTGGGCTAAAGGTTAAGCTTCGTCAGTTACACAACCTCCAGCAGCATCGCTTACTGTTTTGGCATATTTGAATAATACGCCCTTGCTGACTTTCAGTTTTGGCTGTTGCCATTTCGCTCTACGCTCGGCAATCACTTCATCACTAACTTTTAAGTTAATTTTATTGTTTACGGCATCAATTTCAATAATGTCATCATCTTCTACTAAGCCAATTAAGCCGCCTTTGTAAGCTTCTGGTGTAATATGGCCTACTACAAAGCCGTGTGTGCCACCAGAGAAACGGCCATCAGTAATTAATGCGATAGATTTTCCCAAACCTGCACCAATGATTAATGAGGTAGGTTTCAACATTTCAGGCATTCCTGGTGCACCAACAGGACCTTCGTTTTTAATTACCACGACATCACCTGGCTTAATTCTCCCTGAAGAAATTCCAGCTACTAAATCTTTTTCTCCATCAAATACACGAGCCGGACCTTCAAATCTTTCACCTTCTTTACCAGAGATTTTCGCTACAGAACCTTTTTCTGCTAGGTTTCCGTACAAAATTTGTAAGTGACCAGTAGCTTTAAACGGCTCTTCTAATCTTTGTACAATCTTTTGATCGTAATCGATAATCGATTTAACATCGGCTAAGTTTTCAGCAACTGTTTTTCCTGTTACTGTTAAGCAGTCACCATGTAGTAAACCTTCATTTAACAAATATTTCATTACTGCTGGCGTGCCACCATATTGTTGAAGATCTTGCATCAAATACTTTCCACTTGGCTTGAAGTCAGACAACACTGGGGTGATGTCACTCATGCGTTGGAAATCGTCTTGAGTAATTTCTACACCAATGGCTTTCCCAATAGCAATAAAGTGCAGTACGGCATTTGTGCTACCACCTAAAATGATAATTAAACGGATAGCATTTTCAAATGCTTTTCTCGTCATGATATCAGAAGGTTTAATGTCTTTTTCTAATAAGATTTTAATGTATTTTCCAGCGTCTAAGCACTCGTTTTTCTTTTCATCGCTCACGGCTGGGTTCGAAGAAGAGTAAGGTAGGCTCATGCCCAAAGCCTCAATTGCCGAAGCCATGGTATTTGCCGTGTACATGCCACCACAAGCACCAGCACCTGGGCAAGTATGTTTAATGATGCCTTGGTAATCTTCATCTGATAAGTTACCACAGATTTTTTGGCCCAAGGCTTCGAAAGCAGATACGATGTTCAATTCTTCGCCTTTGTAATGCCCCGGAGCAATTGTGCCACCATAAACCATAATTGAAGGACGGTCTAAGCGTGCCATTGCCATAATGGCCCCTGGCATATTTTTATCACAGCCCGGAATGGCAATTACACCATCGTAATATTGGCCACCACAAATGGTTTCAATACTGTCGGCAATTACATCACGACTAACCAACGAGTAACGCATGCCTTCGGTTCCGTTGCTCATGCCATCGCTTACACCAATGGTATTAAAAGTAAGACCTACTAAATCGTTGTTCCAGACACCTTTTTTTACAATTTGAGCTAAATCGTTGAGGTGCATGTTGCAGGTATTGCCATCGTAGCCCATGCTGGCAATGCCCACTTGGGCTTTTTCCATATCGGCATCGGTTAAACCAATTCCGTAAAGCATGGCTTGTGCTGCGGGTTGTGTAGGGTCTTGCGTAAAGGTCTTACTGTATTTATTTAATTCCATTTGTATTGTTGTTTGTTCTGTTCAATTCAAAAAAAAACCGCCTCTTTTTGGGAGGCGGTTTCGCTATAGTATCTTTTTCATTATATACAACGATGGCCTTCCCCCTGATGAGGAATTAGGATAATGTTGTTAATAATGACTGTGTTTAAAAGCATGTTGTTCTTTTTCGAACCCAAACATACTAACAAATTATCAAGAAGAGAAATTAAATGATCACTTCATAATTTACTTTTTCTAATACGAGATTTTTATAGGCTCGTTGTAAAGTAGCACCAATACTATCTCTCCATCTTTGTCTGTAAACGGTTTCGTCTATGGTATGGATGCCTACCACTTCTACCGCTGTGCCGCAAAAAAATGCGCCATCTGCTTCTTTTATAAATTCTACCGTAATCTCTTTTTCAATTACTTCGATGTCTAGTACCTTGCAAAGCTCTATAATGGTAGCTCTGGTAATGCCGGGTAAAATGTTGCCTTTTGCTGGGGTGTATAACTTTCCGTTCTTTTCGATAAAGACGTTTGCTCCCGGAGCTTCGGCTACTAGGCCTTTTGCATCTAATAAAAGCGCTTCGTCGAAACCATTATTTTTAGCATCGGTAGTGGCCAAAATAGAGTTTACATAGTTGCCGCTAATTTTAGCCTCAATCTTTATCGATTTCGGATTTGGACGCTCAAAAGGGGAAATGCAGACCTTTAGCTGCCTGTCGCCAAGGTAAGCTGCCCATTCCCATGCGCAAATCATAATTGCGGTTTTTTCTGGAGCTACCAAAGTCATTTGTGGTTCGCTAAAAACCAACGGACGGATGTAGGCGTCTTTTAAATTATTTAGTTCGAGCAGTTTGTAAGTTTGTCTAATTAAGTCTTCAACATTCCAGGTAAATGGAATGCCCGTTAATTCGCACGAACGTTTTAAGCGCTCAAAATGCTCTCTGGCCTTAAAAATACGCGTGGCATTGTGGGTTTTGTAAGCCCTAATGCCCTCGAAAGCTGCAAAGCCATAATGTAGCGACTGGCCGTATAAATCGGTTTTCGCTTCGTTGGCTTTTACAAATTGGCCATTTAGATAAATTACTGTGTTCGAATTGTAATAATTCATTTTCATTTTTTATTTATGTTGGCTTCATTGGTAATGAAGCTCCCGTACTAACGAGATAGGTGTCATGATTACAGCAACCATGACGGTTATTTTATTTAAAAAAAGCGCCCCATTTTTTGAAGAAAGGGACGCTTTTTAGACATATTATATAATTTATAACGAACCCTTGCATTGTTTATATAGCAGTACACGAAGTAGTAGTGTCACATTGAAATTGACGCTATTGTTTACTTTGTATGTGGCAACTAAATTCATGCGAATTAAAGGGTTGGGTTTTTACGTGTTTTTATAAATACCAATTTAGTATTTGGTTCAAAAAATAGCAATAGGTAAAATGAAAATATTTTATTTAGAATATAATTTTGTTTTTTGTTTGTTTTTAGAGTTATTGTTTTGTTTAATGCGGTGTTTGTCTGTTGGAATATGGTATAAGATAGACCAAATATGAAATTGGTATTCGGTATAGATGTTATGCTTGCATTGTAATTTTGACGAATTTCTGCGTAAAAGTGAGGGGTGTTGGGAAATAGTTTGAAAAAAAACAACTGATAAAGTACTTTTTGAAAACCTTCCGTAGCCCTTACAAACCTAAAATCTAAATTGGGCTTGTTGCCGAAATTCAGTATTGTAAATAACGTGAATTATGGATATTTTTTACTGAAAAATAACATCTTAGTCGTACACATGGTCTTTCCTGCCCTTACCGATGTATCGGTGCAAGCTATGCCGGGCATTGGCAGGTACTTTTATTCGATTGGTTTTATTATTTTCTTTTGCTCTCATGCATGCTTCCCCAAAAGCACCCAAAACCGAAGTTTGCTGAGCTCATCAGCTTTGCTGATAAACTCTCGGCTACCGATTAATAGGTACAAGTTGCGCCCTTTGCTTTGAAGCTATTACTACAGCAATTACAACGCTACCGCAAAGAACAAGACCGATTTTAAGCTAATTTAACGGTTTTTACTGGGGCTTGAGATAATTTCCTAATCTAAAAGCCCCATAATTCACGTCAAATACAGCAGTGCGATATATGATGAGGAAAAGGAAGATGAGTTTATGTCGGTATTGTTTATGTATTGCTGTTTTCCAGTATGGAGACCTTGTTTTTTAAGAGGAGTTGTAATGTTGGGTATTAGATTATTTTCTAAGCTTTCTTACTTCTTCTGCTAAATCTGAAATAATTTTAGTTAAATCTAAGATAGCCTGACTTTTAGTTTTGTCATCTTCTATCAGTTTTTCTAAAAGATCGGCTATTTGTTTATTCTCTTGATAGTTTATGTTTGGTTGGTAATGTTGCGAATGACTATGGTCTTTGGCATGGCCATTATAGGTATTGCTGTTGTTTTGTATGTTGTAAATGGCTTTTTCTTCATTAAAAGAACGAATAAATTCGATGTTTACTCCTAACGCTTTGGCTAGTTCTTGAAGTGTTGGTTCATCGATAGACCACTGGTTTTCAAACTCGGAGATGCGTTGTTGCGAGTAATTTGCTGGGCATTTGGCGCCTAATGCTTCTTGTTTTAAACCTATAATTTCACGAATACGCTTTAGGTTTTTTCCTTCATGTATTTTTTCTTCTTGAAATGCGATATTCATTATTGTGCCATTTACATCGTTAGGAGCCCTAAACTATTTTATAGCATTGTAAAACCTTTTAAGTTGCTGCTATTGGCTAAAGATACAATTATTTTAATAAATGATGTTTGTAAGGGTTTAAAGTAGGATTATAAATTGAAACCAATGAAATAGAAGTGAATTCTGCACTTCATTATTACAAGTCTTAGCACAAAGACCCGACTTGTGCTTTATAGCGCAGTATAATGCAAAGCAAACCGCGTAAACACAGCAGTTACATCTATAAGACTTGTACCAAATGAGGAGATTTAAGTTGCTTATAATTGCTCGCTAATGGTTTTATCTATCCAAAAAACGGTATTGGTTGCTAGGCCTATGGTGCTAAATTTAATCAAACCATCTTTTCCTACTACTAGGTGGGTTGGATAAGACTTCACGCCATGTTTTTCTGCATAGAACCTGCCATTAGGAATGATATTGTAATTAAATGGCGAAAACCTTAAGAAGTTTTTTAAAGCCACTTCGTCGTCTAGCGCAATGGCAACAAATACGACATTTTTATGCTCTTTGTATTTTTCTGCCAAATCGTTTAGTTCTGGTATTTCATGCTTGCATGGCGGGCAATTGATAAACCAAAAATTAAAAACCACCACTTTGCCCGTATCTTTTTTAAAGTCGAACTTTAAGCCGTCTAAAGTCTTCATTTTATCAAAAGAAAACTTTTTGCCATCTATAAAAACGCCGCTTGTTCTTGGCTTAGGAAGCGTTGCTGCATACGCTTCCTTTTTTCTTTTCTTCTCCGCTTTCTCTTCTTCACTCATTCTGTAAAGTAAAAATGTAGCATTTTCCTCTCCCACAACTTTAACAGATCTTATGGCATATTCTCCTGTTTGCAATAACTTTTGCCATATGGCGTATTGGTAAACATTGCCTGCATCATCTTTAACAATAGTATTTTCGTCTGGCCTATTTGTTTTAGTAGTAGTTTGTGCATAAAGAAAACCTACGCTCGCCCAGAAGATCAACAACAAAAAAATCTTTTTCATAGTTAAACAGTTTGTTGCACTAAATATACTATAAAAAACTTTGGATTGTCAAACGCTAATCGATTAATTCAAAACCTGTTAATGCTTATTTATGGTAAGGAGTGCAGCTCTTTTCTTTAGTAATTTATGACGTCCAGAAGAAATAATTACACTCCCTGAACCAAGTCTTTCACTCATTTGCTGCCTAACAAGTGGAAAGGCTTGGACTAGTTGTAGGTCTGGTGCTTTAACGTTCGTTCTGTCTTTTTTTAAACAGAACTGAGTGTGCTTTTCAGTTCACCTGCGCAATCATCCATGCTGCGCTACGCTTGTGTAAAACATAGTCAAAGGCATGCTGCGCACTTTCTCTTTGACACATGGACTCCGTTCGCAGGCGGTGAGCAAAGGCATTTGCATTTAATGATACAATCTGCTAATTTAGTTAAACTTAAGCGCTCAATTCTTTCAATTACATTTCGTAAAGCTTTAGAGTGGTAAGTAAGTTGAATTACACAGATACGGCCTATTTTGATTGGAGTTGTATAGTACAAACTACGCAAATAAATTTTAATGAGTAAATATCCTAAACTAAAAAAAATGATTGTTCGAAATTTTCGAGCAATCAAAAATGATGTTGAAGTTGAATTAAATGATATAGTAATTTTAGTCGGAGCAAATAATGCGGGAAAAAGTACAATACTAAAAGCGTACGAAAATGCAGTCAAATCGGAAAAATTAACTTTAGAAGATTTTCATAATTGTGTAATTGACGAAGATCATTTACCTGAAGTGGAAATTATCACAATTGTTGATAAGGATACTGCTCCAAAAATAGAACAATGGTGTGAACCTTTTGAGAATGACACTTTTCTCGTAAAAGAAAAATGGACTTGGAAAAAAGTTGCAGATAAGCCAGAACGTGTCGGATATCGTGTGGACGCTAATAGATGGGCTACTGAAGCAGACAAACCAAGAATGCCTTGGGCAACAGATAATGTTGCGGGTTCAAAAAGACCAAGCCCACACAGAGTAAGCACTTTCGATTCTCCTGAAGTTCAATCTGAAGCCGTTAAAGATTTAATAAATACACTTCTTGAAGAAAAGGTCAAACTTTTTAAGCCTACTAAACAAACCGATGATTTCCCTTCACTAATCGGGAAATTTGAAAGCTTAAAAAAGGAATTTATGACTGCCAGCGAAACTGAAGTTGAAAAAATTTCAAAAGACATAACAACAATAATAGACAAAATCATACCTAACCATAAGTTTATTTTTTCTATAGATGAGGCATTAAAAAGTGATCCTTTTCAGATATTTGACCCAAAAGATGTTAGTATAAAGTTCGGAGAAGGAGAAAGACTTTATCCGTTACTAAATCACGGTAGTGGAGCTAGAAGAACCATTCTTTGGGCGATTCTTAAAAAACTTGCAGAAATGGGATTTGAAGCAAAGTCTGCTCCAAAAGGTAAAAAGTATGAAGCCGTAAAATCAACAGACAGCCATATATTATTAATGGATGAGCCAGAAATTAGCTTGCACCCATCCGCAATCAGGGAAGCTTGTAATGTATTATACAGTTTGCCAGAAAATAACATTTGGCAAGTAATGTTAACAACTCATTCACCAAACTTCATTGACCTCTCAAAAGACCATACAACAATTGTAAGAATCGAAAAATTTAACGAAGAAAAAATAGAAACAACTACACTTTATAGAGCCGAAGAAGTACAACTAACTACTGACGAAAAAGAAAATATTAAGTTTCTTAATCTTATTGATCCATATGTTTTAGAATTTTTCTTTGGAGGAAAAGTTATACTTGTTGAAGGTGATACTGAATACAACGCATTTAATTTTATAAAGGAAAAAGAAAAGGAAAATGGAAATGAAGAATTTGCAGACATTTTAGTAATTAGAGCACGAGGTAAAGTACAAATTTCTTCTTTAATGAAAATTTTGAATCATTTCAAAAAACAATATTTTGTTTTACATGATACCGACACTCCAAAAACTAAAAGACGGCAAACAAAAAAAGATTCTCAAGGAAAAAAATATATTGAGGAAATTGAAATTGTAAATCCAGCATGGACAAATAATAGCAAAATTGAAGCGAATATGTCAATTTATTCAAGAGTATATGCTTCGTTAATAAATTTTGAATTTGCGAATTTTAATGAAAACCTTTCTTCAGGCAAACCTGAAAATGCAATGGAAAAATTAAAGGATGCTGAATTTTACATAGCCATAAAAAAATTGCTCCAAGAAATTATTTCTGGCAAAATATCAACCGAAAATGTGATATGTTGGAGTAAAATTGAAGAATTAAAAACTTTTGTTGATGGTTACGAAAAAATTGAAGTAAAATAAGCCCAGCCCATAATACGGGTTTTGCGTCAGGCGGGCTGACGTACAAATTTTTAGTTAACTGCTCCCAATGAACTTTAGTAATAAATTGAAGCTTTGTTCTCCGAAACCCGCCAGAACGCAAAGCCCGAAAACGTTACCTATTATTTTAGAACTATGCCATTACAAGGACCTGAATCTGGAATAACTTGGAAGGATTATCAAATTTCAACACCAACTTTCCAGTTAACTTCAATTGAAAAGCCTGACTTCTCACCTTTTTTGGTTCACATGACAGGTAGAAATGAATTAATTAGTATTCTGAAGGGCGACAATGCACCAAATGGTGTAATAATTAAAGAAGAAAGTGGCTATTTGAAGAGTGTTATTCCCACATTTGACGGTAATCACAAATATTATAATTCACCGGTTGTCTGTTTTACAGAGTCACCGTTGTTTGCTATCGACTTCTTTCGTTATAGAAGTTTCAGACGATGGCAGCTTGACCAACAGTTCGGAATTGGTTTCGCTAAACATAACCTTATTAAAGAAAACGACGTTAGGCCTGTAGTTTATTTAGACAGTGAAACTAACAGTGCTCTGTTAAGACTTTGCAATAAAATAGAATCGGGTGATCTGAAAATTACAGATAAGGAACATAAAACAGTTGATTTTTCCCAAAGCCTTGCGAAAATAAAACCTCTGCTATTTCCATTATTAGAAGATAAGTCGTCTCAAGGTTTTATGTGGGAACGTGAATGGAGATACTCTAGTCCAGAAGGGATGATATTTCCTCATAGTGCGATAAAAGTAATTTGTTGTCCTCGTAATGAACGTCAAGAAATTGAGGAGATTTTAAAAGATTATTTGCAAAATATACAAATTGTTGAAAGTTGGAAAGAATATGACGATGTTGTTGAGTTTCTTAAAAGAAGACGACCTGAAATCCTTGACCTAGATGGAATTCAAAAAATTGGAGACTTAGCAATTTTACAAAAACTAAAGATTAATAACGAACAAACATTTAATACTTTAGAAGCGTACTATTCTGTCTTTAAGGAGACAGTAACGCAACTTGAAGGCAGAAGCATAACTGATACTTTAAATGACATTGCTAAAACTTCAAGAATTTTAAATGAAAGAATTACAAAACTCGAACTTGAAGAAGAAAAACGAATAGAATTAGAAAAAGTAAAAAATACAGGTAACAAAGTATTGCAAAAAGGAGGCTAAACGGCTTAGATCGAAACTTTTTATTAAATTTAAGCTGAGGTATTTCTATTGAGCAACAGTACTATTAGCCATAAAACAAACTGTAAACTGGAGGGCTAATTAAATATTTCAAATAAAGACTGTAATGAGATTAATAATCAATTAAAATAATTGAAATTCCAATTGATTTTCGAATGGCTATGTTTTTCCAATAAGTGTATTTTATCAATTATTTGTCTTCTGTGTTCAACACCAACGAGGAACAATCCGTTTTTACATTCATTGAACTTAACGCACTTATAGATATTTCGAATCATCTCATCATTTCGAATATCAAGTACATTTAGCCACTCTTTATAACGTTGATTTAATGTATCGTTGTTTAAACTATTTACTATTTGTTCCTCTAGTATATCTATACGTTTGGATAAATATGTCCATTCATTGCTATTTAAGTAACTGAATCCTTTCTCTTCAGAAGAAAGTTGACGTTTTATGCATAAATCCCTATATTCTATGCTATAGTTTACGAAAAGGTTTACCATAACTCTGTAGTCGTTCTTAATAAATTTATCTGTTATTTCATCTGTTTCTGCATCCACTGGAAAATGGGTTGCAGGATATCTACTCAAGTATCTTTTGATTGTTCGCGTTTCTAAAGAGTCTTGACGCAATCCCTTATACACAGCCTCAAACTTGCTAGGTGGAATTTCCTCAAAAATTACATCCGGCGATATTTTTTCGATAATTTGATAAAGGGCATCTGAGGTACATAGACCATTTTCTTGGTGTCGGGTAGCTATTAACCTGAACTCGATTAATA